>NZ_JBIICD010000009.1:0-82589 GCF_044239045.1 Sphingorhabdus sp.
GCATCCGCTGCAAATATATGGACTGCGTTGAAGTGTGTCCGGTGGATTGCTTTTATGAAGGCGACAATATGCTCGTCATCAACCCCAATGAATGCATCGATTGCGGCGTCTGCGAACCTGAATGCCCTGCTGAAGCGATTTTGCCAGACACCGAAAACGGTCTTGAGAAATGGCTTGAACTGAACGCGACTTATAGCGCGGAATGGCCGAATATCACATCAAGCCGTGAACCACCTGCCGATGCCGATGAGTTTAAGGGCGTAGAAGATAAGTTCGACAAATATTTCAGCCCTGATCCCGGCGAGGGCGATTAGGGCCTGACCCTAAGCTCTCGCAGCGCGGCTGGCCTTTAACCAGTCTTTCTGATACGATTCCACTTCACGCAAGGAAGCAAAAACCGTCATGTCTGGCGCTGTGCGACCTGTACGGCCGAGGGCGTAGATCTGGCTGTAAAACCAATATTGCGTGGCAAATCCCTCGATGCTTCGCACCATCTTGATTTTGCGTAAGCTTGCGAGCCATTCGGGCAGCAGTTTCAATTGGTTTTCGACCTTAGGTAACATCGCCATGCCACCGAGTAGCCTTTTTGGCGCTTCGGGCAGCACGCATAATGGCCGGGCAAGGCCAATGATGTCGGCACCACCGTTGCGCAAGGCTTGTTCCATAGCCGATGCGCTCCGAAAACCGCCGGTTACCATCAAGGGTATTTTTAATTCGGCCTTCATCGCTTGAGCGAAGTCAACAAAATAGGCTTCGCGAGATAGGGTGGTGTCTGCCACATTTTGGGCTTCCTCCTCTTCCATACCTTGAATGCCAAGCAGCTTTGGTTGCTCATAAGTGCCGCCGGAAATCTCGATGAGGTCCACGCCTGCATCCTGTAACCATCGGGCCACTTGCAGGCTGTCTTCAAAAGCAAAGCCGCCGCGTTGGAAATCGGCGCTGTTCAATTTGACGGAAATCGGGAATTCGGGGCCGACCAGAGTGCGCACAGTGTTTATTGTGAACATTAGGAAACGGGCACGGTTCACAAGGCTGCCGCCCCAGCGGTCTGTGCGCTGGTTCGACCGTGGGCTTAAGAACTGCGAAATCAGATAGCCATGCGCGGCGTGGATCTGAACACCTGTAAATCCGCCATTTTTGCAATGCAATGCGGCCTGACCAAAGCGGCCGATTAGGTTTAGGATTTCGTCCTCGGTTAAGGCGACAGGCGTACCAAATTGTCCACCGGGTAAGCCCAGCTTGACCGCAGACGGTGCTTTAGGATGCCGGTTGACCGCGCGCATGGTCTGCCGACCGGCATGGCTTATTTGCGCCCAGAAATGATTGCCGTTGCGTGTTGCCGCCTGTGTCCAAAATTGGAGGGCCGTCATCATCTCGGCGTCGGGATGTCCGTTAAAAAAGACGTTGCCGGGACGCTCGAGATGATCCGCATCGATATGAATATTGCCCGAAATATGAAGGCCAGCGCCGCCATCCGACCAAATGCCATAAAGACGCTGCAATTCGGGTGTCGGACGACCCAATGGGTCGGCAAGTCCCTCGGTCATAGCAGCCTTTGCGATACGGTTGTTCAGCACGGCCCCGCAAGGCAGCTTCAGGGTAGTGTTCAGTCTCACTTGGGTTCGCCGGATTCTTCGACTTTTGCCGTGTCTACGGCATCGGTTTTGGTTGGGGCTGCGTCTCCGCTCGTGACCGGTGCCGAAACCTTGGCGTCAGATTGAACTGGCATTTCGTCGACGGCTTCGTCTGTGTTGATCATGTCGTCGCTAATAGTGCCCTCAAGACTGTCGAGAGTATCCATGCGCATTTCGGCAGCCTGACTATCTTCCTTCGAACTGCCGCATGCGGACAAAAGCAGCATCATGGCAAGGGCAGACGTAAAATGGCAAAGACGCATAATATCCTCGTTGGTCTAACTCGGCGCATCCGTACAATTTTCACCCGCTTTCGCAAGACTATTGAGAAAATCCGGGAAAGTTGACAGCAATGCGGCGTCAAAATCTGATAAGCTGGCATGGATGCCTAACGCAGCGAGGCTAGTCACCGGATATTCCGATATCCCGCAGGGCACGATGCCGGTAAAATGGCTGAGATCAGGGGAAATGTTCACAGCAAAGCCATGCATCGTAACCCATTTGCGAAT
The DNA here is from genome assembly GCF_044239045.1 of Sphingorhabdus sp. Classification (GTDB taxonomy): domain Bacteria; phylum Pseudomonadota; class Alphaproteobacteria; order Sphingomonadales; family Sphingomonadaceae; genus Sphingorhabdus_B. The sequence continues at coordinate 2,144 of NZ_JBIICD010000009.1, forward strand.
ACGTACGCCAATCGCGCCGATTTTTGCTTCTTGGCCGTCCGGCGTGTCGCACCAAATGCCGACGCGCCCTTCCGCGCGACGGGCTTCGATACCAAAATGGCCCAATGCATGTATCACCCAGCCTTCAAGTGCATGGACGTAGCAGCGGACATCTTTGCCGTGGCGGGCAAGGTCCAGCATAACATAGCCAACGCGCTGGCCCGGACCATGATAGGTGTATCGCCCGCCGCGCCCCGTGTCATAGACGGGGAATTGCTGGCTCAGTAGTTCAGCGGGATCCGCGCTGGTACCGCTGGTGTATAAAGGCGGATGTTCCAGCAGCCAGATAAGCTCTCTGGCGTTGTCATCACGGATTGCCCCCTGCAACGCCTCCATCCGGCTTAGCGCGTCTGGATAGGCTGTCAGGCCCGTTGATATGTCCCAGTCGATATGATGATCTAAAATCATGATGCGCCCTTTAGCATGGTGCAAGCGGCTTGCCACCGCATATGTCTGCCTCTACGCCGCGCATAGCTAGGGTCAGGACCACTTAAATACACCATCGCGGCGTCAAAATGGCAAAGATATCGAAGTGAAATGTCCGCCGCAGGCAGTTATTCTGCCTGCAAGGGCATTTTGCTTTGAGATCGAAGCCATTTTGACGTCCTCGGATTTGACCCATTTTGTCCATTGCCACGTTGGCAAGCTTGGACTTAGAACCACTAAGTCCTGCGCTTGCCGCCTTGCACTGAACAAAATGGCCTCAAACCGCGAAGGTGGATTTAAGTGGTCCTGACCCTAAGGAGAATTTATGCCAAAGAAGCTTGATTATCGCGCTGTTTGGACGGACGCGCGCGCTTTGCTTGCGGCACATAAAGAGCCGATTGCCGCAATTGCCGGCTTCTTCATTTTCATGTCGGCATGGGTTTCGGCATTTCTCGTGCCACCGCTGATTGTTGAAAATCTCGACGATACGAATCAGGCTGTTCAGGAAATTAGCCGCTATTTCGAAGCCAACTGGCGCATTCTTGTGCCAACGATGTTGGTAACCATTTATGGAACTCTGTCCCTATATGTGCTGATGTCGGGGCGTCCGCTGTCGAAAGTCGGGGATGCTCTTGGAATCGCCGCGGCATTATTCGTCCCCTATTTGCTTGCAAGCTTGATCGTTGGTTGGGCCACATTGGCAGGATTTTTTATGCTGGTTCTGCCCGGCCTGTATCTCTCGGGCCGTTTTGCAATATTGCCTGCTGTCGTTACGGAGCAAGCTGGGGGTGGTATCAACAGATCCGTGATCCGGACTTGGCGCGTTACAAGTCAGTGCGGTTGGGCGATCTTGTTCTTGATGCTTTTTGTTGCCGTCATATTGCGTTTTTTTGGAGGTGTGGCTGATACCGCGATCGTCGCCATTTGCCAGTCCATCGCAGGCGAAGAAGGTGTTCCTATCGTCGAGTCTGCGGTTAAGGCGGTTTTCGTTACTTTGGAGGCCGTGGCTTTCATATTGACACTGGTCGCGGTCAACCGTCAGCTTTCCGCGCAGACACCTCACCAATAACCGGGATATGCGGCGCCGCATCAAGCGGGATGAGGCCATTCAGGCGCGGGTCGGGGAAGGTTTCCAACTGTCGTTGATAGGCACTAAAACCGGACCGCTGGTAAAAGGCCAGCGCATGAGGTCCATCAAGCGTACAGGTATGTACCCACATCCGCTGAACGCCGACCTCCGCCCAGCCCATCTGTAGCGCCATTGCCATCAGCCATTTGCCATGACCCTTGCCTGTCAGCTCTGGCACAAGGCCGAAAAAGGCAATCTCGCATTGTCCAGCTTCCCGGAAATCAAGCTCCAATATCCCAACCTCAATACCGCGTCGGTCTAGCACGGCCCAGATGCGCACGGCAGGGTCGTGTATGATCTGCAACAGGTCGGCTTCATCAAGCGCAAGCCGGGAGAACCAGAGCCATGGTTCGCCAATGCGGCGATATAGCGTGCGGTAGGTATCCGCTGTTGGCGCCTGCCATCGTTCTAACCGCAACTCTGACGCTGGCAGCGCCCGTAGCGGCGGACGGCGCGTCATTTCCAACGATGTCACAATGGCACCAAGTTCGCCATGGGCAATCGGGCTAAACACCATCTGGGGTCAGGCCCATACCACTTCGGGCGGCAAGCTCATCAATATCGCGTCGACATTGCCGCCAGTCTTCAATCCAAAGGTCGTGCCACGATCATATACCAAGTTAAACTCAGCATAGAGACCACGCCAGCGTAATTGCGCCTGCTTTTCTTCGGCACTGAAGGGTTGGTTCATGCGACGGCGGACAAGCTTAGGAAAAATGTCTAGGAAGCTATTGCCGACATCGCGGGTGAACGCGAAATTTTGTTCAAACAACGCGTCGCTGGTATTTTCGAGATGGTCGTAAAAAATCCCGCCAACGCCGCGATGGACGTTGCGGTGCGGTATCCAGAAATAATCCTCCGCCCATTTGCGATAACGTTCATACACATCGGGGCCATATGGTGCGCAGGCTGCACGGAGGCGCGCGTGGAAGTCGTCCGTGTCTTCCGCATAAGGAATGGGCGGGTTAAGGTCCGCACCGCCGCCAAACCAGCTTTTCGTTGTAACCAGATACCGCGTGTTCATATGCACCGCGGGCACATGTGGGTTTGCCATATGCGCGACGAGGCTGATTCCCGTGGCGAAAAAACTTGGGTCTTCGGCAGCACCATGAATGGTTTTGGCAAATTCGGGGTTGAAGCTTCCGCCGACGGTGGAGACATTCACGCCCACTTTCTCGAAAACCTTGCCCTTCATCACCCCACGCACACCGCCGCCACCGGGGGAGCCATCATGGTCGTTGCGGTCCCATGGGGTATATTCAAACGACGCGTCGGACCCTGCTTCGCGTTCAATTGCTTCAAATGAAGCGCAAATGCTGTCACGGAGCGATTCGAACCAAGTTCGCGCGGCCTGTTGGCGTTGATCTAATATAAGGGTCATTGCTCGCCTCTTGGGAATGAATGGGTCTGTCTAAGACCTTCTGCCAAAGCGATGCCAGCCGATACCGAAATGTTCAAGGATCGAAATCCTGCGGCCATCGGAATACATACACGCGCGTCGGCCCGTGCATGGACTTCGGGCGGCGCCCCTTTGCTTTCGGACCCCATGAGAATGATGTCGTCAGGTCGAAAGGTGAACTGTGGAAGCGGGGTTGACGCCTTGCTGGACATTAAGACGATCCGCGCACCGTCCAAAGTTTCGAGAAAAGTTGACCAGTCGGCATGACGTTGAATTTGGACATGGTCCATATAATCCATACCTGAACGTTTCAGCGCGCGTTCGGAAAAGGCAAAGCCGCATGGCTCGATGATATCGCATATGACGCCAAAGCACGCCGACGTCCGCAAAACCGCGCCGACATTCCCTGCCATGTCTGGCTGATACAATGCGATGCGCATGAAGCCTCCTCACTAAAAACCTGTTTCGCGGCAATTAGCGTGTATCGCTGCCCGCGTCCAAGCGGTTCTTGCGCCAAAAGCGGAGTAGGCTGACCTGATGCATTCGCTAGCTTCAGGGATATAATAGAAGCGTTCAAGATATCGCCCAGCTCCAGACGCCCGTGTACATCAAAGTCTGCACAAGATTATTCCTTCGCAGACCTCATGCCTAGCAAATCTTCAATCGAACAGCGCGTGAAAACGCGCGGGCGGTAATGCGCTAAACTTAGCGAGCCTTTCGCGTGGCCTGACGTTCTTCAATTGAAATGCTGCCATCTTGATTGGCATCCGCCTTACCAAAGCGTGCGTCAATCGCAGCTCGATATTCCGCTTGTGACACGGACTTGTCCCCATTGATGTCGGCGCGTGACATCATGGCTATGGCGCCAATCCTTGCGCGTTGGCGGCCTTCACGCATGCTGGCTCCAATGCGTCCCAGGCGCCGTTCGCGCCGGTCCGCACGTCGCTCTGCGCCAGCTTTATGAGCCGCCACGAACTCGCTTTGGCTAATTGCGCCGTTTTTGTCTGTGTCTATGATAGCAAAGAGCTTTGCCATCATGGCGGTCCTGTCAGCTGCGTTTAATGTGCCGTCACCATTTACGTCTATCTTGGCAAAGCGCGCATCGGCCGATGCGATTGCTTCTGACTTAGTGATCACGCGATTTCCGTCTGAATCGGCTTTAACTGGCGCAGCATGAAGCGCCGCTGCGGATGTAACAGAAAGGACCATTAGGCCGGCATAGATTGAGAGTTTGTTCATAGTTCTGGCTCCTTATAATCCTCCGCATAATTGAACACGCGTGAATATAGGATGAATATGCCGAGATAGGTTATTTAAGACAATGGCCATTTTGTCGCAAACTGTATCAGCTTAGCGGTGCGCCTGTCACTGGGGGCAACGATGGAGCGGGTAAGGGGAATCGAACCCCTCTAGCTAGCTTGGAAGGCTAGTGCATTACCACTATGCTATACCCGCGACGGACCAAATGGCCGTTTGAAGCGCCGCTATTGCCATTATCCGACCAAAGCGTCAACGCCCTCATTGCAAAAGAAAGGGCCGCAAAAGCGGCCCATTCCAAAAATCGGTTTTACACTATCAGTGTTTTTTGTCTGCCCAGATGGTCTTGTAGGACATCCATGCAAGCACGGTGAAGATGATCAGGAAGCCCAAAGCAGCCCAACCCGCGCTTTTGCGGTTTTCCATCTTTGGTTCTGCGGTCCATGCCAAAAATGCAGAAACATCCTTCGCCATCTGTGCCTTGGTGGCCTTTGTGCCATCATCATAGGTAACCAGATCATCACTCGCGATCGGGTTGGCCATCGCGATATTTAGGTTTGTGAACCATGGGTTGAAGTGCAAGCCGGCAGGGGTCGCGGCTTCAGGGAATTCCTTCAGCAGCTCTTTGCCCTCGGTGTTCTTGTAACCCACTTGTTCGCGGTAGCCCATCAACAATGAGTATACATAGGCTGTCCCATCGGCGCGTGCCTTAGTGATCAGCGAAAGATCCGGCGGAAGCGCATTGTTGTTGGCTGCACGTGCCGCAACTTCATTCGCAAATGGCGAAGGAATTTTGTCAGCAGGAATGCCGGGCCGTGTAGCTGGTTCACCCGTTTCAGGGTTGATGCTTGGGACTTCGGTCTTCCAAGCCTTTGCCAGTGCCTTCACTTGATCTTCATTGTAACCCAATGCCGCAAAATCACGGAAAGCAACAAGATTGAGGCTGTGGCAAGCCGCGCACACTTCGGAATACACCTTCAATCCGCGCTGTAATTGACCGCGGTCATACTTGCCTAAAGGACCATCATGCGCAAAGCTGACGGCAACTGGTGTTTCGTGAAACTCATGCTCAGCCGTGGGCTGCTCAGGTTCCTGTATGGCCTTGATAACGGTATCCCCAAGGCCGAGCAAAAGCATGCCGCTGAAAAACAGGCCTACTAAAAAAGCAACTAAACGAACCATGATACTGCTTTCCCTGTTTTACGCAGCCGCTGTTTCAAGCGGTTTGCCGGTGACAGCTTCGGTAATTGAATTGGGCAGCGGAAGCGGCCGTTCAATGCGCGAAACGATTGGCAAGATGATCAAGAAATGGGCGAAATAATATGCTGCCGCAATCTGGCTGAGAATAACCCACTGGGCATAAGGTGGTTTTCCACCGCAATAGGTCAACAAAGCCAGGCTTGGGATAAGGCCAAACCAGAAGAATTTGCGGAACAGCGGACGATAATGACCCGAACGTACGGGTGAGGTGTCCAACCATGGCAGGAAGAACAACAGCAAGATCGAACCAAACATCGCAAGCACGCCCATCAACTTGGCTTCAATTATAATGATGCCTGTGAATGGGATGCCGAAGTCGACGGTGAACGCCTTCAAAATCGCGTAGAATGGCAAGAAATACCATTCAGGCACAATATGTGCTGGTGTCGAAAGCGGGTTTGCCGGGATATAATTGTCTGGGTGACCCAACATATTCGGCGCAAAGAAAGTGACGGCTACAAAGAAGATCAAGAAGATCCCAAGGCCAAAGCCGTCCTTTGCTGTGTAATATGGGTGGAAAGGAACGGTGTCCTGTTCGCCCTTAACACTAACGCCAGTCGGGTTTGACGAACCTGGAATGTGCAATGCCCACACGTGTAGGATGATGACGCCAGCAATAACGAACGGCATCAAATAGTGCAGAGAGAAGAACCGGTTTAGCGCAGCTTGGTCAGGCGCAAAGCCGCCGAGGAGCCACTGACGCAATGGTTCACCTACCAAAGGAATGGCGGAGAAGAAGCCCGTGATAACCTGCGCCCCCCAGAAGCTCATTTGGCCCCATGGCAGAACATAGCCCATGAACGCGGTCGCCATCATCAATAGGAAGATGGTAACGCCCAGCAGCCAGATCATTTCACGCGGCGCTTTATACGATCCGTAGAAAAGCCCCCGGAAAATGTGAATGTAGACGACGATGAAGAAGAAGCTTGCGCCGTTCATATGCGCATAGCGGATGAACCAGCCGGAGTTTACGTCACGCATGATATGCTCGACGCTGTTAAATGCGCCGTCGACGCTTGCATAATAATGCATGGCAAGGACGATGCCGGTTATAATCTGGATAACTAAAGCGACGCCCGCAAGGACGCCGAAGTTCCAGAAATAATTGAGGTTGCGTGGAACCGGATACCCGGCGCCAACGGCATTGTAGACCAAGCGCGGCAAGGGCAGGCGTTCATCAACCCACTTACTTACTGTGCCTTGCGGCTTATATTCTTGTGCCCAAGGGAAGCTCATTACGTTCTAGCTCCTCAACCGATTTTTACGACTGTGTCAGAAATGAATGCGAATTCCGGAACGACGAGGTTCGTCGGGGCTGGGCCCTTCCGGATACGTGCGGCGGTGTCATAATGCGAACCATGGCATGGGCAGAAGTAGCCGCCATATTCACCTTTAACTTCGCCAGCGGCGGCGCCCAAAGGAACGCAGCCCAAATGGGTGCAGACGCCAAGGGTGACAAGCCAGTTTTCTTTACCCGGCTTTGTCCGTTCGGCAAGCGTCTGAGGGTCACGCAACCCGCCAACATCGACCTTATTAGCCTCTTCGACTTCGGCCGGCGTTAAATTGCGGATGAAAACGGGCTGTTTGCGCCAGCTGGTCTTGATCGACTGACCGGGCTGAATGGCGGCTACGTCAACTTCGATAGACGCCAAGGCCAGCACGTCAGCGCTTGCGCTCATTTGCGATACCAAAGGCATTGCAACGGCGGCCGCGCCTACACCAGCGAAGCTAACGGTTGCGATGTGGATGAAGTCACGGCGGCGGACACCTGGCGTTTGGTCGTTGTTTTCAACGCCTCGATTTTCTCCAGTTATGCCACCTGACGCCGCTTTATCCGCTTTTACAGCGGCTGCAACGGAAGCTTTTGGCGCTTTTACCGGCTTTTTACCGGTGCCATTTGTTTTTTTGACTGTCGACATAACCTGCCCTTTTTGCGTCGCGGAACGGAACCGCGCAATACCGTCGAAATCTTATCACTCCAACCGTGTCCAGCAAACTGGAGTACGATAGGGGCGATTCAGCGGCCACATAGACGCCTTTCCAGTCATTTGCCAACAGGCAATTTGGTTAAAAATGTGGCAAATGACGCTGGCTGTGTTGCATTTTGCGAAACCAACGGAAATTCGGCGCTAACACTTGCTAGTGGCAACATATTACGCCTAAAGGACGCAAATTTCATTCAATTATTGTTGGAGCATGACCCATGGCGACGAGTTGGACGCCTGAAAGCTGGAGAGACGCAACGGGCATTCACATGCCTGCGTACAAGGATGCTGCCGCTTTGTCGGCCACTGAAAACACGTTGCGTAATTATCCGCCACTGGTTTTTGCAGGCGAAGCACGTAACCTCACGGCCGACCTTGCAAAAGTAGCGGAAGGTAAGGCGTTCTTGCTTCAGGGCGGCGATTGCGCCGAAAGCTTTGCCGAATTTCATCCGAATAACATTCGGGACACTTTCCGTGTGATCCTGCAAATGGCGGTTGTGCTGACCTTCGCGGGTAAGTTACCCGTGGTCAAGCTTGGGCGGATGGCAGGCCAATTTGCCAAGCCACGCTCGACGCCGACCGAAACGATAAACGGCGTTGAGTTGCCGAGCTATTTCGGTGACATCATCAACGATATTGAATTTGTTGCCGAAGGCCGCGAACCAGACCCAGCGCGAATGATCCGCGCTTATAGTCAAGCCGCATCAACCTTGAACCTTCTGCGCGCTTTTTCCAGCGGTGGCTATGCCAATCTGCAGCAGGTGAACGCCTGGACGCATGATTATATGGGCCGTTCGCCATGGGCACAGAAATATAAAGAAACCGCAGATCGTATCAGCGAGGCGCTGGCCTTTATGGAAGCGTGCGGCATTACGCCGGAGACAGTGCCGCAAATCAAGGGAACGAGCTTCTACACCAGCCATGAAGCGTTACTGCTGCCTTATGAGCAAGCGATGACGCGTCAAGACAGCCTGACCGGCGGCTGGTATGATACGTCAGCGCATTTCTTGTGGATTGGTGATCGGACACGCTTCGAAGGCTCGGCCCATGTCGAATTTTTGCGCGGTATCGGTAACCCCATTGGCGTGAAATGTGGCCCAAGCCTGGAACCTGATGCATTGTTGCGGATGCTTGATACGCTGAACCCAACACGGGAGGCGGGCCGGATCACTTTAATCTCGCGTTACGGCTATGACAAAGTAGAGACTGGGCTGCCGACTTTGGTACGCGCCGTGCAACGCGAAGGTCATCCTGTGATCTGGTCTTGTGACCCAATGCATGGCAATGTCGTTAAATCAGCGAGCGGATATAAAACGCGTCCGTTTGAGCGAATTTTGGCCGAAGTACGCGGATTCTTCGCTGTGCACCGCGCTGAGGGAAGCTTTGGCGGTGGCATCCATATCGAAATGACCGGTCAGAATGTGACCGAGTGTACTGGCGGTGCAGTGGCCGTTACGGACGAAGGGCTGGCCGATCGGTACCATACACATTGCGACCCGCGGTTGAACGCGGCGCAATCGCTAGAACTGGCATTTCTGTTGGCCGAAATGCTGAATCAGGAAATGACAGAGCGCGCGAAAAAGGCCGCTTAAAGCAGCCTTTTTTTGTAACAGTCACGATCTACGGCTTATTGCGCAGATTCAAGGCGGTAGCCGTAGCCGAAAACCGTGAAAATCCGGAAACCGTTTTCGGGCCGCAAAGCCAACTTCGCCCGCACCCTCGAAATGTGCATGTCTAATGTGCGTGTCGCGAGCGTGGCCGTCGTCCGCCAAATGGTTTGCATAATGTAATGACGCGACAAGGTCCGGTCTGTATTTTTGAAAAACATTTCCGCCAGCTCAAATTCTTTGGCGGTCAATATGACGGTCTGTCCGTGGATACTAACGCTCTGTTCCAAGCGGTTCATCTTGTAGGCGCCATATGTGACCTCCGTATCAAATGCGCCACCGGCTGCGTTGCCACGCAGCAAAGCGTTTAGCCGCGCCGCAATAACATTTCGGCTTTCTGGTTTAGTGATATAATCATCGGCACCGGCATTTAAGGCGTCTGTAATATCTCGCTTAGCAGACCGGTTCGCCATCATGATAACCGGCGGCCGTTTGACCAAAGCCTTATTCATCCATTCGAGCATCGACATATCGTTCGAGGCACGAATATTCCAATCCAAGATGACGAGATCAAATACTTCGCGTAACAACATATCAGTAAAGGTCTTGCTGTCGGTGCAACCGATGGCATTATCCCCTAAGTCTTCGACTATCTGTTTCAAATAATCGACAAGATCCGAACTATGGTCGGCAATAAATACTCTCATGCTAGGCCCACCCTTCGCAACACGCCGATAATACGGCCATGAGATGTATCTAACGATATATTACTTAGTTACTAGATAGTCGAAAAAGTTTTACCAATATTTACATATTTTTACATTAATATTTGATTAATGATTATGCAAATTCTGCATAAATGGCTGGGGCGGCAGGGATCGAACCTGCGAATGGCGGCATCAAAAGCCGCTGCCTTACCGCTTGGCGACGCCCCAGTAAGCCAGTAACCTGGCCAGTGCGGGCGGCTTATATCGCGGGAATCTTATTGCGCAACTGCTTAATCAATGCGTTGCACCCAGCCATGGGTATCTGCGACAATTCCGCGCTGGATATCCACAAGTTTTGATCGGATTTGCTGTGTCATCTGCCCAGCACCGCCCGCACCAATGGTAAAGCTTCCTTTTGCAGACTGCACTTTTCCAACAGGGGTGACAACCGCAGCCGTTCCGCAGGCAAAGGCCTCGACCAAGCGTCCTGATTCCGCGTCGGCCTGCCATTGGTCTATGGCATAGCGTTCCTCACGCACGTTCAATCCTTGCGCGCGCGCCAAAGTCAGCACAGAATCACGCGTGATGCCTTCCAATATTGTACCGTCGGCTGGCGGCGTAAGGATGGACCCGTCATCGAATAGGAAAAACAGGTTCATACCTCCCAGTTCCTCAACCCAACGATGTTCCGCCGCGTCGAGAAAAACGACTTGGTCGCAGCCTTGCTTGATAGCTTCTGACTGCGCCACAAGGCTTGCCGCATAATTGCCGCCGCATTTCGCCGCGCCCGTACCGCCCGGTGCTGCGCGTGTATATTGTTCGGAAACCCAAATCGAAATTGCCGGTGCGCCGCTCTTGAAATAATTACCTGCCGCAGACGCAATGACCATGAACAAATATTCGGCGGATGGCTTCACGCCTAGAAACACTTCGCTCGCAATCATGAAAGGGCGCAGATAAATCGAGCCACCTTCGACGGGAGGAAACCAGTCCTTATCAACCTCAACCAATTGCTTGCACGCTTGCAGGAACATCTCTTCTGGCAATTCGGGCATGGCCAAGCGCTTTGCCGAGCGTTGAAACCGGCGGGCATTTTGTTCGGGACGGAACAGGGCCATCCCACCGTCGGCAAGGCGATAGGCCTTTAGCCCCTCAAAAATCTCTTGCGCATAATGCAAAACGGCCGTCGCAGGGTCGAGCGTCAGGGGACCGCGCGGCCCTACCTTCGCGTCATGCCAGCTCTTGTCGTCCGAATAGCGGATCGTCACCATATGGTCCGTGAACACCCGTCCAAAACCGGGGTCGATCAGCCGCGCCGCGCGTTCGCTGGTTTCGACTGGATTCGGGTTTGCCTCAAAAGGAAATGCGCCAGCGTTCATCGATGCTCTCATTCATTAGGGTCTTGCACTGTCCTATGGGCTAGGCCAAGATACGTCAATATGGCTGTCCCATCTTCTGTTTCTGTCACGCCGACCGCATCGCCTCTGTTCCTTCGTGAAAATGAAGTACGGCGCGGGGTTGAGCTTTTGTTCTTTGGCTACACGCGGCTTACCCGCGCAATTGACGAAGGGCTGGCGGAACATGGCCTTGGCCGTGCACACCATCGCGCACTGTATTTCATTGCGCGCCAGCCCGATCTGCCGATTAGCGCGTTGCTTAAAATCCTCGCGATTACCAAACAATCGCTTGGCCGCGTCCTCACCGATTTAAGCGACCGTGGGCTTGTCGAAACGCGTGCCGGGAATGTCGATCGGCGTCAGAAACTCTTGCGCCTCACGCCTGAGGGTATTCAGTTTGAAGCGCAATTGTTTGATGCATTGCGCAATAGCCTGGCGTCCGCTTATGCCGCAGCTGGGCAGGAATCCGTCACGGGCTTTTGGCGTGTGCTCGAGGGCTTGATCCCCGCTGAGGACAAGGCCATGGTCGTCGCCTTACAGAAAGATATTTGATGCGCGATACACTGATACGGCTTGAACAGACCATTGCCCAGCGCGCTGACGCTGCCCCGGAGATCAGCTATGTGGCATCTTTATGCGCCAAAGGCCGTGGCAAAATCGCACAAAAGGTCGGCGAAGAAGCGACCGAGACCATCATCGCCGCGCTGTCGGGTGATGCCGCGCATGTCACTGCTGAAGCGGCAGACCTTATTTTTCACTTGATGATATTGCTGCGCGATGTTGGCGTAACGCTAGACGATATACTCGCTGAACTGGATCGCAGAGAAGGGGTGTCTGGCTTGGCCGAAAAAGCGTCGCGGACATAAGTTAAGGAGTGACATATGCCGATTGACCCGACATTGGAATATGACGACCAAAACATCTTCGCCAAAATTCTGCGCGGCGAAATTCCATGCCGTAAGGTGTTCGAGGACGAATGGGCCTTGGCCTTTGATGACATCAACCCGCAAGCCCCCGTCCATGTGCTGGTGATTCCCAAAGGGGCTTATGTCAGTTGGGACGATTTCAGCGCCAAAGCCAGCGATGCCGAAATAGCCGGCTTTGTCCGTGCGGTTGGGCATGTTGGGCGCGAATTAGGGCTGGTCGAGCCGGGATATCGCTTGCTCGCCAACATCGGAATGGACGCGCATCAAGAGGTGCCGCATCTGCACATACATATTTTTGGTGGAAAACCGCTCGGCCCCATGCTTATGCGGTGAAATTAAGTTGCGCTAATGCACGGAGTGTTTAGTTCGGCTTTGGAGCTTTTTTAATTTGGGAGATGAGTATGATATTCGGGCGCGTGAAGCCGCTTGATGCGATCTTGGCCACGGCTGAGAAAAAATCGCTCACGCGAACGCTGGGAGCTTTTCAGCTTACCATGCTAGGCATTGGTGCCATCATTGGTACCGGCATTTTTGTTTTGACCGCGGAGGCTGCAAATAAGGCTGGCCCCGCCATGATGATCAGCTTTGTCATCGCCGCCGTGGTTTGCGGACTGGCGGCATTATGCTATTCCGAATTGGCATCTATGGTGCCAGTTTCAGGGTCGGCTTACACATATAGCTATGCGACTTTCGGCGAAATTATCGCATGGATCGTAGGCTGGGCGCTCGTTCTTGAATATGCCATTGCGGCTTCTGCTGTTTCGGTAGGCTGGTCCGGCTATATGGTTGGGCTTGTCGAAAATATCTTTGCGATAGAGGTGGGCAATGACTTCGTTGCAGGGCCATTTGACGCGAATCCTGGCATTATCAACGTTCCCGCTATGCTCATCGCTTTGCTGTGTATGGCGCTATTGTTGATTGGAACCAAAGAAAGTGCGCGCTTTAACGCAATCTTGGTCGCCATCAAGGTGTCGGCTCTCATGCTCTTTCTTGTCTTAGCCTTGCCAGCAATGAACGCAGAAAACTTCCAGCCATTTAGCCCGAACGGGTTTTTTGCCAAGGAAGTGGTCGATCCGATTACGAATAACATGGTCACGGTCGGCGTTGCGGCTGCGGCTGCATCGATATTCTTCGCTTATGTTGGCTTCGACGCGGTTTCGACAGCAGCAGAAGAAACAATCAATCCGCAGCGGAATATCCCGATTGGCTTGATCGGTTCGCTGGCGATTTGCACCATCATCTATATGCTGGTTGCCGCCGGTGCTACTGGCGCTGTTGGGGCTCAGCCTGGTGGTGAGCTATCACAATCGAAAGAAGCTTTGGCTTTCGTGCTTAATGAAATTGGTCACGGCTGGGCGGGCAAATTGGTAGCTATCTCCGCCGCCATTGCATTGCCTTCGGTGATCTTGATGATGATGTTCGGTCAAACCCGCATCTTTTTTGTGATGGCTCGCGATGGCTTGTTGCCGGACATGTTTTCCAAACTTCACCCGAAATATGGAACGCCGCATGTGGTAACTTTGTGCACCGGTGTATTCGTGGCATTATTTGCGGCGCTGTTCCCCGTGGGCAAGTTGGCCGACATTTCAAACTCTGGCACCTTGTTCGCATTCTTCACCGTTGCTGTAGGCGTCATGATTTTGCGTCGGACCAATCCCGACCGCCCACGGCCTTTCCGCACACCTTTGTATTTCCTGGTTTGCCCCTTGGCCGCAGCAGGTTGCGTGTTCCTGTTCTTCCAACTTTCAGGTTATACGGAGCTTATGTTCCTCGGATGGACAACAATCGGCTTGGTCGTATATTTCTTATACAGCCGCCGCCGTAGCCATGTTGGCCAGGGGATTGCGTAACATTAGCCGCTGAAAGGCGGTCGAGCGGCAATTTCGTGAAATAGTCGCCAAACGACACAAGGACAGGGGCGCTTCGGTGCCCCTTTTCTTTGTGCTAATTGCGGGGGTTTGCAGGTAAGGGCTGCGTCGTTCCGGGGCGCGTAAACAGCTTCCCTTTCTCGCACCACAGGACAAGGCCAAGCGCAACCAGCCCGCAACAGAGAAAGCCAAGCGCAACCGGATAGACCGTGCCATCAAACTGCTGTCCGATGACAGCGCCTAGCGTGGCCGCAAGCACCGTGCGGACGAATGTTTGGAAGGATGAAGCTGCCCCTGCGACATGGCCAAAGGGGGACATTGCAATGGACGAGAAATTGGACCCGATAAAACCAATCATCGCCACATTACACGTCAACAATATGAGAAAGATCGGCAAGGACTTTGGCGCATAATGCGCCGAAAGTAATTGCAATGCGCCCAATGCGATAAATGTCAAAAGCGCGGCCTGCGATACACGACGCGCGCCAAAGCGTTCCACGATACGCGCATTGGTGAAGTTGGAGACAGCAATGCCGATGGCGATGATTGCAAAACCAATGGCGAAGAAATCCGCCGCGTTGAATACCTTGTCAAACATCTGCTGCGAACTGTTGAGATAGCCGAACAAAGCGCCCTGCGTGACACCCGCGCCAATCATATAACCAGCAGCGTTGCGGTTGAGGACAACCACCTTCCATGCCTTTGCCAGCGCCTTTGGCTGAATGGGGATGACATTTTCGGGTGCCAATGTCTCGGGCAAGCGCAGATAGACCCAGATGGCGGCGGCGACGGCCATGATGGCCATCAGGTCAAAAATCATTCGCCAACCTGCGAACAGCAGCACCAGCTGGCCAATTGTTGGCGCGATAATTGGTACAATCATAAAAATGAGGAAGATGGTCGACATGCGCCGCGCCATGGCGTCGCCTTCAAACTGGTCCCGGATGACGGAAATCACGAGAACCCCCATGGCCGCAGCCAGCAGTCCATGAACAAAGCGCATGATCAGCATGATCTGAAAATCAGGTGCGAAGGAACATGCCAGCGAAGATATCGCCGCGCCAATAGTTGCAATCAACAATATCGGTTTTCGGCCATAACGGTCGGACAATGGACCATAAATGAGCGCACCGATTCCCGTTCCGGCCAGAAAGACGGAAATAATGTACTGAATCTGGTTCGGCTCAGCGATTTTAAGGCCGCGCACCATGGCGGGGAAGGCCGGCAACATCGCATCAATGGCCAGCGCATTAAGCGCCATGAGTGACGACATCATGACGGTCAGCTCGCGGGTGCCGATGGATTTCTTTATGGGAGTCGAAGATGCCATTTTGTGGCTATGCGGGAGCGGCCGCCATTTGGCCACCCGCTAAATCAGCCCCGAGCTGCGCATACTGCTAAAGCCATTCTTGCCGATGATGATATGGTCATGCACGGCTATTCCGAACTTTTTCCCCGCATCGGCAATGTCGCGCGTCATCGCGATATCTTGGCGGCTGGGCGCACTGTCGCCGCTGGGATGGTTGTGGACAAGGATGATCGCCGCCGCACCAAGGTCCATTGCGCGACGGATGACTTCCCGCGTGTAAATGGCGGCTTGGTCGACAGAGCCCTCGCTCGCCACCTCATCACGGATCAACATGTTTTTGCTGTTTAGGTAAAGCGTGCGCACGCGCTCAATCGTCAGATGCGCCATGTCGGCGCGGAGATAATCCAGCAGTGATTGCCATGACGACAAAATCGGTAGTTCGCGAACGGGTTCGCTGAGCAAGCGCAGCGCCGCCACTTGGACTATTTTCAAGGCCGCAACGCTGGTTTCTCCCATCCATTTTTCTTGCATTATGCTGTCGGCGTCTGCCGTTAGCAAAGCCGACAGGCTACCATAACGCTGAATCAAATCTTTCGCGATCTGCTTGGTATCTCGGCGCGGAATGGCGAGTGCGAGGAGATATTCAATCAATTCATGATCGTGAAGGCTCTCCCCATTTTTCTCCAACAAGCGTTTACGCAAACGCGCGCGGTGGCCCGTGCCATGATGCTCCGTCCTGTCCGCAATATCTGTCATCAGGTCTATCCTGTTGTGATATTGTTCTTTTCTGTGATTTTTGTGTTATACGCAAGTCGCATCACGTAGATGACGTTGCACACAGGGTGTCGCCTGATTTCCGAACGCACCGTTGCGGGTGAAAAATACCAGACACCATCGGGGCAATGGAAAACCCGTGACGGCAGCGCACCGGAATTGGACGTGCTGTCCTTAACAACTGAACCTCGTCATCCCGAACTTGTTTCGGGATAACGGGCGGCGGTTTGTTATCCTGAAACAAGTTCAGGACGACGACCAATAAATAAGAGTATGACCCGAGCGACAATAGCGGGCCGTGGCAGAGATGCTGCGGCCTTTTCTATTGCGTTGCAACAATCTTGCAGGCGCGCTGTTGACTTGGCGCGGGGGCTCTCCTAAAGCGCCCGTGCCTAGGCGGGGTTTGCCCGATTTCGAGGTGGTTTCCCTTGTTCAGAAAGGCCGGAATCACATGAATTCAAATAACCCCGGGCAGGACAATGACGGCACAAGTGACGCACGGCTCGATTCGTTAGATTTGCAGCTGAAAGCGGCGCGGAAAGCCGAAGCAGTTCGTGCTGGTAAGGATCAGGTTCCGGCCAAAGGAATGCGGCAAGGGAACAGGGTTCTGACCGAGCTTATTGCGGGTCCGGCTGGTGGTGCTTTGGTTGGCTGGTTATTAGACCGCTTGCTGGGTATCGCACCTGCGCTCCTGTTGACGTGCATGTTTTTGGGTATCGCAGTCGCCTTCAGGAATATTATAAAGATTTCAGCTGAGCGTCCGGACTAATCTGGGCGCTTGACGTGTATTTAACAGGGTAGTGAACGTGGCAGGCGAAAGCGGCAAAATCGATCCGATGTACCAGTTCAAGATTGAGCCGCTCGCGCAGCTTGAGCTTGCTGGTTATGACGTCTCCTTCACCAACTCTTCTTTGTTCATGGTGCTTGTCCTTGGCGCCTTGTGGCTGTTCATGGCGGGCGGCATGAAGCGGGACATGGTTCCCGGACGCTGGCAAATGGCGGTCGAAGGTGCCACTGGTTTCATCAACAACATGTTGACCGCAAATGTCGGTCCCGAAGGCAAGAAATATGTGCCTTTGGTGTTCTCGCTGTTCATGTTCATCCTGATGGCGAACTTCATGGGCATGATGCCGTTCGGTATCGTCCCTGGCGTACATCCTTTCACTATTACAAGCCACTTGACCGTAACCGCCGTGCTGGCGCTGTTCAGCTTTGGCACCGTATTGGTTGTTGGCTTTTGGAAGCATGGCCTGCATTTCTTCAGCCTATTCGTTCCGCATGGCACGCCTTGGTGGTTGCTCTGGCTGATCCCGGTTATCGAGCTTTTTTCATTCATGATCCGTCCTTTCAGCCTCGCGCTGCGTTTATTTGTTGCCATGACGGCGGGGCATATCATGATGAAGGTGCTCGCCGGATTTGTGATCAACGGCCTGAACGCCGAAGCCGCATGGGTTCCGCTGATCGTCAGTTTCCCTGCGTTTTTGCTCATGATTGGTATCACTTTGCTTGAACTGCTTGTGTGTGCCATTCAGGCTTATGTTTTCGCGCTTTTGACGTCGTTGTACATTAACGACGCCGTCAATTTGCACTAATTTTCAACCACTAAGTTTATTTTTAACAGGAGTTTTTATCATGGACGCAGAAGCAGCCCAAATGATCGGTGCCGGTCTGGCAGCAATTGGTGCCGGTATCGCCGCTGGCGGTGTTGGTAACGTTTTTAGCTCATTCCTTCAGGGCGCATTGCGTAACCCTGCAGCAGCTGACAGCCAACAAGGCCGTCTGTTCATCGGCTTCGCCGCCGTCGAACTTCTCGGTCTGCTCGCGTTCGTTATCGCGATGATCCTGATTTTCGTTGCCTAACTGACAGTTCGCCCCGGCACTACGCCGGGGCCTTCTTTCATAAGGACGAACGCATAATATGCCCCAGATTAGTCAGATCCTTGAAACCTATGCATCGCAGTTCTTTTGGCTGTTGATTGTATTCGGCTTGATCTATTTTACGGTCGGCCGCGTGATGTTGCCAAAGGTAGAAGCAACGATGGACGCACGTGATCGCAAGATTGCGGACGACCTTGCTGCTGCCGAACATGCACGGACAGAGGCCAATAATCTGGGTGACAGCGGCGCTGCTGATCTAACGGCGGCGCGGGCCGCGGCGCAAGCCAAGTCTGCTGCTGCCAAGGCGAAGGCCGCCAAGGACGCAGATGCGCGTCTGGCAAAGGCCGACGCCGAAATCAGCGCAAAGATCGCCGCTGCCGATGTAGAATTGGCCAAGGCAACCGCCAAAGCATTATCCGGCATCGAAACCGTGGCCGCAGAAGCCGCCGCCGATATCGTTGCCAAGGTTTCTGGTGCAAAGGTCACATCTGCGCAAGCCGCAAAAGCAGTGAAGGCGGTAATGTCGCATGGCTAATCCAGCAGTAGAAACCGAAGCGGCCACAGCAGCAGCCGTGCCTGCAACCGACGCGGGTGCGATTGCAACGCCAGCAGCCGAAACGCATGCGACAACCGAAGCACACGCTAATGCTGAAGAACATGTCACGCCGTCGGCGCTGGGCTTTGATGCCTCCATGCTCGTCGCCTTGGCGATGCTCGCAGTGATTGCTTTGGCCATCTGGAAAAAAGTCCCCGCGATGATTGCCGGCGCGCTGGACAGCCAAATTGCCGGCATTCGTGCGCAATTGGATCAGGCAACTGCTTTGCGGGCCGAAGCGGAAGCTATAAAGGCCGAATATGAAGCCAAGGCGAAGCAAGCCGCGATTGATGCCGAAGCGATGAAGGTTGCGGCGGAAGAAGAAGCCAAAGCGATTGTCTCACGTGCTAAGTCCGACGCTACCGCGCTGATTGGCCGCCGTGCACAAGCCGCCGAAGATAAAATCGCTGCTGCGGAACGAGCCGCGATTGCCGATGTGCGTAAAACTGCCGCCACCGCTGCTGCGGCCGCTGCAGCACAGCTTATCTCCGCACATCATGATGCAAAGGCCGATGCTGCGTTGATCGATCAGTCGATTGCGTCGCTGAACTAAGTTAATCCGTCACAACTTAGTCATTCTCCTGCCTATGCGGGAATGACGTTGTGTCGCGCAAAGACGTTGCCTACATGGCAGGACAATATGTCCAAAGCCGACCGCCCCGACCAACCCAATGCGGCCTCCCGCTTTAGCGAGGAAAAGGCGACATATGCGGTGCGTGGTGCGGACACACCGGATTTCGACACGGGCATCGCGGCAATCCGCAATGTTCTGAAGACCCTTCCGCTCAAACCCGGCGTCTACCGCATGCACGATGCGCGGGGCGACGTGCTTTATGTCGGTAAGGCGCGCGCCTTAAAGAATCGCGTCGGCAATTATGTGCAGATTGACCGGCTACCCAACCGCTTACGGCGGATGGTCGCGCTGACGCGGTCTATGACCATCGTCACCACCAATAGCGAGGCTGAGGCGTTGTTGCTGGAGGCGCAACTGATTAAGCGATATCGCCCAGCTTACAACGTGCTGCTGCGTGACGATAAAAGCTTCCCCTTCATTCTGTTACGCGCCGACCATAAATTTCCGCGTATTCAGAAACATCGCGGCGCGCGACGTCATAAGGGGCACTATTATGGGCCGTTCGCCAGCGCTGGTTCCGTCAACCAAACGCTGAACGCGCTGCAAAAATTGTTTCTGCTGCGCAGTTGCACCGACAGTTTCTTTAACAATCGTGACCGGCCTTGTTTGCTGTACCAAATCAAGCGTTGCTCCGCGCCCTGTGTCGGCCGGATTGATGACGCGTCCTATGACAGCCTTGTCGCGGATGCCAAATCCTTCCTCGACGGTAAATCCTCCGCTGTGCAGGCGAAACTGGCGAAGGAGATGGAGTCAGCGGCCGAAGCTCTCGACTTCGAACGCGCCGCCATGGTCCGCGACCGGCTTCGGGCGCTCACCTTCATTCAAGGGTCGCAGGCGATCAACGCAGAAGGCGTAGGCGACGCCGACATCTTTGCGCTGGCGCATCGCAACGGCGTGATGGGCATTCAGGCGTTTTTCATCCGTGGTGGGCAAAATTGGGGGCATCGTTCCTTTTTCCCCGCGCATGTTGCGGAAATGAGCGAGGACGAAGTGTTCACCAGCTTCCTCGCGCAATTTTATGAAGATGTTCCCCCTGCGAAATTCATTTTCCTCGATCGGCAACTGACCGAAGCAGATTTGTTGGCGCAGGCGTTGTCCGAACGTGCCGAGCGCAAGATCGAAATCAGCATGCCGCAACGCGGCGACCGTGTGCGCTTGGTCAAGCAAGCGACGCGCAACGCGGCAGAAGCGCTCGATCGGAGACTGGCCGAGAGCACAACGCAGGGTAAATTGCTGCAAGAGGTGGCTGACCTGTTCGAATTGCCCGAACCGCCGCGCCGGATCGAAGTTTATGATAACAGCCATATTCAGGGGACCAACGCACTCGGCGCGATGATCGTGGCGGGACCGGAAGGTTTCATCAAAGGCCAATATCGCAAGTTTAACATCAAAAATCCTGACACGACACCCGGCGACGACTTTGCCATGATGCGCGAAGTCATGGCGCGGCGATTTGGGCGGTTGATGGATGATAACGAACCCGAACGCGATGAAAACTGGCCGGATCTTGTCCTCATCGATGGTGGCAAGGGGCAAATGAGTTCCGTCATGCAAATCGTACGCGAATTGGGGGTTGAGGATGTAGCCTTTATCGGCGTGTCCAAGGGGCCAGATCGCCATGCGGGTCGTGAGACTTTCCACTTCCCTGATGGCCGTGAATTCACGCTGCCTGTCAACGCGCCCGTTATGTTTTATTTGCAACGGCTGCGCGATGAGGCGCACCGCTTTGCCATTGGTGCGCACCGCGCGAAACGCAGCAAGGCGATCACCGTCAGTCCGCTTGACGAAGTTCCGGGCATTGGCCCATCGCGCAAAAAAGCGTTACTCATGCATTTCGGCACGGCCCGGGCCGTGCGCAATGCGAGCCTTGAGGACTTGCAAAAGGCCCCCGGCGTATCTGCCGCCGTCGCGCAGACGGTCTATGATTATTATCATAGCAATGGCTGACCTCGGCTGTGGCGGAATACTACGCCGCTATTTTGATTGCATGGCGAAGCGGGTTCGATAGAGCCGTCTTATGACAAACAATCAATTGCTGCTTGAGGCTATCGCGCTCAAAAAATGTGTCACTTTGGTGTACAATAATGTGCCGATGAAGCTGGCCCCACATATTCTGTATTCCAAGCACAGTGCCGTGTTCACCGATGCCGTCATATTGGAAAAAAACGGCGAAGTGCGACGCGATAAGAAGCTTGGCGCTTTCCACTTATCGGGGCTCAACGATCTGCAGCTGTCGGACCAGTCATTTGAAATTCATGCTTCGTTTGAACCTAACGCCGAAAAATATGTCGGTGTGACCTTATTCATGGTCAGCGCGGACGCAGGATAAAGCTTCCCCTCATGCCGCAGTCTTGGCATGAGGGCGTATGGATATTTCGGCATCTGCCATCATCTGCGCGGTCCGCAACCATGGCGAAACAGGCGCCATCGTGCGGGCATTTACGGCGGATCACGGTATGCTTGCAGGCTTTGTCGCGGGCGCGCGGGGACGGCAATTGCGGCCAGTCCTTATCCCCGGAAATGTGATCAAGGGTGAATGGCGCACGCGCATTTCTGGCCAATTGGTCCGCCTAGCGCCCGAACCTTTACACAGCCGCGCACATTTACTCAGCGAACCATTGGCGACCGCTGCGATTGACTGGGTGACGGCGCTGACCGCAGCGACGTTGGCGGAGGGCGTACCCTATCCGCGTGTACACAGCGCAGTGGATGGCTTACTATCCGCCATAGAGTTGGCACCAGCTGCACGGGTGTGGGCAGGGGCGGTTGCGCAATATGAGACATTGTTGCTGGCGGAACTTGGCTATGCCGAAGAATATGAAAGCGACAGCGCGCCGGTGGCGATGATGGCGCAGACCCGCAAGCGGCTCGTCGCGCACGTGCTGGGCGACCGTCGCGCCGACGTCATGGCTGCCCGCGAACGGCTCGTGGAGCGATTGAAACGAGCAGTTGCATAAGCCCGCTGCTGTTGGCAGGAGAAACCATGATATTTCAGCATCGTCATGCTGAACTTGTTTCAGCATAACGTGCCGCAGTCCGTTATCCCGAAACAAGTTCGGGATGACACGCCATTTCTAGGTTTGATATTATATGCTCATTGCCTTGTTACCCGGGGACGGAATCGGTCCCGAAGTCATCACACAAGCACGCCGCGTTTTGGATGCGCTCGGCATCGACGGGCTGACCTTTGAAGAGGCGCTGGTTGGCGGCGCGGCCTATAAGGCGACCGGACATCCCTTGCCGGCGGACACGTTGGCGCTTGCCAAGCGCGCCGATGCAATATTGTTTGGCGCTGTCGGTGATCCAGATTGCGATGCGCTAGAACGTCATTTGCGTCCGGAACAGGCGATATTGGGGCTGCGCAAGGAACTGTCCTTGTTTGCGAACTTGCGCCCTGCCACCTTGTTTCCGGAACTAGCTGATGCCAGCGCGCTTCGTCCTGAAGTTGCGACACAAATCGACATGGTCATCGTCCGCGAACTTAATGGCGATGTCTATTTCGGCGAAAAGGGTATGCGCAAAACCGCCGAGGGTAAGCGCGAAGGCTATGACATCATGTCTTATGATGAGGATGAAGTTCGCCGCATTGCCCGCGTAGGCTTTGAAACCGCGATGGCACGGGGCAAGAAATTATGCTCGGTAGACAAGGCCAATGTGCTTGAAACGTCGCAGTTGTGGCGCGATGTCGTGATCGAAACCCATGCCGAATATCCCGAGGTTGCTTTGAGCCACATGTATGTCGACAATTGCGCGATGCAATTGGTACGCAACCCCGGCCAGTTTGACGTCATCGTAACGGGCAATTTGTTCGGCGACATCTTGTCCGATCAGGCCAGCATGTGCGCTGGCTCGATTGGCATGTTACCGAGCGCGTCGCTGGACGCTGCTCAGAAAGGCTTGTACGAGCCCATCCACGGCAGCGCGCCCGATATTGCGGGGCAGGGCAAGGCAAACCCGCTTGCAACGATATTGTCGGCAGCAATGATGCTGCGTTACTCGTTGGGCTTGCCTGAACAGGCCGACCGTATTGAAGCCGCCGTTGCGAAGGCGCTATCTGGCGGCGCACGATCCCCGGACCTCGGCGGCACCTATTCGACCCGCGATATGGGCGACGCGGTGCTTGCTGCCTTGACCTAAACCCTGCTCTCCCCGAAAAGCGAACTTATGAAGAAAACTACAGGCCAGAATCGCGAAATCACTCGGCATTGGCGTCCCGCCACCCAAGCGGTGCGTGGCGGCACTTGGCGCAGCGAGCATGGCGAAACGTCCGAGGCGTTGTTCCTATCGTCCGGCTTTACTTATGATAATGCGGAAACCGTTGCTGCGCGCTTTGCCGGTGAACAGGATGGGATGACCTATTCGCGGTTGCAGAACCCGACGGTACAAATGCTCGAAGAACGCATTGCGCTGATGGAAGGGGCAGAGGCTTGCCGCGCTCAAGCCACGGGTATGGCGGCGATGACCACGGCGTTGTTATGCCAGTTGCAAATGGGTGACCATGTTGTTGCCGCGCGCGCCGCGTTCGGTTCTTGCCGCTGGTTGACAGACAATCTGTTGCCGAAATGGGGCATCACCACAACTACTATCGACAGCCGCGACAATGACGCGTGGAAGGCAGCGATTCAGCCGAACACGAAGGTGTTCTTCTTTGAAACGCCAGCAAACCCGACGATGGACATTGTCGATATGGCCTATGTATGCGGCCTGGCGAAAGAACATGGGATTACAACGGTGGTCGATAACGCCTTCGCCACCAGCGTGTTGCAACGGCCGATGGACTTTGGCGCCGACGTTGTGGCGTATAGCGCGACCAAGTTGATGGACGGACAGGGCCGCGTCTTGGCGGGCGCCGTCTGCGGTTCGCAAAAATGGATGGATGAGGTTTTGTTGCCGTTTCAGCGTAACACGGGGCCTAACTTGTCGCCATTTAACGCATGGGTCGTGCATAAGGGTCTTGAGACGTTGGAGCTGCGCGCCATGCGGCAGTCGGAGAACGCTCTGGCAGTAGGGAAATTCCTTGAGGGCCGCGTACCGCATATCATGCACCCCGGTCTTGAAAGCCATCCGCAGCACGCACTTGCGATGCAGCAGATGAAGGCCTGCGGGCCGATCTTCGCCTTTTCGGTCGATGGTGGCCGCAAACAAGCGCATGCTTTGCTGAATGGGTTGCAGTTGATTGATATTTCCAACAATATCGGCGATGCACGCAGCTTGATGTGCCACCCCGCATCCTCCACCCACCATGGCATGGGGCCCGAAGCCCGCGAGGCGATGGGCGTTGGCGAAGGCATGATCCGCATCAATGTCGGTCTGGAAGATCCCGCTGATCTTATCGAAGATCTGGATCAAGCGCTAAAGGCGGCTGGTTTGTGACCAGCATATTGGATTCCTTCTTCGCGGTTAGCGCCACGACCGAGGGCATCACTGTGCGTGTCGCGCCAAATTTTTTGGTGGAACAATCTGTGCCCGCGCAAGGACGCTGGTTCTGGTCCTATCATATTCGCATCGAAAATGGCGGTGACGAACCCGTGCAATTGATCACCCGGCATTGGCGGATTACGGATGGTCGCGGCATGATCAACCATGTTGATGGCGACGGCGTGGTCGGTGAACAACCCGTGCTCCGCCCTGGCGAAAGCCATGATTATGTCTCCGGCTGCCCTTTGCCAACACCCAGTGGCACGATGGAAGGGCAATATCGCTTTGTGCGGGAGGATGGATCGACCTTTCTGGCGGAGATCCCCTGCTTTACGCTGGTGGCACCAGCCACAGCGCGATGAGTTTGGGCGTATGAAACGCACCCATCTTCCCCTCAATGGTCTGCGTGTCCTTGATGCCGCCGCCCGGCATTTAAGCTTTACGAAGGCCGCGGACGAACTCGCTGTGACCCCGGCTGCAGTAGGTCAGCAAATTCGCGCTCTGGAGGATATGTTGGGCGTTGTGCTGTTCCGTCGCACGCCCAAGGGGCTTGAACTGACCGACGAAGCAGCAAATGGCCTTGATGCCCTGCGCGCAGGCTTTCTTCAGTTTGAAGAATCGGTCCGTGCGATGCAGGCGGGGCAGTCGTCCAATGCGCTAACCATTGCCGCGCCGCGTGATTTTACCGCCAAATGGCTGGCTGCGCGTCTGGCAAGCTTTAGTAAGGCAAACCCCGACACCCGATTTACCTTGGTTGCCGCGGATGAAGATGTGAATTTTACCGAGGCCAATCTGGACCTCGCTATCCGTCTGACCACGGGGCCGGGGGAACATGAGGGCATTCGGCTTGCAGCTGGCGCTTATGTCACAGTCGCCGCGCCAGAGGGCGGTGCGGACACGCCGATAAGCTGGCCCAATTGCCCTGTGGCCGAGGGCGTAGCCGCTTTGCGCCTGGCGGACGCCGGCCTTGCCATCGACGCTGCCGCGATAGGGTTAGGCAGGGCCACCGTTCCGCTCATCCTCGCCGAAGCCGACATCGCCAGTGGGAAAGTCCGTGCCGTAGATAATGCGAAGGAAAGCGATGAGGCCTATTGGCTGGTCGCACCCTTGCCGCAATGGCGACAGAAGAAGGTGAAAGCGCTGGTTGAGGCGTTGACGGCGTAGGCCAAGAGTCATCGTTAATTCGCAGATCACCGTCACCCTGAACTTGTTTCAGGGTCCATTCCGCCTTTCGAGGTCCGTCCTTGCTGCACGATAGACCCTGAAACAAGTTCAGGGTGACGAGGCGGCGGCTAGGGTGACGCTCGTAGACAAAGCCTACATATCACGCGTCAATCGTGTCCTCATCCAACTGCGCGGCATTTTCTTGGATGAAGTTGAAACGGTGCTCGGGGTTTTTGCCCATCAAGCGGTCGACGAGGTCATTGACCACCGCGCGGCGCTCATATTCATGTGGCAAGGTGATACGGATCAGCGAGCGGGTCGCCGGGTCCATTGTTGTTTCTTTGAGCTGGTTCGGGTTCATTTCGCCCAAGCCTTTAAAGCGACCAACATCGACTTTTTTGCCTTTGAACACCGTTGCTTCCAACTCGGCGCGGTGGGCGTCGTCGGCGGCGTAGACGCTTTGGCTGCCATGCGTTAACCGATAGAGTGGCGGCCGCGCGAGGAACAGATGCCCGGCCTTCACAATCTCTGCCATTTCTTGGAAGAAAAATGTCATCAGCAAGGTTGCGATATGCGCGCCGTCAACGTCAGCATCGGTCATGATGATGATGCGTTCATAGCGCAGATTGTCGGGGTTGCAGTCCTTACGCGTGCCACAGCCCAATGCCAGTTGCAGGTCGGCGATTTCATTGTTCGCGCGGATCTTATCGGCGGTGGCCGATGCAACATTGAGGATTTTACCCCGGATCGGCAAAATAGCTTGCGTCTTACGGTCGCGCGCTTGCTTCGCGCTGCCGCCGGCGCTGTCGCCTTCGACAATGAATAATTCGGTGCCGGTGGGATCATCCGACGCGCAATCGGTCAGCTTGCCTGGCAAGCGCACCTTGCGGCCAGACGTTGCGGTCTTGCGCTTCACTTCACGCTCAGCCTTGCGGCGCAAGCGGTCGTCGACCTTCTCAAGGATGAAGCCCATCAACGCCTTGCCGCGTTCCATATTGTCGGCCAGATAATGGTCGAAATGGTCACGCACCGCGTTTTCGACAAGCCGCGTGGCCTCAGGCGAAGTCAGCCGGTCCTTGGTCTGGCTTTGGAATTGCGGGTTACGGATGAAAACCGACAACATCAATTCAGCTTCGTTGAAAATGTCTTCCGCGGAAATCTGCGCGGCCTTTTTCTGGCCTATCAATTCACCAAATGCCCGCAGACCCTTGGTTAATGCAGCGCGGACGCCTGCCTCATGCGTGCCGCCATCGGGCGTGGGAATAGTGTTACAATACCAGCTATAGGAACCGTCGGAATATAACGGCCAGGAAATGGCCCATTCGACGCGGCCCTGCGCATCTGGAAAATCCTGCGTCCCAGCGAAAAATTCGGTGGTGGCACATGCCCGGGTGCCAAGCTGTTCGCGCAAATGGTCGGACAAGCCACCAGGGAATTGGAACACCGCCTCGGCGGGTACATCTTCGCTGGCTAGTTCCGGATCGCAGCGCCAGCGGATTTCGACGCCAGCGAACAAATACGCCTTTGACCGCGCCAGACGGAACAGCCTCGCGGGTTTGAACTTTGCGTCTGCGCCAAAAATCTCTGGGTCGGGCGTGAATGCTATCGTTGTCCCACGCCGGTTGGGCGTTGGGCCCAATTCCTCCAGCTTGCCGAGCGGCAGGCCTTGCGAAAATCGTTGGCGATAGAGCTGCTTATTGCGCGCGACTTCAACTAAGGTGTCCGTTGACAGTGCATTGACCACTGACACACCCACGCCATGCAGGCCACCAGAGGTCGCATAAGCCTTGTCTGTGAACTTGCCGCCGGAGTGCAACGTTGTGAGAATGACCTCAAGTGCGGACTTGTCCGGAAACTTCGGATGGGGATCAACCGGAATACCGCGGCCATTGTCTGTGATGGTGAGGCGGTTGCCGACACCCAGATGGACCTCAATACGGCTGGCATGGCCGGCAACAGCCTCATCCATCGAATTGTCGAGTACTTCGGATGCCAGATGGTGCAACGCGCGTTCATCGATGCCGCCGATATACATGCCGGGGCGACGGCGAACAGGCTCAAGCCCCTCCAACACCTCAATCGCAGAAGCGGTATAGTCATTGGATGCGGCGGTGGCGGCCGCGCTGCCGCCGAACAGGTCATCGGTCATATATATGCTATAGGCGCGGGAAAGTCGGCGGCGCAACAGCCGAACGATACTCGGCTGTGGAAATAAACCGGATCAGCGTCTTTCCGACGGCATGGATAAAATGGCGAAGTTGCCGCTCGCTTGCGCAACTAACTTGTCATTCTGTGTGATGCGGGCAGTTAAATGGGCAACGCTCCGACCCTTGTTATCCAAAACGGTTTGGCACAAAAGTTGGCCCTCCACGACTGGCCGGAAATAGCTGATCGAGATATCAATTGTCGCGCACGCATATCCGGCATCAAGCACTGAATATAGCGCCGCGCCCATGCCAGTGTCCGCCATTGCGTAAATGACAGCGCCATGCACAACGCCGTGCGGGTTCAAATGTCGGCCATCAACCGGCAGCAAAAGCGTGCTGCTGCCGTTACCTTGTTGCTCTACTGTTAACCCGATGAGATCAGCAAATGGATGGTCCATGCCTTATCTCGCCGCTGTCTTAACGAACCCGTGGTCCGCCAAATGGCATGGGGGGCGGGGGGCGGCGCACACCGCGTGGAAGCTGCGCCTGATAGGCACGGCCGCAATGTTCAACGCAATAAGGGAAGCCCGGGTTCACTGGTACACCGCAGAAATGGAAATCCGCCTCACCGGGGTGGCCAAGTGGCCAACGGCAAATGCGCTCGTTTAAATCAAGCAAAGAGGTCTTGTCCGCCATTTCGGGGCTTGGCTTTGCGGGCACAAGGCGGCGTGGCGGGGCAGGGGGGATGGGCGCTTGTTGATCGCCGGGACCCTGACGCATGAAGCCACCGGGGCCAATCGATACGATGCGCGGCATCGCCGAAGCGCGGTTTGCGGGCGCTTCTGCGGTATCATCATCGGCGCGCACGGGGGCAATGGTTTCAGCAGGCGGTGCGGATGGACGCGGGCGCGGTGGCGCAGCGGCGGCAGGTGCCTTTGCGGGGGCAGGTGCAGCCTTTTTCGGCGCAGCTTTTTTATCAGCGTCGTTGGACTTTACAGGCGAAGGGCGCGATTTTAGGCCCAAACGGTGCGCCTTGCCGATAACGGCATTGCGGCTGACGCCGCCAAGCTCATCTGCAATCTGGCTTGCGGTCAGGCCTTTGTCCCAAAGTGCCTTTAACTGATCAATCCGCTGGTCGGTCCACGACATAAATGCAATTCCAATA
The DNA here is from genome assembly GCF_044239045.1 of Sphingorhabdus sp. Classification (GTDB taxonomy): domain Bacteria; phylum Pseudomonadota; class Alphaproteobacteria; order Sphingomonadales; family Sphingomonadaceae; genus Sphingorhabdus_B. The sequence goes on from NZ_JBIICD010000009.1 coordinate 31,228, forward strand.
ACGAGTTCTATTTGCCGCATGAATGACGCGATTGCGCCTTGCGGTTATCGTTGCAAGCCGATAGTCGATTGCGCGATGACTATCCACCATAAAAGCAATATCGGCCAAGATAGGGACGCTAACCCTGTTGTGCAACTGCCCGACGGCGAACGCCATATCCGCAATGTAAACTGGGTCGGCCTGCAAACCTTGTACATGAAAGAGGTTCGCCGCTTTTTCAAGGTGCAGCTGCAAACCGTTTGGGCTCCGTCCATCACGACCTTGCTCTATCTGATTATCTTCACCGTTGCCTTGGGTTCAGTCAAGCCAACCGTGTTGGGCGTATCGTTTGCGGATTTTATTGCACCTGGCTTGATCATCATGGGCATGATGCAGAACGCCTTTGCGAACTCAAGCTTCTCGCTGTTGGTGGGTAAGATTCAGGGCACGATTGTGGATTATCTGATGCCGCCGCTTTCCAATGCGGAAGTTTTGGCCGCGCTTACGGCGGCCGCGGTGACACGGGCGTTTCTGGTTGGCGGAACGATCTGGCTCGCCATGGTATTTTGGCCCGGCGTCCATGTCACGCCGGTGCATTTGGGGGCAGTTTTGTGGTTCGGGCTGATGGGATCGATGATGCTTGCGCTCATCGGGGTCATGACATCAATCTGGGCGGAGAAATTCGACCATGCCGCGGCGATAAGCAACTTCATTGTCGCGCCTGCGGCTTTGCTGTCTGGTACTTTTTATTCGGTAGATAAATTGTCACCTGTTTTTCAGGCGATAAGCCACGCTAACCCGTTTTTCTATGCAATTTCAGGCTTCCGCTATGGCTTTATCGGCAACGCGGATAGCCCAGTGATGTTTGGCGCGTTGCTCTTGCTCGCGCTTAATGCGGTGCTTGGGCTTATTTGCTATCTCCTATTGCGTTCCGGATGGAAGTTACGCGCCTAGTCGACGCCGCGAAGGTCGATTTAAGCCGTCCTGCTTTTTAGCTTGCCGGTGTCCATGTCTGCGCCTGACAAAAGGGTCCGATACAGCCTTTGACGACAAGATTGCCTGATTTGCCCTTATAGACGATCGAGCGATAGGTTTTGCCTGACTTTGGATCGTAAATCTGGCCATTCCATTCTTTGCCGTCGGATTTGAAACCCGTCAGAACATTCATGCCCAATATGGTCCGATTGCGAAGCGCTTTATCAGGATTGTTCAGGTCCTTTGCGCCTGCACCAGCCGGCGGGTTGACAAGAAATTTTACCAACTTCCCGCATAATGCCGCGCCACATTGATACACTTCGACAACGCCGTCCTTGCTTTGCGTTATCCAGCGCCCGGAAATTGGCGCGGCGGCTTGCGCCGGAATTGCCGCACATATTGCGGTTGCGATCACCCATGTTTTAGCGTGGTGCATTTCTGGTCCTTTGCTTTGGAAAAACGATATAAACGGCCAATGCGCAAGCTGCAATGCTTTTGCCTTTTGCCAGTGCCATGCTAATTGCCAAACGCATGAGTGAGATAATCCTTTTCGATTACTGGCGTTCGTCCGCAAGCTATCGTGTGCGCATTGTGCTGAACCTTAAAAATGTGCCGTATACACGCGTGCCAACCAGCCTCCTGGACAATGCGCAACGTGCGCCCGATTATGTGGCGCGTAATCCGCAAGGCTTTGTACCCATGCTGTCGATCGACGGGCATGACCTGACGCAGAGCCTTGCAATCATTGATTATCTGGATGCCCAATATCCCGACCCCGCGATGGTCCCTTCGAACCCCGCGGATCGAGCCAAAACATTGGCGCAGGCGTTGATTATTGCAGCCGACATACACCCAATCGATAATTTGCGTGTGTTGCGATATTTGAAGGACCAGATGGGTCAATCGCAAGAGTCCGTGGACCAATGGTATCGGCACTGGATAATCGAAGGGTTCACGGCGTTGGAGGCAATGGCGCCCGATAATGGCTTGTTCGGTGGCGAGTTGCCGAATTTGGCTGATGTCTGCCTCGTGCCGCAGATGGCCAATGCCCGCCGCGTGGATACGCCGCTGGATGCCTTTCCTAAGCTTTTGCGGATGGATGCTGCGCTGACCACGCTTCCGGCTTTTGCAGCAGCGCATCCTGACCATGTGAAGCCCGACTGATGCCAACAGAAAAACTGAAGCTCAGTGCGTTTCTGCCCTATCAATTGTCCATTACATCGAACGCGGTGAGTGACCTGATCGCGCGTGCCTATCGCGGAAAATTTGCGCTGAAGGTACCAGAATGGCGGGTCATGGCCTTGTTGGGCGAAGGTGATGTGGCAACGCAGCGGCAATTGGTTGCGGCAACCGCGATGGACAAGGTTACCGTGAACCGCGCGTGCAAGGCGTTGGAGGACCGCAGCTTGATCAGCCGTGTGCCGAACATGTCGGATGGCCGATCACATCATCTAACTCTGACGCCAGCCGGACGCGATTTGTATGAACAGATTGTACCGGAGGCGCTAGCATTAGAGGCCGAGCTTGAGAAGATATTGGGCAGCGGTGAGGCCAAGGTGTTGGAAGCGATGTTGGCGCAATTGCGTCTGCGCGTCGCTGAACTCGGCTAAGTTCGCAATTTCCGCGCGCTCAACATTCCTGACGCCCAAACGCAGAGTTGCAGTTGCCGCAACTGCAATATCGTTGCATGAAGCAGAAAAGCCGGAGAAAGACTATGAAACTTGCATCTCTAAAGTCGGGCCGTGACGGACATCTGGTTGTCGTGTCGGACAATCTTGCTTGGTATGCGGATGCAGCGCATATTGTCCCGACTTTACAGGCCGCTCTGGATGATTGGGAAGAGTTTGCCCCTCGATTGCAAGCACTCGCAACCGATTTAGAACATGCAGTCATTCCCCGTGAACGTTTCCACGAACATGATGCTGCCGCACCATTGCCACGCGCCTATCAATGGGTGGACGGTTCGGCCTATGTCAATCATGTCGAATTGGTCCGCAAGGCACGGGGTGCTGTCTTGCCCGACAGCTTTTGGCATGACCCGTTAATGTACCAAGGCGGTTCGGACGAATTTCTTGGCGCGCGCGATGATATCCCCTTGGCCGACGCGGCCTGGGGCTGTGATCTTGAGGCGGAGATTGTTGTGGTGACGGGCGATGTGCCACAAGGCACAACGGCGGCAGATGCCTTGTCTTATGTTCGGCTGGTTGGCCTTGTGAACGATGTGTCCTTACGCAACCTTATCCCAGCCGAGTTGGAAAAAGGCTTTGGCTTTGTCCAATCGAAACCCGCCAGCGCTTTGTCGCCCGTGTTTGTTACGCCGGACAGCCTTGGAGATTATTGGAAGGGCGGAAAGCTGCATCGCACCTTGAATGTTGACCTTAATGGCGCACCATTTGGACGCGCGGTGGCTTCGGACGACTGCACCTTCGATTTCGGAACCTTGATCGCGCATCTCGCCAAGACGCGCAATATCGGGGCAGGGTCGATTATCGGTTCGGGTACCGTGTCCAACCGTGATGCTGATGGCGGACCTGGAAAGCCCGTCGCCGCTGGCGGCCTTGGCTATAGCTGTTTGGCCGAAGTGCGCATGGTCGAGAAAATCCAGACAGGCGACATGGTGACCCCGTTCCTAAAGAACGGCGACGTCGTGCGGATTGAAGTGCTGGACACGGCCGGACACAGTATCTTTGGCGCTATTGAGCAGACGGTCCGCAATATTTGAAGGTATACGCAAATAGCATCTCTTCAATATCCGTACCGTATATTTTAAGAAAGACGGCCATGCCCAAAACCAACACACCAATGAACCGACGCATGATCCCGGCCGAAGCCGTGGAGAGCATCTGGCATGCCGCCGACCAATGGGCCATTCGCCGTATCGACTGGCAAGGCGCAAACCCGCCGCGCGGGTCATTATTATTTCTACCTGGGCGCGGCGACCATTATGAAAAATATCTGGAAACGCTTGCTTATTATGCTGATGCCGGCTGGCGTGTAACGGCAATCGACTGGCGCGGGCAGGGCGAATCTGGGCGACTATTGGCGGACCCACATGTTGGTCATATCGATGATTTTGCCACTTGGATTGCCGATCTGCGGCATTTTTGGAATGCTTGGAAACAAGAAACGCCTGGCCCCCATGTGGTGATGGCGCACAGCATGGGCGGGCAATTGGCCATGCGCGCTTTGGTGGAAAAGGCGATGGACCCAGAGGCGGTCGTGCTGAGCGCGCCGATGTTGGGTATTCAGACTGGCGGCCTGCCGCTGGCCCTGAACCATGCTTTTGCCAAGCTGATGGTCAAAATCGGCAAGGGCGAGGATGCCGCCTGGAAAGTCAGCGAGAAGCCGATGTCGCCGATGGAGAGGCGTGGCAAAATGTTGACGCATGATGATGATCGTTACGAAGACGAAATCGCATGGTGGAAATTGCGCCCCAACGTCAAATTGGGTCCGCCAAGCTGGCATTGGATCGAGCGCGCGATTGCGTCGATCCGCATGTTGGAAGCGCCGGGCCTGTTAGAGGCGATAAAAACGCCCATCTTGCTGCTCGCCACCACCGCCGACCAATTGGTGAGTACCCAGCGCGTGATCGCCGACAGCAAACGTTTGCCGCATGCCGAAACATTGATTTTCGGCAAGGAAGCCGCGCATGAATTGTTGCGGGAGGCAGATCCCGTGCGAGACCAGTGCCTTGCGCGGATCGACCGCTTTTTGGAAACTAACGCACCGCGACCATGAGCGACTTTGAATTTGCCATTATCGGCGCCGGCATTGCTGGCGCAAGCCTTGCGGCCCAATTGTCCGCGCGGGCATCTGTGGTGTTGATTGAGGCAGAGGCACATCCTGGTTATCATTCGACGGGGCGGTCGGCGGCATTTTGGGTCGAATGCTATGGCGGGCCAGCGGTTCAGCCACTCACCACTGCGTCCGGTCCGTTTTTGGCGGCACCGCCTGCGGATTTCCATGACGGCCCATTGATGTACCGACGCGGTGCGCTGCACATCGGTACATCGGATCAGACGCCGATGGCGGACAATATGCGCGCAGAATTTGCGGCTAGCGGCGTGCAGATCGATGTCAGTGACCGTGTCGCCGTGGCGGCGCGTGTGCCGGGGCTACGTAGCGATTGGACACATGGCCTTTGGGAACCAGACTGTTGCGACATTGATGTTGCCGCGCTCCACGCCGCCTATTTGCGTCAAGCCAAACGGCAAGGCGCAGTTCTGAAATGCAACAGCTGTCTGAACGCCGCTAATTGGCGAAATGGTGCATGGCAGATTACGGCAGGTAGCCTCAATTGTTCGGCAAAAATCCTCGTTAACGCGGCGGGCGCATGGGCCGATGACGTAGCGCAGTTGGCGCAGGTTCGGCCCTTGGGTATCCAACCCTATCGTCGCACCATCGCACAATTGATCGTATCGCCAGACGTTCCGGCGGACTTGCCCTTGGTCATTGCGTTGGACGGTAGTTTCTATTTCAAACCGGACGCGGGTGGCCGCTTATGGCTTAGCCCGCATGACGAAACTGCAACCCCAGCCTGCGACGCTGCGCCAGAGGAATGGGACGTCGCCACCGCCATTGACCGTCTGCGGACTGTGGTGGATTGGGACATTCAGCGTGTCGAGCATAAATGGGCCGGGCTTCGCAGCTTCGCGCCGGACCGGCTGCCCGTCATTGGCCGCGATGCGTCGAATGATGCTTTTTTCTGGTTCGCAGGGCAGGGCGGATTTGGCATCCAGACGGCTCCTGCCGCCGCGCAGCTTGCTGGGTCATTGTTGGATGAAGCTATCGCCGCGCCGCCCAAAGTTGACGCCGCCGTCTACACGCCAGCGCGGTTTCGTTAACGCAACGCCGCAACCTCTGCTGCGTCACTCGCCAGCCGATCTGCGCGTTCGTTTTCGGGGTGGCCATTATGGCCCTTTACCCAAATCCATTCGATGTGATGACGGGCAACGGCGTCGATTAGGTCATGCCATAAATCAGCGTTGCGGACGGGCTGTTTTGAAGCGTTTTTCCATCCATTGCGTTGCCAGCCATGAACCCATTTGGTGATCCCATCGAGGACATATTTGCTGTCAGTGTGCAATTTGACATGGCACGGCTCAGTTAGGATTTTAAGCGCTTCAATCGCGGCGGACAGCTCCATCCGGTTGTTGGTGGTGTCGGGATCGCCGCCCGAAATTTCCTTCTCATGCTTGCCATAGCGGATCACAGCGCCCCATCCGCCAGGCCCGGGATTTCCCTTGCACGCACCATCGGTGAAAATCTCAAGCTGCTTCACAGGTGATGCCTGAATAGGTTTTCAAACTCTGCAGGGTCGCTGTAAAAATCCAGCCGACGTAGGAAAGCCAGAGGGTCTTTGCGCGTCACAAGCGCATTGGCTGGCGTGTTAATCCAGTCATAGCAACGTGTCAGCAGGAACCGCAGACATGCGCCGCGCAGCAATATGGGCAAGGCCGCCTGTGTTGCTGCATCCAAAGGCATAATATCGGTGTAGCCCGCCAACAAGCCTTCGCTCACATCGGCGTTAAAAACAGCGCCGTCATTGGAAAAGCACCATGCGCTGTGCGTCACCGCTAAATCATATGCGCGGATTTCCGTGCACGCGAAGTAGAAGTCGATGAGGCCACCGACATGGTCGCCCAACATCAGGACATTGTCTGGAAATAGATCGGCATGGATAGCCGCCACGGGTAGATCGCTTGGCCAATGCGCTTCCAGATAATCGCATTCGGCAAAGACACGCGCTGATAGACCGACCGCGATGGACTCAAGACCCTCCGCCGTGCAACGCAACGCCAAAGGACGCCATGCGGAAACGCCAAGGCTATTGGGGCGCGATAAAGTGAAATTGGCAAGCGCCTTATGCATATGTCCCAAAGCCGCGCCGGCAGAATAAGCTTGTACCGCCGTCGGTTCTGTTACCGACACGCCATCGAGAAATTCAATCAAGCAAGCCGGGCGCCCCGCGACTGTTTGCAGCCATTGGCCATTACGATCCGTGATAAACTGCGGTACCTTGCAACCTGCATCGTATACATGCTTCAAAAGGGCATAGAAAAACGGCAAATCGTCTGGATTCACGCGGTTTTCATATAAAGTCAGGATGAAGCGGCTTTGCGTTGTTTGCACGAAGAAATTGCTGTTTTCGACGCCCTCGGCAATGCCCTTTAATGCGACAAGTTCGCCGACATCATAATGCGCCAGCAATGCGTCAACCTGCTGCGGTCCTAACTGCGTATAAACTGCCAAATCAGATCGCCGCGCCAGCCAGTTCGCGTGGCAATTTGAATGTGACCGTCTCCTCAGCGGTGGTCACCTGCTGCTCATCCAAGTCGAAATGCAATGCGAGCGCGTCGATAATCTCGCGCACCAAAACTTCAGGCGCCGACGCACCAGCCGTCAGGCCAAGCGTATGGACATCATCGAACCAATTGAGGCTGATATCTTCGGCGCGCTGCACCAGATAGGCCTTTGCACCCGAGCGTGCAGCTACCTCAACCAGTCGCAGCGAGTTGGAACTGTTCGGCGCGCCAATGACGAGGACAAGGTCGCATTCATGCGCGATTGCCTTTACCGACTCCTGCCGGTTCGACGTGGCGTAACAAATGTCCTCACCCTTTGGCCCGACAATATTGGGGAAGCGTTGTTGAAGGATTGCAACAATCTCCGATGTGTCATCTACTGACAATGTTGTCTGCGTTAGAAAAGCGAGATTGTTCGCGTCGGCGGGCGCAATTACCCGCGCATCGTCGGCGGTTTCGACCAAAGTCATTGCACCTGCGGGCACTTGGCCAAAGGTGCCGATGACTTCGGGATGTCCTGCATGACCGATGAAAATGATATGCCGGCCGGCCTCAACTTGACGTTCCGCTTGTTTGTGAACTTTCGAAACTAACGGGCAGGTCGCGTCGAAATAGGCAAGTCCGCGTTGTTGCGCATTGGCGGGTACCGATTTGGGCACTCCATGCGCCGAAAAAACAACATGGCCACCATCAGGCACTTCGTCGAGCTCTTCGACAAAAATTGCGCCTTTGGCTTTCAGGCTGTCGACCACATAACGGTTGTGGACGATTTCGTGGCGGACATACACTGGCGCGCCACGTTGTTCGAGCGCAAGCTCGACAATCTGGATAGCGCGGTCAACGCCAGCGCAAAAACCACGTGGCGCGGCCAAAAGAAGCCGGATCGATTTTTTGGAGAGTGGTTGTTCAGTCATGCGCCATGTTCTTTAGGGTCATGACCTGTTAAATTCAACTCCGAGGTTTGAGGCCATTTTGTTCAGTGCAAGGCGGCAAAGTGCGGGCTTAGTGGTTCTAAGGCGCGCTTTGGCAACGCAGCAATGGACAAAATGGGTCAAATCCTTCGGACGCCAAAATGGCTTCGATACCGAAATAAAATGCCCTTGCAGGCAGAATAACTGGCTGCTGCGAACATTTTATCTCAGTATCTTTGCCATTTTGACGCCTCGCAGGTGAATTTAACAGGTCATGACCCTGAATAAACTCGCTGCATCCGCCAAGACCTTTCCCCTGTTGCGCGGGCCGCAATGGGGGGATAAGGACCAAATCACGTTTCGCACCCGCGACCCAAGTTTAAGAAACCCGAGGATTACCCTTTATGAACTACGCCGCCAAAGCCCTGACCATCGGTATTGCTGCAGCTACTTTGGCCGGTTGCTCACGCGACGGAGATCTGGATGTCGCCGCTGGCGTTGGCGTGAACGTCACACGTTCCGGTTGCCCAACGGTTGCGGTGCCCGATGGCACGGGTGACATCACTATTTTTAACCCAGTGAACAGCACGGATGCCGAGGCTATCGATGTGGTTGCAACGATCACCAATATTCGCCCGACGTGTAACGAAAGTGGCGAGAAAATCTTTTCGCAGGCAACATTTGATGTGCAAGCGCGCCGCAACGATGCGCGCGGCACGCGGACTGTAATTGTGCCTTATTTCAACACGGTGGTTCAAGGCGGCAGTGCCGTCATTGCCAAGCGGGTTGGGCAAGTGACGCTGCAATTCGCCGATGGCCAGCAACGCGCATCTGCGCAGGCGCAAGCGGCTGGCTATATTGACAAGAACGCTGCCAGCTTGCCCGCTGAAATCGTGCAGAAAATCACCAAGAAGCGTAAGCCCGGTGACCCCGACGCGGCGCTTGACCCTATGGCCGATCCCGAAGTGCGCGCAGCGGTTGTCCGATCAAGCTTTGAAATGCTCATCGGTTTTCAGCTGACCGAAGATCAGCTGCGTTACAATGTCACGCGTTGATCCGCGTTAATTTCAAGGCACCGTCATGACTCTTTTTGAACAATATGCAGCGCATGTCGATCATGCGCTGGACGCACTTGTGGCGCTCGGAACCTTGCCGGCAGATTTGGACCGCAGCAATGTAACGGTCGAGCCGCCGCGTGATGCAACCCATGGCGATATCTCCACCAATGCGGCGATGGTGCTGGCGAAACCCGCCGGAACCAACCCGCGCGCCTTGGCGGAGGCTTTGTCGGTTGAGCTGGCGAAGGCCGCTAATGTTGTAGCGGTTGAAATCGCTGGGCCGGGGTTCCTTAACCTTCGGCTTGATGCTTCGGCATGGCTTGATGAATTACGCGCGATGGCGGCGTCGAGCGATGATTATGGTCGCTCGCATCTGGGTGATGGCAAGTCGGTAAATATCGAATATGTTTCCGCCAACCCGACTGGCCCCATGCATATGGGCCATTGCCGCGGGGCTGTCGTCGGTGATGCTTTGGCCAAATTGCTAGAATTTGCGGGTTACCGGGTGATCCGCGAATATTATATCAATGACGCAGGCGGCCAAGTTGACGTCCTCGCGCGGTCAGCGCATTTGCGCTATCGTGAGGCGCTGGGCGAAACGATCGAAATCGCTGAAGGCTTGTATCCCGGCGATTATCTGATCCCCGTCGGACAGCAGCTGGCAAAGCGTTTTGGTGATCAATATGTCGCCGCATCTGAAGGCGAATGGCTTGCTTTGTTCCGCAAGGCCGCCGTTGCCGAAATGATGGAGATGATCAAGGCGGACTTGGCCTTATTGGGCATTCACCATGACTTGTTTTCGTCAGAGGCCGAACTGCATGAAGCAGGCAAGGCCGATGTCGCGGAGAAGGAACTGCGCGCGCGCGGGCTTGTCTATGATGGCGAGTTGGAAAAGCCAAAGGGTAAGGAAATCGAAGATTGGGAGCCTGTGACGCTTCCTTTGTTCCGCTCCACGCAATTTGGTGATGACCAGGACCGGCCCATTAAAAAATCCAATGGCAGCTGGACCTATTTTGGCGCAGATCTCGCTTATCATTTCCAGAAAAGCCAAGGCGTCGATGCGATGATCGACATTTGGGGCGCGGATCACGCGGGTACGGTCAAACGGATCAAGGCGGCGGTCAATGCGTTGACCGGCGGTAAGGTCGATTTCGACGTCAAGCTGGTGCAGATGGTGCGTCTGCTGCGCGGCGGCGAACCTGTTAAAATGTCCAAAAGGTCGGGCAGCTTTGTAACCTTAGCTGAGGTTATTGAAGAAGTTGGCAAGGACGTCGTCCGCTTCACGATGCTGACACGCAAGGCCGACGCGCAAATGGATTTCGATTTCGCCAAGGTGGTGGAAGCGTCGAAGGACAATCCCGTATTCTATGTGCAATATGCCCATGCGCGGATATCATCGACCATGCGCAAGGCAGAACTCGAAGGTCTTGGCCCCGATGGCGCGCATATCGCGATGCTGGGTGATGCGGAGATCGGCCTTATCCGCGAAGCCGCAAATTTCCCACGTATCGTGGAAGCTGCCGCAAAATCAGGTGAGCCGCACAGAATTGCTTTTTATCTTAATGACTTGGCAGCAGCGTTCCACGCTTATTGGAACCTGGGCAATGACCAGCCTGACAAGCGTTTCATATTGGCACAAAATCCGGAACTGACTGGCGCAAGGCTTTTCATGGCTAACAATATCGGGCAAGTCCTGCGCAATGGATTACGGCTGATGGGGGTTGAAGCCGCTTACAACATGTAGGGATTGGGGACGTGATGTGATGGACCGCAAATATGATGGACTGAATCTCGACGACAATGATCGCCTGCCTTGGCTCGAAACCGCTGACGGTAATGCCACAGAGACAAACGGTTCGCGCATGAGCGTCGCCCTTTGGGCGGTTGCGGGCTTATTTTTGTTCGCGGTGATTGTCGGCGGCATATATTGGTTTCGGCCCAGCCAGAGGGGCGGCGCAAACGGCACCGGCGAACTGATTGTCGCGCCCAAGGGTAATTACAAACAAAAACCAGCGGATGCTGGCGGCAAAAGCTTCGAAGGCGAGGGCGATTCCGCCTTTGCCGCAAGCGAGGGGCAGAAAACAGGTGCTGTGCTCGCGGCTCCGTCCGCTGGCTCAATGGTCGCACCTCCGCCTGTGGCGGCGAAACCAGCGACCCCTATTGTACCCAGCAGCGCGCCTGCAAATGCCGTCTTGGTGCAGTTGGGTGCATTTGGTGATTCCGCCAAGGCCGACGCGGCATGGACCGGTCTAAACAAGCGCTTTGGTTTTTTAGCGGGCATAAACCGTAAGATCGCCCAAACCAATGTCGAGGGCGGACGCACCGTTTTCCGCCTGCAAGCCGTAACGGCCAATTCCACCGAAGCCCAGCAGCTGTGCGCAAAATTGAAGGTCGCGGGTGAGAATTGCTTGATATTGCGGTAGCGAAGCGACAGCCCCCTTTTCATGTTGATGCGTTGCACATAGCAACTTAAGCAGCGCCAAACGTCCTGAGGAAAAGAATATGCCTGCTTTATACGATGTCTCCATTCCTACCTTCATCCGCGGTTTGAAAAACCTGTCGAACATGCTCGAAAAGGGTAAGGCTTATGCCGCTGAGCAGGGCATGGATTTGGCTGAATTGCTTGATGCTCGGTTGATCGAGGATATGGCCTCGCTGACGAAACAAGTGCAAATGACGACCGATACAGCGAAGTTTGTCGCGGTCCGTGTGGGTCAGGTGGAAAACCAGCCTTGGGCCGATGATGAAGCGAGCTATGACGATGTCCAAGCCCGTGTAGCCAAGGCGATATCCTTTCTGGAAGCCGCTTCGCCAGAAGGCTTTGAAGCCCGCGAAGATGCAAAGGTTGTGCTTACCACCCCCAGCGGCGACATTCCGTTCACGGGCAGTGTCTATGTTCACGGCTTTGCTATCCCCAATTTCTTTTTCCATCTCAGCATGGCCTATGCGCTGTTGCGGATGAAGGGCGTGCCCGTGGGTAAGCTCGATTTCTTGGGCGCTATCCGGTAATTATACACAGCTTAAGCGCCACTACTGGCCGTTCCATGCTTGCCTTGGGGCGGCGGCGGGCTTAGCGTTCCCCCATGAAGCCGGTAATTTTTGGCCTATCGGGCCTGACCCTGACAGATGACGAAAAACGCCTGTTTCGCGATGTCGAGCCAGCAGGCTATATTCTGTTCAAGCGCAATATCGAAGATCGCGCGCAAGTTCGCACGCTGACCGACAGCTTGCGGACTTTGCATGGGCGCGACAATGTACCCATCCTGATTGACCAAGAGGGCGGCCGCGTCGCGCGGATGCGTCCGCCAGTCTGGCCGGATTTCCCCGCGGGCGGTGCGTTCGATGCATTATATGACATCGCCCCCATCACCGCGATTGAGGCGGCACGTTGCAACGCGGAGGCTATTGCGCTCTCGCTGACCGAAGTCGGCATCAATGTCGATTGCTTACCCGTCCTCGATGTGCGCGTGCCCGACACGCATTCCGCCATTGGCGACCGCGCCTTGGGCAGCGACCCTATGCGCGTGGCCGCGCTGGGGCGCGCAATCCTTGATGGCCTTGCCTTGGGGGGCGTCATCGGCGTCGTAAAGCATATGCCGGGGCAGGGCCGCGCTGCTGTCGACACGCATCACGACTTGCCACATGTGACCGCAACCGAGGCCGAGTTGGTGCAAGACCTTGCCCCCTTCCGCGCGCTCAATACCGCCGCGATGGGCATGACGGGCCATGTTGTCTATGACGTTTGGGACAATGCGCACACCGCCACCATGTCGCGCTTTGTCATTGATACCGTTATCCGCGCGCAGGTCGGTTTCGATGGCTTGTTGATGAGCGATGATCTCGACATGAACGCGTTGCAAGGTGATGTTGCGAGCCGCGCTTTGGCTTGCATTCAGGCGGGCTGCGACCTTGCACTCAATTGCTGGGGCCGCTTTGACGAAATGCTCGCCATTGCCAACAATCTGCCTGAAATTACGCCGGCTGCCCGTGCGCGTCTTGATCGCGCAATGGCGCTTCCGCCTGTGCCGTTTGACGCCGACCGGTTGGCGCATCTGCTCGATAAACGTGACCAGTTGCTAGCGCTGGCCGACATGGAAACGAAGCTTACAGGTGGAGCCACAGGCGCGGCATGAGTGAACCCATGCTCTTTGACGCAGAGGACGCCCTCCGCGACGAGAGCGCCGCCAGTGCCGAATTTGGTCCCGATGTCCTGACCATCGATATTGACGGCTGGGAAGGGCCGTTGGACCTGTTGCTTGCGCTTGCCCGCAACCAAAAGGTCGATTTGCGCCAATTGTCCATCCTTGCCTTGGTCGAACAATATCTGGTGTTCATTGATCAGGCGCGCGCGCTGAAGCTTGAACTCGCCGCCGATTATCTGGTGATGGCCGCGTGGCTGGCCTATCTTAAATCGGCGTTATTGCTCCCCAAAGACCCGACGATTGACCCGTCGCCGGAGGAACTTGCACTGCGCCTGCAACTGCGGCTCGAGCGTCTGAATGCCATGCGGGAAAGCGGCGCGCGTTTGATGGCCCGTGACAGGATTGGTCGCGACGTTTTCTTGCGCGGCACACCTGAAGGGTTGCGTGTGGTCAAAGCGCGGGCGTGGGAGTGCGACTATTTTGAGCTGATCACCGCATATGGCCAAATCAACGCGCGTACCGCGCCTGCCATGCACATCGTTAAAAAGCGCCAAGTCATGACACTGGAACAAGCGCTGGAGCGTGTATCGGCGATGATTGGCCGCGCGATTGACTGGACTGCGATTGAGGCGTTTCTGCCGCCGATGGCGGACCCGGCCTTGCGTAAATCGGCTTTGGCCTCGAGCTTTGTCGCTGCCTTGGAACTCGCCAAACGTGGGCTTGCTGATCTGCAACAAGAGGCAACCTTTGCGCCATTAATGGTGAGGAAAAAGGCCAGATGATCGAAACCGACCCAGACCTGCGCGCGGTGGAGGCGACCTTATTCGCCAGCGACCAGCCAATGACTGTCGAACAAATTCGCGGCTATGTCGGCGACAGCGTCGATGTTGCGGCGGCGCTGACGCAATTGGAGGAGCTTTATGAAGGCAGGGGCATTGAGCTAGTCCGGCGCGGTAAGACGTGGCATTTCCAAACCGCCGCGGATCTTGCGCATTTGCTGCGCCGCGAACGCGAGGAAAGTCGGAAGCTCAGCCGCGCTGCGGTCGAGACGCTGGCGATCATTGCCTATCATGAACCGGTGAGTCGCGCCGAGATTGAGGCCATTCGCGGCGTGCAGATTTCGAAAGGCACGCTAGATGTGTTGATGGAGGCGGGATGGGTCCGCCCGGCTGGTCGCCGCGAAGTGCCGGGGCGGCCTTTACTCTATGCTACAACGCCCGGTTTCTTGACGCATTTCGGCCTGAATAGCCGCAAGGATCTTCCGGGAATCGCGGATCTAAAAGCTGCTGGATTGCTGGACCCAATCGACAGCGCGATGGGGGAAATGCTGTTTGCCGGTGAAGAAAGTGAAGCCGAACTGGCAATTGACGAAAACAATGCCTAAATAGGTGAAGGACATGCGACATCGGGGTCGCAATATCCGGGGTGCGCCCCGTTAGGAGTATGAAATGGGTGGTTTTAGCATCTGGCACTGGCTGATTGTTGGCATTTTGGTGTTGCTCTTGTTCGGCAAGGGCCGTTTTTCCGACATGATGGGCGACGTCGCCAAAGGCATTAAAAGCTTTAAAAAGGGCATGAGCGAAGACGACGAAGCTTCTAAGGCTCCGCCGCAAATTGGTGCGAACACGAGCGTTGACGCTGAAAAACAGACAGATAAGACCCAAGGCTAAGTCATTGCCCGTGCGATATCACTCGCCCTCGATGTCGGGGGCCTGACGTGTTTGACATCGCGTCTTCCGAACTGTTGCTTGTTGTCCTTGTGGCATTATTGGTCATTGGGCCAAAGGATTTGCCAAAGGCATTGCGCGTTGTGGGCAAATGGGTGGGCAAGGCACGGGGTGTCGCGGCGCATTTCCGGTCCGGCTTTGACGAAATGGTGCGCCAGTCCGAACTCGACGAACTGGAGAAAAAATGGAAGGCGGAAAATGAGCGCATCATGGCTGCGCATCCTGCCGATCCACGCGCCGACGTTGTCGGTGATGATCCTACAACAGATAGTGTAGAAACGCCCGTCGACACGCCGCCCAGTGAAGCAGCAGCCAAGACATGAGCGATATCGACGACAGCAAAATGCCCTTGCTCGATCATTTGATTGAGCTGCGCAGCCGTCTGCTCTGGAGCTTTTTGGCGCTCGCCATCGCCTTTGGCATTAGCCTTTATTTCGCACGGCCGATCTTTGGCTTTCTGGTGCAGCCCTTGCTGGCGTCAGGTCAAACGAAACTCATTTACACCGCGATATTTGAGGCATTTTTTGTCGAAATTAAGGTCGCTTTTTTTGCCGCGACCTTCTTCTCCTTCCCAGTATTTGCGACGCAATTATGGCGCTTCGTTGCGCCAGGGCTCTACAGCAAGGAAAAGCGTGCTTTTCTTCCATTCTTGCTCGCAACGCCTGTCTTGTTCATCATTGGCGCGTCCATGGCCTATTTTATGGCGATCCCCGTCGCTTTGGAATATTTGCTGGGTTTTGGCGGCTCAGTCGGTGGTGTTGAACAACAGGCGCTTCCGGGTGTCGACAATTATCTGAATTTTGTGATGAAGTTCATTTTTGGCTTCGGCATATCGTTCTTACTCCCAGTGTTGCTCATGTTGCTCGAGCGGGCAGGGATTGTGACGCTGGAACAGCTTAAGAGCGCGCGGCGTTATGCGATTGTCGGCGCATTCGCTATCGCCGCCGTCCTCACCCCGCCCGATGTTGTGTCGCAATTGCTGCTCGCGATCCCTTTGTGCATATTGTACGAGCTGGCCCTCATCGCGATCTGGTTCACCCGCCGCCGCCGCAAAAAGGCCGAGGCCGCTGAAGAGACCGTGTTGTAGGTTTTACACGTTTTTACTTTCCTACAAATAACCAGATAGGTTATTTGATTCGCGTCATGCAGGCTGCGGTCTAGAACGTGGGTCGGGATGATGGGAACGCTGGCGCCGAAACGCGCTGGCACGGCCGGCGCGATAGGGTGCTTGCTTCAGCCTCTCAAAAGGGCCTGTTGCATCAAGCTCTGAACAGCGCACAAAAGGCTGGGTGTGGCGGCGTTATCCGCCCCGTTCGTCGTGGACGGCCTTGGGGTCTTTAGGAACCTTCACCCCCAAGGAAGCAGCCCAGCCAAGATAAAGGCGGCTCCTGGCATGAGACTGATGGAACAAACGAGCCTTAATCCACAAACACCATCAGCCGGAAGCAGCACCAGCGCTTCCGCGTCGGCCGTCCCCCTTTTCATGCGTGCAAACGCGCGCGGATTTTGTAGGAAATATTGTTGCGCGTGTTGGAAATTATGGCGTTGGCTTAAACACCGTCACCTTGAACTACACAGTCTCGTCATCCTGAACTTGTTTCAGGATAACATGCGACGGTTGTGCGTTATCCCGAAACAAGTTCGGGATGACGAGGAAGGTTGTGCGTTATCCCGAAACAAGTTCGGGATGACGATGAGGGTGGTGCGATGAGGACGGCGTAGCGTGAACAATATCAAATGATCAAAAACTGACGCGTGCTGTCACCCGAAAATCACGACCAGCTAAAGGAACGAAATCCTTGGTAAAGGACGCGGCACGTCGGGCAGTGACGTCGAAGATATTGTTCGCCGACGCAATCAAAGCAATGTTACGATCCCGTCCAAATGGCCGCCACGTCGCCGAAGCGTTGACCAAAGTGAAGCCATGGGTTGGCGTCTCAAATTCTGCGGTCTTCGTCTGGTCATCGTTAAATTCGACTTCGCCGCGCAGGTCAAAACTTGCATTGGTCAACTCAACGCCGCCTAGCAAGCGCAAGGGCGGGATCCGCGGGACATCGCCACCACCGGACGAGATTTTGGCGCGTGTATAATCCGCTACGCCATCGACCGATAGGTTGGAACTGCCAAAGCGGGCGAGGCGCTGGGACGCCTGAAATTCCACACCCCAAACCTTGGCATCATTTTGGAAATATTGGAATACGGGCAAATCATCTTCGATGTCGCCGGTCTCGGCCTCATATATGAAATTATCGAAACGGTTGGTGTACAGCGTTGCGCTGAATGCGGTTTCAGGGGTTTCATACCGCGCATAGAGTTCACCATTCCAAGCACGCTCGCTTTTCAGATCAGGATCCCCCATTTCATAGGCTTGGGTCGCGATATGCGGTCCGTCGGAAAATAACTCCTCTGCCGCTGGTGCACGGCCCGTCCGCGAAATATTCGCACCGATCTTCAGATCGCCAATATGGTAGCCAAGGCCAAATGCGGCCGAGACATTGTTGAACGTGCGTGAAAGGCCCAAAGCGTCGGCGCGCAGTTTTGCCGTGTCAAACCGCATAGCGAATTCGGCGTCCAGATTGCCTTTGGTATATTCCTGCAAGGTAAAGAGGCCAAATTGCTGCGTTGTATTGGGCGGGACGAAGGCTTCTGCCCCAATGGCTTCCAAATCGCGGTACTGATATTGGAGACCGCTAGCCCCGCGCCAGCCGTTGCGGTCATTCTGAACCAATTCGACCCGCGCCTCGATACCTTGGCTGTTAAAGACGGTGCCGACTTCGTCGCCTTCAAATTCGGTGTGGGTATAATCGGCGTAGCCCGCGCGCAGCCGCAGTTTTTCGAACAAGCCGTCGCCCAAATTGGCTTCACCGCGCAGGTCAAAGCGATATTGCCGCAAGCCGATGGTGACGGGCACTTCACCTTCTGCATGCTCCTCGCCTTCTGCATGTTCTTCGTCTTCATGCGCATGGGATGCGCCAGGGCGGGCAGGGATGCCGTAATTTGTGTCGTAAATGCTGTAAGATACACCGAGATTGCCGCCCTCGTCGATAAACGCAATGCCACCACCCGCGGTCCAGCTTTTCACCGCGCTGTTGGGAATGCGGCCGCGCTGATCCGCGAGCTCGCGTGCTTCGGACGCTTCTTCGAGATGGCCTTCGCTTGCTTCCTCGGCCGCAAAGTCCAGCACCTCAGCGCGCAGATTGGGGGAAAGGACATATCCGCCAGAACGCAGATCATCACTGTTGCGGTAGCTGCCGTCGAGATGGACGATGACCCGGTCGGTGATCGGCATATCAATAGACGCGCCGCCGGACCAGTCGCGCGCGGCGCTGCCATATCCGGCCAATGCGTCGATGTGGATGTCTTCGTCCGGAATGGAGCGCGGTATCCTTTTGTCGAGCGCGTTAACCGCGCCGCCGACGGCTTGGCCACCGAATAGCAAGACCGCTGGCCCGCGCAGCACTTCAATTCGCTCGATCGTCAACGTATCGATGGTCACCGCATGGTCGGCCGATGTGTTGGAGGCGTCGATATTGCCAATGCCATCGGTAAGGACGGCAACGCGGTTCCCTTGATATCCACGCAGTACGGGTCGCGATGCACCCGGCGAGAAGCTCGTCGCCGATACGCCGGGCAGGCTAGTGAGGATATCGCCCAATTGCGCGCGCGTTTTTTCGGCGAGCACTTCGCCCGAAATCGCCGACGTGCCGGAAAGAATGTCGAGGCGTTCCACGAAGGGCGCGGTGACAACGATATCGTCAGTCCCATGAAAATCGTCAGACACCGTATTGCCTTCGGTAGAAACCGCATTGCTCTGCTGCGCATAAGCGGGCGTCGCCAAAGCTAGCGATAATGCGGAAATGCTTGCGGATATCGTGAGAAGCGGTGCGTTTTTCATAACAGATCGTAGTCCATAACAGCCAAAGATAAGGCCGCACATTATGTGCAATGATATAATATAACAATACCTGAAATGCATTTTGTTAATAATTCGACCTTTGGCGCGCATATTGTAACGCACAAAACCAGACCGTCTTGCGATTGGCCTTGAACGCGCCTAGCTATCGGCGATATGAACACGCTTAGCTCAACACTTGATTTGATTGGCAACACTCCGCTCGTCCGCCTTAATGGACCAAGCGAGGAAGCCGGATGCGATATTTTTGGCAAATGCGAATATGTGAATCCCGGTGCGTCGGTAAAGGACCGCGCTGCGCTATATATTGTCCGTGATGCCGAACGGCAGGGGCTTTTGAAGCCCG
Source organism: Sphingorhabdus sp. (assembly GCF_044239045.1). Classification (GTDB taxonomy): domain Bacteria; phylum Pseudomonadota; class Alphaproteobacteria; order Sphingomonadales; family Sphingomonadaceae; genus Sphingorhabdus_B. The sequence goes on from NZ_JBIICD010000009.1 coordinate 50,584, forward strand.
GTGGGACAATCGTCGAAGGTACGGCGGGGAACACCGGCATTGGCCTTGCATTGGTGTGTAATGCGCTTGGGTATAAGACGATTATTGTCATGCCCGAAACACAGAGCCAGGAGAAAAAGGACACGCTGCGCGCTTTGGGTGCAGAGCTGGTGCTGGTGCCCGCTGCACCTTATGCGAACCCGGGGCATTTTGTGCATAGCTCGCGCCGGCTGGCCGAAGAAACCGAAAATGCCGTCTGGGCAAACCAATTTGACAATATCGCCAATCGCCGTGCGCATATCGAAACAACGGCTGAGGAAATCTGGACGCAGATGGATGGCAAGATTGACGGCTTCATTTGCGCTGCTGGTACAGGCGGGACGATCGCTGGTGTTGGACTTGGGCTGAAGGCGAAGGATGAGGGCGTCACCATCGCTCTTGCCGATCCGCATGGTGCGGCGCTCTATAATTATTATGCATGCGGCGAATTAAGCGCTGAGGGTAGTTCGGTCGCTGAAGGCATCGGGCAGGGTCGGATAACCGCCAATCTCGACGGCGCGCCGATTGATACACAATTCCGCATTTCCGATGAAGAAGGCCTTGTCTGGGTCCGGCGGCTTTTGGCAGAGGAAGGGCTGTGTCTTGGGCTATCGTCGGGGATCAACGTGGCTGGCGCCATCGCGCTGGCAAAGCATCTGGGGCCGGGTAAACGCATCGTGACGATATTGTGCGACACGGGCTTTCGCTATTTGTCGACCATTTATAACCCCGCATGGATGCGCAGCAAAAACCTCCCCATTATGCCTTGGCAGCAGGGCGTCTAAAGGCAATATTGGGATCTAAGGGAAACGCATATGGCCGAACAAAAGCAATCCGCAATTCAGCGCATTCAGGTGGGGCTTGTCGGGCTCGTGGTGGTGCTATTGTTTGTAATATTGGCCAATATGGTCCTTGATCGGGTGAGTGATGGGCCACAAACAGGGGGCGTGCCGGACGCTGCACCCCTGATAGCTGACAAGGATGCGACGCCCGATGAACCGCTGGCGGAGCTTGGCGTTACCCCGGTGGCCAAGGAGACTGACGCCGAAAGAGCCGCCAAGGACACAGCGCAAACGCCGATGTCATCCGCGCCAGCGCGGTGACATCTATTTGTTGATGGATAGATTGGCCCGGCTTGGCGGCAGAAAGTGGCTGCTTGTCGCTTTGCTGCTGGCCCTTATGTTTTTGCTTTTGCTCGCTGGCTTTGCCGCCACGCGTCCAGTTGATAGCAGGCCAAAGCCCCCACTGGGGCTGATAACTACGCTGCCGCTGTTATGGAGCGAGGGGGGAATTGAGGCCGATCTGGCCAAGGACGCTGCCCCGCATCCTGCATTTACACGTTTGAGCGCCCATTATGACATCGTGCCCGTCGACGATCTGGAGACTTGGGTGCCAAGGCCAAAGCAGTTACTCTTGCTCGCGCAACCGCGGGCTTTTTCCCCAAACGAACTGGTTCGGATTGACAATTGGGTTCGGCAAGGCGGCCTTGTGTTGATACTCGCGGACCCCGCTTTGCAATGGGGTAGCCTTTACCCCTTGGGCGATAATCGACGTCCGTTGTTTACATCCATGCTGTCGCCCTTGTTCGCTTATTGGGGGGTGGAGCTAGTCTTGCCGCTTGAGGATAAGGTGCCGACCTCCATGCGCAAGATAGGCGTGTTCAATATCCGGACGGTAACAGCGGGAGAATGGTTGCCCAAAGGGGGCAGTGCCAAGGGCCGCTGTGCAATATTGGCTAAAGGTTTGTTGGCCGATTGTCGGATTGGCAAGGGGCGCGCCGTGCTTTTGGCCGATGCCGATTTTCTCGATGCCGCCTTTTGGAAAGGGCGCGGCATGCGGATCCTCACCGGCAAGGATGAATTTGCTAATATAGCCCTGTTGCAAGCGCTTTTGACGGCGCTGCAAGATGATAAGGGACTGGACGGGGATTTTGTGGAAAAATGATGGGGAATGGGGGAATTGGTATCAGCATCATACGCAAAACGGCGGATTTTGGGGATTTGGGCGCGATAAAATTGCTCCCATTATGAAAGTTTTATTTGGAGCGCTTTACCAGAAGTAACCGAATTTAGACATTTTTGTAAAAAAATAATGTAATTTTCCATAAAATCCCTCTTTTCATCCATAAAATCCCTTGCTATGCACAGTCATCAAGGGGTGGATTCCTGATTCTATCGGTCGTTACGGCGTCCGCATGGCGATATGCTTCGCCATGATTAGAGATCTGCGCCCTTTTTCTAGGGGTGGTTCAGACAGTGTCAGCTTTGGTCGTTTATGCAGGTTCGGGGGTGTCGAATGTCGACGCCAAAGGCCGCACGACTATTCCTGCGGAACTGCGTGACAGCGTCCAGCAATCCAGCGGCAGCAACAGCGTGTGTATATCGCGCCATTCCACCTTGCCCTGCCTCATTGGTTTTGGCGGCTCCGAGCGCCTGAAGCTGCGTGCCGACATCGAAGCGCAATGGCAAAGTGCCGTTAATCGCGGTACCGAGTTTGATCGCGAAATCGCTGGCGTTTCAGCATCCTCTATTTTTGAAACTGCGTTTGAAGCCAGTGGTCGTTTCGTGCTGTCGCCGATGCTCAAGCATTTCGGTCGCATCGAAGATCGCGCTTTCTTCTTTGGCGCAACAACGCATTTCATGCTGTGGAACCCCGACGTCTTCCTGAAAGAAGCGCCTGCAGCATTCAACCCCGTTAAGGACGAGCTGAATTATTGGCTGTCCCAGGCCAAGCGCGACAAATGAGCGCTCCAGCCCCTCATATTCCAGTCTTACTGGATGAAGTAATTCACTCTCTCGCCATCACCCCTGGTGCTGAGGTCGTGGATGGTACCTTTGGTGCAGGTGGATACAGTCAGGCGATACTGGCTGGCGGTGCGCGCGTTTTCGCGTTCGACCGCGATCCCGATGCCCTTAAAGAAGGTGCGGACCTTGCAGGCCGCAGCGAGGGCGCTTTGCGTCTTTACGCGGCCTGTTTTTCTAACATGGACGATGTCTTAACAGCCGACGGCATTTCGGCGGTTGACGGCGTCGTATTGGATATCGGCGTCTCGTCGATGCAGCTTGATCGCGCCGAGCGCGGCTTTTCTTTCCAAAAGGATGGTCCGCTTGACATGCGCATGGGTCAGGACGGCATGACAGCAGCGGACTTCGTCAACGAAGCTGAAGAGGCCGACATTGCCGACATTATTTTCCGTTATGGTGAAGAGCATCGCTCGCGCCGCATAGCGCGTTCGATTGTCGCTGCACGGCCCATAGAAACCACTGCGCAATTGGCCGCGATTGTCCGCAAGGCCGTTGGCCATAAGCCTGGTGCGCCGAAAGATCCGGCTACGCGTGCCTTTCAAGCGCTTCGCATTCATGTGAATCGCGAACTGGATGAGTTAACCGACGGTCTTGAGGCTGCTGAACGCATGTTAAAGCCAGGTGGCCGTTTAGCTGTTGTCACCTTCCATAGTCTTGAAGATCGCATCGTTAAGCAATTCTTGCGTCGCCGCAGTGGAGCAGAAGCCGCAGGATCGCGCCACGTGCCCATGGTTGGCAGCGACGGCCCAGCACCCACTTTCGATAAAGCAGACAAGGCAGTCCGGCCATCGGACGCAGAGCTTGCCCGCAATCCGCGGTCAAGGTCGGCAACCTTGCGTTCCGCAACCCGCACACATGCCCCCGCATGGGCAACAGGAGGACTTGCAGCATGAGTCTCGCAATGAAAAGACTTCAGAATCTCGGCTGGTTAGCCTTGGTTTTCATGGTTGCCATTCTGTTGTACCCATTGTCGCTTAATGTCGCGGCGACGCACAGTGACTTGGTTGCGGTCGATCGCGAAATTCTTGAAACAAAGCGGGAAATCAGCTTTCTTCAAGCCGAAATCCGGACGCGTGCTAGCCTTCAGCAGCTGGAGGAATGGAATGAGCTTTTATACGGTTATCAGCCACCAGCGGCGCAGCAATTCGTTAATGGTGAAGCAGCACTTGCGGAACTGACCGGTGATCTGCAACAAACGAAACCCGTGATGATGGCTTCCGCAGATATTGATGTTGCGCCGAGCGCGAGCCAGGCTAACCCTGCGCCAACGATTGAGGCTGTAGTGAAAAAGTCGACAGCGATTGCAACGGCCGTTGCAACCCCAATTTTCGCCGAACCGGCAAAGCGCGCGGCACCTAAGCCTGTGACGCCAAAGGTTGAACAGACCCGGACCGAGCGACTGGCGCGTATGGACGAAACGCTTTTGTCCGACGACTTGCTACGGGACATTTCGGCCAAGTCCGCGAATGAACGCCGCCGCTGATGAATCCCCAGCTGGCCCGCACAACCACTCGGAAAAGCGGCGTTAACCCACCGCCATTTGCGGCGCATGGCTTTTGGCGCATGCTTATCCTGTTGGTGGCATTTGGCATGTTTGTGATGCTGTTGATTGGTCGCCTTGCTACATTGGCCTTATTTGAGAGCACGCGGGCATATGGTGCGACGAACACCGAATATGTTCCAGAACGCGGCGACATTGTGGACCGTAACGGCATCCCCTTGGCGCGCAGCATTTATGGCTATGCGATCTGGGTAAAGCCTGAAGAAATCTTGGGTGACCGCAAACAATTGGCAAATCAATTGGCGGCAATTTTTCCCGATACACCGGCTTCTGAATTTTACGCCAAATTGTCCGCCAACAAGCCCGGCTATTTGCGGAAGCGCGCTTTGCCAGAGCAAGTTCGGCAAGTGCACAGCCTTGGCGAAATCGCTATCGAGTTCCCGCGTGAGGCCACGCGTCTTTATCCCCAGCACGACATGGCGGCGCATGTTCTGGGCTTTGTAAACCGCGACGGCAAAGGCGCGATGGGTATGGAGCGGGTCATGAATGACTATCTGCGCGACCCGTCAAAGCGTTCCGCGCCATTGAACCTTGCGTTGGATGTCCGCGTGCAGGCCGCGCTTGAAAGTGAGCTTGCGTCCGGCATGGCGGCAACATCCGCTAAAGGGGCAGCGGGTGTCATCCTTGATGTGCAGACGGGCGAAGTCATTGCTATGGCAACCTTGCCATCGTTTAACCCAAACCGGCCTTCGTTCGCCAATATTCCTGATGACGGGCAGCCCATTGTTGATGGCCGCTACCCAATTACGCGGCAGACCAATAATGTTACCAACCGTGTTTATGAGCTTGGTTCCACCTTCAAGCCATTAACCGTTGCCGCAGCGATGGACGCAGGCACCGTGCGTGACCTTTCGGTGCGCTATGACGCGACAAGGCCGCTTCAGGTTGGCAAGTTCAAAATCCGGGACTCGCACCCTTCGGATCGTTGGATGAACGCACCAGAATCGCTGATCCACAGCTCAAACGTCGTCACTGCGCAAATTGCCGACAATTTGGGCGCGGCGCGTATGGACGCCATGTTGCGCACCATGCATTTCAATGTGCGTCCCGATATTGAGCTCGCCGAAAAAGCGATGCCGCTTTATCCCAAAACATGGGGTCGCCTGACCAATATGACCGTTGGCTATGGCCATGGCATTTCTGTGACACCGTTACATTTGGCGAGCGCTTATGCTGCTATGGTGAATGGCGGTATCTATCGCCCGGCAACAATGTTCAAAACCAAACCAGACGCGAAAATACCTGGCAAACGCGTGTTTACAGCCGCAACCAGCGCGCGGATGCGTCAAATGATGCGCATGATTGTCGTCGATGGCACGGGTAAGAAAGCTGATGCCTTGGGCTACCGCGTTGGCGGTAAAACCGGATCAGCAGAAAAGCCCGGCATTGGCGGGTATAGCCGCAATCTTGTAGTCGCGACCTTTGCCGCTGCATTCCCGATGGACAATCCGCGTTACGTCGTGCTTGCCATGCTGGACGAACCAAAGGGTACCGAGGCATCCAGCTTTCAACGGACCGCAGGCTATACCGCTGCGCCAGTTGTTCAAAAAACAGTGACACGCATTGGTCCGTTGGTGGGGATTCTTCCGGATATGAAACGCGATGTTGATGTTTCCGAATTGATGCCTTTATTGTGGAAGGCGAAGGGAGAGCAATAGTGAAGCTCGGGCGATTGGTAAGCGGAGCCGATACGGCATTCGCCGACATAACAGTGACCGGCTTTGCCATCGACCATCGGAAGATTGCGCCCGGCACGGTTTTTGGTGCATTTGAAGGTGCGGCATTTAACGGCGAAGATTTTATCGACGATGCAATTGCCGCGGGTGCCGTGGCCGTTGTTGCGCGTCCTGAAGCCGTGGTGCGCGGCGCAATGCATATTGCTGAGGCCAATCCGCGCCAAGCCTTTGCGCATCTTGCCGCGAAGTTTTTCCATCCATTTCCAGACCATGTTGCAGCTGTCACTGGTACCAATGGTAAGACATCGACCGCAGAACTCACGCGGCAGCTTTGGCGGATGGCGGGTCATAGTGCGGCGTCGATTGGCACATTGGGGATCATTACGGCGTCGGATGAGGCCAAGACCGGGCTGACCACGCCCGATATCGTCACCTTCCTTGCGAATATGTCCGGCCTGGCACGCGAAGGCATTAGCCATGCAATATTTGAGGCATCAAGCCATGGCCTGACCCAATATCGCAGCGAAGGTGTTCCGGTTTCTGTCGCAGCCTTTACCAATTTAAGCCGCGACCATCTCGATTATCACGGGACAATGGAAGCCTATTTTGAAGCTAAGATGCGGCTGTTTGATGAGGTTGTCGACGAAAGCGGCTGCGCCGTCATTTGGGCGGACGATGTCTGGTCCGACCAAGTAATTGCCCGGGCGCGCAAACGGGAACTCCGTCTGATTACGGTGGGCGAAAAGGGCAAGGGCATTCAATTATTGTCGCGCGAGCCTACCCAGCTTGGGCAGACGCTTGAACTGCGCATTCAAGGCGATGTGCATAAATTGAAACTGCCGCTAATCGGTGCATATCAGGCGGCGAACGCATTGGTCGCAGCAGGCGTGGTCATGGCAAGCGGTGGAGAGGTTGAAAACCTGCTGTCGCATCTGGCGCGGTTACAGCCTGTGCGTGGACGTTTGGAACGCGCTGTGATTACCAAGAGTGGTGCGCCTGTCTATGTCGATTATGCGCACACGCCCGACGGCTTGCGCGCGGCGATTGCGGCCTTGCGCCCCCATACTAAGGGCAAGCTTATCACCGTATTCGGTGCCGGCGGTGACCGCGACACTGGCAAGCGTCCTGAAATGGGTGCTGTTGCGGTGGCGGATTCTGACATTGTGATCGTCACAGACGACAACCCAAGGAGCGAAGACCCGTCGCTCATCCGTGCTGACGTCATGGTAGGTGCCAAGGGCGCACATGAAATTGGCGACCGGCGTTACGCAATTGCCTTTGCCATTGAACATGCCGAGCCGGACGATATCGTCCTGATCGCGGGCAAGGGGCATGAACAAGGGCAAATTATCATGGGCCGTGTTTTACCCTTTGACGATGTCGAAGTCGCACGGGAATGCGCAGCATGACCCCATTATGGACCTTTGAAGAATTGCTGGCCGCGACGGGCGGGACAGCGTCCGGGCATTTTGATGTTACGGGTGTTGCCTTTGACTCGCGTGAAATCGGCAAGGGCGATCTGTTTCTGGCCTTGAAAGGCGCGGAGACCGATGGGCATTTGTTCGTCGACAAGGCATTTGCCAATGGCGCAGCGGGCGCGATTGTGTCGCAGCCAGTGGCGCACCCCCATATCCTGGTTCCCGATACAATGCAGGCGTTGGAGGCATTGGGCCATGCGTCGCGCGCGCGGACCAAGGCAAAGATCATTGGCGTAACGGGCTCTGCAGGCAAGACCGGTACTAAGGAAGCCTTGTTCGCCGCGCTGGACCGCAGCTCACGTGGGCGGGCGCACCGCTCAGTGAAAAGCTACAACAACCATGTTGGCGTGCCCTTAAGTCTGGCGCGGATGCCCGCAGATTGCGACTTTGGCATATTCGAAATGGGTATGAACCACGCGGGCGAAATGCGCGCTTTGAGCCATATTGTTCGGCCCGATGTCGCCATCATCACGACCATTGCCCCTGCGCATATCGAATTTTTCAAGGATGAAAGCGGCATTGCCGATGCTAAGGCAGAGATATTCGAAGGCTTAGTTAAAGGCGGCACGGCCATATTGCCCGCGGATAATGTGCATTACCCACGTTTGCGCGCTGCAGCAGAGAAATATTCCGATTCCATAATGTCCTTTGGCTTCAGTCCCGATGCCGATGTCTGCGTTATTGACCATCTCAGTACCGCCGATAATGGCACGCGGATCACTGCAAAAGTTTGCGATGCGTTGTTGACCTTCAATTTGTCGCAGCCTGGTCAGCATTGGATTGCCAACAGCATGGCCGTATTAGCGGCTGTAATGGCCGCTGGCGGGGATCTGGCATCTGCGGGGCTGGCCATGGCCGAAATGGGCGGCCTATCCGGACGCGGCGCCCGTCATGATGTGGCCATTGCTGGCGGCAGCGTGCATGTGATTGATGAAAGCTACAACGCCAACCCAGCGTCCATGGCCGCAACGATTGGCCAGCTGGGACTGTCAGATAGCGGGCGGCGCATAGCTGTTTTGGGCTCGATGAAGGAATTAGGCGACAAGGCTAATCATTATCACAGCGCGCTTGCCGCACCCTTGGCCACCGCAAAGGTCGATTTTGCAATCCTCGTCGGTCAAGAGATGGAAATTCTCGCCGAAGAGTTGAAAGCAGGGGTTGAGGGGCCCAAGAAATTCGCGCATTGCGCGACCGCGCAGGAGGCACTTGGCGTCCTGCAAGAATATCTTTGCGCATCAGACACGGTTTTGGTCAAAGGTTCCAACAGTATGGGGCTTTCCTCAATCGTCAACGCGCTGACGGGTGGGAAAAACTGATGCTATATCTTTTGGCCGAGTATCTTGGGTTTCCGGGTGTTTTTAACCTCATCCGCTATTTAAGTTTCCGCTCTGGGGCGGCGGTGGCCACTGCGTTGGTTATCGGCCTGTTGATTGGGCCACGCTTTATCAGCATGCTGCGTGTGCGTCAGGGCAAGGGGCAACCCATCCGCACCGACGGACCGCAAACCCACCTTGCGAAGGTCGGTACGCCTACGATGGGCGGCTTGATGATCTTGGTATCGGTCGGCATTTCGATGCTTTTGTGGATGGATCTGAAAAACGTCTATGTTTGGGCCTGTTTATTGGTGACTGTTGGTTTTGGCATCGTTGGCTTCCTTGACGATTATGACAAGGTCAAAAAGCGCAGCCACAAGGGCGTGTCCGGCAAAGTCCGGCTGTTATGGGAATTTGCCATTGCTGGCGTCGCGGTATCGCTGATCGTCTGGCAATCGGGTGGCAATTTATATCTGCCTTTCGTCAATGGACCCATCATCGATTTGGGCTGGTGGTACGTGCCTTTTGGCGCGTTTGTGATTGTGTCCTTTGGCAATGCTGTGAATCTAACCGACGGTCTGGATGGCCTTGCGACCATGCCCGTCATCATCGCCTCCCTCGCATTTATGTTAATCGTCTACATGGTGGGTAATGCGAAATATGCGGAATATCTTGGTATTCCGTTCTTTATGGGGGCAGGGGATCTTGCCATGCTGTGCGGTGCGATTGTCGGCGCTGGACTTGCCTTTTTATGGTTCAACGCCCCCCCGGCAGCGGTGTTCATGGGTGACACCGGAAGCCTTGCCTTGGGCGGAACACTCGGTGCGATTGCTGTTGTAGCGCACCATGAGTTTGTTCTCGCCATTATTGGCGGGCTTTTCGTGGTCGAGGCGCTATCGGTCATCATTCAGGTGTTTTGGTTCAAGCGGACGGGCAAGCGCATTTTTCGCATGGCACCAATTCATCACCATTTTGAGCAGCTTGGCTGGTCCGAACCGACCGTTGTCATCCGCTTCTGGATTGTGGCTTTCGTATTGGCGCTTGCGGGGCTATCAACCCTCAAACTCAGATGATCACTACCCCTGCCTTTAAAGACCGGAAGTTCGCAATATTGGGACTTGCGCGCTCAGGCCTTTCGGCTGTGCATGCGCTTGTCGCGGGCGGAGCAGAAGTATTGGCATGGGATAATGACGAAGGCGCGCGCTTTAAGGTTGCCGACATAGCGACGATTGCCGATCCGTTGCTGAGTGACTTGACGGGCTATACGGCCATTGTCGTGTCGCCTGGCGTTCCAATCAATCGCCACCCTATTGCCGATAAGGCAAAGGCAGCAGGCATCCCGCTGATTGGTGATATCGAATTGTTCGCGATGGCACGGGCGAACCTGCCGCCGCATCGTGTTGTAGGCATTACCGGAACCAATGGTAAATCCACGACGACAGCCTTGGTGCATCATTTGCTGGAAAGCGCGGCAATTCCCGTCCGCATGGGGGGCAATATTGGCTTGCCCATATTGTCGCAAGCACCATTGCCCGCAGGCGGTGTCTATGTGCTTGAGCTCTCAAGTTACCAGATTGATATCACGCACAGCCTGGCCTGCGATGCCGCTGCGCTTATCAACCTGTCGCCAGACCATCTCGACCGCTATGATAGCTATGAAGCCTATATGGCGTCGAAAGCGCGGCTGTTTGAGATGCAAACGGGCAAAGAGTTTGCTGTTTTTGGCAAAGGCGACGCAGATACCGAACGCGTCTATAACGACGTGCGCGCGCGGCGTGGTGCGGAATGGGTGCATCTCGCCGATCCGCAATTGGTAAGCGGTCAGACCGAATGGCCCTCGCTGCAAGGGCCGCATAACTTACAGAATATTGCGGTGGCCATTGCCATCGTCGAGTCATTAGGGCTGACGGAGGCGCAATGGCGGCCAGCGATGCGCAGCTTCAACGGACTGGCGCATCGTATGGAAGTCGTGGCCGAACGCAATGGCGTATTGTTTGTGAACGACAGCAAGGCAACGAATGCGGCGTCGACTGCGCCCGCCTTGGCCGCTTATCCGCGCGTGCATTGGATTGTTGGTGGTTTGCCAAAGGCCGATAATCTGGACGAATGCATCCCCAATTTCGGTCATGTTGTAAAAGCATACACCATTGGCGAAGCTGGTCCGTTGTTCCATGAATTGTTATCGCCACATATGCCTGTGGAACGCAGCGAAATGATGGGCGCAGCGGTGCATTCGGCTGCAGCCCAAGCACAGCCAGGGGACGTTATCATGCTCTCGCCCGCTTGCGCGTCCTTTGACCAGTTCAAAGACTTCGAAGCGCGGGGCGATGCGTTCCGCGCAATTGTGGAAGCGTTATGAGCGACAGCAAAGAAGCGCCTTGGGTCCTTGCGGCCAAAACCGGCAAGATCGGCTTTGCTAATCGCCTAGGCCGTGGTGACCGTTCGCCATTGGGCGTTTGGTTCTGGGAACTCGACCGCGTGTTGTTGTCGTTAATGATGGTGCTGATCGCCATTGGTCTACTTGCCGTAGCTGCGGCGTCACCGGCGGGTGCCCAGCGGCTGTCTTCGTCAACGACCGAACTTTCTTCGCTCTATTTCTTTTATCGGCAGTTGATTTGGGTCCTCATTGGTGTCCCCATCATGCTTCTGGTATCAATGTCCTCGCGCGAACAAGCGCGACGCTTTGCCGTCTACGGATTTTGCGTCTTTTTTGTTCTGCTTGCTTTGGTTCCACTATTGGGGCGCGAGGTGAACGGGTCGCAAAGATGGATTGGGCCTGGTTTTGCGGGGCTTCAGCCTTCTGAGTTTCTGAAACCCTTTTTTGCGGTTATGATGGCGTGGATTATTAGCTGGCGGTTGAAAGACCCAAGCCTGCCCGTTCTCATCCTTACCAGTATTGCTACTGGGCTTGTGTGTTTTTTCCTGTTGCTTCAACCTGACCTTGGGCAAACTATTTTGTTCATGGGCACATGGTTTGCCCTGATGATGGTCGCTGGCGTACCTGCAAGTCGTCTTTGGTTCCTCGTGATCAGTGGTATAGTGTTCATCCTTCTCGCCTATAATTTCTACCCCGTCGCCACGCAGCGGATAGACGCCTGGATTTTCGGCACTGAGGGGCTGACACATGACAAAATGGCGATGGCAACCTTAACTAACGGGGGCTTTATTGGCCTTGGTCCCGGGCTTGGTATAAAGAAATATTCGCTGCCTGAGGGGCATACCGATTATATCTTCTCGGTCATTGGTGAAGAATTTGGTCTTTTGGCCTGCATTGTCATTGCCATTTTATACTTTGCGATTTTGGTCCGCATCATCATCCGCCTGTTGGATGAGAAAGACCAGTTTGTCGTTATGGCGGTAACCGGCCTTGGTGCGCAATTTTGCGGACAGGCGATGATTAACATCGCCGTGAATTTGGGTGTGTTCCCATCCAAGGGCATGACTCTACCGTTCATCAGCTATGGCGGATCTTCGACCTTAGCACTTTCAATTACCTGTGGCCTGATACTCGCGTTAACGAAGCGAAACCCATATCTTGACCGGTCGCTGTATATGGTGAAGGGACACAGGCCATGACCATTTCCCGTCATTATGTGTTGGCCGCCGGCGGTACTGGCGGGCATTTGATTCCTGCCTTTGCGCTGGGACAGGAGCTGATCAACCGGGGTCATTATGTGGCGCTGATTACCGACGAGCGCGGTGCCAAAATTCCAGGCTGCCCTGATAAAATCGCGACGTATAAGCTGCCCGCTGGCCGCATTACCAAAAATCTGTCGAGCTGGCTTCCCGGCCTAAAAGCGATTGCCGAAGGCCGTGCTATGGCGCGCCGCCTATATGAAGATTTTGCGCCCAGCGCCGTGGTGGGCTTTGGCGGGTATCCGGCGTTTCCAGCATTGCTCGGTGCATTTGCCGAGAAAATACCGACGATCATTCATGAACAAAATGCCGTGCTTGGCCGCGTCAATCGCTTCACTGCACGGCAAGTGAACGCCATCGCCACCTCTTATCCCGACGTGCTTCGCCTGTCGCCACGCTATGCCAGCAAGGTGCATCTGGTCGGTAACCCGGTCCGCGAAGAGGTGCTTGATTTGCGGGATCAGCCTTATCCAGCATTATCGACCGATGGCATCTTCCGCGTGCTCGTGACGGGCGGAAGCCAGGGCGCTACGGTGCTTTCCGATGTCGTGCCTGACGGGTTATCGAATTTGCCAGTCAGTTTACGTCGGCGTTTGCAAGTGACGCAGCAATGCCGTGCTGAAGATATTGATGCCGTGCGCGCGGCTTATGCCACCCATGATATTCCAGCAGAGCTGGCGACCTATTTGCCAGACTTGCCGCAGCGGCTTGGCTGGGCGCATATGGTGATATCGCGGGCAGGGGCGTCGACTATTGCCGAGCTAACATGCGCAGGACGGCCAGCGATATTGGTCCCGCTGCCCAGTGCGACGGATGATCACCAAAGCTACAATGTCAAAGAAATGGTCGAAGCGGGTGGTGCGCGGGCCATTGCGCAGCCAGCATTCACGGCGATGGAGCTGGCGAAGCAGATCCAGATGATAGCGTTCGAGCCTGGTGCGATGGAAAATGCAGCCAAGGCCGCCAAAAGCTGTGGCCGTCCTAATGCGGTTGCCGATCTTGCCGACTTAGTTGAATCCTTTGGCCGCGCGCCCATCATGCATGGAATAAAATCACAAGCCCAATCCAGTGGCGGTTTCAGCCCATCCGCCGCTTTAGCCAAAGAGAATGCAGCATGAGAGGTGTTCCAACCGATATCGGTATTGTGCATTTCGTCGGCATTGGCGGCATCGGCATGTCGGGTATTGCCGAGGTCATGCACAATTTGGGTTACCAAGTGCAGGGCAGCGATATCGCCGACAGCTATGTCATCGATGGCCTGCGCCAGCGCGGCATCAAGGTGATGATTGGTCATAACGCCGACAATCTGGGCGATGCGGCGGTGGTGGTAACATCGACTGCGGTAAAGGCAGGCAACCCAGAACGCGATGCAGCTTTAGAACGGCGTATACCGTTGGTACGCCGCGCTGAAATGCTCGCCGAATTAATGCGGTTGAAGCACACGGTCGCGGTGGCCGGCACGCATGGCAAGACGACAACAACCTCGCTCATCGCCGCGATGCTGGACCATGGCGGCATTGACCCGACGGTGATCAACGGCGGTATCATCAACAGCTACGGCTCCAACGCACGTCTTGGTGCAAGCGACTGGATGGTGGTTGAGGCAGATGAAAGTGACGGCAGCTTCCTGCGGCTTGATGGCACGCTGGCCGTTGTCACCAATATCGACCCCGAACATCTCGACCATTATGGTGATTTCGACGCGATCAAAAACGCCTTTGTCGAATTCGTCGAAAACGTCCCTTTTTATGGCGCGGCGATTATGTGCCTCGATCATCCCGAAGTGCAGGCGATTTTGCCGAAGATCCGCGACCGCCGGATCATCACTTATGGCTTTTCGGCGCAGGCCGATATTCGCGGCGAAAATGTCACCCCGCATCCCGGCGGTAACAGCTTCGATGTTGTTGTCCGTGCGCGCGACGGGTCGCTTCGGACGATACCAAATATTCAACTTCCCATGCCAGGCCGCCACAATGTGCAAAATGCGCTAGCCGCCGTCGCGGTTGGCCTTGAAATGGGGATGAGTGATGCGGCCATTGCCCATGGCTTTGACAAATTCGGTGGCGTCAAACGGCGGTTTACCAAAGTCGGCGAAGTTGATGGTGTCACGATCATCGACGATTATGGCCACCATCCTGTCGAAATCCGCGCGGTGCTGTCTGCGGCCCGTGAAGGCGCGCAAGGGAGGGTGATTGCCGTTGCCCAGCCGCACCGCTTTACCCGGTTGCGCGATCATATGGATGATTTTCAGCAAGCCTTTAACGATGCCGACATGGTGTTCATCACTCCTGTCTATGCCGCAGGCGAGGGAGCAATTGACTGCATAGATGCTACGGCGCTTGTGCATGGCATTAAGGCGCGGGGGCATCGTTCCGCCGCGACGGTCGCAGATGCAGATGACTTGGCGCGCAAGTTGGCCGAGGTGGTGCAAGGCAATGACATCGTTGTGTGCTTGGGCGCTGGCGATATCACCAAATGGGCCGCTGGCCTGGCCGATGCGATAAAGGCAGTGCGTGCATGACCACGCAGCCTGTGCCGCACGTAGAAGGGCGTTTGACGCAAGATGCGCCACTGGCGCCATTGGTGTGGTTCAAATCGGGCGGCAGCGCGGACATATTGTTTGAGCCAAAGGACGTAGCTGACCTGCAATCCTTTTTGCGCGAAGTTGACCCTGCTACGCCAGTCATGGCGCTTGGCCTGGGTTCTAACCTGATTATTCGCGATGGCGGCGTCCGGGGTGTTGTGGTTCGGCTCGGTAAGGCCTTTGCTAAGGTTGCCTGCATCGACGCCATCACGCTGGAGTGTGGCGCAGGAGCGTCGGGTATATTGGTGTCCTCGACCGCGCGGGGCAAGGGCATAGCTGGCTTAGAATTTTTGCGCTCAATCCCGGGCACCGTCGGCGGATTTGTGCGCATGAATGGCGGCGCTTATGGCGGCGAGGTAAAAGACATATTGCGCGATTGCGATGTCGTGCTGCGCGATGGAACGCTGGTGACCTTGTCGGTCGAAGATTTGCATTATCGTTATCGTCATTCCGAACTGCCTGATGGTGCTATTGTTGTTGCGGCACGTTTCCAAGGGCATCCGGGTGAGCCTGAAGCGATACAGGCCGAGATGGACCGGATCAGCGCATCGCGCGAAGCATCGCAGCCACTGCGCTCCAAAACCGGCGGCTCAACCTTTAAGAATCCGGATGGCCATAAGGCGTGGCAATTGGTCGATGCGGCGGGATGTCGGGGTCTTCAGATTGGCGGTGCGCAGGTGTCCGAAAAACACACCAATTTTTTGATTAATGCAGGCGATGCGACCAGCGCAGATATCGAGGCGCTTGGCGAAGAAGTCCGCGCCCGCGTCTTGGCGCATTCGGGCGTCGACCTCATATGGGAAATACAGCGCGTGGGTGAAACGAAATGAGTAAGCAAATTCACGTTGCGGTATTGATGGGCGGATGGTCGAACGAACGGCCCGTATCCTTAATGAGCGGCAATGGTGTGGCAGATGCGCTTGAAAAGGTCGGTTATCAGGTCAGCCGCGTCGACATGGGCCGCAATGTCGCACAAGTCCTCACGGCCCTTCGCCCTGACGTTGTGTTTAACGCCTTGCACGGTGTTCCAGGTGAAGATGGTTCGGTGCAGGGCATGTTGGACCTGATGGACATCCCTTACACCCATAGCGGCATGGTGACGTCGGTCATCGCTATAGATAAGGAACTGACGAAACAGTGCCTTGTGCCCGCCGGAATCCCAATGCCCAAGGGTACGATGGTTGATAGCGAAAGCCTATTTGTGGCTGACCCGTTGCCGCGCCCTTATGTTCTGAAGCCTGTGAATGAAGGCAGCTCGGTCGGGGTGGCCATCGTCACCGAAGATAGCAATTACGGCAACCCGATTGCGCGCGATGCCAAGGGGCCATGGCAGGAATTTGACCGGCTGTTGGCCGAACCCTTTATCAAAGGCCGCGAGCTGACGGTGGCGGTGTTGGGCGACAAGGCCTTGTGCGTGACCGAGCTGAAGCCAAAGAGCGGCTTTTATGATTTTGATGCGAAATATACAGACGGGTTGACCGAACATATTTGTCCTGCGGAAATCCCCGATGATATTGCCCAATATATGTTGGAAACCGCACTGCGCGCGCATAAATTGCTCGGCTGCAAGGGTGCCTCTCGCACCGATTTTCGTTGGGATGATGCGGCGGGAATGGACGGTGTTTTCGTTCTCGAAACCAATACACAGCCGGGCATGACCCCGCTCAGCCTTGTGCCCGAACAAGCGCGTCATGTCGGGATCAGCTATGAACAGCTTGTCGACATGATCGTCAAAGAGGCGCTGATTGTTAAAGGGGCCGTGGCATAATGGCTGGTGTCGCACGCAAAGCGCCCGCAAAACGCAAGGCCAAAAGCCCAAGCCCCCGGCAAAAGGTGCTGCAAGCTTCGTGGGTTGATACATTGGTGCGTATGCTGCCTTTTTCCGAACAGGATGTGCAGCGCGTTGTAACCTGGATCATATTGGTGGCTCTCACGCTGCTTGCCTTTGCCGCTGCGCAATATGCCGGACTTACCGCAGCCGCGTACCAACAATATGCGGCGCTTGCTGCCAAGGCTGGTTTTCAGGTGCAGCGTGTCGAGGTCACGGGCATGGAGCGGGTGGACCAGTTGAAAGTCTATCAATTGGTGCTCGCCGAAAAAGATCGTGCGATGCCCTTGGTGGATATCGATAAGGTGCGTGCGGATTTGCTGCAATATGGGTGGATTAAGGACGCGCGCGTTGCGCGGCGTTTGCCCGATACATTGGCGGTAGAGATTATCGAACGCAAGCCGGCGGCAATATGGCAACGGGGCGGGAAATACTCGCTGATCGACGCGAACGGCATCGTTCTGGCACATGTCCGTGCGGGTGAGGGCGGTGATTTACCGACCTTGAACGGCGATGACGCCAATGCCCATATCATCGCGTTGAACGCCTTGCTTGACAATGCTTCGGCGCTGAAGTCGCAGGTTTCGGGTGCAAGCTGGATAGGTAACCGACGCTGGGATTTGCAGTTCCAGACGGGCGAAACGCTGGCTTTACCAGAGGGTGAGGCTGAAGCTGCTAAAGCACTGCTGAACTTTGCACGGTTGGACGGTGTTCACCGTTTGCTGGGCCGTGACCTCATCCATTTTGACCTGCGCGATCCCAATCGCGCTTATTTCCGAAAAGCACCAAAGGCAGAAGCTGTTAAAGTGCAACAGGCAGATCCTGTTAAAGTGGAAAACAAAGACAGTATCGAAAAAAATGAAATCACATCAAAAAACAATGGATTAACGGCATGAAAACGGCGCGCGCGGAACGGTTGATTTCGGCGATTGATATCGGTTCATCCAAAGTGTCCGCGTTAATTGCGCGGCAAACCGAAAATGGCGATCTGCTGGTGCTCGGCACTGGTCAGCGCGAGAGCCGGGGTGTGACCCGTGGCTGCATTGCGGATGTCGAACAGGCAGAATTGTCCGTGCGCCATGCGGTAGAGCAAGCCGAACGCATTGCGGGCCTCAACATTGATAGGGCTTGGGTCGGCATGTCGTCAGGTGGGCTCGATAGCATGTTGGCCCCCGTAGAAATCGAATTGGGCGGCGACCGTATCACGCAAGACGATGTCGATGAACTGCTTCAGGCCGGACGCGCCAATATCCAAACGGGCGGTAAAATTGCGTTGCATATGCAACCTACTTTATATGCGCTCGATGGTGTTGGCGGTGTGGCAAATCCGGTCGGGTTGCACGCAGATCGGCTTGGCGTTGACGTGCATGTCGTTCTAGCCGACCAATCACCCGTCCGTAACATGGATATGACGGTGCGCTCCGCCCACCTGGATGTTGATTCGCTCGTAGTCGGGCCGGTTGCAACAGGCCTTGCCTGTTTGACAGCTGAGGAGCGCGATCTGGGCGTTGCATTGGTCGAATTCGGGGCAGCCGTGACCAACGTGTCGGTGTTCATTGGCGGGATGCTGGTCGGACTTGAAACTATTCAAAAAGGCGGCTCGGACATTACCGACGACATAGCGTCGGTATTTGGCATTCGCCGCGCGCAGGCAGAGCGGCTGAAATGCTTCCATGGTTCGGCGCTGACGAGCCCACGCGACCATCAAGAAGTGCTCGACATCGGCCCAGATGAAAATGGCGTTGAGCCGGGCAATCAAGCCCCACGCATCACCAAGGCGCAGTTGAATGCCGTAGTGTGCCAGCGCGTCGACGGCATTGTAACCGAAGTTGCGCAGGCCTTAAAAACGCTCGGCTTTACTGGGCCATCCGGGCATCAGGTTGTCCTAACCGGCGGCGGCGCTGAATTAAAAGGGGCTGCCGAACATATGCAGAGCGCATTAGGCCGCACTGTCCGTATCGGCCGTCCAGCGGGGCTTATCAGCATTCCCGAAGCGCATTCTGGACCGGCATTTTCTACGCTCGTCGGCTTGATTCATTATGCAGCATCGGAGAGAATCGAACTGCAATCGGGCTATGATTTGCGCGCCGACCATTTAGGCGGATCGATACCTAGTTTGATTGAACGTATAAAACGCGCAGTTCGTGAGAATCTTTAGGCGGTGAAGGCCTAAATTTACCTTCAAGGTGTCAAATTAGCCTTAAATCGTGAAGGTGCTGCGTTCGCGATCATGGCCCGACAGAAACCTGTGCAAAAACGGTAATTTTCTGATGTGCCCTTTACGCTTTTGTGCCAAAAGCATGCAAATTTCGAACAAGCCAAAGAGGCTAAGGGGATAAAATTATGAGCATCAATATCGGACCACCCATGGTTGACGAATTGAAGCCGAAAATTGCAGTGATTGGTGTTGGCGGTGCCGGCGGTAACGCGGTAGCCAATATGATTAGCTCTAAGGTTGAAGGCGTCGATTTCGTCGTTGCGAATACCGATGCGCAGGCATTGAACGCTTCGCCTGCGGATTATCGCATTCAGCTTGGTCCCGAGATTACGCAAGGTCTTGGCGCAGGCTCACGCCCCGAGGTTGGACGTGCCGCTGCAGAAGAAACCATTGAGCAAGTGAAGTCCGCTTTGGCGGGCTGTCACATGTGCTTCATCGCGGCTGGCATGGGCGGCGGAACCGGCACTGGTGCTGCGCCCGTGATTGCGCAGGCAGCGCGCGAAATGAACATATTGACCGTTGGCGTCGTAACGAAGCCGTTCCTTTTCGAAGGATCGCGCCGGATGCGTTCTGCAGAATCCGGTATTGCCGAGCTGCAGCAGCATGTGGACACCCTCATCGTTATTCCGAACCAAAACCTGTTTTTGGTCGCTAACCCGAACACGACGTTCAAAGAGGCATTTTTGCTGGCCGACGAAGTTCTGCAACAGGGCGTTCGTGGTATCACTGATCTCATGGTCATGCCTGGCCTGATCAACCTGGATTTTGCCGACGTCCGGTCCGTCATGCACGAAATGGGCAAGGCGATGATGGGCACTGGCGAAGCCGAAGGCGATGGCCGTGCGCTTGAAGCGGCGGAACGGGCGATCGCTAACCCGCTGCTCGACGGTGTGTCGATGCAAGGTGCAAAGGGCGTTATCGTGTCCATTACCGGCGGTGAAGACATGCGCCTGATGGAAGTAGACGAAGCTGCGAACCATATTCGTGAGCTGGTGGACCCTGATGCAAACATCATCTGGGGGTCGGCTTTCAATGAAAATCTGAATGGTAAAATCCGCGTTTCGGTCGTCGCAACCGGTATCGACAATGACGGCGTAGCCGCATCGCCAGCACCGCAAGCGCGCACGCCATTTTCGTTCAGCCGTCCGGCACCAGAGCCTGTTGCGGTGGCGCCTGCGCCAACAGCGTCTTTGTTTGAAAACACCGATTCCGCGCCTGTCGAAGAGCCAAGTGCGGTAGCGGAGCCAGAAACAGAGGCAGAAGACGACAGCTTGATCCTCGGCAGCGATTTCGAAGCTCCAGAAGCTGATGACGAAGCCCCAGAAGCCAACGAAGCCAGCGAAGAAAAGCTGCCTGAGTCGAACGGCTTTCCATCTACGTCTTGGGCAGGTGCAGATGCGCTTGAACTGAACACGCCGGCAGATGCAAATCCACCATCACCTGCACCGGTCGATGTGGCACAGGCGCCTGAGCGTGCGGCACCTCGTCTTCCCACGGGTGGTACGTTGTTTGAACGCATGTCGAACCTGTCACGTGGCCTCTCGCGCTCGGATGACGAAAATGACAAGGGCGATGGTGGCGCAAGCAGCACCAGCGTTCCGCGTTTTCTGGACAGGCAGAACAACTCCTAAGCTGCGTGGGCAGCGCACTGTCATTTCGTCCGCTTTAGGCAACCGTTTGTCGGAGCATTGCGTAAACATGCTTTGCGTCCGGCAATCGGCATTCCAATAAGGGCGAATGAATGTGACAATGTTACGTGGTGCAGGGATATTCTGCGCGCTCGCTTTATCATCGGGCGTGTTCGCGCAAGTCGTTGACGAAAGCGCGCTTGAGGCACTTGACCAGGCAACCCCTGCTGCACCGATAATCTCGGAGCCCGCTGGTGCGGCTGAGTTGCGTGCGGCCATGCGCCGGATATCCATTAACCCCTCCGATGCAGATGCCATGGCTGATGCTGGCAATGCATCACTTGCTTTGGGGGATGCCAATGCTGCTTTGAACTTCTTCACGCGTGCCAACACGCTGCGTCCCGGCAATAGCCGCATCGTATCCGGTCTGGCGACGGCGACCGTGCGCACTGAAAATCCATTTGAAGCGCTGCGTTTGTTTGATCAAGCCGTGCGCCTTGGTGCAAATGAACGTGCGATTGCGCTGGACCGTGCCTTGGCCTTTGACCTTCTGGGTAATTTTGGCCGCGCGCAGCAGGATTATAAACTGGCGCGAACAGCGTCGACCTCCGATGATCTCATCATTCGCCAAGCGGTGTCCTTGTCGCTTGCGGGGCAAAAAGAAGCTGCCGACGCGATGCTGCTGCCATTGCTACAACGCAACAGCGCTACCGCGTGGCGGGCCCGTGCTTTCATGCTGGCGGCCCGCGGGGATTTGCGTGAATCGACGAGAGTCGCCCAAGGTTTCATGGATGCAAGCTCGGCGCTGCGTATGGAGCGCTTTTTCCGGCTAATGCCCTCGCTGACGGATGCGCAGAAAGCAGCGGCCATACATTTGGGGCACTTCCCAACGGGCCAAGCGGTCGGACGGGACAGTGAACAGGTCCGACGTATTGCATCGACGGCACCGCAAGCGCCCATCGTTTCCGGGGAAAATCGCCTTATTCCGTCGGGCACCGCGCTTGGACCAAAAGCTGCGCCATCGCGCGACAGTAAAAACAGCCTGAAGACCGAGACGCCCCGGCTTGGCACTGCCACCACGCGTACCAAAATCGAGGAGCCGCAAACTACCCGGATTGCCAGCGTAAGCAATAATGCGCTGCCGGTCCCAGAAACGGTTCGCCCACTGGTCAGTGCGACATCGCCCAAGCCGGCAAGCACGCCGACGCCCGCTGCTACAGCACCAGCACCGACAACGGCGGTAGCTGTGCCCGCGGTCATTACGCCACAACCAGCTCAAAGCAGCGGATCAACGGTCGAGCCACTTCCTATATCGCAGGCACCCGCTATTGCCGCACAAACGCCTGAACCCGCGCCTGCGGAGCGCGTGGCGTCGTCCAGCTTTAACCTAAGCGCCATTGTGGCGGCGATTGATATTCCTGAAAGCGAGCAGCGGCCGTCGCAAATTCCTGTCGATTTGAAAAAGCTAAAACCCGTCGTTAAGGTCGATCCTAAAATTGCGGCCAAGGCTAAGGCTGAAAAGGATCATCCTGCGCGCTTCTGGGTGCAGATCGCGACCGGAAATGCCAACGCCCTTGGCTTTGATTATCGCAAACTCTCCAAAACTTATGCGGGCTTACTAAAATCCCGGAACGCCTTCACGGCCGAGTGGGGCAGAACGGATCGGCTATTGGTTGGGCCTTTTGCAGATCAAAAAGCCGCGAAAAAGTGGGAAGGGGACTACAAAAAGGCGGGTGGTGACGCCTTTATGTGGAAAAGCGAGATCGGCGAGGTCGTTAATCCGTTGAAAACAAAATAGCGGCTTCCGGTTCGCGGCACTTGGCGGCATAAGCACGCCATGTCGCAACTTGCTCCTTATGCTTCCTTTCCTGACCGTAGCCGCGGTCGGCTGCATGCCGAACCGGCAAGCGATATGCGCGGACCGCGTGACATTTTTCAGCGTGACCGCGACCGTATCATCCATTCGATCGCGTTTCGCCGCCTGCGCCACAAAACGCAGGTTTTTATTTCGCCCGATGGGGATCATTTTCGCGTCCGCCTGACACATAGTCTTGAGGTCGCGCAAATTGGCCGGACGATAGCGCGTGCGCTGGGCCTAAACGAGGATCTGACGGAGGCTTTGTGCCTTGCGCATGATATTGGCCATCCGCCCTTCGGCCATGCGGGCGAGGACGCGCTTGAAGTAGCGATGAAACCCTTTGGCGGGTTCGACCATAATGCACAGACGCTGCGCACGCTCACGCAACTTGAATCGCCTTATCCGTCATGGCCTGGATTGAACTTAAGCTGGGAACTGCTGGAAGGACTGGCCAAGCATAATGGTCCTGTTGCCAACCCCGGTTGGGCCTTGGCCGAAGTGCATGCCGGCTTTGACCTAAACCTGACCAATTGGCCTTCGTTAGAGGCGCAGATTGCGGCGATTAGTGACGATATCGCTTATGATAATCACGATATTGACGATGGCATCAGGGCAGGGCTGCTCGACATCGAACAATTACTTGAGCTGCCGTTTGTGGCGGCACGTTGGCAGGCCATATTGGCGCGCTATCCTGACGTTCGGCCACGCCGCCTGATTGGCGAACTGACGCGTGAGCAGATTGGCGTGATGGTCAATGACGTGATCGAATCCACACGCGCAAGAATCAACGCATTGGGTATCAAGCATGCCGATGATGTGCGCAATGCGGGGGTGATGATCGGCGGTTTCTCGACTGAAATGGCAGCGCGCGAACGTCTGCTCAAAACCTTTATGTATCAAAATCTCTATCACCACCCCACGCAGAATGCGGCGGCGGAAGCGGCGTCGACGATCGTGCGTGAACTGTTTGTAATCTATCGCAATGATGTGCGCCTGCTGCCGCCTGAATGGCGCGAGAATTTGCCCGAACAGGAACCGGCGCGTAGCCGCCATATTGGCGACTTTTTGGCTGGGATGACCGATCGTTACGCCACCGACCGGCACCGCGAACACTGTGGTAACGCGGCGTGAAGCGGAAGATAGTCATCGCCGGCGGCTCGGGCTTGGTCGGAAAACAATTAGTGGATTGTCTGGCGCTTGGTGGGTCTGAGGTGCATTTGGTTTCCCGTCGACCGACTGGGCAGTCAAAACCCAATGTGCACGAACATGTCGCGCCAAGCGATGACTGGCCAGCGATTGTCGCGCGTATCAAGCCAGCCGTCGCCATTTCCTGCTTAGGAACCACAATCCGCACCGCAGGCTCGCAGGAAGCATTTAAGGCTGTCGATCACGACCTCGTGCTTGCCTTCGCAGCGGCCAGCCATAATGCCGGAGCCCAGCATTTTATTACTGTCTCGTCTGTCGGCACGATGCCCGCCAGCGGTAATTTCTATCTCAGAACCAAGGCTGAAATGGAAAGAGAACTTCTTAATATTGGCTTTCAACGCATTGATATTATGCGCCCAAGCCTTCTGACGGGTGGCAAGCGCGAAACGCATCGTCCCGGCGAGGCATTTGGGATTTTGTTGTCGCCGCTGGTCGATAGGTTGATGATCGGACCGATGCGGAGATTCGCCTCCACGCCGTCTGATGTGTTGGCTCAGGCTATCGCCGCATTGGCATACAGACCTGACGAGGGTGTATTTATCCACGAAAATGATTCCATCCGCGCGCTCGCCGGTTGACTCTGTAAAATGCTAACGCCAATGGGGAAATGTCGCTGACGAAGCGGGAGAGCGTCCCTTCATGGGGCCGCCGAAGGAGCAACCGCCCCGGAATCTCTCAGGCAAAAGGACCGCTTCGGCTTTTGCGACACTCTGGAAAGCGCGTTTCTTGGCCATTTACCAAGATCCGCCACCGAAGGTGTAACCTGCTTTATTTGCCATGCATGGCAATTATTGCGGATAAAGCTCTCAGGTACCCGTGACAGAGGGGGCAGCAGACTTGGCGCTATCCAGCGTCGGTTGCTGCAACTTTTGAACGGACTGATATGAGCGAAGAAGACGATTTCGAACTCGAACCCATAGAAATATTGGAGCTGCCGCTCGATGCTTGGCATCGTGACAAAGGCGCGCGCATGGTCGAGTTTGCGGGCTATCACATGCCTATCCAATATGAAGGCATCATGGCTGAACATATCTGGACGCGGGAAAGTGCCGGGTTGTTTGATGTCAGCCATATGGGGCAGTTGATGCTGACCGGCGACGGTGCCGCCGAAGCGCTTGAAGCGCTGGTCCCCGGCGATATCTCAGCACTGAAAGAAGGCAAGATGCGCTATTCGCTCTTGCTGGCCGAAGATGGCGGCGTGCTCGACGATATGATGATTACGGCCGTACCGATGGGCCTGTATGTCGTCGTCAATGGCGCGGTGAAATGGGACGATATGGGCTATTTGCGCGAATATCTGCCCGACGAGATCACGATCAACAATATGGAAGACCGTGCATTGCTGGCACTGCAAGGGCCCAAGGCAGTTGATGCGTTGAAGCGCGTCGTGCCGGGCGTGGACGCGCTGTATTTCATGGAGGCGGGTTCCTTCTTCTGGGGCCCCAAAACAGATCCTGAACCGCTCTGGATTAGCCGTTCGGGCTATACGGGTGAGGATGGCTTTGAAATCTCTGTGCCCGGCACGCACGCAAAGGCATTGGCCGACCAGCTTTGTGCGCAGCCAGAGGTCAAGCCAATCGGCCTTGGCGCGCGCGATTCGCTGCGGCTTGAGGCGGGCTTGCCGCTTTATGGTCATGATATGACGCCTGATGTAGAGCCCGTTGCGGCCAACGCCGCCTTTGCCATCTCCAAACGCCGCCGCGCCGAAGGTGGTTTCGCTGGGTCCGATCGTATCCTGAACGCGCTCGCCAATGGCCCCGCACGCAAGCTGGTTGGCCTGTCTGTAGAGGGCAAATTACCTGTCCGCGAAGGCGCGCCGATTTTTGCAGGCACGGCGCAAGTCGGCGTCATTACGTCGGGCGGCTTTGGCCCAAGCGTCGGTGCGCCCATTGCCATGGGCTATGTCGATGCAGGCCATAACGCCAGCGGCACGGCGCTTGAGGCCGAAGTGCGCGGCAAGCGCGTTTCTATCACCGTCGCCAATCTACCCTTCGTCCCACATCATTATCATCGCAAAGGAGCGAACATATGACCCGTTATTTCACCGAAGATCATGAGTGGATCGAAGTGGACGGCGACAGCGCTACAGTCGGCATTACGCATTATGCACAAAGCCAATTGGGCGACATCGTGTTCGCCGAAGTTCCGGCGGCAGGCGCGACGCTCAAAAAAGGCGGTGATGCCGCGGTTGTGGAATCGGTGAAGGCCGCATCGGACGTTTATGCACCCGTGAGCGGAACAGTCATTGCGGGCAATGCCGCCCTTGATGGCGATCCGGCGCTCGTCAACAGCGATCCCGAAGGCGAAGGCTGGTTCTTCAAACTCACCTTAAGCGACAGCAGCGAGCTCGACAGCCTCATGAATGCTACCGCTTATCAGGCATTTGTCGACGGGCTTTAAATTCATCCGTCCGCCCTCCGGGCCAAGGAGATTGAAATGCGTTATTTACCTTTAACCCCATCCGACCGACAAGCGATGCTTGGCGTCATCGGAGCACAATCGATTGATGATTTGTTCGTTGATGTGCCTACCGAAGCGCGACTGGATGGGCCGATATCTGGTCTTCCCAATCATGCCAGCGAAATGGCGGTTGAACGGCATTTTTCGGAACTTGCGCTGCAAAATATGACCGCGTCGCATAACCCGTTCTTTTTGGGTGCAGGCGCATATAAGCATCATGTGCCCGCGAGTGTTGATCATATCATCCAGCGTGGCGAGTTCTTGACCGCCTATACGCCCTATCAGCCGGAAATCGCGCAGGGCACGCTGC
Source organism: Sphingorhabdus sp. (assembly GCF_044239045.1). Lineage (GTDB taxonomy): Bacteria > Pseudomonadota > Alphaproteobacteria > Sphingomonadales > Sphingomonadaceae > Sphingorhabdus_B. The sequence continues at coordinate 77,162 of NZ_JBIICD010000009.1, forward strand.
AAATGCTGTTTGAGTTCCAGACGCAGGTGGCGCGCCTGTTCGGCTGCGATGTGGCTAATGCATCGATGTATGACGGGTCTACGGCTTGCTGGGAAGCCATTGGCATGGCTGGCCGCATTACCAAGCGGACGAAGGCATTGTTGTCGTCTGGGTTGCACCCGCATTATGTCAGCGTGGCCAAGACAATGGCGCAATATACTGGTGATAGGCTGGACATCGCATTGCCGGAGCTTTCGGCCCAAACGGACAGCCAACGTTTGTTGGACGCGATTGACGGCGAGACCAGTTGCGTCGTGGTGCAATATCCGGATATCTTGGGACGTATCGAGGATATGTCCACCATCGCCGCCAAGGCGCATGCGCATGGGGCGTTGTTGGTTGCCGTCGTGACCGAACCCGTTGCCTTGGGCGCGATTAAAGCACCCGGTGAAATGGGCGCAGACATTGTGGTGGGTGAGGGGCAGTCGCTTGGTGTTGGCCTACAATTTGGTGGGCCGTATGTCGGCCTGTTTGCGTGCAAGGAAAAATTCGTCCGTCAGATGCCCGGTCGCTTATGCGGTGAGACTGTGGACGCCGAAGGCAAGCGGGGCTTCGTTCTGACCCTGTCTACACGCGAACAGCATATTCGTCGGGAAAAGGCGACATCAAATATCTGTACAAATTCAGGTCTTTGTGCGTTATCTTTCAGTATACATCTAACTTTGTTGGGCGAAAAGGGGCTGCGCGGATTAGCGCAGTTGAACCACGCGCTTGCGGTACACGCGGCGGATCGGCTTACCCAAATTCCGGGTGTCGCATTGGTCAATGACAGCTTCTTCAACGAATTTACGTTGAAGCTTCCGAAAGAAGCGCGACCCGTTGTGCGCGCGCTTGCCGACCGCAAGATATTGGGCGGTGTGTCGCTTGGGCGTCTTTACCCCGACATAGATGCATTGGGTAACGGACTGCTCGTGGCCGTTACGGAAACCGCAACCCATGCGGATGTCGAAACATTCGCCGCCGCTTTGCAGGAGATCTTGGCATGAGCAGCATCAACCAAAGCGGTTGGAAGCCCGAAATGGGCAATGCGGGCGACACCGCCCCTGCGACCTATACCGGCAATAAGGCGTTGATGCTGGAAGAGGCATTGATCTTTGAAATTGGAACCGCTGGAACAACCGGCGTTGATTTGGCCGAAGCGCCAAAGGTTGCATCGCGCTTGGGCAATCTGGAACGGCACCGTGACATTGGTCTTCCCGGCCTGTCCGAACCTGAAACCGTCCGCCATTATACGCGCCTCAGCCGTCAGAATTACGCAATCGACCTTGGCTTCTTCCCGCTGGGAAGCTGCACGATGAAGCATAACCCACGCCTGAATGAAAAAGTCGCGCGTATGGCGGGCTTTGCCGATGTCCATCCGTTGCAGCCTGAAGAGACCGTGCAAGGCGCCCTAGTGGTTATTCACGAACTCGCCCATTGGTTGGTTACATTGACTGGCATGAAGGCCGTTGCGATGTCGCCCAAGGCAGGTGCACATGGTGAATTATGCGGCATCCTTGCCATTCGTGCGGCGCTGACCGCGCGCGGTGATGCCCGTTCGGTTATCCTCTGCCCCGAAAGTGCGCATGGCACCAATCCGGCGACAGCAGCCTTTGCAGGTTATGCGGTGGAGAATATTCCTGCGACTTCGGAAGGCCGCGTTGACTTGGCGGCGTTGAAGGCGCGGCTTGGTCCCGATGTTGCGGGTGTTATGATCACCAACCCCAATACCTGCGGCCTGTTCGAGCGGGACATGCGGGAAATTTCCGACGCGGTGCATGCTGCGGGTGGCTATGTCTATTGCGACGGCGCAAATTTCAACGCGATTGTCGGTCGCGTGCGCCCCGGCGATTTGGGCGTCGATGCCATGCATATCAACCTGCACAAGACATTCTCGACCCCGCATGGCGGCGGCGGGCCAGGTTCCGGACCCGTTGTCCTGTCCGAAGCATTGGCCCCTTATGCGCCTTTGCCTTTTATCGACAAGGACGGTGACCATTATCGTCTTGTCGAGGAGGAAACGGCTGGCGAACGCTACGGCTCCAGCTTTGGCCGCATGGTCGCCTTCCACGGGCAAATGGGCATGTTTACGCGTGCTTTGGCCTACATCATGTCCCATGGCGCAGATGGCCTGCGCCAAGTCGCGGAAGATGCGGTGCTGAACGCCAACTATATCTTACGCAGTCTGGAAGATGTGTTGGAGGCGCCCTTCGCCCATAGTGGCCCGTGCATGCATGAGGCATTGTTCAGTGATAACGGCTTGGCCGAAGGCTTCTCCACGCTCGATATTGCCAAGGGCCTGATTGACGAAGGCTATCATCCGATGACGGTATATTTCCCGCTTGTCGTGCATGGTGCGATGTTGGTGGAACCCACTGAGACCGAGAGCAAAGCAACGCTCGACCAGTTCATCGGTGCGCTGCGGTCAGTCGCGGAACGGGCCAAAGCGGGTGATCCCGCGCTAAAGTCCGCGCCGCATCATGCGCCGCGCCGCCGCCTTGATGAAACCCAAGCTGCGCGAAAGCCTGTGTTGGTCTGGCGCGAACCCGAACAAGCGGTTGCAGCAGAATGAGCGGGCCGCAACCCTTCATCTTCGAAAGCGGCCCGGACGTAAAACGCCACGCGCCGGCGACCGAGCGCAACCGGGATGTGATTGCTGAAACACTGGCGCGCGTGCTTCCGGCGGAGGGCCTTGTGCTCGAAGTGGCAAGCGGAACCGGCGAACATGCCGTGCACTTTGCAAAGCGCTTTCCGGGGCTGATCTGGCAACCTAGCGACCCGGATCCTATCGCTATTGCATCGATTAACGCGTGGCGCGCGGACACCAAATTGGTCAATGTGCGGCCCGCGATGCAACTCGACGCATCGGCAGATTGGCCGATATCGCACGCGGATGCGGTCATCTGCATCAACATGACGCATATCAGTCCATGGGCGGCCACCTTGGGTCTACTACGCAACGCCGCGCGTGTAATGCCGCCGTCTGCCGTGCTTTTCATGTACGGACCCTACAACCAACACGGCGTCCCGCTGGCCGACAGCAATGCTGCGTTCGATATGTCGTTGCGGCAACAAAATCCCGAATGGGGCCTGCGCTATGTCGATGATATTGTTGAAGAAGCGGACAAAATAGGGTTACGCCTTGACCAAGTCATCGCCATGCCAGCGAACAATCTTTCATTGATTTTCCGCGCTTAGTCGTCCGCAAATCACATTATTGACATGCCGCGATAATCTCTCAACACATTGCATTAGGCCGCTGCGAAAAAATGGCCAGTGTTAGGAGAGAATGACATGGCCGTTGCCAGCTACGACATAGTAAGCTTTGATGGTTTTTTAACGCACTGGGCGGCGGAGCGGCCCGACTGGGCTGCGCTTTCGCAAGATGACCACCATTTCACTTATGGCCAGTTGGAGGAGCGCACCGCGAAGATCGTCGCGATGTTGCTTGGGTTAGGTCTAAAAAAAGGCGACCGGATTGCCTGGATTGGCAAAAACAGCGATCTATATTTTGCCCTTTTTTACGGCGCGGCGCGGATTGGAGTGGTGATGGTGCCCGTCGGATGGCGTCTTGCGCCTGCCGAATGGGCCTATATCGCCAAGGATACGGGCGCTCGCGTGCTTTTTGCGGGGCAGGGGTTTGAGGTGGGCGTGCACGCTCTGGCCAAGGATATAGCTGGTGTTGATCGGGTCATAGCCGAAGAGGAAGCCCGCGCGATGATTGCCGCCTCGGCGCGCGTTGCGTTTGAACCTGCTGGCCCTGATGACGCCGCGCTGCAACTTTACACCTCCGGCACGACGGGTAATCCCAAAGGCGCGGTGCTTTCCAACCGGAACCTGTTCGCGCTACGTAAAAATGCGGCCGAAGAGGCGCATGCCTATAGCAAATGGGACGATGATGAGGTCGTCCTTATCGCGATGCCCTGCGCGCATATTGGTGGAACTGGACTTGGTATCATGGCTATGGCGTCAGGTCTGCCCGCGCTTGTACAGGCGGAATTTTCGCCAGATTCCGTCTTTGATGCGATTGAGAAGGGCGGGGCAACTAGGCTTTTTATCGTTCCTGCCGCTTTGCAGATGATGGTCAACCACCCGCGTTGCCGCAGCGTCGATTATAGCCGTCTCAAATATATTCTCTACGGCGCAGCGCCTATTCCGCTTGAACTGTTGCGCCAGTGTATGGATGTGTTCAGCGCAGAATTTATCCAAGTCTATGGCATGACGGAAACGACGGGCACAATCTGCATGTTGCCGCCTGAGGACCATGATCCCAATGGCAATAAACGTATGCGCTCGGCGGGTAAGCCGCTTCCTGGCGTCGAATTGCGCGTGGTGGATGGTGCAGGGAACGATGTTCCGGTGGGCGAAGTGGGTGAGATTTGGACGCGGTCGTCGAACAATATGATTGGCTATTGGAACTTACCCGACGCCACGAAAGGCACCGTTACCGATGGCGGCTGGATTAAAACCGGTGATGCTGGATATCTGGATGAGGACGGATATATGTATATCCACGACCGCGTGAAAGACATGATCATCACGGGCGGCGAAAATGTCTATCCTGCTGAAGTCGAAAGCGCGATTTACGGGCATCCCGATATATTGGAGGTCGCTGTGATTGGTGTGCCGGACGCCAAATGGGGGGAGGCGGTGAAGGCGGTATGCGTTCCCAAGCCCGGCGCACAAATTGACGCGGAGAGCGTCATTGGCTGGGCCCGCGAGCGTATCGCTGGGTTCAAGGTTCCGCGTTCGGTTGACATCATTGCGGCGTTGCCGCGCAATGCATCGGGCAAAATCCTGCGCAAGGATTTACGCGCGCCATATTGGGCTGGCTATGAGCGGCAGGTAAACTAACCCGCTGACAATATTAATCAGCGCCCCACGCTCACATATTTAAACCCTGCAGCCGCTGTATCTTCAGGTCGGTAGATGTTGCGTAAATCGACAAGGACATCGCCCGCCATGGCGGCGTGTAGTTTTTTCAGGTCAAGTGCGCGATAGGCGTCCCATTCGGTGATCAAGGCTATCGCATGTGCATCTTGCGCCGCGTCATAGGCACTGCTGGCCATGATCACCTCGGGCAGGATTCTGGCCGCTTCTTCCATACCTTCGGGATCATGTGCGTGCACGATTGCGCCGGCATCGAGCAAGGTTTGAACAATCGCAATGGACGGCGCATCCCGCATATCGTCGGTATTGGGCTTAAATGTCAGGCCAAGCAGGCCAATCTTCAGGCCGCGGACATCGCCGCCCAGCGCCGTGATGATCTTGCGGCCCATAGCGCGCTTTCTAAGGTCATTTGCCTGCACCACGGCCTCAACCACCCGAACAGGCGTTTCGTGGTCCTGAGCGGTCTTGAGGAGCGCCAGAGTGTCCTTTGGAAAGCAACTGCCGCCATAGCCTGGGCCAG
>NZ_JBIICD010000010.1:0-80013 GCF_044239045.1 Sphingorhabdus sp.
AACGGCACGGTGCTGCCCGGCGGCAATGATTGGGTGATTAACCGGAATGACGGTGTCATGGTTGTCGACGTTCGTCTGACACTCCAAACCGATGACGGCGCGCTTATCTATCTGACCTATCAAGGGCGTTTCCTTGCAAATGCCGATGCCATGGCCCGCTTTGCAAAGGGCGAGGCATTGGGTGCTTCGGAATATTCTTTGGCCATTTCGGCGAAGTTTGAATGTGGGGATGCGCGCTATAGCTGGCTGAACAATGTGGTGGCGGTCGGCACAGGCGAACGCACGGCCAGCGGACCGATTTATTCCATTTTCGAAATAGGTTGAATCCTAGTCCCTAATCCAGCGCGATGATGTCCACGGGCAGATCATCGGCTTTTGCCCCGCGATATTGTTCGGGCCAATGCGCAAAGGGACGCACCGAACCGGCGCTGCGCCATCGTTCGACGCGGGCCAGATCCACATCCGCAAAGACCCATGCCCACTGCCCTTCGGTCCCTATGGCCATCACGCCGTCATCGGGGCTATCGCCATCAGGTGGCACGAAAACACCCGCCGCGCCGTAATTTTCATCGAGCGCAGGAGACCAAGGCGCCATGCCGACCGTAGGCGCTTGCACCACGAAAATCTGGCTTTCCAATGCCCGTGCCTGCGCGCCGATGCGGACCCTGTAATAGCCTTGCAAACTGTCGGTGCATGATGGACAAAGAATGAGCTGCGCGCCCGCAGCCGCCTGCGTCCGCGCAATCATGGGGAATTCGACATCATAGCAGGTCGAAATGCCGATCATGCCCAAGGGCGTTCGAAAAACGCGCAAGTCGGTCCCGCCTTGAATATCCCAAGATTCGCGTTCGAAGCGCGTCATCATAATCTTGTCCTGATGCCCGCTTTGCCCGTCGGGGAGATATAGGCTTGCGCGGTTGACAACGCGCCCGTCATCCAAAGCATGTGGGCGCGTGCCGCCAAGCACCGTGACGCCGAAACGCTGTGCCAAATCGGCATAATGGCTATCAATCTGCGGCCCCAACGCCACCACCGCACGCAACGACGCGTGCAGGTCGCTGGCCGTGGCGCTGTCGATTGCCGCCAGTTCCATCGCCGCATATTCGGGAAACACCAAAAGCTGCGCGCCATGCCCTACCGCATCGGCTACCCATTGCGCGACCTTGGCTTGCCAGTCGGCAAAACTCTCCGGCTGCCCGATGGGATATTGCGCGGCTGCAATGCGAATAGGCGCGGTCATAGGTCGCGCATCCAAAATTGCATCTGATGCGGGCTTTCGTCAGCATCGCCGACATCCTGCCACTTCAGCATAGCTGTCAAACCCTCCACCGGGGCATAGCCGCGCGCGCGCCAAAAGGAGGTCAGGTCACGGGGCGTATCGGGGCGCATCGGATGGTCGTCTGGACGGACCACTGCACAAAAGCTGGTTTGGGCCGCACCTGCTGCGCGCGCTGCCGCCTCGCGTGCGTCGAAAAATTGATGGCCGATGCCCTGCCCTTGATACTGCGGCAGCAATACCGACTCTCCGAAATAGAAAATCCGTGCGACATCCAGTCCGCGTTGTCGCAAGGGTGCCTGAAATTCCGGCTTCTGACCCGCCATCGGGGACGCCGTTGCCGCACCAACAATCACATCATCATCCGTTGCGACGACCAGCACCGCGCCGGGCGCATCGATAAATTCGGCAAGATATTCCGCTTCATAGTCCGCCGTCCCATCATATAGATAAGGCCAGCCGCGAAAGACGCGGATCCGCAGATCGGACAAAGCTGGAATGGCTGCTTGGCGCTCCTGCATATCTGTCAAACTGCGGACGCGGATCGTCATGAAACCTGGGCGATCCAGTCAGTTAAGTTATAATAGACCGACACGCGCGCAATCTTGCCATCTTCTATGTCAAAAAAGCCGCCCGCCGGCAAAACATAGCTTTGCCCATGCGCGGGCGGAAAGCCTTCATCGGCGACCTTATACACGCCGTGCACCATGAATTCGGCCGCAGCGCGGGTGCCGTCCACGCTGGTCATGATGACAATATCCCGTAACTGTTCGCTATAGGCATGGTCCATGCGTCCCAGAAACGCGCGGAATGCATCTTTGCCGGTTTCGCGTGCACCCTGATTAATGTCATGGGCCACATCATCGGTCAGACAAGCCAATATAGCGTCAATGTCCATGGCGTTGAACGCGGCATAATAACGCTCTATCAGGGCCGCAGTATTTTCACGGACATCGGACATATCTACTCCTATTTTACCTTAACGCACCAAGGCGACCTGATTAAGTCAGCGCGGCAAAGCTTGTCCAGTAAGATTAATTGTCCAAAGATACACAAGTTTTCGAGCGTGTAGCAGCCTTTAAAGCCCAGATTTCCGCTCCGCCTCTTGACTCTCCCCCCAAGCCTGCTAGTTGCACCCCTGTTCGGTGGAGCGACGGCTTCACCGGCAACCGTCCGAGACAGTTGGTGAACGGAATTTGCCGTTCTTAATGTCCAGCCTAGACGGGGATAGAGATTTCAGGATTGGCTTTGCCATCCTTCGCCACTGCTCCGACAATCTGTCGTGTGCGTTCGGTATGAAACTTCCCCACGGACTAAGTCAGCGCAAGGGCCCATCCGGGTGCTTCGCTTTTCGTGTTGGGCTGATCCGGTTAGCCGGGACAGTCCGAATAAGGAGTAATGCATGAACCGTTCTGAAAAGACCGAAACAGTTGCATCGCTGAACGCCACTTTTAACGAAGCGGCGGTTGTTGTTGTTACCCGTAATCTCGGGCTAACAGTTGCACAATCGACCGACCTTCGTTTGAAGATGCGCGATGCGGGCGCAACATATAAGGTTGCCAAGAACCGTCTTGCCAAAATCGCCCTTGAGGGAACGCAATATGGCGCGGTAGCAGAATTGCTTACCGGACCTACGGCGCTCGCCACATCGTCGGACCCGGTCGCCGCTGCAAAGATTGCGGTCGAGTTCGCCAAGACCAATGACAAACTTGAAATTGTCGGCGGTGCGATGGGTGACACGTTCCTCGATGTAAACGGTGTAAAGGCTTTGGCTTCCATGCCATCGCTCGACGAACTGCGTGCGAAGATTATCGGGCTTGTACAAGCACCGGCAACGAAAATCGCGCAGCTTTCGACCGCACCGGCTGCGAAATTGGCACGGGTATTTGGTGCCTATGCTGACCAAAAGGCAGCGTAACTTTTTACATGAAACCGGCTGCGTCCATTTGGGCGGGCCCTACAGATATGACAGAAAATCGGAGTGTTATTTAAATGGCTGATATTGAAAAGCTCGTAGACCAACTTTCGGCTTTGACCGTTCTTGAAGCGGCTGACCTTGCAAAGGCTTTGGAAGAAAAGTGGGGCGTTAGCGCCGCTGCTGCTGTTGCTGTTGCTGGCCCTGCTGCCGCTGCTGCACCAGCTGCTGAAGAGCAGACTGAATTCGACGTTATCCTGACCGGCGACGGCGGAAACAAGATTGCAGTCATCAAGGAAGTACGCGCGATCACTAACCTGGGTCTGACCGAAGCAAAGGCTCTTGTTGAGTCCGCGCCAAAGGCGATCAAGGAAGGCGTAAACAAGGCAGAAGCCGAAGACATCAAGGCGAAGATCCTTGCTGCAGGCGGAACCGTAGAACTGAAGTAATTCAGTCTCCCTTTCGGGATATAAAAAAGGGGCGGCCTAGCAATAGGCCGCCCTTTTTTGTGCAGAAAGCACGCGCAAAATATCGGTGTCGGCGCCCTCATCGATTTCGATGGCAACTGAAAAATCTCAGCTTTGCGGATAGAGGCTTGCGCAGGTCCGTATGGCCGATGGTTCGGGCCGCGCGCCGCTGACTTCAAACCGCGCAATATAGCCGCCAAGCTTCAATTGCTCGGTAAAGCCGGTCAGGCGATAACCGACCGCCTCAAATTCACAGAATAGCAACTTTGGCGCTATGCCGTGCTGGTGCGTAGCCCGGTCGCGGTCGACGACGATAACTTGTCCACCCTTCGCCAGCGCAGGCCGCATCCGCCACAAAAACGCATAAGGCTGTTCAATTTCATGGTACATATGCACCATGAATATCCGGTCAAAGCTGTTCTCCGGCAGGCGGGGATCTTCGGCCGCACCTTCCTTAATCGCGACATTGTCGAGCTGCTCGCGGGTGACGCGCTCCCCAAGCCGGTTTAGCGCGCCGCGATTAATGTCCTGCGCCAAGACGCGGCCTTTGGGGCCAACACGCTCGGCAAGGCGGATAGTGTAATAACCCTCGCCTGCGCCAATGTCGGCAACAGTGGTCCCCAACTGAATACCCGCCCAATCCATGACATAGTCGGCTTCGCCCGCTTGGTCACGGGCAGCTTCCGTCGAAAATTCCGTGTCACCAGCCGCCGATACCGTGCGATCCGGGCGCGGAAATTCCATCACGGTTGCATTTTGCTTTTCCGACGCGCTTTGTTGGCAGCCGCTGACGAGCGCTATCGCCAGCGTTAGTGCCATCATTTTAGCGGTCATAACATGACGGGCCAACGCCTCAAGCCTCGGCAAGAGCAGACTGCATATTAGTTGCTTGGCTGTCGAACACCGTAAAAACGCCCTTCACCCAATCGGGCAATGGGATGGGACGATGCACGTCGAGGTCCACATGCACGCTGACCAAGTCTACCGTCGCGCGCAAATCGTCCGAACCATCTTCGGTCAGGCCGTGAATTTCAACGAACTGCGTCATGCTTGTGCGCCCCGTTGCGATGGTCCGCGCCATGACTTCAATCATCTCATCCGGCTTAATCGGCGCAAACCATGTGACGGTGGCTTTCTTCACATGAAATTCCATCGGCGCACCATCGGCATAATCGCGAAACTTTACCGCGCGCCAATATTCGGTAATCGCGATGTCTGCATAATCCAGATATCGGGCGTTGAAGACAACGCCTTGGGCGTCGGTTTCTGACCAGCGCACGCGCAAGCTATGATGAAAAGCAAAGTCGCCACGTGCCATGTCAGATCGCCTTGGACTGCGCAGGGGTGTTCACACCCATGGATTGCAGATAGCGTTTCACATTGCGCGCCGCCTGCCGAAGACGATGCTCATTTTCGACCATAGCAATGCGGACATAGCCCTCGCCGTCTTCACCATAGCCAACACCCGGCGCGACCGCGACCTTTGCCTCGGTCAACAATTGCTTGGAAAATTCAAGGCTACCCAAATGCGCGAGCGCGGGCGGCAAGGGTGCCCACGCAAACATCGATGCACGGGGCGGCGGAATGTCCCAGCCTGCGCGACCGAAAGCGTCGACAAGGATATCGCGGCGTTTGTGATACAGCTGACGGTTTTGTTCAACAATATCCTGCGGCCCATTTAGCGCGGCGCAGGCCGCTGCCTGAATGGGGGTAAAGGCCCCATAATCCAGATAGCTTTTTACCCGCGTCATCGCGGCAATCAAATCGCGGTTGCCAACGGCAAAACCAACACGCCATCCGGCCATAGAATAAGTTTTGGACAAGGATGTAAATTCAACCGCAACATCCTTGCCGCCTTTGACTTGCAAAATCGATGGCGTTGGCTTGCCGTCAAAATACAGTTCGGAATACGCAAGGTCGGACAATATCCAGACCTTATTCTCCTTCGCCCATGCGACGAGCCGCTCGTAAAAGGCCAGATCAACGGTCTCAGCGGTCGGGTTAGATGGATAATTGACCACCAATATCGACGGGCGCGGTACGGTGAAGGCCATAGCGCGTTCCAACGAGCGGAAGTAATTTTCATCGGGCGTGGTAGGCACCGAACGGATGGTTGCGCCTGCAATGATAAAACCAAAGGTGTGGATGGGGTAGCTGGGGTTTGGCGCAAGCACCACATCGCCCGGCGCGGTAATAGCCGTGGCAAGGCTTGCCAGCCCTTCCTTCGAACCCATGGTCACAACAACTTCATGCTCGGGATCAACATCAACCCCGAAACGCCGCCCATAATAATTCGCCTGCGCCTTGCGTAGCCCGGGGATGCCCTTGGACGCAGAATAGCCGTGGGCATCCGGCTTCTGCGCGACTTCGCACAATTTTTCGATCACATGCGGCGGCGGCGGCAAATCTGGATTACCCATGCCGAGATCGATAATGTCCTCACCCGCGCCGCGCGCCGCCGCACGCATCGCATTGACCTCAGCGATAACATAAGGTGGCAAGCGTTTGATGCGGTAGAATTCTTCGGACATAAGCTCCCGTTTCGGGTTGGTTAACTCAAGACCGCCTTCATGCGCGAAGTTTCACCGCATTTCCAGAAAAAGCTATTGGCGCGCACATTAACGCGGGCGGTTGCCCTTGGCCTTGTGCTTTACACCATGCTTCGATGGAGGTGGGCCATCTTTGCGGAAGGGACGTCCGCCATCGCGGCTCGCACCGCCGCCACGTGGTCCGTCGCCGCGGAAGTTACCGCCGCGTGGTGGACCATCGCCGCGTGGATTGACGCCAAGCTGCGCACGCTGCGGACGAGCACCATCGCGGCCCATACGCTTGTTTTCGCGTGCTGCTTCACGCGGCGGGCCATTGGCCTGCACGATTTCGACGTCATTGTCCTCGTCATGCCCCGGTTGCGCAATCGCTTTGGCAAATTTGGCGACCGCAGCCGCCGCAATGCCGACATGCGTTTCATTGGCGGCAATGCGGATGGCACCAATATCATTCTTGGTCACGCCGCCACGGCGGCACAATAATGGCAATATCCATTTGGGATCAGCATTGTTGCGGCGACCCACGTTCAGTTTGAACCAAACCGAATCGTCAAATCCGGCGCGATGGTCGTCGCGTTGACGTTCACGGCTGCCGTCATCGAGCAGATCTTCGGCTTGCGGCATCTTGGCACGATGCACACGAACCAAGGCGGCTGCGATGTCTTCTGCAGACATGGTTTCGAGCAAGCGGGCGCCCAGCGCGCGATCTTCGTCCTCAACATCCACAGGGGTGAGAAGCGTTTCAAGCAGGCGTTCATGGTCCTTAGCACGGATATCCGCAGCGGTTGGAACCTTGATCCAATCGGCCTCAATCTTGGCACCGCGCAGCATGGATTCCACGCGCTTGCGGCGTTGATAGGGCACGATTAAAACGGCGGTACCTTTGCGGCCTGCACGGCCAGTCCGCCCTGATCTGTGCTGAAGCCCCTCTGCATCGCGTGGCAGTTCGACATGCACAACCAAAGACAGGTTCGGCAAATCGATGCCGCGTGCGGCAACGTCAGTGGCCACACAGACGCGGGCACGGCGGTCACGCAAAGCCTGCAGCGCATGGTTCCGCTCGGACTGCGAATGCTCGCCTGACAAAGCGACAACGTTAAAGCCGCGCTCTGTTAAGCTGGCATGCAAGCGGCGAACATTTTCACGCGTTGCGCAAAACAAGATAGCGGTTTCCGCCTCATGCAAACGCAGCAGGTTAACGACAGCGTTTTCGATGTCCGGTGGCGCGACCGTTACCACTTGATAGCTGATGTCGCCATGGCCGCGGTCTTCGCCGACGGTTGAAATGCGCAAAGCATCGCGTTGATACCGTTTGGCCAGCGAGACAATCGGTTTCGGCATGGTGGCCGAAAACAACAATGTCCGTCGGCCTTCCGGCGTAGCGTTCAATATCTCTTCCAGCTCTTCGCGAAAGCCCATGTCGAGCATTTCGTCTGCTTCATCCAAGATCGCAACTTTCAACGCCGACAGGTCAAGCGCCCCGCGTTCCAAATGGTCGCGCAGCCGCCCGGGGGTGCCGACAACAATCTGCGCGCCTTGGTTCAGGGTGCGCCGTTCTTTCGACGCGTCCATCCCGCCAACGCAGGTAGCAATACGCACCCCTGCTTTGCCATAAAGCCACATCAATTCGCGGCTCACCTGCAAGGCAAGCTCACGCGTTGGCGCGATGATGAGCGCCGCAGGCTCGCGCGCAAGGCTAACGAGGCCGCCATCAAGGATTTGGGGCGCCATAGCGAGGCCAAAGGCCACGGTCTTGCCCGAGCCGGTTTGTGCCGACACGACGAGGTCGCGTCCGATGGCTTCATCAGCAATTACAGCGTTTTGAACGGGGGTCAGCGTAGTATATCCACGCGCGGTGAGCGCTTCATCGAGAAGCGAAGGTATATTTTCAAATGTCATTATGGCGCGCCTTTGCGCTCTTTTTTATCGAATGTCCATGCTGCGCCGCACAACAAAACAATCTTCGACAATTTCATTTGCTTTGATATGCCTATCGATATGGCCGACTCATCCGAAATACCGCCCTTCATGGACCCTACGCAGTTCATGAAGTTGTTCGCCCAATCAGGCGCGGCAACGGCTGACCCGTTAACGGCCTATCGCGCGGCGTTGGATGCTTGGGGAACCGTGTTAGAACCGTTGGCCAAAGCTGGCCAGGAAAAGGTCGATACGACAGACCGCCGTTTTGCCGCGCCACAATGGGAGCATCCCGTATTCGACTTGATCCGTCAAAGCTATCAGGTCATGTCCGAACATATGTTGGCCGCGGCGGACCAATTGGATGGCTTGCCCGAAAATGACAAAGCAAAAATGGGCTTTGCTTTGCGCAGCATCATCGACGCGATGAGCCCCGCCAATTCGCCGTTCACCAATCCCGTAGCGCTGGAACGTGCCATGGAGACGAAGGGCGCAAGCCTGATGTCAGGTATGCAGCATATGATGCAGGACATGCAGCGTGGGCAATTGACTCATACCGATTCTAGCGCGTTTACATTAGGCGAAAACATCGCCGCAACGCCGGGCAAGGTCGTTCACCAAACGCCGTTGTATCAACTCATTCAATATGACCCTGCAACCGATAATGTGCTGGAAACCCCGCTCATCATTTTTCCGCCTTGGATCAACCGTTTTTATATTCTCGACCTGACGGCAGAAAAAAGCTTCATCAAATATTGCGTCGACCAAGGTATCACGGTTTTTGTCGTGTCTTGGAAATCGGCAGACACTTCGATGAAGGACGTCATCTGGGATGATTACATCGCGGCGCAAATCGACGCGATTGATACCGTGCGCAGCGCGCTTGATGTGCCCGATGTCCATACGATAGGCTATTGTGTTGCGGGTACGACCTTGGCGGCAACGCTTGCGGTCCTCGCGGCAACCGACGCTGCTGACAAAGTGCGCAGCGCGACCTTTTTTACAGCGCAGGTCGATTTCAGTTCCAGCGGCGAACTTTTGCATTTTATCGATGATCAGCAAATTGCGATGACGGAGGCGCTGAGCGCACCGCTGGGGTATTTGGACGGCCGTTTCCTCGCGCTGACCTTCAATATGCTACGCGGAAAGGATTTAATATGGTCCACCGTCGTCAAAAATTATCTGCTGGGTGAAGACTATCCTGCCTTCGATTTACTGCACTGGAATGGCGACGTCACCAACCTGCCCGCCAAATGGCATCGCAACTATCTCGTAGACCTCTATCGCGAAAACCGGCTCGTGAAGCCAAATGATTTATCGGTACTCGGCACCCCAATTGACCTGCGTCGTGTAAAAACGCCGACTTATATTCAGGCTGGCCGCGAGGATCATATTGCGCCAGCCGAAAGCGTCTGGAAACTGCAGGATCATTTCACGGGCCCCACCAAATTCGTGCTGGCGGGCAGCGGCCATATTGCAGGCGTCGTCAATCCGCCTTCGCAAATGAAATATCAATATTGGACCAATGACGCCGCGCCAAACTCCTATGCGGCGTTCATTGAGGGCGCAACGGAGACAAAAGGTAGCTGGTGGCCCGATTGGGTCTTCTGGCTGACAGAGAAGGGCAACACACGCGTGTCAGCTACTGGCCCGCGTCAACCAGGCCAAGGCGTGCTGAAGGCGCTAGAATCGGCTCCAGGAAGCTATGTGAAGGCACGGTGAGATTCAATTGACGTTTACGTAAACGTCGACTAGTTCAAGTGCAGCTTTTTAGGAGAATCGTGATGCAACTGGAATTCAGCTCCGCAGAAATCGCCTTCCAGAAGGAAGTGCGCACATTCATCGCCGAAAATTACCCACAGAATCTCCGTTCGGTGCAGGACGAGGGACATGATCTTTCGAAGGAAGATTTCCTGTCATGGCACCGCATTCTCGCCAAAAAGGGCTGGATCGCGCCTGCTTGGCCCGTTGAATATGGCGGTACAGGCTGGACCGCGACCGAGCGTTTCATTTGGTCCGAAGAACTGGCGGCCGCAGACTGCGTGGGTACGATGCCCTTCGGTCTATCGATGGTCGGCCCCGTCATCTACACTTTTGGTACGCCTGAGCAGAAAGCCAAATTCCTCCCCGGTATCTTGTCGGGCGATGATTGGTGGTGTCAGGGATATTCGGAACCCGGCGCCGGTTCGGACCTTGCGTCGCTTCGCACCAAGGCCGTTCGTGACGGTGATCATTATGTCGTCAATGGACAGAAAACCTGGACAACGATGGCGCAACATGCCGACTGGGGCTTCTTCTTGGTTCGCACCGATTCCGATGCCAAGGCGCAAGAGGGCATCAGTTTCTTGTTAATCGACATGAAGTCACCGGGCGTCACCGTACGCCCCATCATCACCTTGGGCGGCGAACATGAAGTCAATGAAGTTTGGCTCGAGGACGTCCGCGTGCCCGTTGAAAACCGCGTTTACGAAGAGAATAAGGGTTGGACCTGCGCCAAGTTCCTGTTGGCGCATGAACGTACCGGCATTGCTGCCGTTGCCCGTTCAAAGCGCGGCGTAGAGAAAATCAAGGCTATTGCACGCACCGAACAGGATGGCGACCGTCCATTGATTGCCAACCCGTTTTTCAAGCGCAAGATTTCGGAACTTGAAATTGACCTTACTGCGCTTGAATTCACTGAATTGCGCAGCCTTGCCGGCGAAGCAGCGGGCAAGGGCCCTGGCCCAGAATCCAGCCTGTTGAAAATCAAGGGCTCGGAAATCCAGCAACGGATTACCGAACTCGCGTTGGAAGCGGTCGGCCATTATGGTGCGCCATATTTCCGTGGCTTTGGCGAAGGCGACAATGAACACCCAATCGGTCCGGATTATGCACATCGCGCTGCACCGACCTATTTCAACACCCGCAAGACGACGATTTACGGTGGCTCGAACGAGATCCAACGCAACATCATCGCCAAGATGGTATTGGGGATTTAAGCTAACATTGCACCGTCACCCTGAACTTGTTTCAGGGTCTTAATTCGCAACGTCGAAAATAAGATGCTGAAACAAAGTCAGCATGACGGGTTATTAGACGGGATAACTATAATGGATTTCAGCTACACCGAAACGCAGGACATGATCCGCGACACATTGAGCCGCTTTTTGGCGGACACGTATGACTTTGATAGCCGTAGCAAGATGATTGCCAGCGGCACAGGGCGTGACCCGGCTATTTGGAAGGCTTTGGCTCAGGATCTCGGCATGTTAGGCGCCTCGTTCAGCGAAGAACATGGCGGCCTTGGCGGTGGCTATCTTGAGAACGCATTAATCATGGAAGAGCTGGGCAAGGTCATCGCGATTGAGCCTTATCTCCAGACCGTCGTGCTTGGCGGTGGCGCGCTAAAGGCGGTTGGCGGTGCCGTTGCGGATGCCGTGATTCCCGAAATCATCAATGGCAATGTCATTATTGCCTTTGCCTATGCCGAGCCACAGGGCCGCTACAACTTGGCCAATATCCGCACGACCGCGAAGAAGGACGGCGCGGGCTACGTACTAAACGGCCATAAGGGCGTCGTATACGCAGCCCCATGGGCAACGCATTTGCTCGTCACCGCGCGCACTGGAGGTGCGACCACCGATGTGAACGGCGTGTCCCTGTTCCTAATCGACGCAAATGCAAAGGGCATTGTCCGCCGCGATTACCCGACTGTGGATGGTTTCCAAGCGTCTGAAATATATTTCGAAAACGTCGCCATTCCGGCCGACGCTTTATTGGGTGATGAAGGTGCAGGCTTGCCGCTCATCGAACGGATTGTTGATGAAGCGACCGTCGCAGTTTGCGCAGAATCCTGCGGAGTAACGGCCAAGCTGCATCAGGGCACGTTGGAATATGCACGTCAGCGCAACCAATTTGGTCAGCCTATCTCGCGCTTCCAAGTACTACAGCATCGTATGGTCGACATGTTCATGGAGGTTGAGCAATCAAAATCCATGACCACTATGGCAACACTGAAGCTCGGTCTGCCAGCGGCAGAACGTATGGCGGCAGTATCGGCATGTAAGGCGAAGGTGTCGCGGTCAGCAAAGTTTGTTGGGCAAAGCGCCATTCAAACGCATGGCGGCATTGGTATCACGCAAGAGCTGGCCATCGGTCACTTCTTCAAGCGGGCGACGATGATCGAGAATCAATTCGGTTCAGCCGATCACCATTATGAACGCTTTGAACGGCTGACTTTGGCGGATTAACCTGTCCCAAGGGATTTTTGTGCACTGCACCATTTTTTGTTGACATAGTTTGCATTTGTATTTATTGTGCAGTGCAACACAACAGAAATGGTGCGTTCACATGGTAAGCAAAACAGAAACTAATGCCTCGGCAAAAACTGCAAAAGTTGCAGTGCCAAAGCGCGTGTCTGTTAAAACGGCTCCAAGCACTGTGGCGAAGACTAAGGTGGCAACACCTACCACTTCGTCGCGCCCCAAATTCGCGTCTGTTGAAACAACACCCTTTACTCAAGGAGTATCCAACATGACTGACACAGTTAAAGCCACTGCAGAAAAAACCGCTGAAAAGGCGACTGAGTTTTTCGCCGACGTCCGTGAAAAAGCAACTGAAGCCGCTGAAAAGGGCAAAAAGTTCGCTGCTGAAGCCGTTGAATTCAACAAAGCCAATGTTGAAGCGGTTGTCGAAGCTGGCAAGATCGTTGCCAAGGGTGCTCAGGAAATCGGCAAGACCAACAAGGAATTCGCCAAGAAGAATTTCGAAGAAGTCCAGGTTGCTGTCAAGGAATTGACTTCGGTCAAGTCACCAACAGACTTCGTTAAGCTTCAGGGTGAACTGGCGCGTAAAGGCTTTGATACCGCTGTTGCGCAGGGTTCAAAGAACACGGAAGCGATGGTCAAGTTGGCCAGCGCAATGTTCCAGCCAATATCGAACCGCATTGCGGCGACGACCGAGCTTTTCAAGAAAGCTGCATAAGCTTTCGCAAGATATTGCGCCGGTGGGTCATGCACCTGCCACCCTCTCTCTCCTCCTTTTGGCGGTAGGAAGTCGAGATCGACCGGTGCAATTCCATGAAGCAACCGTCCTTTCCGTTAAGGAAAGGGCGGTTTCTTTTTGGGACAACCGATAAGATGATGAACGGGGCTTGCGGAGACCCCCTCCTCTGCCCTATTTTAGGCTGATGCAGATTTCCATGGCGCAAGACGACGATGACAAAAATGATGGCAGACCCGGTGTCGGCCTCGCCACGCGTACGCGCCCAAAAACGCAAAAGCCAAGCCTCTATAAAGTGCTGCTGCTAAACGATGATTACACGCCGATGGAATTTGTCATCCATGTCCTCAAGGCGTTTTTTCAGATGGACACCGATCAGGCCACCCGCGTGATGCTGCATGTCCATCAAAAGGGCGTCGGCGTCTGTGGCATTTTTACCTATGAAGTTGCTGAAACCAAAGTGACCCAAGTCATGGACTTCGCGCAGAAGAACCAGCATCCGCTGCAATGCACGCTTGAGAAAGATTGAGTAAGGCAGCGCTCATCGTCGGCGCAGGTGACGCCACAGGCGGGGCTATTGCCAAAGCTTTTGCACGTGTAGGCTATGTCGCCTGCGTCAACCGCCGTGCGCGCAACGCCGACCAGTTGGAAGCACTTGTACAGTCGATACAGGCCGAAGGTTATGAAGCGCGCGCGTACCCAGCAGACGCGCGTATCGAAGATGAAGTCGTGGCGATGGTCGATGCGATTGAGCGCGACGTAGGGCCAATTGAGGTTGCCGTTTTCAATATCGGCGCGAACGTCAATTTTTCGATTCTAGATATGACGGCGCAAGTCTATCGCAAGGTATGGGAAATGGCGGCGTTCCCTGGCTTCCTGATGGGGCGGGAGGCTGCACGCCGCATGGTCGAGCGCCAATCGGGCACCATCATCTTCACAGGCGCAACCGCAAGTATGCGCGGCGGTAAAGGCTTCTCCGCCTTTTCCGGCGCAAAAGGCGCGCTGCGGATGCTGGCGCAGTCAATGGCGCGGGAGCTGGGCCCGCAAAACATTCACGTGGCGCATGTTATCATCGACGGCGGCATCGACACTGCCTTCATCCGCGGTATCCGCCCGAATTTCGAGGCCGCAAAGGCAGCTGACGGGATATTATCGCCCGACGCGATTGCGTTGCAATATGTTGCCTTGCACCAGCAACACCGCAGCGCATGGACGCATGAAATGGATTTACGTCCCTGGACGGAGAGTTTTTAAATGGCCAAAAGTTTTGAATTTCTTTTCGATTTTGGAGGACCGAATAGCTATTTGGCTTATAAAATGTTGCCGGACCTTTGTGCCCGAACCGGTGCGCAAGTCGTATATGTGCCTATCCTTCTCGGCGGTTTGTTCAAGCTTACCAATAATCAGGCGCCAATGATGCGCTATGCCGAAACACCCGCCAAACAAAAATATGAAATGCTGGAATTTCAACGCTTCATAAAAGCGCACGCGATACCGTTTAAGATGAACCCACGTTTTCCTCTTAACACCCTATATGTGATGCGCGGTGCAATTGCGGCACAGCGGCTTGGCTGCTTTGCGCCTTATGTGGACGCGGTCATGACGGCGATGTGGCATGACGGGGCGGACATGGGCGATCTCGATGTTGTGCGCGATGTCTTGGACAAAGCAGGCCTCGACAGCGACGCATTGCTTGCTCTGGCTGATGATCCGGAGGTGAAGGCAGAGCTTATCTCCAATACCGAAGCTGCCGCAAAACGCGGTGCATTTGGCGTACCGACCTTCTTTGTGGATGAAGATATGTTCTGGGGCAAAGAACGGCTTGGGCAGGTTGAGGCGGCGCTCACCAAATCCTAAGTTGCGCCGCATCCAATTCCCGCTAAATACGGTGCGATGGATCAGATAATCGTACGTGGCGGCAACCCGCTCAAAGGCAAAATTCCCATTTCAGGTGCGAAGAACAGCGCATTGACGCTGATCCCCTGCGCATTGCTGACGGATGAACCGCTGACTTTGCGCAATTTGCCGCGCTTGGCCGATATTGACGGCTTCCAGCATCTGATGAACCAGTTCGGCATTTCGACGACGGTTGCCGGATCACGCCCCGAAGATTTTGGCCGTGTGATGACGTTGGAGGCTACGCGGATAACCAGCAATGTCGCACCTTACGATCTTGTCCGCAAAATGCGCGCCTCTATCCTGGTGCTTGGTCCGATGCTGGCGCGCGCTGGTGAAGCGACCGTTTCTCTGCCTGGCGGATGCGCGATCGGTAACCGGCCAATTGACCTTCACCTTAAGGCGCTGGAGGCCTTTGGCGTAGAGATTGAAGTGGCCGCAGGTTATGTCAAAGCGATTGCCAAAAAGGGTATTCCGGGCGGAACTTACACCTTTCCCGTTGTATCCGTGGGTGCGACCGAAAACGCCCTAATGGCGGCCAGTCTCGCCAAGGGCACCTGCGTGCTACACAATGCGGCGCGCGAACCAGAAATTGTCGACTTGTGCAATTTGCTCGTCGCCATGGGTGCGCAAATTGAAGGTATCGGCACATCCGATTTGATTATTCAAGGCAGAGACCGCCTGCATGGCGCAACCTACCGCGTGATGAGCGATCGCATTGAGGCAGGTAGCTACGCCTGTGCCGCTGCTATGACTGGCGGCGACGTCGAGCTGGTCGGTGCAAAAGCGAGTGAGATGGGCGCTACGCTGGATGCCTTGCGTCAGGCGGGCGTCACGGTAGAAGATACCGGAGCCGGTATTCGCGTGTCTTCGGACGGCAAGTTAAAGCCGCTTACCATTTCCACAGCGCCCTATCCCGGTTTTGCCACCGACATGCAGGCGCAGTTCATGGCTATGCTATGCATGGCAGATGGCGCTAGCGTGCTGACCGAAACCATATTTGAAAATCGCTATATGCATGTGCCCGAACTCAATCGGATGGGTGCGCATATCGAGACCAAGGGCCGCACGGCAATTGTCCATGGTGTGAAAAAGCTAACTGGCGCGCCCGTCATGGCAACTGATCTGCGGGCGTCGATGAGCCTTGTCATCGCCGGATTGGTTGCAGAGGGCGAAACGCATGTCAGCCGCCTCTATCATCTTGACCGTGGTTATGAACGGCTTGAGGAGAAACTTCAGTTGGTTGGTGCAGACGTCGAACGCGTCGGCGCGGAGTGATACATAGCGCAGCATATTGACGCATGATGCGAGGCAATGGTTGCCAGCGCTCATTTTCTACAGTATTAATCCCTAAGTGACAAACGAACTTTTATCAAAAAGCGGCCGCGCCGATCGTCATCCCGTGCTGGATTCGATTCGTTTTAGCCCGATTGCAACGGTCGTCAGCGACCCTACCCAGGCTGACAATCCCCTGATTGCTGTGAACGCCGCCTTCTGCGCGCTTACCGGATATACTGAGGCAGAAGTGATTGGCCGCAATTGCCGGTTTTTGCGTGGCCCAGATACGGAAAATGGTCAGACCGACAAATTGCGCACGGCGGTTTATGGGCAGCATGCCGCTTTGGCCGAATTAATCAATTATCGCAAAGACGGGTCACCCTTTCGTAACGCTGTCATGATTGCGCCATTGTTCGACGATGATGGGAAGCTAGAGCTTTTTGTTGGATCGCAAATTGAGGTTCTACCGGAAGAAGGCAGCATTGGCCTCGTGCGGCAACAACAAGCCGCTCAAATTGTCGATCGTCTATCGCCACGCCAGCGCGAAATATTGCAACAAATGGCGCGCGGTTTCCGTACAAAGCAAATAGCGTACCGTCTCTCACTGAGCGAAAAAACGGTTCAAATGCACCGCATGTTGATGTTTAAAAAGCTTTCAACTTCAAACGCCGCAGACGCGGTGAGAATTGCTGTCGAAGCAGGTCTTTGATTCGGCGTAACAGGGCTAAACTAAAAGACGCAACATATCCCAAACCGTCACATAACGGATCTGGCGGTTCTTTATGCCCGTGCCATGAGCCAAAGACGAATGGCACTTGCCAGGCCACATGGCGTTCGCGATTCAAGCCGCGCCACATCAATCTGCGCCACCACAGCATTGACCGGCAGGCCATCCGCCTCCGCCACCGCTCGAAGTCGGTCCCAAAAAAATGGTTCAAGACTTATTGACGTCTGATGCCCGGCTACGGTCATGCTACGTTTCACGGGCGGGTGATACAAATCGTTCAAGTTAAAATGGCCATCAATACATGTGCTGGCCACCGTTGATCGACAAGGTCGATCCGGTGATAAACCCGGCATTATCGCTCGTGAGAAATTCGACGCCGCGCGCAATTTCTTCGGGCTGCCCAAGACGACCAACGGGAATTTGAGCGACAATCTTCTCCATGACATTTTCAGGAATCGTCGATAACATTTCCGTGCCAATATATCCGGGCGCGATGGCATTGGCCGTCACGCCATGTCGTGCACCCTCCGCCGCAAGCGATTTTGTAAAGCCATGAATGCCCGATTTGGCAGCGGCATAGTTCACTTGACCGATTTGCCCGCCTTGGCCGTTGACGGAGCCGATGTTGACAATGCGACCCCATTTGCGCTCACGCATGCCCGCAAACACCGCCTTGGCCATGTTGAAGCACCCCGTAAGGTCAACGCGGATCACCTCATCCCATTGTTCAAAAGTCATCTTAACCATCGTGGCGTCCCGCGTAATGCCCGCATTGTTAACCATGATATCAATCTGGCCATATTCAGCCTCAATAGCGGCGCAGGCATCCAAGCAACTTTTATGGTCGCCTACGTCCCATTTCCGAACGGCGATGCCAGTTCGCTCAGCAAAAGCGAGGGCCGCAGCGTCGTTACCACCATAATTAGCTATGACCAGGCGGCCCTTTTCTTGCAGCTTTAAGCTAATCGCTTCGCCAATGCCTCTGGTTCCGCCAGTAACCACTGCCACTCTTGTCATGCGCCGCTCTCCTCCCGCAATTCTTGACGATGATTACCGCGCGCGACAGCAAGCGCAAGTTGCCGTTAACGTTACTCGGGAAGAGCTCATAAGCCGCGCATTCAGATCTTAGGGTCAGGACTTATTAAATCCAGCCAGCAAGTTCGCGACGGATGATGCGTTCTACCATGTCCATGCCGACATCACTGTCGTTCAAGCATGGCATATATGCATAATGGGTGCCGCCTGCTTCTTCGAACTGCTCATGGCCCTGCATGGCCAATTCTTCGAGCGTTTCGAGACAGTCAACGGAAAAGCCTGGCGCAAAAATTGCTACCTTTTTGGTACCTTCGCGCGCCAACCGCATAAGTGTGTCGTCGGTTGCAGGTTCCAGCCATTTTGCGCGACCAAAGCGCGACTGAAAACTGACAACCAATTCACGCCCCATAGCCTCAGACAGCAAACGCGCCGTTTTCTGGCAATGGCAATGATAGGGATCCCCCAATTGCAAAGTGCGTTCGGGCATGCCGTGGAAGCTGATGACAATAGCATCGGGTTCAAAATCAAGCCCAGCCAGCGAGGCCTCAATCGAGGTTTTCAGAGCACCAATATAGAACGCATCATCATGATAAGCCGGCAATGTGCGTATCGCGGGGTGCCAACGCATCGCGGTCAGCGTGGCATAGGCCTCATCCAACACAGTCCCGGTCGTTGCACCCGAATATTGCGGATACATCGGCGCAATCAAAATACGATTGCAGCCAGCTGCCTTCATAGCGGCAAGTTGATCAGCAACCGAAGGGTTGCCATAACGCATGGCATAGCGGACATCAGCACTCTCGCCCATGCGCGCCTGAAGCACGTCGGCCTGACCAGCGGTGAAAAACGCTAGAGGCGACCCTTTGTCAGTCCAAACTTTTGCATAAGCCTGCGCAGATTTCTGGGGACGCGTATTCAAAATGATACCGCGCAAGATCGGCTGCCAGATGATCTGTGGAATTTCGACCACGCGGCGGTCCGAGAGAAACTGCTTGAGATAACGTTTCACAGCAGACGTCGTAGGCGCGTCCGGCGTCCCCAAATTTACAAGCAACACGCCAATTTTCGGTGTTGCTACTGGCGGGTGGTTAATCGGTAATGTCATCATAGTCCTCTGGACAATAAGGGTAATTCGCGCAGCCTGATACCAGCTGCGGAGAAAATGGCGTTAGCAATCGCAGGCGCAACCGCGGGAACACCCAATTCAGACACGCCGCCCGGCGCCTCGTCATTGCGCACAAGTTCCACGTTGATTTCGGGCATGTCTGCCAATTTGGGTAGATCGATATCCTGCAATCGCCGTGCGGTTGGAAGCCCGCGTTCAAAATTTGTAGCGGATCCCAAGGCTTGCGCCAATCCAAACACGATGCCGCCCTCAATCTGTTGGCGCGCCAGGTCAGGATTAATCAAGCGGCCACAGTCGGCCATTGCGTGAATGCGGTCCACGCGCACGCCGCTCTCGCTATTACGGGCAGTCACAATGACGGCAATATGGCTGTCGCGCATACTGTGACAGGCGATACCACGCCCGCTGCCTCCCGCGCCGACATCCAAGTCTACCATGGTCGCCACACCTTTCAGGCATCGCGCCAAACGTGTCTGGCCAGCTAGCATCCGCATACGGAACGACAATGGTTCAACCCCTGCCTTATGCGCTAGTTCATCGATAAATCCTTCAACGAAGAAGCAGTTATAGCTGTTTGCAAGGCCGCGCCACGGCCCGGTCGGCATTGGCATGGACACAGGGAAATGGTCGATACTGATATTTGGTATGGCATAAGGAATTTGCGCGCCTTCCAGCGCTAGGAGATCATATTGACCCGATGCTGATTTGCGTGCCGTATCGACGTTCTGCCCGTTCATCCGATTGGCCAGCTCACGCATACTGGACGCTGCGGCGACACGAACCGTTAGGCCCTTCACAGCGCCCTTAGCGTTCATGGCCGCCGAAAGCCTGCCCAAAGCTGGGCTACGGACATGATCGCGGACGAATTCTTCTGGACGAGACCATGTCAATTGGACAGGTCTTCCCACTGCTTTCGAGATCACCGCCACTTGCGCAGCGATGCTGTTGTCGAAATTGCGGTCAAAGCTACCACCAGCCATCACGGGATAGTGCACAACATCATCGACGTTAATCCCAATGGCTTTTGCAGCAGCCAGACACGCGGAATACGGCGCTTGGGTTGCGAGCCACAATTGTAAGCGCCCATCCCGAAAATCTGCAGTTGCCGAGCGCGTCTCAATTGGTGCGTGCACGGCAGCGCCAACCGTATAATCCGCCTTGAAAATCCGCGCCCCCGCTTCCGGTGCCATAGCGACATCAACATCCCCGATTTTGGTGGCGCGAAAGCCGGGGCCTTTGGCAATTGCGTTGGACAAAGACTGCGCGATTTCGGTGCTGTCTGCCATCCGGCCCTTGGTGCGGAACACGGGCGCCATGGCATCCAGGGCATTATTGGCTGCCCACCAATTGCTTGCGACCGCCGCGACCCATTTATCGGTCTTCACCACCTCCAGGAGACCAGGCATGTTCAACGCAGCCTTCTCATCCACCGACGAGAGGCGGGTGTTGCCGGCTGGACCAGCGCGAACCGCCGCAAACACCATGTCGGGCAAACGGACATCGCCAGCAAAATTCACGCTGCCGTCAACCTTGGCCGACAGGTCAAGGCGCGGTGCATCGCGTCCCGAAAGCCGGTTGCGCGCCGACGGGTTGAGCGGAATGGGCGACGGCACTTCCAGCGCCGATGCTTCCACCACCAATTCTGCAAAGGACAAGCGCTGTTGGCCAGCAATGACAAAGCCACGATCGGTCCGGCATTGCTCCCATGCAATGCCCCAGCGCGCCGCTGCTGCCTGACATAATAAAGTCCGCGCTGCAGCGCCAGCTTCGCGGCACGGTCTTTCGAACTGGCGGATCGAGGAGGATCCGCCCGTCGCCACGAATGTTTCGCGGCGGGCGATTTCGTCGATGCTGTTGGCAACGGGACCAACATCCACGTCGAGCGCGATGTTTTCTGGTAAGAAAACCGTTGCCCACGCGCGCGCTAAAACTGTGTTGGCAAAACTCGAGCTGGCCGAAACCGGCTGCACCGCAACCGAGCGCCAATCGGCCCCCAGTTCACCAGCGACGATCTGCGCCAGCGCGGTATATACGCCTTGGCCAGACTCGCTCTGCGGAATGGCGACGATGACTTTGCCATCCTCCGCAATTTTCAGCCATGGGCCGAAAAGATGCTCCCCATCGACCGCACGCATGTTTGGCGCATAACGGCGCGGCCATAGGCCCCAAGCGACGAAGAGACCTACACCTGCGCCGCCGCCAATCAGCAGTTTCCGGCGGCTTATGCCATCCTTTGCCGCTGGCGCTTCATTCATGCGGCAGTGTCTTTCGGGGCATCAATCCAAGCCGCGACCATCTGAGCAATCGCACCATAAGCGTCGCTAATGGGTCCTTCGCCTAATGCAGGCGGCGTGCCCGCATCGCTTTCCATGCGAATTTTGATGTCGAGTGGTATCCGGCCCAAGAACGGAATGCCCAGCTCCTTTGCCGCCGCCTCTGCCCCACCGGAACCGAAAGGATCGCTCATTTCCCCACAATGCGGGCAAAGATATCCGGCCATGTTTTCAACTAGGCCAATGATCGGCACTTTGGCCGTATCGAAAAAGCTGATGGCGCGCATCGCGTCAATCAGGGCAAGGTCCTGCGGTGTAGATATGATTACCGCACCGATAGGCTTATGCTTCTGGATCATCGATAACTGAATGTCACCCGTACCGGGCGGCATATCGACAACGATATCGCGGACATTGCCCCATTTGGCATCGACAAGTTGCGACAGCGCATTACCGGCCATTGGGCCGCGCCACGCGATGGCTTGGCCCGGATTGACCAACTGACCCATCGACAGAAAAGGCACACCGCCTGCCCCCGTGACAGGTATCATCATCTTGCCTTCCGCTTCGGGTTTCACACCCTCCACACCCATCAATCTTGGCTGCGACGGACCGTAGATATCTGCGTCCACCAGACCGACCGAACGGCCAGCGCGCGCCATGGCAATGGCAAGGTTTGTCGATAGCGTAGATTTGCCCACGCCGCCTTTACCGCTCGCTACCGCAATCAGGCGTGGCGTGATGCGTTCGGCAGTCAACATGACACGCACCGACTTTGCACCGGCCTGCGTAGCTGCGGCGCGGACATCGGCTTCGATTTCAATGCGCTGCTCGACATTTAAACCTGACACGTCAAGCATCAGTGAGACCGCATTTTCGGCGACCTTCAAACCACTTGCGCGGTTCCCAACAACAGCAAAAATGGCATCGGAAATTATAGCAAAATCTGACATGATTTGCCGAATAGATTCAGAATTGCCGGATTGACACTGTTTTTCTGAAAAACCGTTCCTATAAAGGTTTTATGAGCACCAAATTTGATAAGCAGGGACCCGTAATTTTGGCAACAGATAGCAAAGGGCCATGGGATTCACCCGATTCTGGGGAACCAGGCGGCGCAAACAACGCAACCGAGCGCGGAGGCGGATCGAAAGCCGACCCCGTAAATCCATGGGACCCTACACCCGAACCCGGCGGGCGGGCACGCTCACGGGGGCCATCACTTGAAGAGTTGTTGCGCAGAAAAGGCAGCGGATTTGGCGGCTTGCCACAACGCCCCGATGGCAAAAGTTGGTTCCCGCTGATCATAGGCGCCCTTGTGGCGCTGTGGATCGTATGGACAAGCATTCATCGCATTGGCCCCGAGCAAGAGGGCGTGGTCACGCAATTGGGCAAATATTCCCGCACATTGCCGCCTGGGATTCAGTTCACTTTGCCTGCACCACTGCAAAGCATTACGAAAATCGACACGCAGCAAATTCAGACAACATCCATAGGCTCGCCAAAGGCAAGCAGCGAAAATCTGGTTCTGACCAAGGACCAGAGCATCATCGATATGGCCTATGACGTCCGTTGGTCGATTAAAGACCCCGAATTGTATCTGTTCCAGCTCGATAGCCCGCAAGAAACCGTCAAAGAAGTTGCCGAAAGCGCCATGCGCGCTGCGGTCGCTAATTTTGACCTGACGCAGGCAATCGGCCCAGGCCGTGGCGCTATCGAACTTGAGGTGCGTCGCCGGATGCAACAGGTGCTCGATGAATATCGGGCTGGCGTGCTGATCCAAAGCATCTCGATCCGTCAATCGGACCCGCCTGCCGAGGTCAATGACGCCTTCCGTGAAGTGAACGCGGCGCAGCAACGGCGCGAAAGCTATCTGAACGACGCACGCGCTTATGCCAGCCGCGTGACCGAACTTGCATTGGGTGAAACTGCCGAATTTGATAAAATATATGTGCAATATCGTGCGGCACCTGAGGTGACGAAGCGCCGGCTATATTATGAAACCATGGAGCAAGTATTGGGCAAGGTTGACAAAACCATTGTCGAAACTGGCGGCGTAACGCCTTACCTTCCTATTCCCGAATTCCAGAAAAGAACGGCGCCAAAGGCCGAACCCGTGACAGTTACAGGGACCAAGAAATGACCAGCAACCTTCTTCGCAATCCCATTTATCTCGCGGTTGCCGCAATCGGGGCGCTTATCTTGATGAGCATGTCGGTGAACGTAGTTCCCGAAACGCAACAGGCCATTATCAGCAGCTATGGTAAGGTCGACCGGATCGTGAACCCATATAAGCCCGGCGAAAAATTCGGCGAAACACGCGCTGGACTTACGTTCCGCATACCCTTTGTTGAACAGATCCAGATGATCGACAAGCGCGTCTTGAGCGTTCAGATGGAGCAGCAGGAAGTGCTTTCCACCGACCAATTGCGGTTGCAGGTTGATGCCTTTGCCCGGTTTCGTATTACCCAGCCGGCGGTGATGTATCGCACAATCCGCACCGAAGATCGGCTGCGTGACCAATTGCGGACGATTTTGGGTTCATCGCTGCGCAACGAACTTGGTAAGCGGACTTTTGCTGCCTTGTTGAGCGCCGAACGCGGCGAAGTCATGGAGAATATCCAAACCGCGTTAAACCGCGAAGCGCGCAAATATGGCGCCGAAGTCATTGACGTGCGTATCAAGCGTGCCGATTTGCCCGCCGCTACCCTGCAGTCGGCTTATAACCGCATGCGCAGCGCTCGAAATCAGGAAGCCATCGCCATTGACGCCGAGGGCCAGAAGGAAGCGCAAATCATCCGCGCCGACGCTGAGGCCGAAGCTGCCCGTATCTACGCCATAAGCTATGGCAAGGATCCAGGTTTTTATGATTTCTATCGCGCGATGCAAAGCTATCGTCAAACGTTCCAAAATGGTGAAGGTGCAAGCAACATAATCTTGTCACCGCAAAACGCCTATCTGGAAAAATTCCGCAAAGGAATATAATCGACGGTCATATGTTGTCGCCGTTTGGATGGCATCCATTCAATCGGCGTTCAGCTTTACCGCGCCAAAGATGAACAGAGTTTTTAGGGCCATTTGCCCAATTGAATAGACGAGAGGAATGAAATCCGTGCGTTACGCTTATGCAGTTACCACAGCGCTATTGATGGCTGGCGGGACAGTTGCTTTAGTCAACGGCAACCCCGTCACCGCGCAAACCGGACTACCGGTCTCGGAACAGGTCAACCTCGCTCCCGGCGGCGCGCCGTCGAGCTTTGCGGATCTTGCCGCGCAATTACAGCCAGCGGTGGTGAACATCGCCACGCGTCAAAAGGTGCAGGTAGCCACCAGCTTCAACCCGATGACAGGCGAACGCCGCCCAGTGACGCAGGAACAAGCGAGCGGCGGTTCAGGCTTTCTGATCTCCGCCGACGGTTACATCGTCACCAACAACCATGTCGTTGCCGGTGGACCAGCTGGCGATGCTGTAGACCGCGTGACGGTAACGCTTTTCGACGGCAAGGAATATCAGGCCGAGATCGTTGGCCGCGACCCATCATCGGATATCGCCTTACTCAAGATTCGCGCATCAGGCCTCCCTTTTGTAAAAATGGTAGAATCGCAGAAAAGCCGTGTGGGTGATTGGGTGATCGCCATTGGCAACCCCCTTGGCCTAGGCAACACGGTAACCGCAGGGATCATTTCCGCGCTTCAGCGTAACATCGGCGCCGGCGGTGCTTATGACCGCTTCATTCAAACTGATACCGCGATCAACCCCGGCAATTCGGGTGGCCCATTGTTCAACCTAAAGGGCGAAGTGGTCGGCATTAACAACCGCCTGATTTCACCCGTGGGCGCAAATATTGGCGTTGGTTTTGCCATTCCAGCCGAAGAAGCCATTCCGGTTGTTGAGTCCCTGAAAAAGGGTGTTCGGCCTGAGCGTGGCTATTTGGGCATCAGCATCCAGCCTGTGAGCGAAGATCTTGCTGACGCGCTTGGCCTTGAAAAGAACCGTGGCGAATTTGTCGCGCGTATTGTGGCCGGTGAGGCAGCAGACAAGGCCGGCCTAAAAGAAGGCGACATTGTCCTTCGCGTAAATGACCGCGAAGTGACGCCCGATGTGACCTTGTCCTACATAGTGGCGAACATCAAACCTGGCACGCGCATCCCGCTCGACATTTTGCGTGAAGGTAAACCGATGACGCTGACCGCTACGGTTGGCGCGCGTCCACCAGAAGAGAAGCTGGCCCAGCGCAATTTCAACCCAGAAGAAAATAAAGATTTCGACAAGCAAACCGATACGCCTGATTCTAAGGTCATTCGTGATGCGCTTGGCCTTAGCGTCATTCCATTGGATGCCGAAATCGCACGAGCGCTTGGCATGACCGCCGATATAAAGGGTGTTGTCATTGATGTTCCAGGCGCTGGCACAGCTGCGCAGGTCGGTTTGCGGCGCGGTGACGTCATCGTGTCCGCCAATTACCGCGATCTGAGCACAGCTTCCGCTCTTGCTGCTGCCATTAAAGATGCACAAGCGGCTGGTCGCGGCGCGATCCTGCTTGGCGTCAAACGTCGCGGTGCGGCGACACAATATGTGACGGTACGTTTGGAAGATTAAAGACGGTTGTCGGTCGCGTCAGGCGGGTGCTCTTTAAGCGATGGGCTTAATCAGCACCGACTGGCGCAACGACACCGAACATTACTTCCGCGCGGTTTTCTCCACAGCGCGCATCACGCGCAGTGCATTGCCTTGTGCGATTTTGGCGAGGTCCGCCTTCGAATAGCCACGGCGGACGAGCTCGGCGAATAAGGCCGGATAGGTGGAGACATTTTCCAAACCGACGGGCAGTTCGTCCACGCCTCCGAAATCACCGCCAATGCCGATATGGTCAATTCCTGCAACCTTGCGGATATGGTCGATATGGTCGGCCACTTGCGCTAGTGTTGCCTTTGGTTGCGGGTTGGCAGCAATCCACCCGTCAACAGCGGCCTTTTCGCCAGAAGGGTTGCCGGAAAATTCAGTCTTGGCGCGCCCTGCAACGGCGGAGCGTTGATATTCCCATTGCCGCCGTTCCGCCGAGGTAAAACCAGGCACGAAGGTTACCATCACCACACCACCATTTTGCGGCAAGCGCTGAAGTACTGAATCGGGCACATTGCGGGGGTGCGGCGTGACCGCGCGGGCATTGCTGTGCGTGAACAAAACAGGCGCCGTGCTCTTATCCAACACATCGTGCATGGTTGCCTCGGACACATGGCTGATATCGGCAATCATCCCCAATTGGTTCATTTCGGCGAGCACTTCAAAACCAAAGGGCGACAATCCGTCATGCTTTGGCGCGTCGGTTGCGCTGTCCGCCCAATCAGTGGTCAGGCTGTGCGTCAGCGTCATGTAACGCGCGCCAAGCGCATAAGTCTGCCGCAGAATTTCCAGCGAACTGCCGATGGAGTGCCCGCCTTCCATACCAATAAGCGAGGCGATTTTGCCCTTTTTCATCGCCGCTTCGACCTCTGCTGCCGTGGCCGCATAGGTGAATGTTTCCGGATATCGCGCCATCATCTGGCGGACAACATCGACCTGCTGAATAGTGCGGGTCACGGCCTCATGCTTGGGCAAAGCGGCATCAACATATACCGACCAATATTGTCCCCCCAAATATCCGGCGCGCGCAGTTTTTATATCGGTGTGGGTTTTAGCGAGCACGTCCGCAGACAACGACGCCAAGTCGAACTTGGAAAAGTCACGGTCAAACAACGCGGCAATCTGATGCGGTGTGTCATTATGGCCGTCGATGATAGGCGATTTGGCCAGAACTTCGCGTGCTGTCTCCTCGGGCGTTGCGGCGGCAGCGGCGGGCATCGCCATCGCTGCCAGCAGCGCCAGGACAAGCAGATGCAAAACTTTGCGCATGTGAACCGCTACGACTTGATTTCGAACGTCCATAATTGCCTCCAAATAACCAGATGCGACCCTGCCTGAAGTTACCATCTGTAGGAAAGTGTTTTGTGCCTATGGCATCAAAATCGTATCGCGCGCTTCGTCTGCCATGTCGGGATAATCGAGCGTGAAGTGCAGCCCCCTGCTCTCATGCCGTGCCAGCGCCGACCGGATAATCAAGGCGGCAACCTCGACCAAGTTACGCAGTTCAATCAGATCAGGGGTAACGCGGAAATGGCTGTAATAATCCTCGACCTCACTGCGCAGCAGATCGATGCGATGCTGCGCGCGTTCGAGTCTTTTTGTTGTACGGACGATGCCGACAAAGTTCCACATGAACTGCCGAATTTCGCGCCAGCATTGCGCGATCACGACCTCTTCATCGCTGTCAATCACCCGGCTTTCGTCCCACTGCCGAATCTTCGGTGGGGGCGGCAGGCTGTCCCAATTGGCGTCGATATGGCGCGCACAAGCGTCGCCAAAGACGAAGCATTCAAGCAAAGAATTGGATGCCAGACGGTTTGCACCATGCAGGCCGCTTTGCGTAACTTCGCCTGCAGCATACAGACCCGGCGCATCGGTTCGGCCGTCCAAATCCACAATCACACCGCCACAGGTATAATGCTGCGCTGGAACCACCGGAATTGGCTCGCGCGTGATGTCGATGCCAAGGCCCAGTAGCTTTTCATAAATATTCGGGAAATGTGTTTGCACAAATTCAGCCGGCTTGTGGCTGATATCAAGATGTACATAGTCCAGACCATCACGCTTGATTTCGGCGTCATTTGCGCGGGCGACAATATCACGCGGCGCAAGCTCTGCCCGTTCATCATAATCGGGCATATAACGATGCCCGGTTTTCGGGTTTTTCAGGATGCCGCCTTCGCCCCGCACCGCCTCTGTTATCAGGAAATTCTTGACCTCAAGATTGTAAAGGCAGGTTGGGTGGAACTGCATGAATTCCATGTTGGAAACGCGGCACCCAGCGCGCCACGCCATAGCAATGCCGTCGCCCGTCGCACCACGTGGAGCCGTGGAATAGAGATAGGTCCGACCAGCGCCGCCGCTCGCGAGAATGGTCGCACGCGCCGTGAAGGTTTCGACTTGGCCCGTTTTGCGGTTGAGTGCGTAAACGCCGTGGATGCGCCCGGACGTTGAAAAACGTTCCTGATGCCGACCGAGGATGAGGTCGACCGCGACCATGTCCGGAACCAAGGTGATATTCGAATGCGCGCGTGCGGCTGCCTCCAACGCTTGCTGCACAGCCCAGCCGGTGGCGTCGTCAACATGAACGATACGCCGGTGGCTATGCCCCCCTTCGCGCGTCAGATGCCAGTCATTACCCTCCAGATTGAACGGCACGCCAAGCTTTGCCAGCCGTTCAATCGCGAGTGGCGCATTCTCCACGACAAATTCAACCGTGGCGCGGTTATTCAACCCGGCGCCTGCGACCATCGTATCTTCGATATGGTTCGCAAAATTGTCGCCGGGTTCAAGCACTGCGGCAATCCCTCCCTGCGCCCATGCTGTTGCGCCGTCGGAAATGGAACCCTTGGCCAGCACCACAACCTTACGCGCAGCCGCCAATTGCAACGCAGCGGTCAACCCCGCCGCGCCCGACCCAATGATCAGAACATCCGCTTCCATCAAGTGGGGCTTGTCAGACGGAGGAAGACGTCTTCGAGGTCAGCTTCCTTCGTTGTTACGTCAACGATACCCAACCCAAGGCCTTGGATGACGGAAAGCACTTCGCCTGCGTTCATACGGTCTTTGTTATAGGTAATCTCTACTGTGCGGTCGCCAACCAGCTCCGCCTTTTCAAAGGCTTCATGCGTTGGCGCAGTGGCTACATCTCTGTCCAGCGTTAAGACTACTGCCTTTTCACGCGCCATGCCGACCAATTCGCGTGTCGGCTTGTTAGCGATCAACTGGCCATGGTTGATAATCGCAATCCGGTCGCACAACTGCTCGGCTTCTTCGAGATAATGGGTGGTGAGCACAACCGTCACGCCTTGGCGGTTCAATTCCTGCACATAATCCCATAATTGCTGACGCAGTTCTATATCGACACCAGCAGTCGGTTCATCAAGCACGATAACAGGCGGCGCGTGCACCATGGCTTTGGCAACCAGCAAACGGCGCTTCATGCCGCCTGACAAGGTCCGCGCATAGGCATCAGCCTTGTCCTCAAGGCGCACGGCTTTCAACAATTCCATCGTCCGCCGTTTCGACTTCGGCACGCCATATAGACCCGCTTGCAGCTCAAGCGCTTCTTTCGGTGTAAAGAAGGGATCGAACATAATCTCCTGCGGCACAATGCCTATAGATGCCTTCGCATTGCGTGGGTGGGCATCAATGTCGAAACCCCAAATAGACGCGCTGCCCGATGTCTTCATCACCAGCCCGGCCAAGATGTTAATCAATGTGGATTTGCCCGCGCCATTGGGGCCGAGCAGCCCAAAAATCGACCCTTGCGCAACGTCAAAACTAACGTCGCTTAACGCTTGTTTCCCCCCCGCATATTTTTTGGAAAGGCTTTGGATCGAGATAGCTTGTTCAGACATGCCCATGCGATAGCGAACGCATGGTGTCAGCGCAATCACATGGAATCCATCGGCAGGAATTTCGTAACAGCGCGATTATCCGCAGTTCACTATTTCTCAGCCGTTGCAGCCACGTTGCGGCTTTGCTAAGCGGCGCACATGAACAACAGCGTCCCCGAAACAATCCGTGTCCGCGAACCGCGTGTCGCTTGCGACGGCAGTGGAGACATTCCCGCCGCATTGGGCCATCCCCGAGTTTGGCTTCAAATTGATGAAAAAGGTTATGTCGACTGCGGCTATTGCGACCGGCATTTTGTTCTCATCGGCGGCCCGGCGGACAATATTCAAAGCTGACCACCGCGAACGCGTTTTTGAACTACTGTTCAGGCAGCAGCCGAAAGGTCCTGAAGCCGCGCACGGTCGCGTATGCAAACCGTCCGGCGGTCTGGTACATGGATAACGCCGTCTGCTTTTAACTTAGAAAACTGACGGCTTACGGTTTCAATCGTCAGCCCCAAAACGTCGCCAATTTGCTGACGATCAAGCGGCAATTCAAATGCGTCCAACGCCCCGTTGTCAATTGTGCAACCTGTTTCGCCAAGACGAACGGACATTTCGAGCAACAAAGTTGCGATCCGTTCCGTCGCGGTTTTCTTTCCAAGCAAAAGCATCCATGATTGCGCACGATCAAGTTCATTCAACGTCCGGCGCAGCAACTTATTCTCCAGCTCGGGATGCTGCTGTGCAAAACTGTCAAAGGTCGACCGCGAAAAGATACACAATTCGGCATCGGTTAGCGCAGTCACGCTATACGGGCTGTGCTGGCCAAAGGGCCGGCCAATGAAATCCGACGAAAAAACAATCCCGACAATCTGCTCCCGGCCATCGGACAAGGTCATCGAAGCCTTCAGCACGCCTTCGATGACATTGGCGACGACAACGGCGTCATCACCCTCCCAAAAAACGGTTTGGCCCTTGGAAACCCTTTGCTTTCGGCCCAGCTGACCCAGTAGCTCAAGCTCGTATGTTTCGAGCCCGGCGCAAATTGCACGGTTACGTACAATGCAATGGGTGCAATCTTTCATACGCTTAGTGTAGCCCAAGCAGAAAAATGCGGCAATCGCACAATGCGCGACATTGTATAACGTCGGCCCGCTGCTTCGATGAAAATGAACAAATCGCTTGCTGTGGGGCTCGAACCCAAATGCGCACAAGAAAGATGGTAGCGAAGGAGGGACTTGAACCCCCGACCTATGGATTATGATTCCACCGCTCTAACCAGCTGAGCTACTTCGCCATCCAAGCGTGAATCCCTGCATTTGCGGGAAAGCACGCGGCGCTATAAGCGCGGGGTGGTAACGGGTCAAGCATTGTCAGCCGCGAAATGACCATCTTCCGATAGGCTCCCATGGTCCATCACGATAATAATGCGCGGATAGGCCGGAAATGGCGAGCGGACGGGGTCGAAACGACTCCAAAAGATGCGCGCGAAGCGCCTTGGCAACTAGCAGCTCGACCTTGTTCTGGATCGTTATATGCAATTTGGGCGTGGCCTGATCCTGTGGAATCAATAGCCCACGAAACGCATCAGCCAGTTCGTCGCGAAGGCTAAGCAATTCAGGACTGTCTACGCGGAACGCCACCGCTTTACCGAGCAACATCACATCGCTGAGATTAGCCGCTGGCGCCGGATAGTTCTGAACCAACACCGCCAGCCGCGACTTTATCTCTGCCAAATGGCTTGGCGGCAAATGGTGGAACAAAGTGATATGCGCATCCACGTAGTTGCGCTCTGCGGGGAAATGCGCGCGGCGTAGACCATTGGCCCATGCTTGGTCGGTCTTGCCCATATCGGCGGTGATGATGATAGGCGCGGTCATGGTGGAGATATTAGCGGTCCATACACGACGTCGCTACTATGCACATTGTCATTTTTCTTATCGTCATCCTGAACTTGTTTCAGGATAACATGCAGCGCTGGTGCTGTGTCCTGAAACAAGTTCAGAACGACGACGGAAGATAGCTGCCGCGGTTACCCTGCGACTGTCACCCGGAGTACTCCCAACAAAAAAGCCGCCCTGTTTTGCAACAAGGCGGCTTTTTGTTTGTAGCAATCGAGCGCTTTATGCGTCGTCGCTTGCCTCAGCTGAAAGGCCAGCAGCTTCAGCCGCAGCCTTGGCGGCAGCTTGCTCTTCGCGGCGCTTTGCGTTGGCAGCAGCTTCGGCAGCATCGGCTGCGTCGGCGGCCACTTCGGCTTCAACCTGTGCTTCAATGGCTTCGGCAGCGATCTCGGCCTGTTCGTCTTCGAACATCTGGTCGAGAACGTTGACGCCGTCCTTCTGCAACTCGGCTTCGTCGTCCGAACGGGCCACATTGACCTGAACATTAACGGTAACTTCAGGGTGCAGAACAACCTTCACGCCAAATACGCCAAGCGTTTTGATGGGGCGCTCAAGCACGATCATGCTCTTGGAAACCTTGGCGTCCTGGGCGACCAGACCGTCAACGATATCCTTGACCGAAACCGAACCGTAAAGCTGGCCAGTTTGCGAAGCTGCGCGGATCAGAACGATCTGCTTACCTTCGACACTGCCCGAAGCCTTTTGCGCTTCATCACGACGGGTTGCGTTATCGCTTTCAATTTTCGCGCGATTAGCTTCGAAAACCTTGCGGTTAGCTTCGTTTGCACGGAGCGCTTTTTTGTTTGGCAGCAAGAAGTTACGAGCATAGCCGTCCTTCACGGTAACAACGTCACCAATTGCTCCAAGCTTTTCAACGCGTTCGAGAAGTATGATATCCATGTTTCGGCTCCTTACTTCACGATGTACGGCAGAAGGCCGATGTGACGGGCGCGCTTGATCGCTTGACCCAGCTCACGCTGCTTCTTTGCCGAAACGGCGGTGATGCGCGATGGGACAATCTTGCCGCGCTCTGAAATGTAACCTTGAAGCAGGCGTACATCTTTATAATCGATTTGCGGCGCATCTTTACCCTGGAATGGGCAGGACTTGCGGCGACGGAAAAACGGACGTGCCATGTTTTAAGCCTCCTGCTCTGCGCGATACGCGCGGTCTGGACGCGGTGCACCGCGATCACGGTCGCCACCACCAAAGCCGCCACGCTCACCGCGTTCGCTGCGCTCTGGGCGGTCGCTCTTACGCATCATGACAGATGGGCCCTTTTCATGCGCGTCCACGCGGACGGTCATGTAACGGATCACATCTTCGTTCATGCGTGTCTGACGCTCAAGCTCAGCGATGGTGTCGCCCGAAGCTTCAATGTCGAGCATCACGAAATGCGCTTTGCGGTTCTTTTGAATTTTGTAGGTCAATGTACGAAGACCCCAGGTTTCGGTCTTTACGACCTTGCCTTTATTGTCTTCTACAATCTTGGTGGCAGTTTCTGCCAGCGCATCAACCTGGGCCTGTGAAAGGTCCTGACGCGCCAAAAATACATGCTCGTACAGCGGCATGGGCGTTTCCTTGTTCCTACCGATCGCTGACGCAGCACCATGCATACGCCCCTCCGGCCTTCTTCGATTTCAGTCAGGCGGACCTGAGCGAAGTGGCGCGCTTAGGAGGGATTGGCGCGGAATGCAAGCGATTCGCAGTATTGCGGAGATGCGGAGCTCGCCCTTAATGCTGTAGACGCGCCAAAACGCCCGCCGCAAACGCGCTCAGCGTATCATCCCGCGCGCCCATAATGACAATCCGATCTCCAGCCTTCGCCAGTTCGACGATATGATTGCCGCAGTCTTCGCGAGACGGGATATGGTCGGCGTTGCGGCCAGCGGCGACGACTGCGTCGGTGATTCTTTGGCTGCCGATGCTTTTGTCCACGGTGCCGCCGAAATAGACAGGGTCGCAGAGGATGAGATGGTCCGCATTGCCCAAATTATCCGCAAAAACGTCCGCCAGTTCAGCGCCCATGACGCGGATGGGGCCGTAACCATGGGGTTGGAAGAACGCGATAATTCGTCCGGGAAACGCCTTCAACGTCGTCAGGGTCGCGGCAATTTTGTCCGGGTTGTGACCGAAATCGTCGATGACCGTGATGTCATTGGCCGTGCCGACAATGTCGAAACGACGGGCGAGTCCATTAAAGCGTTCGACGCTGCGTACAGCTTGCGCAACGGACACGCCAAGCGCGACGCTTGCGGCAATAGCGGCAAGCGCGTTGGCAATATTGTGTCGGCCCGGGACGATCAAGGCGACGGGATAGGCATCGCCCATCGCATGCAGCGTGAAGCGGCTACCCAATGGCAGGTCGGTGATGTCCGTTGCGCGGAAATGTGCGTCAGCGCAGAAGCCGAAGCTGATCGCGCCCGGCAATGCCATGGGCGCGATCAATGCCGCAGTCTCGGCATCATCGGCGTTCCAGACACAGGCTTTCGCCTTTCGCGCAAAGTCCCCGAACAACTGCCGTAACTCTTCTAAGCTTTTATGATCAAGGCTGACATTGTTGAGAACCGCCACCTCAGGCGTGAAAAGGGCGATGGAGCCATCGCTTTCGTCAACCTCAGAAACAAAGACATCCCCCTGCCCGACGCGCGCGCTGGCGAAGGGCGCATCATCGGCAACGAAATTTTTCATCACCGCGCCGTTCATGATCGTCGGGTCACGTCCAGCATCGGTCAATATCCAGCCGACCATGCCCGTGACGGTCGATTTGCCGCTGGTTCCACCGACGGCAACACTACGCGGGGCGGCGTTGAATAGGTCAGCGAGGAGTTCGGCGCGGGTCATACGGGTACAGCCCAGCGCGTTGGCCGTGGCGACGTCCGGCACGCTGTCCTCAATCGCGGCGGACGCGATCAGGATTTGATCACCGCTTATAAGCCCGCTGCCGTCTTGCGGAAACAAGTTGATGCCAAGACTTTGGAGCCATTCGAATTTCGGCCCCAGCCGGCCTTGGTCGAGTGCGCGGTCGGAACCCGCAACGCTTGCGCCTGCATCGCGGACGATATTGGCCAAGGGCAACATGCCAGAGCCACCAATGCCGCAAAAGAAATAGGATTTGTTTTTGTGCATGATTGGCGGTTATGCGTTAGCGCAAGTTTTTGCAATGGAACGCTGAACGCTCTGTTGCAAAACCACGTCGCACCAGCTTTGGCTGGTGTCCATCACGTCTATCCGCTTAAACCGACAGGCGCGATAGCCCCCAGCCAAAGCTGGGGTGACAATGAGGGGAAGAGTAAAATATGCGTATCGGAATTTGCGCGCCGTCCACCCCGTTCACCCACGAAGACGCGGCGCGTATTTCTGCGCTTGCCGCCGCCGCCCGCCCGACCGCTGAACTCGTCTTTCATGACCAATGCTTTGCCGAAGCGGGCCATTTTGCCGGATCTGATGGCGAGCGGCTGGAAGCTTTTGTCGACCTTGCCAATGACCCAGATTTTGATGCGGTCTGGTTCGTGCGCGGTGGCTATGGGGCTTGCCGAATTGCACAGGACGCCGTTGCGAAGCTGAAATCATCGGCCGGCGATAAAATCTATATGGGCTATAGCGACGCCGGAAATCTGCTTGGCGCGCTTTATGGCGCCCAAATTGGTCATGTCTGCCACGGCCCGATGCCAGCCGATATTCGGCGTGACGGCGGTGAGGCCGCCGTCCTGCGCGCACTCGACTGGATGCTACATGCGTCGCCGCAATCGCTTGAACCACAAATGCAGGCCGGCACAAAATATGCGGCGTTCAATCTGATGACCTTGGCGATGATGGTCGGAACGCCGTTGATGCCTGATCTGAAAGATCATGTGTTGATATTGGAGGAAGTCAGCGAATATCTCTATGGTTATGACCGCGCCTTTTTCCACGTCACCAGCCATTTGCAAACCGCAGGGCTGGCCGGATTGCGGCTTGGCCGCGTCAGCGATGTACCCGAAAATGACCGCCCTTTTGGCGAAGATGCCGAAGAAATCGCGCGGCGCTGGTGCGCGAAAACAGGGATCGATTATCTGGGCCGCGCGGATATTGGCCACGACGCCGGTAACCGGATTGTGCCGTTCGGGCTTGCAACATTCAGCGCTGCGCCATAGGCGATTTTGCACAAACACCGACCAACAGGAGCAAACATGCGCGCATTTATTTTCCCCGGGCAAGGCAGCCAAGCCGTTGGCATGGGCAAAATGCTCGCCGAAGCCAGTCCCATTGCGCGCGCGGTGTTTGAAGAGGTCGATGAAGCGCTTGGCCAACATCTGTTCCGTCTGATGTGCGAAGGCCCGGAGAGCGAACTAACGCTCACCGAAAATGCGCAGCCCGCTATCATGGCCAACGCCATTGCCACCTTGCGCGTGTTGGAAAAAGAAGGCGGTGTTCGCCTGTCGGAAAAATGCAATTTCGTCGCTGGACATTCCTTGGGTGAATATACGGCGTTGTGCGCCGCTAGTGCATTGCCTCTGTCGG
Organism: Sphingorhabdus sp.; assembly: GCF_044239045.1. Lineage (GTDB taxonomy): Bacteria > Pseudomonadota > Alphaproteobacteria > Sphingomonadales > Sphingomonadaceae > Sphingorhabdus_B. The sequence continues at coordinate 36,304 of NZ_JBIICD010000010.1, forward strand.
TAACGGCTGCGCTGCTGAAGCTGCGTGGGCGCGCCATGCAGGCCGCGGTGCCCGTTGGCGTGGGCGCAATGGCTGCTTTGCTTGGCGCGGATATCGAGAGAGCCGAAGCATTGGCTGCTGCTGCTGCGGAAGGGGAAACCTGCACCGTCGCCAATGACAATGACCCGTCGCAGGTCGTCATTTCGGGCCATAAAGGCGCGATTGACCGGGCGATTTTGCTGGCTAAGGACCATAATATCAAACGAGGCATTTTGCTGCCCGTCTCCGCACCTTTTCACTGCCCATTGATGCAACCTGCCGCCGATGACATGGCAAGCGCGCTAGCGACGACGACCATCCAAGCACCATTGGTGCCCTTGTTCGCCAATGTCACGGCTGCGCCGGTGTCCGACCCGGCGACCATATCGGCACAATTGGTGGAACAAGTCACTGGCCGTGTGCGCTGGCGCGAGTCGGCAATTGCCATGGCGGAGGCCGGCGTCGTCCATTTCGTGGAGTTTGGTGGGAAGATTTTATCACCGATGGTAAAGCGTAGCGCGGGCGAAGACATCTCCACATCAACTGTCATCAGCATGGATGACATCGAAGCCTTGTTGAAAGATATTTAATGACCGACCAAATTCTCCAGTCACGTGATGGCGGCATACTAACCATTACGTTGAATATGCCCGAAAAGCGGAATCCGATATCAGATGTGTCTGTCGTCGAACAAATGTGCGACGCCTTCATGGCGGCTGATGAGGATATGTCGGTGCGCTGTGTTATCCTGACAGGCGCGGGAACCGTGTTTTCTTCCGGCGGTGATCTGAAACAAATGCGTCCGGATAGTGGTGGCTTGCGAGCTGGATTGCCTGCAGAAACCCGGCGCAATTACAAATATGGTATCCAACGGCTTCCGTTAATGTTTCAAGCGCTTGAGGTCCCGGTGATCGCAGCGGTAAATGGCGCGGCCATTGGTGCCGGGCTGGACCTTACCACGATGTGCGACATTCGGATTGCCGCGTCTTCGGCCAAATTTGCCGAAAGCTTTGTGCGGTTGGGCATTACGCCGGGCGATGGCGGCGCATGGTTGTTGCCGCGCATCGTCGGTTTTTCAAAAGCGACCGAGCTGGCGCTGACAGGCGAAACCATCGACGCTGTCGAAGCCTTGCGCATCGGACTGGTCACCCAAGTAGTGGATGATGCTGATTTGATGACGGCAGCACGCACGATTGCGGACAAAATTGCGGCAAACCCGCCACATGCCGTCCGCATGACGAAGCGTTTGCTGCGCGAGGGACAGACCGCAGACCTTAAAAACATCCTCGAAATGTCAGCCGCAATGCAAAGCTTGGCACATGCCACTGCAGACAATGACGAAGCCATCACCGCGTTCCTGGAAAAGCGCGCACCCGAATTTAAGGGAGAATGATATGTTTGATCTAACCGGCATGACGGCGCTCGTCACAGGCGCATCGGGCGGGATTGGCAGTGCTATTTGTCACGCGTTGGCGGCCCAAGGTGCGCGCCTTGCAGTGTCAGGGTCCAATGTGGAAAAGCTGGAAGCATTCCGGGCATCGTTAAGCGGCGACCATGTTGCGGTTCCCTGCAATCTGGGCGACAAAGACAGCGTTGAGGCGTTGGTCCCTGCTGCGCTAGAAAAGCTGGGTCAGATCGACATTCTTGTAAACAACGCCGGCGTTACCCGCGACAATTTGACGATGCGCATGAAGGATGACGAATGGGATGATGTCATTCGCATCAACCTTGAGGCCACATTTCGCCTGATGCGCGCCGCGACGAAGCCCATGATGAAGGCGCGCTTTGGCCGTATCATCACGATCACCAGCGTTGTCGGCACCACGGGCAACCCCGGTCAGGCCAATTATGCCGCGTCCAAAGGCGGCCTGACGGCGATGACCAAAGCGATTGCCCAAGAACTCGCCAGCCGCAATGTAACCGCCAATTGCGTGGCACCAGGCTTCATCGCCACAGCCATGACTGAAAGCCTGCCTGACGCGCAAAAAGAGGCGTTGAATGCACGTATTCCGATGGGCCGCATGGGCGAAGGCGCGGACATTGGTGCCGCCGTAGCCTATCTCGCCTCACGGGAAGCCGGTTATGTTACAGGCCAAACAATCCATGTAAATGGCGGGATGGCAATGCTTTGATACACAAGCGTCGCTTGCCACTTGCCAGCAGCTAATCTGGACATTAGGGCGATAGCTGAAATTCATCCTCCCAACCAATAAGGGGCATAAAAATGAGCGATACCGCAGAACGGGTCAAAAAGATCGTAGTAGAACATCTGGGCGTTGAAGCCGATAAGGTGAACGAAGCTGCAAGCTTCATCGATGATCTCGGCGCAGACAGCCTTGACATCGTTGAACTGGTTATGGCGTTTGAAGAAGAATTCAACGTTGAAATCCCTGACGATGCTGCTGAAAAGATTGCCACCGTCAAAGACGCGATCGATTTCATCAATAGCAACGGCTAAGCCGTAACGCGCGATGATGCGCGGCTATATAAAAATTCAAACGGCTTTCCGACCAGCGTTACCTGCGCTTCCGTCGGAAAGCCGTTTGCTTTTTGGCACCTGTTCGCAGTAATGGGCCGTAAAGATTAGATTTTGGAGATAACGCAATGCGTCGTGTCGTGGTCACTGGATTAGGTCTGGTTACACCCTTGGGTGCAGATGTTGAAACCACATGGTCCAACCTGATTGCCGGAAAATCTGGCGCTGGCATGATTACGCATTTCGACGCCAGCGACCAGAAATGCCTGATCGCGTGCGAAGTGAAGGGTAAGGACCACCCTTGGGGCTTTGACCCAGACAAGCGCGTCGACCACAAGGTCCAACGTCAGGTTGACCCCTTTATCATTTACGGCATTGATGCCGCTGGCCAAGCATTGGAAGATGCTGGCCTCTCCGAATTGACCGAAGAACAAAAACTGCGTGCAGGTTGTTCGATTGGCTCAGGGATCGGCGGACTGCCAGGCATTGAGAGCGAAGCGTTATTGCTGGCGGAAAAAGGCCCCGGTCGCGTCAGCCCGCATTTCGTGCATGGCCGCTTAATCAACCTCATCTCGGGTCAAGTCAGCATCAAATATGGCCTAAAAGGCCCTAACCACGCCGTCGTCACCGCCTGCTCGACAGGCGCGCACTCGATTGGTGATGCCGCCCGCATGATCCGCGACGATGACGCCGACATCATGGTGGCCGGCGGTGCAGAAAGCACTGTAAACCCGCTGGGTATCGCAGGTTTTGCGCAGGCCCGCGCGCTGAACATGAGCTATAACGACCGTCCAGAGGCCGCCAGCCGGCCTTATGACAAGGACCGCGACGGTTTCGTAATGGGCGAAGGCGCAGGTGTGGTCGTGTTGGAAGAATATGAACATGCCAAGGCGCGCGGTGCGAAAATTTACGCCGAAGTGGTTGGTTACGGCTTATCGGGCGATGCTTATCACGTCACCGCCCCGCATCCCGAGGGTGACGGCGCGTTTCGATCCATGCAGATGGCTCTAAAAAAGGCCGGCATGACGCCTGCCGATATCGATTACATCAATGCGCATGGCACATCGACCATGGCCGATACGATCGAGCTGGGCGCGGTAAAGCGCTTATTTGGCGATGCGATAGCAAATGTGTCGATGAGCTCGACCAAGTCCGCCATCGGCCATTTGCTGGGCGGCGCTGGCGCGGTCGAGAGCATTTTCTGCATTCTTGCGCTGCGTGACCAGATTGTGCCGCCGACGCTCAATCTCGACAATCCAGACGAAGGCACCGAAGGCGTTGACCTTGTCCCGCATGTCGCCAAAAAACGCGAAGTGAAGGCTGTTTTGAACAACAGCTTCGGCTTTGGCGGGACGAACGCCAGCCTCATCATGAAAATAGCTAAATAAACCAACGTGGCGATGGCACCATCGCATATCTTGCAGCTTGTCCTTCCCGCGCACGCGGGAACCGACGGCGGGAATGAGAAGGGCTAATGGTGACGAAACGGTCTGGAAAACATGCAAAACTCCGCCTCGCCAAATGGGCGGTCGTTGCGGCCGCGCTGCTGTTGGCAGTAATCGCTGGCAACTTCATCCACGGATGGACCGCGCCGGGGCCGCTGGAGCGCGCGGCAACTGTAATCGTTAAGCCCGGTTCAAGCATGATGTCCGCCGCGCGTCAGCTTGAAAAAAGCGGCGCGATCAAATCTGCTGATGCATTTGTCAGCCGGGCAAAGATTTTTGGTGCGTCTAACACCATCAAGGCGGGCGAATTTGTCATACCAGCACAGGCATCCAATTCCGAAATATTGTCCATCCTGACAGATGGGAAAACCGTGCAACGCATGATCACAATTCCCGAAGGCATGCCGTCGATCATGGTGTATGAACGCCTCATGGCCAATGACCAGCTGACGGGAAGTATTTCTGTGCCCGTCGAGGGCTCGGTTTTGCCGGACAGCTATGCCTTTGACAAAAACGAACCGCGCGCTGCTGTCCTGAAACGCATGCAGGATGCCATGACAAAAACAATGGCCGAGTTGTGGCCAGAGCGTAGCGCGAACGTGATGGTCAAAACGCCGTTAGAGGCGCTGACACTCGCATCCATTGTCGAAAAAGAAACGGCGCTTAAATCGGAATTGCGCATCGTGTCCGGCGTATACTCCAATCGCTTACGCACAGGAATGCGGCTGCAGGCCGACCCAACGATCATTTACCCCATCACCAAGGGCAAATCGCTTGGCCGGCGCATTCGCAAGTCCGAAATCCGGGATGTGAACGATTATAATACCTACGCCATGTCTGACCTACCGAAAGGGCCCATCGCCAACCCATCACGCGCCGCTATTGCCGCCGTGCTAAACCCGCAAAAGACCAGCGCCTATTATTTCGTCGCGGACGGCAAAGGCGGCCATATTTTTGCGGACACGTTGCAAGAACACAACGCCAATGTAGCAAAATGGTACGCCATCCGCCGCCAGCGCGGGGAAATGTAGCCTAAGGTTCTACAATGTTGAATGCGCCCGGCATCGGGTCAAGCGCCGCCTGAAGCTTTTCAATCGCCGCCCTGTCGCCTTCAATCTTCAGTCCAGCGGCCTGTAATTGCGCCGCAGGCATTTTCAGGAACAATAAGGCCAGAAACAATTGGCGCGGGCCAGTGACCGTGACGCTAGGCGCTGCGTGGGCCGCACCCATTTCGCTAAACATCACCGAATTACCGACAGTGACTTTCGCGGTCTCTTTTCGGTCAGAAATCACAAAATTCAGGGCCAGCGCGGCATTGCCAATGATCTTCGGGTCAAGTCGGGTCGACACGGAATCGAGCAACAAACCGGTCGGTATCGCCGAAATCATGTCGATGCTTTGCGCGTTAATGCCTGCCTTCATGCCAGCGCGCAGTTCCTGCGCGCCGGTTAAAAACATGTTGCGCCAGATCGCGGATTCCGACTGATAGCCCTGTTGCTCATAGCTGTCGGCAAGCAAAGCCCGCCCTTCAACATTTTTGGGTTCGGCAAAGACAAGTTGGTTCAACAGGTCGGATGACCAGCGATAATCCCCCGCTTTCATTGCCTTTTTCGCCTCGGCCAACACCTTCTTTGCGCCGCCCAACGCCGCGACCATTTTGGCCGCGCGGACCTCCGGCGGATGCGGGTTAAGATTGGCGGGGACGGCATCATACCAACCCAGATAATATTGATATATCGCCTTCGAATTATGGCTGTAGGTGCCGTAATAGCCCTTGTTAAACCATTGATCACCAATCGCTGGCGGCGCCTTCAAAACTTCTGCGATCTCCGCTTGGGTCATGCCCTTGTTCATCATGCGGACCGTTTGGTCGTGCAAATATCGATAATTGTCGCGCTGCCCCGCTAGCCAGCCTTTGACCTCAGACTGGCCAAAGCGCGGCCAGCAATGGCTGGACGCAATAACATCGCTCCGATCGCCATAAAGGTTGACGGCTTCATTCAAAAACCCGGACCAACTTAATGAATCACGCACTTTCGCCCCACGCGGTGTCAGGATATTGTGCAGGGTGCAGGTCGCAATTTCAGCGGAAAGAAACGTACGCGCCGCTGGCACATAAACGTTCATTTCGGCTGGTGCTTCCGAATGCGGTACCATTTGGAACTCCAGCGTCACACCATCAACTTCGCGCTGTTCGCCCGTTTTGCGAATGTCGATTGTCGGCGAGATCAGCGTTATGTCACCTCCACCAATGCCTTTACCAATACCGCTGCCCATTTGCCCTTGCGGGCCAGGCGTCATGTTAGTGCCAAATTGAAACGTCGCGCGCCGGCCCATCGCAGGCCCCGCCATGACATTTTCAGACGCGGTCTCAGCGAGAAAATGCTCCGGCGCAATGATCTGAACCTTGCCTGCTTTTCCGTCGGCCTCATCAATGATTCCGCGCACACCGCCAAAATGGTCGCCGTGGCTGTGGCTATAGATGACCGCAGTAACGGGCCGTGCGCCCAATTTCTCATTAACCAGCTTCAGCGCCGCTGTCGCTGTATCGCGGCTGGTCAACGGGTCGATGATGATCCAACCCGTTTGGCCTTTAATCACCGTCATATTCGACACATCAAAGCCGCGCACTTGCCAAACATTGTCCGTCAACGCGTACAAACCATGTTTGCGCAACAGGCCCATATGCCGCCAAAGGCTTGGGTTTACCGTATCGGGTGATTTGCCATCGGCCATCCAGTCATAAGCCCCGAGGTTCCAGACAGGTTTGCCATCCTTGTTGGTGATAATGGGGTCAGACAAAGTGCCAATAAAGCCCCTATCCGCAAAATCGAGGTCACGGCCATCTTCGGCGGGAAGCTGCGCCGCGACGCTGCGTTGCGCGGCGACCGTCGCTTCAGAAGCTGGCTTTGCGTCTTGCGCAAATGCGCTTGTGGCTGACGCAGTGCTTAATAACGCCGCCCATAAAATTTTGTGCATTTTGTCCTCCCGAAGAATATTTAGGGCACGATGCAACATTAGATGCATGAGGTAAATCCGCTATTTCAGCGTCTAACGCCGAATCACAGGAAACTGTAAGGATCGACGTCGATTCCGACCCGCACGCCGCGTGGAAATTGTAAGCCGCCAAGCCATTCACGGATGATATTCTGCACCTCGACTGAGCGCTGGGCATGAACCAAAAGGCGTTGTCGATGGCGGCCCCGCAACATGGCGAGCGGTGCCGGCGCGGGGCCATAGACATGCATGCCATTCACTTGCGGCGCGGCACCCCCCACGGCGCGCGCAGCTTCAATGGCTTCACGCTCATCTTCGGACGAAATAATGATAGCTGCAAAGCGTCCGAACGGGGGCGCACCAGCGGATTTGCGTTGCTCGGTCTCGGCATCATAAAATGCATCGCGGTCGCCAGCGGCCAAGGCTGCAATAACGGGATGATTGGGATTGCGCGTCTGGATGAACACCTCTCCGGGTTTCTCACCGCGCCCTGCCCGGCCAGCGGCCTGCGCAATTTGCTGGAAGGTGCGTTCGGCAGCACGCAGATCGCCGCCCTCAAGCCCCAAGTCGGCGTCTATCACCCCAACCAAAGTCAGTTCGGGGAAATGATAGCCTTTCGTCACCAATTGCGTGCCGATGATGATGTCCACCGCCTTGTTTTCAACGCGGGATACGAACTCCGCCGCTTTCTCCGGCGACCATAAAGTGTCCGATGTCGCAACGATGGTGCGCGCACGGGGCAGCAATCTGCTCACCTCGTCACTGATGCGTTCAACGCCGGGGCCGCAGGCAACCAGCGTGTCGCATTCGCCGCATTCTGGGCATTCTTCCGGCGGCGGCATGACATGGCCGCAATGGTGGCAGGCAAGCCGCCGTACGAGGCGATGTTCCACCATCCAGCTTGTGCAGTTGGGGCATTGAAACCGATGCCCACAGGTCCGGCATAAGGTCAACGGTGCATAGCCACGCCGGTTTAGGAACAACAGGCTTTGTTCGCCGCGTTCGACGCGTTCTTCCAATGCCTTGAGCAAGGTAGGCGCAATCCAATGCTGGGATTCGGGCGCGTCCAAGGTGAGGTCAATCGCCTTGATCTCCGGCATTTTGGCCGCGCCAAAGCGCGACGGAATTTCAAGGCCTTTGTAGCGGCCAATAGCTACCATATGCCGCGATTCCAACGCAGGCGTTGCCGATGCCAACACCACCGGGAATCTTTCAAAATGGCCACGCATGACGGCAACGTCGCGGGCATGATAGCGCACGCCATCTTCCTGCTTAAAGCTGGTTTCGTGCGCCTCATCGACGATAATCAGGCGCAAATTGGCAAAGGGTAGGAACAGCGCCGAGCGCGCGCCCACCAGAACTTTTGCACTGCCATCGGCAACGGCGCGCCAGACACGGCGGCGCTGCGTGGATCGCAGGTTGCTGTGCCACACCGCCGGCTCGACGCCAAAGCGGGCTTCGAAACGGGCAAGAAATGGCGCGGTCAGCGCGATTTCAGGGAGGAGCACCAGAACCTGTTTGTCCTGCCGTATCGCTTCAGCCACGGCCTCAAAATAGGTTTCGGTTTTGCCGGAACCTGTCACACCATCCAGCACGAAGGTGTCAAAGCCGCCGGCGCGCACTGCCTCGACCATGCTGTTTGCTGCCAACCGCTGCGCCTCATTCAATGTTGGCGTGTCAAAGTCCGCCAGCGGTTTGGGCAGTGGCGAATCCACGCTGATGGTGACAGGTTCAAATGCGCCCGCTTTGATGAGTCCGCGAATGACGGCATCACTGACGCCTGCTTCTGCCGCAAGCTCGCGCACAAGCCCTTGCGCGCCCTCCAAGGCGTCCAGCGCGGCAGCGCGTTGCGGGGTCAACCGCGAAGGTTCAAAGCCTGTGCGGCGATATTCGATAATGGTTCCCGTCGCCGTGAACGCCGCAGAAGACGACAATACCATGCGCAAAACCGACGCATGGCTGGTAAGATAATAATCCGCGACCCAGTTGATTAAGCGACGCAAGCCTGGCCCCAGTGCCGGACCATCAACAATTTCCAGCACTGCACGAAGTTTGCTGGCATCTATTGCTTCATCTCCGAAAACATCATCATCCCAGATGACGCCCGGCAATTTGCGTGGGCCAAGCGGCACCATCACCACGCTACCCGGCCCAGCGATCATTCCATCAGGCAGCCGGTAATCGAGCGGACCAATCGCTTGTGTCAACAAGACAACGCGGACGCGGTTTGTGGGCAAGCTCATGATGTGCGTATAGGCAATGATGCAGCGAACGTCACCATCTGGATGATGATCCCGCAGCATCGTAGATTTGATACCAATAGGTCTGTTGTTTTGGCCGATATTTTGCCAAGAGACATGAAATCGAATCTCCAATCAGGAAATAATCCCATGAAATTCTTTGCCGATACCGCTGACATTGCTGATATTAAGGATCTGGCAGCGACTGGTTTGCTTGACGGCGTGACCACAAACCCATCGTTGATCGCCAAATCTGGCCGGGATTTCATCGAAGTCACCCGCGAAATATGCGCCCTGACCGATGGCCCGGTGTCTGCAGAGGTCGTTGCACTCGATCATGCAACGATGATGAAGGAAGCCGAAATTCTGCGGAAAATTGCCGACAATGTCTGCATCAAGGTCCCATTGACCATCGACGGCCTGAAGACGTGCAAAGCACTTACCTCAGAAGGCACATTGGTCAATGTGACCTTATGTTTCTCCGCCAATCAGGCGCTGTTGGCAGCAAAGGCTGGTGCGACATTCGTGTCACCATTCGTTGGCCGCCATGACGACAATGGCTTTGATGGTATGCAGCTTATCAGTGACATTCGCCTGATTTACGACAATTACGCTTTTGACACCGAAATACTCGTCGCCAGCGTACGGCACGGCGTCCATGTCCTTGAAGCCGCGAAAATTGGCGCTGATGTGATGACTGCACCGCCGTCAGTTATCAAAGGCCTGTTCAAGCATATCCTGACAGACAAGGGCATTGAAGGCTTTTTGGCCGATTGGGCCAAAACCGGTCAGGCGATTGGCTGATTTTTCAGCAGCAAATTGTTTTTGCGGCTTCTGAGGCTTTATCGTGATATATTGCGATACGGCCCCTATGGGCTATTGTCCGTATAGTGTTCAATATAGGGTGGACGTATCTCTAGTTCCGAAAATGCGGGCACGTGGCCTGCCGGAGCCTAAAGATGAACAAGCCCGAAAAGGTATTTCCCATCGCCCATATCCATTATGAAGACGAAATCGGTCCGAACGGCAAAATTGTCGTTCCTGATGAAGTCCAAGATGCCATTCGCACACTGATCCGCTGGTCAGGCGATAATCCGGAGCGGGAAGGTCTACTCGACACGCCTGCACGCGTTGGTCGCGCTTGGCGCGAATATTGCGCTGGCTACGCCGAAAATCCTGCTGCCCATTTGTCGCGCACATTTCATGAAGTTGGCGGTTATCATGAGCTGGTGTTGCTCAAGGACATCCCCTTCCAGTCGCATTGTGAGCATCATATGGCACCTATCATCGGCAAGGCGTCGATTGCCTATATGCCGACCGACAAGGTTGTCGGCATTTCGAAACTTGCGCGTGTCTTGCACGGCTTTGCCCAGCGCCTTCAGGTGCAGGAACGCCTGACAGCCGAAGTTGCGAACTGCATCTGGGAAAATCTGAAGCCAGAAGGCGTTGCCGTTGTCATTGAGGCCCAGCATGGTTGCATGACCGGACGCGGCGTGAAGGTGCATGGCGTTGGCATGGTGACATCAAAACTCATTGGCTGTTTCCTGGACGATCAATCGAGCCGCAAGGAAGTCATGAGCCTGATGGGCTATTGATCCTTCGATAAAGGTTTTTCAGCAATTGCTGGCGATAGCGAACTGACCTATGGATGGGGGCCTAGTCCCCAACCCTATTCAGGCCGGATAACAGCAATATGCCTTTTCACATTCCCGCATTCGATATGGACGCTTTTGTCCGAGCGACGCTGGCCGAAGATTTGGGTCCAACGGGCAGAGATGTTACGTCTGAAAGCGTCATTCCGGCAGATGTCCGTTTCGACGGTGTCATGGACAGCCGCGATGCCATAACCGTGGCTGGTCTACCCATCGCAGTCGCTTTTTTTCATGCCCTCGACCCGTTGATGGAGATAGAGTTGCTGGTCGAGGAAGGCGCGCAAGTGCCTGCGGGCACGGACCTTATGCGCTTAAAGGGCGATGCACGGGCCATGCTTACCGCGGAACGGTCGGCTCTGAATACTGTGCAGCATCTGTCGGGCATTGCGACACTGACACGCCAATATGTCGATGCTATTGCGGGAACAGGCTGCATCCTATTGGACACCCGCAAAACCATTCCTGGCCTTCGGTTACTCGAAAAATATGCGACGCGCATGGGCGGGGCAACAAATCATCGCATGGGATTGTGGGACGCTGCCATGATCAAGGACAATCATGTCGCGGTCGCAGGCGGCGTAAGTGAAGCCGTTGCCCGCGCGAAAAATGCAGGGGTTGAACGCATCATTCTTGAGGTGGATAGCATCGCTCAGATCGAACCTGGCCTTGCCGCAGGCGCAAGTCATTTGCTGCTCGACAATATGGATGCCGATACGCTGCGCGCGGCGGTAAAGCTGATCGCTGGCCGCGTGCCAACCGAGGCGTCGGGCGGCGTGACCTTGGAAACGATCCGCGCCAAGGCGGAAACTGGCGTCACCTATATCTCGGTTGGCCGCCTGACCCAAAGCGCGCCGGCAGCCGATATCGGGCTGGATTTTGCGCAGGCTTAAGCTTTTAGCATTTTTAAGTGTCGTGGGAACTTTCCAACCTGCGCCGCTGATGGCGCAAGCATGGCAATGCCAGCCGCCGCGATTTCTTCCGCGCCCGGCCTTGGAATTGCCGCCATCCAGCGAAACAAGGCGCACAGCAATAGATGGCTATGTGCTGGCGCTCAGTTGGAGCCCGGAATATTGCCGTAGGCGGATGCGCGATCCAGCGGCACGGTTCCAATGTTCGGGTGAAATTGGCGACTTTGGTTTTGTCCTACATGGTTTGTGGCCGGAGTCCAAAGGGGCCAACTACCCGCAATATTGTCGCACAGTTGGGGTTCTGCCCCGACGGACGGTGACAGAAAATATCTGCCTCAGCCCCTCCCCTCAATTGCTGCAGCATCAATGGGCAAAGCATGGCAGTTGCATGGCCAAAACGCCGGACGCATATTTCACGGCAGCGCGATTGCTGTTCAACGCGATTGAATTTCCCGATATGGGGCGACTGTCCCGCGAACCCGAGCGCGGGACGCCATTGACAGCGCAAGTTCTCGCGGAAAGATTTGCTGATCTGAACGATGGTCTTCCCGCAAATGCGATAACCGTAAAGACCAATCGCAAAGGCTGGCTTCAAGAAATACGCATCTGCCTAGGTCGGGATTTCAGGCCCCGGCAGTGTCCGGCATTTACACGCCGCGCGCAAGCCACTGGGCCCATCAAAATCTGGCGCGGGGTTAGCCTTCAATAATCCGCGTCGCAGGATGATGCTTGTCGAGATGTTTTTTGATAATCCGTAAATTCTTGCTGTTCGAACGCCAGACAAGGTCGAACGCGTCGCCGACAAAGGGGATTGCGCCGATGGCAGTATCCACAGCGACATTGGCGGTCATGCGGATAAGCTGCCATTTCGACATGCCCAAATTGCGCGCTTCCCACACCATATATGCACCCATAAAGGTGGTAACGAGATCACCCAGCACGGGCACAAGGCCAATCACGCTATCCAGACCAAAAGGAATTTTCGTGCCCGGAATGACAAAGGCACGCTCCAATATTTTCTCAAGCGCTTCCACACGGGCGCGCACGGCAACTGGGTCATTACCCATACCCGGCAAATCCTTGGCAATTTTTGCAAATTGTTCCTGCGAAATCGGCACTGAAGTCACTCCTTTGCGCCTATGTCGGGTCACGCCCGAGATATTGCAACAGGTGCCAGCCACGACCATTGGCGAAATGCCCCAAAAGACCGGGCCGGACGACCGACCAACGCAAAGGATTTGCAATGGGGATGAAGGCAGCGCTGGCCTGCAATTCGGCCTCTGCCTCCCCCAATAATTGCGCGCGGATCGCGCTGTCGGTCGTTCGGCGCGCTTCGGCCACAATCTCGTCCGCCCGGGCGCTGCAAATGGTGGAAAATTTGCAGGACAGCTGATCCAGATACCATGCCGGACTGGATTGTTGGGCGGTGCGGTCAACAAGCAGCAAGTCATGTGGCCGGTCCACAGTCACACGCTCTATGTCAATGCCCACGGATGCAAGATCCACCCGCAAGCGCGCAAAGAAAATCCGGGCGCCGTAACCACGTGGCAACGCCACGCGTAATGGCCGAAGTGCGCCATTGGTATTTTCCCATTTGGCAACCGTAGCCCGCGCCAACGCTTTGCGTTCTTCCATCGATGGCACTGACCATACCGGCCGTTTTATGTCCGCTTGATTTGGCAAGCTCTCGGGAACTAGGGTAACCGTTTCCTGCCACGCCACAATGTCAAACGCCGTCAGCAATTTGGGGCGATCAATAGCCATGGCAATCGCCGTTCTATTGGCCGTGTTGGACAAAAATGATCCGCCATTGACGACGTGCAAACCAAATAATCCCGGAACCGCGTCAAACCGGATTTGATCCGCCCGTATATTTGCCGCATCAAGCAAAGGAAAGCTCTCAAACCGCCCGCCTTCGACAAGATCACTTTGTCCAAGTGCATAACGGGCAATCGCCGTAGACGCCGTACCTCGCCACAATGTTACCATCGCATTGCCCAGGAACTGCACGCCGTCGTCATCGGTTTGATTGCGCCGCAACTGCATAACCTGTCCAAATTTTTTGGCTTGCATCGGGCCCGATCCCGCGCCTTTGCTGAGCAACCCGAACTCGGGCAAGGCCAGAAATTCCAAAAGATATGGCATAGGGGCCTTCAGCCTGATTTCCACTACCTTGCCCGTCATGGCGACAACACGTTCAATGACACCCAGTTCGGCACCAAGGCGCCCCTTGCGCAATTCCCGGATGCGCGCTGTCAAAAGACGTGCGACTTCCCTTGATTCGACCTCACGCCCGTCATTCCAGCGCCCTTTATTGAGGCGGAAGATATAGCTCATGCCGTCGTCTGTGACGATCCAGCGATTGGCGAGGCCGGGCGCGATCCGTCCCTTTTCATCGAAGGTGACCAACCCTTGCGCCGTTGCCGCGCGCAGATAAGCCGACGCCATTGGCAGCGGCGTTGCAGATACATTCAGAGGCCTAGGACGATCTTCGATAACGTCAACACGGACGCGTTCATTGTCGACGCCTTCGGAGCATCCGGCAAGTGTTGCGGACAATAGCAATAGCAAAATCGACAGCGAACGGATCATGCCGCCACCATAAGCTCTAAGTCCCGACGCACAATCCAAGATTCAACGGTCAGAGCATGTGAACAATAATATCTCGTTCGGCGCAGGCGGCAATTGCGCCAATATGGTCTTGTTCATATTGTCTATGTTGGTCAGTTGCGCTGGGTCCATGGTGCAAGTTTTGACGTCATAGAGTTTTCGCGCCGCACGCGCGGATTGCATGACGTCATTGCCCGGAAGGTATCGTTCAATACGGTATATATCGGTTTCCGGCGCGTAGCTGATGACGGAAATCTGGGCATCATTATTGGGTACAAAGCTGCGCACCCAGCGGCCACCGCTTTCGACATATTGCGTACGTCCGTTTACGCATCCATCGGGCTGCCACGTAAATTCGACGTCGGCTGTGTCGGACATAGTGACGCGGCTGCGTTGAGGCTGCAAAACGCAGATTTTCGCTTTTGGTTCAGTTGCAACAGCACTCTTTTCGGCAACGGCATCGTCTGGCATATTGGCTGTCAAAGCAGCACGGACCCGATCATCGACTTCGTCGAACGATGGGCGGGCGGCAAAAATTCCCACCGCCATGACAAAAAGCACGGCACCGGCGGCGGTTGCTGCCTTAAATCGATCCTGTTGTTCACGTTCGGAAAACTGCCACGCAGCACCCCCTGCAACGGCGCTTAGCAAGAGCAACAACCCAGCCAGTGCTAGATGGTTTTCCCGTTCGCCAATGACGGCATGTTCGGCGTCGCTGCGCACTTTGCCCTCACGGCTGCGTTGCAGTTCGGCGGCAACACGTGCCTCTTGCTCTATCTTGGCACGGGTGGATGCCTCCAGCTCTGCCTCAGCGCGCGTCAGTTCGGCGACCGATCGGCAATCGCCCCGCACAGCGCGAAACGCGACACCGCGATTGGCAAGAAATGCCGACAATTCGCGCGCCGATATGGCGAAGTAAAATTCCGCACCACCATCTGTGGCTACGGACCCAAAACTGTTGATACCCAGCACCCGTCCGCAGGCATCGACAATCGGCCCGCCGCTGTTGCCCGGTGCAATGGGTGCCGTATGCAAAAGCGATTCTACCGACTTCGATGTCCGTCCGGATGAGACCGTTCCCCGCGTTTTCACGGGTTGCTGCGGACGTAGCACATCTGTTTCGCTCTGCTCCAAGGCGACATCAACGCTAGCGGGATAACCAATGGCAAAGACGTCCGCGCCATCCTCTGGCACGCCTGCGAAAATACTTGCAGGAACAAGCGCACCAGAGGTCAATTGCAGCAAGGCAAGGTCTTTTCTCGGCAGGCTGGCGGTCACTCTGGCGCGATAGCTTTGTGTGCCGTCTGAGGGTACGATGACGATCTGCACACTGTTATCAAAACTCGCCATTTCAACGACATGGGCATTGGTGATGATTTTATCGCGTGCGACAGCCACGCCGGAACCGATGCTGACGATGCTCTGCTGTCCTTCGGCGGAACTATACACGATGACACGCACCACACTACGCGATGCGGCACTGATGTCACTTGCATCGGCGCCTGCGGGGGCAACCAATAACGGGGACAGAAACAGGCACAAAGCTGCAAAAAATCGCATGAATTTAGTCATGGCAGAAGAATACGCACATCAGCGCGGTTCCGGCGCGGAACGTTCCGCAGATGGGCCAGGCTGAATATTGGCGCCATCGCGGTCAAGCTTAATTTCCAACGGAACGCCGTTGACATCGGTGTTTACGGTAACGCCCTGCCCCTGATCGACGCGTATTTCCGAATTGCCGATATCAATTGGCAATTCCTGCAAATCCAGCAGATCAAGAGGTTCAACCGGACCTTCTGGATCTGGCGTCAGCGGAGTTTTGGGTCGGTTAACCGGCGCTGCGTTGCGGATCGACTGCGACATGAAATCGCGCCAGATCCGCGCGGGCAAGCCGCCGCCGTTAATGCCCTGTAGCGGGCTGTTGTCGTCGTTGCCGATCCACACGCCAACCACCAAATTACCCGCAAAGCCGACAAATAAGGCATCGCGATTATCCTGACTGGTTCCGGTTTTTCCATAGGCCGGAATCGAAAGCCGCGCGGCGCGTCCCGTGCCTTGCTTCACCGACGCCCCCAGTAAATTCAGCAACATCCCGTGCATGCGCCCACTGAAAGAACGCGGCCCGGAGAACAACCACTCAATCCAGCCCTGTTCCTCTTGCTTAAAAGCGTGCGGTTCAACAGGCCATTGGTTGCCCGCCACGCCCGCATAAGCGGCGGTCAATTCCAACAAGGTGACGCCGGAACTACCAAGCGCAAGGCTCTGATCCAAATTAAGCGGGCTGCGGATACCCAAGTCTTGCGCAGCTTGCTCCACCTCTTTGCCGTCTACTTTCTGGTACAGCCGTACAGCAGCAACGTTGCTTGATTGGGCAAATGCCTTCTCCAACGTAATGTCGCCTCGGTAGCGCAACCCGGAGTTTTTCGGGCGATAACTGCCTTCATTAATGGGGGTATCGGCAATCATCGACTGCGGCGTCATGCCCGAACGAAGGGCCGCCAAATAGACAAACAGCTTGAAGGTCGACCCGGGCTGCCTTTTGGCCTGCGTTACACGGTTAAACGCCGACTGTTTGTAGCTTTTGCCACCAACCATGGCGACAACCTCACCATTAGGGCGCATCGCGACCAAGGCGATTTGGGCGTTACCAACGCCCGCGCGGGCAACAACCTTGCGGGCAATATTCTGCAAACGAGCGTCTAGTGTCGTGGTTATTCGTACATCGGAATATCCGCTTTCGGTCAGGAGCCGCGCTTGCGGAATGGCCCAATCGGCGAAATATGTACCTGTCGGCAATGTCTCGCGCACACGCACGTCCAGCCGCGCCACGGGCGTGGCATCCGCTTTGGCTTGCGTAATGGCCTTATTGGCCACCATGGCCCTGAGAACGAGCCCAGCGCGCTTTGCGGCACGTTCGGGGTTCTTGGTCGGGGCCAGACGTGACGGCGCTTGCACAAGGCCCGCCAGCATGACGGATTGGCTCAGCGTTAAACGCTCTGGCTGGCGATAGAAATAATGCAGCGATGCGGCGCGCAGGCCATAAACATTGTCACCAAAATAGACGTTCGACAGATAACGGCCAAGAATTTCGTCTTTTGTAAGGCGTCCCTCAAGCCAGAAGGCGATGAGCATTTCACGCGCCTTGCGAGTAAGGCTGCGTTCGGGCGTTAAAAAGGTGAATTTGGCAAGCTGCTGCGTAATCGTGCTGCCGCCTTGGGTAATTCCACTGCCAAAGGCGTTCGACCATGCAGCGCGCGCGAGACCGCGCGGATCAATGCCCCAATGTGAATAAAAACGGCGGTCCTCGATCGACAAAAAAGCCTGCACCACATGCGGGGGCAATTTGGTGACGTCGACGGGCCGATCGACGATAGCACCGTTGCGCGCGATGGGTGTGCCGTCGGACGCCAGCAAGGTAATCCGCGGCGGCGCAATCGGCTGAAGCGATTTTGACAAGGGTGCAGTGACCGCGAGCCAAAGCAATAAGAGCACGAACATCGCGGTCAGGCCCGCGATAGCGCGTCCGAACCACCACCAGCGCGTCTTACCTAAAAATAGGCGCTTAGCATTACCTGGAGCAACATCATTCCCTGGTGGCAGATCGTCGGGAAAACGTTGCGCATTATTATCATCGAAAGCGGCAAGCCGACTGTCGATATCACTATTTTTAGCAGAAGAAGATCGCCAGAAAAGCATCGCTTGGCTGTATTATATCGATATAACGGTGAAGGCGAGTAGATATTTGATACGCCTCATCATCCCCCGATCAAGCCCGACCGAGGTCGCCCTTACCGATGGTTCCGCTCGCCATCTCCAACATCCGGTCGAGGCTCTTTTTTGCGCCCAAGCGCACTGTTTCATCAAGCGCTATCTGCGGCGTCAAATCCCGCAAAGCGAGATAGAGTTTCTCCATCGTATTGAGCGCCATATACGGGCAGATGTTGCACGCGCAGTTGCCGTCTGCACCAGGCGCACCGATAAATGTCTTGCTTGGTTCCGCCTTTTCCATCTGGTGGATGATGTGCGGTTCAGTCGCGACAATCAGGGTATCTCCTGCCATCGTCTGCGCATATTGTAAAATACCACTGGTACTGCCGACATAATCCGAATGGTCGATGATATGCGGCGGACATTCGGGGTGGGCGGCAACGGGAACACCAGGATATTGCGCCTTAAGCTTCAAAAGTTCGGTTTCCGAAAATGCCTCATGCACAATGCAAACGCCCGGCCACAATAGCATTTCGCGGTTGAACTTACGGGCAAGATAGCCGCCCAAATGCCGGTCAGGACCAAAAATGATTTTCTGCTCTGGCGGAATTTGGCTTAGGATTGTTTCCGCGCTGCTGCTGGTCACGATGATATCGGACAGCGCCTTCACTTCGGCGGAACAGTTGATGTATGTGAGCGCGATGTGATCAGGATGCGCCTCACGAAACGCCTTGAACTTACCGGGCGGGCACGCATCTTCCAAGGAGCAGCCAGCGGCCATGTCGGGCAATATGACGGTTTTCTGCGGACTTAAAATTTTTGCGGTTTCCGCCATGAATTTTACGCCGCAAAAGGCAATGACGTCGGCATCGGTCTCTGCCGCGCGCTTGCTCAATTCAAGGCTATCGCCCACAAAGTCCGCCAAATCCTGAATCTCGGGCTTTTGATAATAATGCGCGAGAATGACGGCATTCCGTTCTTTTTTAAGCCGTTTGATTTCTGCGAGCAGATCAAGGCCTTGCAAATTTTCGCGGGGCGTTAGGGCGTTCATGCGATTATACCTTTGCCATGCCGAACCTGTTCCGGCAGCTGAATTGAAGGCCTATGTGGTCGATTTGGGCTCGTGAAACAAGGCCAGCTTCAGGTTCATATTGGTTTTTTTGCCTCTGGGGCACAAGGCCTGATCATGCCGTTTATGGGCTTTACGCTTCCGTTACGAGATGCCAGCCATCACCTTGCGCCGCTACACGCCCTTGATTTTGCAAATCGATAAGGTGCGCAAGAACCGAACGACCTGCGGCGCCAATAAGCCGCGGGTCTAAGCCTTTATACATCGCGGCCACCATATTGGGAATGTGCCCCTCGCCGCTCTCTAGCAAGGTCACGATCTGCCTTTCGCGTTGCCGGCGATGACCAATCATCCCGCGCACAAGCTGGCGCGGATTTTCAACTGCTGGGCCATGCGCCGGATAATAAACACGGTCGTCGCGTTCGTATAATTTTTGCAAGCTCGCCAGATAGTCGCTCATATCGCCATCGGGCGGACTGACAACGCTGGTCGACCATTTCATCACATGGTCGCCGGTGAACAACGCGCCGCTTTCCCCCAAAGCGAAGCAGAGATGGTTACTGGTGTGTCCCGGCGTTGCCACGGCCTCTAGCGTCCAACCATCGCCTGAAATGGCCTCTGCGTCCTTCAGGATGCGATCTGGACGGTAGTCGGGGTCAAAGGCACTGTCGGCGCGCGGGCCATCATCGCGCAGCACCAAAGGGGCGCAGCCAATGATCAGCGCGCCGGTTGCGGCTTTTAAAGGTGCCGCCGCAGGTGAGTGGTCACGATGGGTGTGCGTGCACAGGATTGCGGTTACTTTTGCGTCGCCCACTGCGCGCAAGATCGCTTCGACATGGCCCTCGCCATGAATGTCTGCGGGATCACCTATGCTTTGCCCGCTCCCAACGGGGCCCGGGTCGATAACGGCAACGTCTTGGCCATTACCGACAATCCACGTCTGCGTGCCGGTATAGGTATAGGGCGAAGCATTGGGCGCTAGAACGCGCCGCACCAGCGGCTCATGCTGCTGTATCTCGCCTGCATTGATCGTGTCGGGCCATTTCATTCCCGCGATATGGCGCATAACGGACAAAAGAAAAAGGGGCGGTCCGTAAAAACCGCCCCGTCAGAACCGAAATGGGGAGCTCAAGGTTCTGGAATAGTTTGCTGGTCAGTTGCCCTTGTTGGTTTGCGCCTCAAGCTTGCGGATCTCTTGATCCAGCTTTTCGATCACATCTTTACGCACCGCTTTGGGCATGTCTTTTTCCGAAGCAATCTCATCGCGTGCCTCGCGCAAGCCCTTTAGCGCTTCAATCCGCGCTATCTTTGCTTGCCCCTTGCCGCACATTACAAGGCGGACGCGTGCCTTTTTCGTACCATCAGAGCCTTCGACATCGGTGGTGACGGGTTGCGCGGCGGCAGTGCAGTTTTCAGTCATTTCTTGAATATCTATCTCCGGTATGTCGGCGGCGGCTTTTATGATGATCCGCTTTGGCTCAAATATTCCGCGCGCGCCGTCGACCAACGCTGCATCGGCAGCTTTGCCAGATGTATCGGCCTCATTGACCATTTTTTCAACTTCATCCTCAGTCAGCTTCTTGTCCGTCCGGAAGATGAAGACCTTACCGTTACGTTCGACCTTGGTAACATCTTCGCTGCCGCCGTCATGGCCGACGATGTCGACGGATTTGCCGTCACGCTTTATCTTAATAATCCGAACATCACGCTTGATGGCTTCAGCTTTGTTATCGGTGGCAGTCTGATCCTGCGCGACCACGGCGGGCACGACCGTTGCCGTCAGTGGCAAGACAACAGCAGCGGCAGCCAAGACGCCGACTTTGCCAAACAAGCGCCGTTTTGTGCTGGCGTTCTTCATATTCAATCTCCTCAATCGTTCGATGATAGTTTTTGGTGAATTTAGTGCGGTCGCAAAGATCGGCACGCCGTTAAACGCCGTACGCGCCAATGCCCGCCCATAAATGGCGCGCTCCTCGGCGCATTTACCTGCCAAAACGCGCGCGTCGCACGCGGCTTCTTGGTCAACGCGAAAAGCGTTCCAGCTCAGCCATGCGACTGGGTTGAACCAGGACAGGCATAACAGGATGAACGCTGCCAGATTGGCGAACAGGTCGCCCGAACGGTGATGGGCCATTTCGTGGGCAAGGGCGAGTTCCTGCTCCACTGTTGAGTAATTGTCGGCAAAATCCTGCGGCACCGCAATATAGCGTTTGAACAGGCCGAAGGCGAGCGGCCCTGCCACCTGATCCGAGGCAACAACTCTTACGCCGTTTATATTTGCGATTTCGGTCGCCTCAGACAAAAGCTCGTCGCGCATAGAAGCGTAGCGGATCATCTGAATGATGAAAAATAAGGCTGCGCCGCCAAGCCATAATGTCAAACCAAGCACAGCATAATCGACCGATGGCGCCGTGACCATTTGGTTGGTTGCGGAATCCGTATTTTCTGGCGTGGATATGGCCGCAAGGATTGCGTCGCGCACATTGTCCTGCAACGCGGTCCCGCTCTCCAGTTCGGATACGGGCGCACCATCCAGCGAGGGCATTAAAACGCGGGCAGCCGGAATACACCAAAGCGCATATGCGACACCTGGACCAAAATGCCGTGCCACAGGTCGCCGCACGAGCAAAACCATTAACATCAAGATGCTGGTCACCATAAAGGTATCGAACAGCCATGCCCCCAGAAAATCAGTGCTCATGATTTCATCTCCCGCAACAATCTTTCGATTTCGGATATGTCAGCAGCACTGAGATTTTCCTGCTCGGCCATATGCGCGAACAATGGCATGAACTTACCGCCAAAAAGGCGGTCCACGAGCCGCTTTGATTCATGCGCAACATAATCCTCACGACCAATAAGCGGTGAATACAAAAAGCGGCGACCATCGGCACGATGTTCGACCGCGGCCTTGCTGAGCAATCGTGAAAGCAAGGTTTTGACGGTGGGTAACGACCATGCACGGTCATCCGGCAACCGCGCGGCGACATCGGTAGCCGTCAGCGGTGCGCGTTCCCACAATATTTCCATGATCGTTAATTCAGCGTCGCTGATACGTTCTGATGACATGCTTCATTCTCCGACTACAACTGTAATCGATTCGATTACAGTTGTAAACGTCGTTAGTCATCGCGTGTGCGATATTCGTCGAACTTCTGCGCGGCTTTTTCTCATGCGCTTAGAAAACAAAAAGGCTGGAACCCAATGTGGATTCCAGCCCTTTCATTTTAATATGTCCAGTTCAGCTTATTTCGCGCCGATATTGATCTTCGCGGTTACGCCGAAATAACGATCTGCCTCGCGAGGGATGATGTAGCGATATGCGCCACCAGGACCACCTGATACAATCGAAGATGCAAAGCTCTTGTCGAACAGGTTCTTAACCTGGAATGCCAAGCGCCAACCGTCATTGGTGTCAACCAAAGCAGCGGTCAAATCGACAATCGCGTAACCATCTGCGGTTGAACCAAGGCGTACCGCGGGGTTCGCACTCGCTTCGTAAATCTGGTCGGACTGCATCGCAATCTGGCTTCCCAATTCAATATTCGCAAAGCCCGAAGTTTCGATGTTATACTGCGCGCCAAATGACATTTTCCATTTTGGTGCGTTCGCTAAAGGCGTTCCTTTAGCGACCAATTGTGATGCATCTGCACCCGGTGGCAAACGGAAATTCTCAACCTGTGCCTTGTTGTAAGCAACACCACCCGAAAGCGTGAAGTTACGCAATGGCGTCGCAACAAAATCAACCTCGAAACCCTTAGTTGAAACTGAACCGGCATTCGTCAGGCGCGTGGTCCGTACACCTGCTACAAAGTCTGGGCTGTTTGCCTGATAGTTGTTATACTTGGCATAATATGCCGCAAGATTCACAATCAGATCACCGTCAAGAAGCGTATTTTTCAATCCCACTTCATACGCGTTGACCGTTTCTGGTGCGATAACACCAGCGCCCGGCGTCGTTAGGTTGTAGAAAATATTGTACGCTGGGCCCTTGTAGCCACGGGTGTAGCTTGCATAAGCCATATTGTTTTCGGTGAGGTCTGCCTGAACGGCTGCCTTACCTGAAACGTTATTGTTGCTCGTGCTGGTGCTGAAGGGAACACCGTTTGAAGCGCCGGCAACAAAGCCGGTAGCTGGCGCTGTTGCCACGAGACCGTTATTGTAAACGCCGGCATCAAAGTTGCCTTGGACACCTGGACCTGCGAGCGAGGTCCGGCGGATATGATACACATCCAACTCGTCGTGCGTGTAGCGCAAGCCGCCAATCAAACGCAGGCTATCGGTCAGGTTGATCGTTGCCTGACCAAATATCGACATATTTTTGAACGTCGAACCAAAGTCGGCCGTTCCTGCAGGCGTTGTGATTGTCGATGCCCCTGCCGCTGTTGAACAAGGTACGAGACCCGGCACAACCGCAGCGAGCGTCGATGCTGAACAGGTAATTACATTGCGTGTGAATGTACGGTCCGATTCCGCCTTCGAATAATATACTCCGGCGACATATTCGAGGAATTCGCCAGTCGGCGACGCAACCCGAATTTCCTGGCTAAAGGTATTCGATGTTTGCGGTCCATTATCGTGCAATTCGTTCAAACCAACATAAGGCCGGTCAAGCCAGTCACCATCGCGGATTTCGGTATTATCCCAACCACGAAAGCTGGTGATCGAAGTCAAGCTATGTTCGCCCAATTCCAGGTCCGCTTGCAGCGAAATGCCCCAGCTTTCTTCCTTCGTCGCGGTGACGAGATTCTGCCGAATGTTGCGTGAATCCGAGCTATTGAAGCCGGTTCCAGCCAGCGCCAGAGCGGCAGCATTGGTTGGCGTGTTGCCAATAATTTCGGCACAGCAATCATCATTGGCTTTGCGGTAATCGCCGCGCAGCGTCAGCAGGACATTTTCGCCAACGTCAGCCTCAATCGCGCCACGAACACTGTAATGTTCATAGCCATTGACCTTTTTGCCAGTGGTCAGATTGTTAATGTTGCCGTCATAGCTGCCGTAAAATCCGGTGAAACGCGAACGCACATTGGCGCTCAGCGGCAAGTTAACGGTCGCACGACCACGATATTCGGATTTCGTGAAGAATGAGCCTTCAACCGTCGCGCCATATTCGGCTGTCGGACGCTTGGTCACGATACTTACAACACCAGCAGATGCGTTCTTTCCGAACAATGTACCCTGCGGTCCGCGCAAAACTTCGATACGCTCCACGTCAAACAAATCCGTGAAACCTTCACCAGCGCGGCTCAAGACAACACCGTCGAGGACAGCTGCGACCGATGGTTCGGCAGCAATCGAGAAGTTGATGGTGCCGACGCCGCGCAGGAACAATGCCTGGTTCAGCGACGTGCCGGCCTTGCGGAAGTTCAAGCTAGGAACGAGATACTGCGCATTTTCAAGAGTGATGCCGCCATTATTGGCAACTGCCTCTCCACCAACAACCGATACGGCGAGCGGAATATCCTGCAAACGCTCCTCACGCTTCTGCGCGGTTACGATGATTTCTGCATTGGCCGAGTCATCTTCTGCTGGAGCGGTCTGCGCCAATGCAGGCAGGCTCACGCCTGCCATAATTGCGGCGCTTGCGAACAACGAAGCGCGGATGAAAGACGTTTTCTTAAACTCAGAATTAAACATCATGTACCTCCCTAAAAATGGCCATCCGCTTCTCAACCAAATCACTTGAGATTACTCAAGCAATAAAAGCTATATCGGAATATACCTCATCAATTGATGGGGTTGTTACCAGATTGACTCAATATGTCTAGCGGTGTCATATAGCGACAATATTTAAACTGGGACTGTTGCAATACTGCCATAGTGCCAGATACGAAACCGCGAGAGGGTCATACGTTGCCATTTACAGTCATCATGCAATCGGACGGCTTTGACCTACTGCGCGATGACAAATGCATGCTGTCTCATCGCGCTAAAATGCCTGCTATTAGCATGGGTATTGGCGCGCCTGATCTGGAAATGGTTCGTGGCAATTTTCGCATTGACGACATCGTTGAAACACGATTGGCGCTAGATTGCTACGCGGAAGAAAGTGGCGTTATCCGGCTGTGGAATGCACAGCGTCCTGACATTGTCGCAACGTTGGCGCTTGAGGAACAGGCGCAACAATCCATCCTAAAATTCCGCTGCAATGACCCAGCCTTCAACCGACTTTGGATAGATATGCAGTGCGCAGCTTCCGAAGCCTTTTGGGGCGGCGGGGAGCAAATGTCCTATTTGCGGCTGAACGGGCGCCGTTTTCCGTTCTGGACTTCGGAGCCTGGGGTTGGCCGCGACAAGTCGACCGCGCTTACGCAGACCATGGATGCCGATGGCTTGGCGGGCGGGGATTATTGGACAACCAATTATCCGCAACCGACATGGGTGAGCAGTGCGCGTTATGCGATGCACCTCGAAACAGACGCTTATTCCGTGCTGGATCTTACAGAAGCGGGCCGTATTGGCGTCGAATGTTGGTCGGCAAATGTCGATTTGGAGCTGTTCGACGCGGCTACTTTGCCTGATCTGGTAACGAAGCTATCCGACCGATTTGGCCGTCAGCCAGCATTGCCCGACTGGGCCATTTCCGGCGCTATAGTTGGCCTTAAAGATGGCACAGATACATTTGACCGCTTTGAGGCTATTGCCGCCTCTGGCGCGGCCATTACCGGGCTATGGTGCGAGGATTGGGTTGGCATCCGCCAAACTAGCTTTGGCAAGCGCTTGTTCTGGGACTGGAAATGGAATGCCGCGCGCTATCCAGATCTTCCTGCACATATCGCTTCGCTGGCGCAGCGTGGCATCCGCTTTTTGGGCTATGTGAACCCCTATCTGGCGGTGGATGGCGCGCTCTATCAAGAGGCGCTGGCAAACAATTATCTGGCACTGCGGCAGGACAGCGACGCGGTCTATGCCGTCGACTTCGGCGAATTTGACGCTGGCGTGGTGGATTTCACCAATCCAGCAGCCGCCAACTGGTTTGCAGACCGCATCATCGGCCAAGAAATGCTCGATTTCGGGCTATCTGGGTGGATGGCCGATTTTGGCGAATATCTGCCAACTGATGTGCGCTTGTTCGACGGATCCGATCCAATGGAGGCGCATAATCGCTGGCCCGTCCTTTGGTCAAAGGTGAACGCGGATGCGATCGCATCACGCGGAAAAACGCATGACGCGACCTTCTTCATGCGCGCAGGCTTTTCCGGCGTTCAGGCGCATTGCCCGTTATTATGGGCGGGCGACCAATGTGTCGATTTCACACGGCATGACGGCATTAACACGGTGATAACCGCGGCCTTGTCATCGGGCCTTTTGGGTAATGCGTATCACCATAGCGACTTGGGCGGCTATACCAGCCTGCATGGCGTAGTGCGGACGGCAGAACTCATGCACCGCTGGATCGATCTTGCCGCATTTGCACCTGTGATGCGCAGCCATGAAGGCAACCGCCCAGCGGACAATTTGCAACTCGACAGCAGCCCCGAAATTCTCCGCCATTTTGCAAGGATGAGCCAAGTCCATGCGCAGCTTGCGCCATATGTTCGTGCGCTTTGCGATGCGGCGGTGGCTACTGGCCTGCCGTTGCAACGGCCCATGTTCCTGCATTATGACGACCCTGCATATTACGACATTCAAGACCAATATCTCTATGGTGCCGACATGATCGTCGCACCAGTCGTTGCGGAAGGCCAAGAAAGTCGCCCGGTGGTGATACCCGATGGTGAATGGGTCCATCTGTGGTCTGGTAAAACATATGGCAAAGGCACGCACGACATCGCCGCGCCAAACGGCAAACCACCCGTCTTCACCCGCTCCGACAGCAATTATGCCGACCTATTCGCGTCCATCCGCACCGCGTTCGCCGCATGAACCCACGCGCCAACATACGTGATGTCGCAAAGCTCGCTGGCGTGGCGGTAAAAACCGTCAGCCGCGTGCTGAACGACCATCCTTATGTCAGCGCGGCGACAAAGGCGAAGGTAGACGCCGCCATGTCGGAGCTTGGCTTCAGCCCAAGCATCGCCGCGCGTATTCTTGCGGGCACCAAATCCGGACAGATTGCGCTCATCTACGACAATCACAGCCCTTATTATATGCATCAGATCATGCAAGGATGCTGGGACCGCTGCCATCAAGAAGGCATGCGCTTAATCGCGCAGCCCGTCGATGTGGCCGACCCAGACGTCGGTGAACAAGTGCGCGGCATGGTGCGGCAAACGCATGTGGACGGTGCGATACTCTCCTCCCCCGTCACCGATTGCGTGCCTGTGCTGAACGCACTTGAGGCGCTCAACATTCCGTTTGTGCGCATCTCGCCAGGCACCAACCATGCGCTGACCAGTTCCGTCTTCATGGATGACATGCAGGCCGCCGACGACATGACGACGAAGCTCATCAACATCGGGCATCGGCGGATCGGCTTTATCAAGGGCCACCCAAACCATAAGGCGAGTAGTGAACGACAAGCAGGTTACGAGCGCGCCTTGGGACGCGTCGGCATATCGGTTGATTCCAACCTGATTGCCGAGGGACGGTTTGATTTCGAAAGCGGCGCATCGGCCACCGAGCAATTCTTGGCCCTGAAGCATCCACCCACCGCGATTTTCGCATCGAATGACGACATGGCGTCGGGCGTTCTCGCCGTGGCGCATCGGCGCGGCATTCAAATCCCACAGCAGCTTTCGGTTACGGGCTTTGACGATACCACGCTGGCCCGTGTCGTCTGGCCGCCCTTGACCACTGTACGCCAGCCCGTCCGCGACCTCGCATCAACCGCCGCCGACCTGCTGTTTGGCGAAGGCGGGATTGAGCATCGTCGCCTGCCCCACGAACTTATCAGCCGCGAATCCGTGGCCCCACCCTATTTTCCTTCACCAAAAAAGAGCAAAAAATCATGACGCTTCCCTTCCCTCCGCACACGCGCCCTTTGGGCAAAAGTGGTATCGAAATTTCGTCTTTGGCATGGGGCATGTGGCGCTTTGCCGGATTGGAACTGTCCGCGGCGCGCGCGGCAATTGATGCTGCGTTTGCAGCTGGCATCACGCTGTTCGACACCGCAGATATTTATGGTTTTGGCGAACAAGGTTTTGGCAAGGCCGAAGAACTGCTTGGCGAAGTATTTGCGCAAACGCCTGAATATCGGGACCGTATGGTACTAGCGACAAAAGGCGGCATCACCCCGCCAACGCCCTATGACAGCAGCGCGGAATATCTGACCAAAGCTATTGATGATAGCCTGACCCGCTTGCGCACCGATCGCATCGACCTATGGCAAATTCACCGGCCCGATGTGTTAACGCATCCGCAGGAAATCGCGCGCACCATAGAAAACGCGCATAAGGCAGGCAAAATCCGCGCATTTGGCGTATCCAACTTTACGCAAGCGCAGATTTCGACGCTGGCACAATTTAGCGCAGTGCCCATTGTCTCGACACAACCCGAACTATCGCCGTTGCGGATCGACACCGTCGAAAATGGCGAGCTGGATCAAGCGATAGCGATGGATCTTGCGGTGATGGCATGGTCGCCTTTGGGCGGTGGCCGGATTGGCGACCCGCAAAATGCGCGTGAACAAAATGTGGCTGCCGCGCTTTCCGCGGTGGCGACGGCGCATGGGGTTTCGCGGACGGCGGCGGCCTATAGCTGGATTATGGCGCACCCCGCACGGCCCATCCCGATTGTCGGTTCGCAAAATCCGGCGCGCATAGCTGAAGCCGCTGATGCCTTCAAAATTCAATGGACCCGCGCCGACTGGTACAGCGTCCTTGTCGCCGCAAGAGGAGTGCCGCTGCCATGAAAAAGCCTGTTGAAGTAAGCTGGTTCTCCGCGTTGTGCGATGACGACTATGAATTTCTGGGCGTTCCTGACACCAATCTCGCCTCCAGCTGGGAACATTGCCGCAATATCGTTTTGGCCGCCGAAAAAGGCGGTTTTGATAATATCTTGCTGCCGTCGGGCTATGCCCTTGGCTTGGACACCACCGCCTTTGCCAGTGCCATTGCGGCGCTAACCACGCGGATCAAATTGCTGATGGCTGTGCGTATCGGCGAAAGCTGGCCGCCGCAGCTTGCGCGGCAAATCGCGACTTTGGACCAGATTTCAGGTGGTCGATTGAACGTGAACATCATCTCGTCGGACTTACCAGGTGACAAGATGGATTCCGAACCCCGCTATCGCCGCACCGTTGAGGCGATGCACATATTGAAGACTTTGCTGAACGGCGAACATCTGTCGATCGATGGGGAGCATTACAAAATCGACATCGACCCGCCCCGCATGAAAACCGTCAACGGCAAATGCCCGCCGCTCTATTTCGGTGGCCTATCACCTGCCGCCAAGGACGCCGCTGCCGAAGGGTGCGACGTATATCTGATGTGGCCCGAAACCGTTCAGGGTGCCAAGGACTTGGTCGATGACATGACCGCCCGCGCCGCCAAATTTGGTCGCACGCTGAAATATGGTTTCCGCGCACATGTCATCGTTCGCGAAACCGAGGCCGAGGCACGCGCTTATGCCAACCGCTTGCTGTCCAAGCTTGACGCCAATCAAGGCGAGGCCATCCGCAACAAATCCCTCGATACCCAAACCTTCGGCGTTGCGCATCAGGCTGAACTGCGCGCGCAAGCTGCGGCAAATGACGGCTATTTAGAGGATAATCTGTGGACCGGCATTGGCCGCGCCCGTTCCGGCTGCGGCGCGGCGATTGTAGGCGATCCGGACCAAGTGCTCGCCAAGATCAACGCCTATCGCGAAGTAGGTATCGAGGCGTTCATTCTATCGGGCTATCCGCATATCAACGAATGCGACATGTTCGCGCGTTATGTGTTGCCGAAACTGGAACATGGACGGTTGGCGTTAGATTAACCCCATCTTATCCCAATTCGTCATCCTGAACTTGTTTCAGGATAACGAACCGCCGCTTGTTATCCTGAAACAAGTTCAGGATGACGGGTTATTTTATGTAGGCCCAACCCCTTCAGGAAAAAACGCCGTCGCTCCAGCGTAGGCTGGGGCGACGAGAAGAATGCTAAAAAATCACTCCCCCAACCCCGCCATACGTTCGGCCTGATCTTCGGCAATTAATGCGGCGACCAACTCACTCAGCCCGCCGCCCTCCAGTATCTCGGGCAATTTATGCAGCGTCAGGTTGATCCGGTGGTCGGTCACGCGGCCTTGGGGGAAGTTATAGGTGCGGATGCGCTCGGAACGGTCGCCTGAGCCCACCATGGCCTTGCGTGCCTCTGCTTCGGCGCCCTGGGCCTCCTCACGCTCTTTTTCATACATGCGGGCACGCAGGACCTGCATCGCCTGTTCCTTGTTCTTGTGCTGGCTGCGCCCGTCCTGACAGGTCACCACAATACCAGTGGGCAAATGGGTAATGCGCACGGCTGAGTCGGTCGTGTTGACGTGCTGCCCGCCTGCACCCGACGCACGGTAAACGTCGATCTTTAGGTCGCGCGCCTCGATCTGGATATCGACTTCCGTAGGCTCAGGCAGGACGGCAACAGTCGCCGCGCTGGTATGAATCCGTCCGCCGCTTTCCGTCACTGGCACCCGCTGCACACGGTGAACGCCGCTTTCATATTTCAGCTTGGCAAATACGCCCGTGCCCTTGATCGCGACCACCACTTCCTTAAATCCACCCACGTCGGAGGCGCTGACCGAAATCGGCTCAATCTTCCATCCCTGCCCCGCGGCGTAACGTTCATACATGCGATACAGATCGCCCGCGAACAATGCGGCTTCGTCACCGCCCGTGCCCGCCCGAATTTCCAGCATCGCTGGCCTGTCATCCGCAGAGTCGCGCGGCAGTAACGAGATGGCTAGCGCCGTTTCCGCGTCCGATAGCTGCTGCGTGACCACGTCCAGTTCCTCGATCGCCATCGCATGCAAATCTGGGTCGGAATTATCCTGCGCCATGACCCCAAGCGTTTCGATTTCCGCACGCAAGCGCCGGACTTCAGCGGCGGCCTTGGCTACTGGCTCCAACTCAGAATATTCGCGCGAGGCGGCTACAAAAGCGTCACCCTCCAACTGCCCCGAAGCCATCCGTGCCTCAAGCTCGGAAAAGCGCGATTCAATTTGCGCAATGCGGTGCGGGGAGATTTTCAATTTGCGCCCACGATAAAGGCTTCCACACGCGCAGCTATGTCACTGCCTTCGCCGCGGATGCGCATCGACGGGGTACCGTCGGCCACCGACAAAGAGATCAACGTGTGCGACGGCAATTTTGCTGCTTTATCAAAACGCTTGCGCGGCGAACCTGTCGCCACAATTTCAGTCGTAAACTGTGCAGCGCGCAAGTTGCGGGCCAGGCGAATGGCATCACTCAGGCGATCGTCATTCTCGACGACGATAACCGCATCAAATTTATCTTGTGATTCATATTCCAATAACATCGCCAACCGCTCAATGCCCGCAGCCCAGCCGACCGCTGGCGTCGCGGGGCCACCTAAATTCTCGATCAAGCCATCATAACGCCCGCCGCCAAGCACAGTCCCTTGCGCGCCAAGCCTGTCGGTCACAAATTCAAACGCAGTATGGCGGTAATAATCGAGGCCGCGCACCAATGCGGCGTTGCGGGTCCATGCGACCCCTGCGGCATCAAGGCCTGCGGTGACCGCACCGAAGAAATCCTGCGCTTCGCCCGATAGATAATCGTCGATAACAGGCGCAGCCTCGGCAATCGGGCGATCTTTGGGGTCTTTACTGTCCAAGATACGCAGCGGGTTTTTCTCCAACCGCGACAGGCTGTCTTCGGATAACGCGCCCTTATGGTCGTTGAAATAGCCAACCAAAGCGGCGCGCCATGCATCGCGACTGGGCGTGTCACCCAGCGTATTCAACTGCAACGTCACGCCATCATTTATGCCAAGCTCCTTCAGCAACTGATCTGCCATAACCAGCAATTCGACATCTGCCGCAGGCTCCGCCGCGCCGATGATTTCGGCGTCAATCTGGTAAAACTGTCGATAGCGGCCCTTTTGCGGGCGCTCATAGCGGAACAATGGCCCATGCACCGACAGCTTCATGGGCGCAAATTGCTGCCAGCCATTGGTAAGGTAAGCCCGCGCAATGCCAGCGGTGAATTCGGGCCGCAACGTAATAGAATCGCCGCCGCGATCTTCAAACGTATACATTTCCTTGGAGACGACATCGGTCGCCTCACCCAGGCTACGCGAAAACACCGCAGTGGGTTCAATCACCGGCAGTTGCATGCCCTTAAAACCATAAAGCTTGCGCACGCGTTCGAAGGTCGCGACCACATGCGCAAAGCGTTCCTCGGTTTCACCGAACATGTCTTGCGTGCCGCGCACGGCTTGGGGTGTCTGTATCTTTGCCATAACAAAGCGCCCTAGCGGCTAATTGCGGTGAGTGGAATAGGGCTGGACTCAGCAGTACAAACGTTTTGCGCAAATAGACATCGCATATTCAGGTAGTTTGCGCTATCCGCGCCTCTAAGTCACAGGCCCAGGCAAGACGGCGATTGATCGTCTACTCGGCCCGCGACGGACCAAGCTATAACAATTTGAAAGCATTCTCCCATGCGTATTGATCTCATCCCGGCGGGCGACAATGTACCCGAAAGCCTCAACGTCCTGATCGAAGTTCCCATTGGCGGCGAGCCCGTGAAATATGAATTCGACAAGGCATCCGGCGCTTTATTCGTCGACCGCTTCCTACACACGCCCATGCGCTATCCAGCCAATTATGGTTTTGTGCCGCACACTTTGGGCGAAGATGGGGATCCCTTGGACGCTTTGGTCGTGGCACGTTCGTCCATCATCGCAGGCGCAGTTGTCAAATGCCGTCCGATTGGCGTGCTCATGATGGAAGACGACAAGGGCGGCGATGAAAAGCTGCTATGTGTTCCGGTCAACGAAACCTTCCCTTATTATTCCGATGTCGTCACCTACAAGGACATGCCACCTATCGTCCTGCAACAGATTGAGCATTTCTTCACCCATTATAAAGATCTGGAGCCTGGAAAATGGGCCAAGCTAAATGGCTGGGGTGATGAAACGGACGCAAAACGTATCATTATAGAATGCGTGGAACGTGCAAAGGAACAAGGTGTATGAAACGAATTGCGCTAGTTGGTATTTTATCACTGGCGCTTTCGGCTTGTGCCACCCCCGAAACCCGCGTCCGCACGGCATTGATGGATGCGGGACTTTCGCAACCGATTGCCGCGTGCATGGCCGACCGGATGGTCGACCGCCTTTCGCTGATCCAGCTCAACAAGTTGAACGGTCTGAAAAAATTGCGCAGGCAAGATATGCGTAAGGTCACGGTTGAGGAGTTTCTGCGGCGTACCCGTGCATTGCAAGACCCTGAAATATTGGGTGTTGCAACCTCCTCTGGACTTATCTGCGCGGTGAAGGCTTAGCCTTCACCGCCAGCTTAGCTAAAGGCTTTCAGTAGAACCGATAGCCATGTTTTGTCCGCTGCGGCTGGCGCAGGCGGCGCGAAGTCGCCGCATTCCAAACATCTCGCCTGAACACCCTTCACACCCGTCAGCATGTCGAGGTCAGCCGCGACGCGTTGCATGAACAGGCTTTGCTGCCATGCGGCATAAGCGAATATATCCATCGGTGCGTTCGATTGCGCCTTCTTTGGCATCAACCCCTGGAGCAGCGTGCCGGCGAAGCTTGTTGACTGTTCGATATATACCGCATGCCAATCATCCGGTTTTAGTCCCGCCCGCTTTGCTGCCTCTGCCAGAGCATCATTCATATTGCCGGACCGGTCTACTAAGCCAAGCTGACGCGCTGTGCCACCAGCCCACACGCGCCCTTGGGCGACGGCGTCGACCTGCTCTGGGGTCTTTTTGCGCGCGGTCGCAACACGGGTCAGAAACTGGCGATAGCCGTTTTCAATCGCGCTTTGCGCCACGCGGTCAAATTCAGGGCTAAAGCCGTTCAGGACATCGGGCTCACCGGACAATGGCGTTGTCTTGACCCCATCCGCATTCACACCAATTTTCGCTAAGCCAGCCTCGGCGCTTGGGATCACCCCGAAGATACCGATAGAGCCGGTGATCGTCGAAGGGTCGGCAAATATCACATCAGCAGGCAGCGAGACCCAATAGCCACCACTTGCCGCCAGATTGGCCATGGAGACAACAACCGGAATATTTTTGGCTTTAGCCGCAGCGATCGCGAGCCGGATTTTTTCCGATGCGGTCACGGATCCACCGGGCGAATCCACCCGCACGACAAGGGCCTTCAAATCCTTAGTATCCAATGCCTCATAAATCAGCTTGCTGATCGTATCGCCAGCCGCTGAGCCTGGGCCGCCTTCACCATCAACGATGGTGCCCGCAACCGTCACAACGCCAATCTGCTCGCCTGCCGATGGCGGACCGTAGCTGGCCAACAAAGCATCCATAGGCGTATGCGCAAAGCCGCCTGTGGTTTTCTTTTCATCAGCGCCCACTTTGCTGGCGATGAATTTTCCAAAGGCGATTTTGTCGCCCAATTTATCGACCAATTTTGTCGACAGTGCCAACTGACCAAGGTCGCCCTTCGCTCCCTCAACCGCATCAGCGGGGTTGGTCAGCAATTGATCCAATTGTGCTTGGGGGCGGGCTTTGGCCACGTCGGCTTTCCATTGCCCCCATATCTCATCATACACGCCCTTGATCGCCATTTTCGATTCAGCTGACTGGTCAGATCGCATAAAAGGTTCGACGGCACTTTTGAACGTGCCCACGCGGTAGATATTGGCCTTTACGCCTAATTGGTCGAGCAATCCCTTATAATAAGGCTGCGATCCTCCGGGCCCCGCCAGCAAGGCACCACCAAGCGGGTCCATCCAGATCTGCGTTGCATGGGCAGCCAGTTGATAGCTGTCATCGGTGTAGGCAGTCGCAAAAGCGTAAACGGGCTTGCCCGCCTTTTTGACGGCATCAATGCTATCCCCAATTGCGGCAAGGCTCGCTTGCCCGCCGCCCATGAAGCGTTCCATGTCTAATACGACCAATTTTACGCGCTTGTCGCTTTGGGCAAGCTTCAACGCGCGGATGATGTCACGTTGACGGATTTCACCAACAGGAGCCGCCGCCGAGGTCAGCGCCATCAGCGGGTCGATTTCGGCCGGCTGTTCGGCCACTACGCCATCCAGCTTGAGCAGCAACGCACCATCGCGGACCATCGCTGGATTCGGATTTGTATTTAGCAGCGCGAAAATGGCGGCAAAGAAAAGCGCCAAAAACAGCAATACAAACAGGTCCTTCACACCGACCAAAATTTTCCAGCTAAGGCGTATAAACTGCATTTTTGATATCCTTCAGAATCTTACATCGAATGTAAGCATTTCATCAGCAATTGCCACCAATGTTCGACAAAAAGCATGCGCCCAAAATTAAGAGGGCATGACATGGACAACAGAAAAGGGCCGCTGGAGTTAACCAGCGGCCCTTAAACATGGGTCAGCGGTCGGACGCCCGCTGCCGGAAGTTGCTTTCATGCCGTGGCCGGCATCGCTGATTTGCTCAGCGGCCGATCTCCCGAACGGAATTGTCCGACCTCTTAACTGAACCATGAGACATCGGATCACCTCCTTTCGTTAAATAAAATTTGCTCGCATCAAACATATATCTGCCCTCCGCAGGTAGGAAAGTGAATCAAACTGCGCGGACAAACAAGTCTTGTAATAAATTTTTATTCTGGCAAAAATTGACGTTCTGCGCCGCGATACATCGCGCCGTAATTATCCTCGACAATCTTCAACTACACGTGCGATTTCCGCCCATGACGGCAGAATGACGGGCTGCTGCCCTTCCATTTCAACCAACACCCGGCCACGGCTAAAGGCCATGGCATCCAAGATCGGATCGGTGGTTGCGATGTCGGTTGTCAGATAGGTCGAATTTGCATCACTTGTCGTCGCTGCCATTGTTTTTGTGATGGTCGATGTGCGGATGACCAAGCGCGCGCCGGGTGCCGATGCCTCACGCGATAATGTGACGCGGCGTTTCTCTAAATCACAACGAAAGCTGATGGTCGGGTTGCGTCCCGACGCGCCGAACTGCGCCACCGAACCGCGGCCATCGCGGCGATACGTCCAATTCCCGGGTGTAAAGGGCCAGTCATTCCAATCGCCAGTTAATCGCGGCGGAGGCGGCGCAGCCAAAGGCGGCGGCGCGGAAACAATCTTTGGCGCAGACGGCGGCGGCGGCGCAACGCACGCGGCGAGACTCAGAACGGCGAAGATGGTCAGGTAACGAATGTGCATAGCTTTGTCTTATGGCCAAATCGTGCAAGCTCCGCTAGCGCGTTGCGGCATGGCGACCAAAAAAACACGATTAGATCAAATCATCGTTGATCGCGGCTTGGCCGATAGCAAGACCCGCGCCCAGGCGCTCGTCATGGCGGGCCATGTCTATATTGGCGATGCCAAGGCGCAAAAACCCGGACAGCAAATCGCCGAGGATGCCGAAATCAGCGTGCGCGGCAGTGACCACCCATGGGTGTCCCGCGGCGGCATTAAGCTTGCCCATGCGCTGGAGGCGTTTGCTATTGATGTGACCGACCATGTGGCTATCGACGTCGGATCATCGACGGGCGGCTTTACCGATGTTCTGCTGACCAACGGCGCAGCCCGCGTTTACGCCGTCGACAGCGGCACTAACCAGCTGGCTTGGAAACTGCGGCAGGACCCGCGCGTCATTGTTCATGAGCAGACCAGCGCACGCATCTTAACCGACGCGCACATCAACGAACCGATTGACCTCATCGTCTGCGACGCCAGCTTCATTGGTTTGGCCAAGGTGCTTGAACGGCCCTTATCCTTCGCCAAAAGCAAGGCGCAGCTCATCGCGCTGATTAAGCCGCAATTTGAAGCAGGCCGCGACGAAGTCGGCAAAGGCGGCGTCGTGCGGGACGCCGACGTGCATGCACGCGTCTGTGACGAGGTCAAAGCATGGCTCGCCACCCAAAATTGGACGGTGCACGGCCTCACCACCAGCCCGATTACCGGACCGCAAGGCAATGTCGAATTTCTAATATGGGCTCAAAACGCTTAAGCCCATATACAAACGACCCCGCCCTTTCGGGCTTCTACCCCTAAGCTTTGTACATTCCGTTGACCCGCGCGGCGTATCGTTCACGAATGACATGACGGCGAATTTTCATGCTCGGCGTCATCTCGCCATTTTCGATGGAAAAGGGCTCATCCGCAAATTCGAACTGGCGCACTTTTTCAGTGACCGAAACATCCGCATTCACGCGATCCACAGCTGCGCGCACAGCGGCGCGGAATTGGGGGTTGGCTTGTAGCTCGGCAAAGTCATATTTCATGTCCTGCGCCTGCGCCCATTCCAACGCCCATTCGGGATCTGGAACGATCAAGCCGACAATATATGGCCTTTTGTCGCCTGACACCATGGCCTGCAATATTTCGGGCTGAAGCGTGAGCATGCCTTCAATCTTTTGCGGCGCGATATTGTCGCCCTTGTCGTTTACGATCAGGTCCTTCTTGCGATCGGTAATGGCAATGCGGCCTTGGTCATCAATATGACCAATATCGCCGGTGTGCAGCCAGCCATCAATGATAACGCGATCAGTTTCGGCCTGATTGCGCCAATATCCCTTCATCACCAAAGGTCCGCGCACCAATATTTCGCCATCCTCGGCGATTTTGACCTCCGTATTTTTCAACGGCGGACCAACGGTGTCCATTTTGATGTCAGCGCTTGGCCGGTTGCAGCTAATGACAGGGCCGGACTCGGTCTGACCATAGCCTTGCAACATAGTGATACCCAAGGATTGGAAAAACACGCCGATGTCGGGGTTCAGCGGCGCGCCGCCGGACACCATTGCTTTCATCCGGCCGCCAAAGCGCGCCTGTATTTTTGGCTTGATTGTGCGCGATAAAATCAATCGCATCGGCGCATCGATAAGCCGTTTGCGCCCTGAATAGTCACGCTCCCCGATGGTCAGTGCCTTATCGAGCAGATAATTGGGTAGCTTGCCCTGCTTTTCGACAGCCTTGATCATCCGTTGACGCAGCACTTCAAAAAGACGCGGGACCACCACCATAACTGTTGGCCGCGTTTCTTCAATGTTGGCGGCTAGCTTCTCCAGCCCTTCGGCATAATAGATTTGCGCGCCAACGCCGATTGGCAGGAACTGCCCACCACTATGTTCATAGGCATGCGATAAAGGCAGGAACGACAAGAAAACTTCTTCTTCGTCTAAGCCGAAGTCTTCCCGAAGGACTGCCGCTGCGCCGTCAGCGTTATGCAAAATTGCACCATGATGCTGCATCACGCCGCGCGGGGCGCCACCAGTGCCACTGGTGTAGATAATACACGCCAAATCGTCACGGGTAACCGACGCCATCGCCGCTTCACAAGCGCGCACATCAGCATCTGTGCCTTTGACCATATCGGCCCAGTGATGCATCGATAACTGGCCCTTTTGCATCGCTGGCTGGGGATCAATGGCAATGATGAATTCCGCCTGCGATGACCGCAGCGCCGCTGGCATCAATATCTTGGCAAGCTTGGCCGTCGATACGATGACCGCGCGGGCGTCGCTATTGTCCAAAATATGTTGGTGGTCGCGTTCGGTGTTGGTGACATAGGTCGGCACGGTGACGCAACCTGCCGCCATGATACCCAAATCGGCGA
This sequence comes from Sphingorhabdus sp., assembly GCF_044239045.1. Lineage (GTDB taxonomy): Bacteria > Pseudomonadota > Alphaproteobacteria > Sphingomonadales > Sphingomonadaceae > Sphingorhabdus_B. The sequence goes on from NZ_JBIICD010000010.1 coordinate 75,060, forward strand.
TGCACCATTCGGGCCGGTTTTCCGACACGAGCATGACCCGGTCGCCCTTTTGCAGCCCCAGCTGCCGCAGCGATTTTGCAAAACCTGCGACCTGCCGGGCAACATCGGACCAGCTGATCGAGTGCCAGTCCCCGTCATGCTTTGCCCATAAAAAGGGCGCATTCCCGCGGTGACGCGCACGCGCGAAAAACATTGTTACAAGATTAGGGAAGCTGTCAAAGTCGTCAAACTGTTCAGCAGCCATTTATGCTCTCCTGCAAAATTCCAGCCATGCCGTGGCCTGTTTTTGTTATCCTATTGGCGGTAGCGCCACTCGCAATCGGGTGCAATGCGCGTCTTTTATCCGACGCTAGGCAAAGGCACATCTATAGCGGCGGGCGGGCGGATGATCGTGACCTTACCTTTTGCATTTATGGTTGCCGACGTCCCTTCGCTCCGTGGATCCGCAGCGCCTGTCCAAGCGCCGTTGAGATATTGTGCGCCATTAACCTTAGACCCGAGTTCAGCGACGCGGACCTTCTGTCCGAAGGCAGAAATCTCTTCTGCCATTGCGGCGAGCGAGGTGTCCTGCTCCACCTCTAACTGCCCACCACCAAAATAGATATTCGGCAACGCAATCGCTTGATCAAGCGGCAAGCCAAAGTCCAGCACGCCGATCAGTGTTTTGGTGACATGCATGATGATCCGCTTACCACCGGCCGAACCCAGCGTCAGTACCGCCCGTCCATCGCGGTCAAAAACCATCGTCGGCGACATCGAAGACAAAGGTCGCTTCCCACCAGCAACACGATTTGCCACAGGTGCGCCGTCCTTTTCAGGGGCAAAGGTGAAGTCCGTGAGTTCGTTGTTCAAAAAGAACCCGCCGGCCACAAGCTGGCTGCCAAACGGACCTTCAATTGTAGACGTCATATTGGCGATGTTGCCATTTGCATCGATTGCTGTGAAATGCGTCGTGCCAGCAACTTCACTGGAAATCGCGGCTGTGCGCGGCGCAGCACCGGGTGGTTTTCCGGCGGGATAATCGCTACGCGCTTTTTCGGGATCAATCAGCGCCGAACGTTCTTGTATATATGCAGGGTTCAATAGCCCGGCGACCGGCACATCGACAAAGGCGTCATCCGCCAGATATTTTTCACGGTCTGCATAAGCCAACTGCATCGCTTGACCAATCAGATGCCAACTTTTGGGGCTATCCTTGCCCGTTGCGGTCAAATCAAAACGCTGCAACGTGCCCAAAATCTGAAGCACTGTGGTTGCACCCGACGAAGGCGGCGCCATGCCGCAGACAACATAGACCCGATAGGGCGCGCACACGGCCTGCTGCTCTTTGGCCCGATATTGCGCGAGATCGGTCATCGTCATGTCACCGGGGCTCAGCTTGCTGCTGGTGACAGCCTGCACAATCTGGTTGGCGACCGTTCCTGTATAAAAGGCGTCAGGCCCCTTTTTCGCCAGCAGCTTCAAAGTGGCCGCAAGCTTGGGATTTTTAAGCGTCATGCCTGCCGTAACGGGTTTGCCATCGCGCCAGTAAATCGCCCGCGCTTCATCGAAATTCGGCCACAGCCGCTGATAAGCCTGCAACCGTGATTCCAGCGTTTTGTTAACAATGAACCCCTTGTCCGAAAGGCGGATCGCAGGCTTAAACACGGTTGCCCAAGGCAGTTTGCCCCATTTGGCGTGCGTTTGCGCCATCAGCTGGATGTTGCCCGGTACGCCAACCGAATGCCCGCCCTGAAACGCTGCGAGAAAGGCTAGTGGTTTGCCATCTGGTCCAACAAAACGATCGGCCTTCGCCGCCGCTGGTGCGGTTTCCCGTCCATTTATCGTTGTCAAAGCGCCTTTCGCGCTGTCCTGATACAATAAGAAACCACCGCCACCGATGCCGCTCGATTGCGGTTCGACCACGGTCAGGGCAAGCATCATAGCCATCGCCGCATCCGCAGCAGATCCGCCTTGGCGCAGCATTTCTATTCCCGCTTCTGTGACCCGAGGATCCGCAGAAGACGTGACGCCGACATTTTCGGCTGCTGCTGCTTGGGTGAAAAGGATGGCGGATGCGGTAAACGCGAACAATGATTTTTTCATGCCTACAACTTAGCCACCTTCGATCGATAAAGCCAAGTGCAGATTTATCCGTCGACGCCGATAGCCTCGGTTATGTTGGAGAATCCATCGGCCTGTAAAAGGCGTGCAATTTGCGTATTGATCCTGCGCGCGAGGCCTGGCCCTTGATACACCAAAGCGCTGTAAATCTGCACCAAAGACGCGCCGGCGCGGATGCGCGCATAGGCATCTTCAGCAGACGAGATTCCGCCTACGCCAATCAGCGGGAGTTGCCCACCGCTTGCCTTGCGGAAATCAATCACGCGTTGCTGCGCCATGTCGCGCAAGGGTGCGCCCGATAGACCGCCCGCCTCCCCCTTATGGCGTGAGATAAGCGCAGGGCGCGATATCGTTGTGTTCGACACAATCAACGCAGCGATGCCCCGCGACATGGCGACGCCCACAATATCATCAATGTCCGCAGGCTGCAGATCAGGCGCGACTTTCAAGAACACCGGCGTGTCGCGCGTTCGCGCCGCCATCACCTGCGCCAGCAAATCGTCCAGTGCCGCCTTGTCCTGCAAGGCCCGCAGACCCGGCGTATTGGGCGAGCTGATATTGACGGTCAAATAATCGGCCAGCGCCTCCATGTTGCGCACGCCAATGACATAATCCGCCACGCGGTCGGCGCTGTCCTTGTTGGCACCGATATTAATGCCGATAGGTCCTGTCCGCGCCTGTTCGGGAATGTTGCGCAGCAGATCAATTGCCGCCTGCTGCCCTGCATTGTTAAAGCCCATGCGGTTGATGACAGCTTGATCCTCTAATAAGCGGAACAGACGCGGCTTTGGGTTGCCCGCTTGCGGTAACGGCGTCAGCGTCCCCACCTCCGTAAAGCCAAAACCGAGCCGTAGGATTTCAACCGGAACCTCTGCGTTTTTGTCATAGCCAGGGGCAAGACCAACGGGGTTCGCAAACCGCAAGCCCGCAAATGTCTGGGCAAGAACCGGAGACTGGGAACCAAAAGAGGGAATAGGCATAAGCCGGAGCGCCGCTAGCGACAGATTATGTGCGGTCTCGGCGTCGGCTTGAAACAAAAGGGGGCGTGCGAATTGGTATAACATGTCGGGTTCTATTCACGACAATCACGCGCGGTGCAACGACGATACTTATGCCTTGGAGTGGTTTTTCTCCGTTACCGGCTTTGCTGCATTGTCTTCGGCTTTAGGCGCTGATGGCTTTGCCTTGCGCCGGCGCAAATTGGCACGCAGGGCTTCGCGCAGCCGCTCTGCCTTGATCCGCTCTTTGTCCTCTGCATCTTTTGCCAATGCCGTTCTCCTTTGCGCGCTATCGCGGTGTCGGCGCGATGCCAAATGGCAAGCCGTCGCGCAAGCCGCTTGACATTAAGCCCCAGCCTTCGCATAGGGCCGCACCTTCGGTATTGCTGCTGTAGCTCAGTGGTAGAGCGCGTCATTGGTAATGACGAGGTCGGGAGTTCAATCCTCCCCAGCAGCACCAGGTACTTTTCCTTTTTATATCATACACTTAACTCCGCGCAAAGATGCCAGATTTGTCGCGCAAATTCCGCGATTTACCCGTAGATATTTCAACATTAGGGCGCCCAGAGACGCTGTCCCTGTGACGATTTGAGTTGTTTCTGGCTCGTTATCTCTGGGGCCTAAAAACGTGGCACCAAAGTGGTTGCGGGATAAACCTAAAAGCCCGGACGGGAAGCACACTGTGTTGTCTCATGTCCAGTCAGCTAAAGGACGTCAGCGTTGCTTTGAATAGAATTCAGAAACCACCACAATTGCTTAATTGTATTAAATCATAGGCTTGCAACAAATGAGGTCGCCATCTCAGTTCCTTTGATGGGCACCAGGAAGTCCCCAATATTTTTAGCAATTTCAGACTTCTGGCTTAGAGCAGAAATTATCGCGTAACTTCCGTTACTTGTGATCATTAATTTTGCAAATCCGCTACAAGAGACACCTTGCAGGCGCTCTATCTCACAAAAAAGCCCCGGAGTTCTCCGGGGCCCTATTTCGTGGCACCACTTTTGTTTTAGGGAGGCGCTAACTGAACCCGAGGAAGTGCCGCTGCTGCTGCCATTCCATAGGGATATCTGCACAGCGCATGAGGTGCCGGGCGGTCAATTGCACAGGCTGCCGACCATCAAGAATGGCGGTTATGATGTCCGGTGCTAGCCAAGACATCCTTGCAAGCCGATGCAAATGCCGCTTTTCATAACGTGATACTGCTGGAATGTCTTCGCCGGTCAGGAGATGCTCTCTTGCTGCAAAACCCTGAACCACGAGGCGAACGAGGGCAGCGTCAGCATTTTTATCATTGGCGGATTCGCCATCAGGCGACATTGCAATCCGAACCTCATTTCCTCGGCGAACCATTTGCGCAGGTGTCGTTATAGTAACTGCATCTTCGTTTCCGATCATAACGTCGATCCGGTCGGCGGCGACATTCACCGTCACAAGACGGTCAATCAATATCGCACGCAACGCGCTCGTTGTAATATGATCAAGGCTGTCGGCTAACGCAGCTTCGGCTTGGCAATTGGCCTGCCATTCAACCTTGCATGTTGATGCATCAGGTTCAGCCGGTTTGCTGAGATATGCCTTAAGTGTTTTTATGACAATCTGATCGAGCGGGCCAGCTGGCAGTCTGCAGATGGTCGAACGGTCTTCGCCTGGTTTGAACCGAGTGACATAATAGCAATATTGCTTCGACCCCTTCTGTCCGCGTGACGGCGACATTGGCCTGCCATCCGGATCAGTGACAAGGCCTGCCAAAAGACTTGGCGACTTTGCATGCTTCGATATCAGCTTATCTCGAGTGTTACCCGCAAGCGTAGCCTGGACGCGATCAAAGGTGTCGTGATCGATTATCGGATCAT
>NZ_JBIICD010000011.1:0-79061 GCF_044239045.1 Sphingorhabdus sp.
GGACTTCCAATAACCGCAAGGCAGCCTTGTTGTTTCATGTTATCTTTTGGGGGTCCCTTGAATTGTACGAGAACACTGACGCACTTGCTGTAGTCCGCGCCCTCCGCCCGGACGAACCAATCACGCTACTCCGCCCACATGCTGCTGCGCGCGCGGCCCGTTTCTTCGTTGAGAAGTTTCAGGGTAAATCTTTGTACGCCGTGAAAGCGAACCCATCACCTGCGTTGCTTGAAACCCTTTGGGAGGCTGGCATCACGCATTATGATGTTGCATCCTTGGGTGAAGTTCGGCTGGTCCACAAATTCCTTCCGGACGCAAAGCTTTGCTTCATGCACCCGGTGAAGAGCGAGCGCGCTATCGCGCAGGCCTATCACAATCATAATGTCCGCACATTCAGCCTCGATAGCCATGAAGAGCTTGAGAAGATCGTGCGCGCAACACATGGCGCGACGGATCTTGAACTGTGCGTTCGCATTCGGGTATCATCAGAACATGCAAAGTTAAGCCTCGCGTCGAAATTCGGCGCGGATCCGTTGGAGGTTGCTGACCTGTTGGTTGCAACGCGTCAAGTTGCAGACAGTCTCGGCATTTGTTTCCACGTTGGCAGCCAAGCCATGACGCCGGCGGCTTATGCAGAAGCCATGGAACATGTCCGCGCCGCGATTGTCGAGGCGTCTGTCACGGTGGACATTGTGGACATTGGTGGTGGCTTTCCTTCGGTTTATCCGGGCATGGAGCCTCCAGCGTTAGAAGGCTATTTCGACGTCATACATGATTGCTTCGAGGATTTGCCGATCAGCTATTCAGCCGAGCTTTGGTGCGAACCTGGCCGTGCATTATGCGCGGAATATACATCGCTGCTTGTGAAGGTCGAAAAGCGTCGTGGAAGCGAGTTGTTTATCAACGACGGTGCTTATGGTTCGTTATTCGACGCGGCCCACATCGGCTGGCGCTTCCCTGTGGCCCTTCAGCGGTCGGAAACATCAATTGGCACCCAGATGGCTGAATTCAGCTTCTACGGGCCTACCTGCGACGATATGGACCATATGGCGGGGCCTTTTATCTTGCCGGATGATGTCAAGGCTGGCGATTATATCGAAGTTGGCATGCTCGGCGCTTATGGCTGTGCGATGCGGACCGAATTTAACGGTTTTGGCGAGACGGAAACAGTGGTCGTAGAGGATCAGCCGATGGCAACGCTTTATGGTTGGGCTCCGGCCAATGATACAGGCGTTCGCGCAACGCGTTCGCAAAGCTCAAAGGTTTAAGTGGTCCTGACCCTAGGTTACATTTGACAATTTGTCTGAGGTGCCTCACCCTCCCCGTCTACATAGAGGGGGGGATTTATATATGAATATACCTATTTTGGCGCCAGCAGCTGCGTTGGTGGTCTGGTCACTTTTAATGCTGTTCTGGATGGCGGGGACACGGCTTCCAGCTATGTCCAAGATCGGGATGGACCTCAGTAAGGCTGCGCCAGGCGGCCGCGGGCAAGACATTGACCCAAATGTCCCCCCATCGGTGGCATGGAAATCTCACAATTACGCGCATCTCATGGAACAACCGACAATTTTCTATGCCACGGTTATGATCTTGGCAATATCCGGCGGGGCAACAGAGCTATCGGTCATGCTCGCTTGGGGTTACACCGCCTTGCGCGTAATCCACAGCATCTGGCAGGCAACGGTTAATACCGTTAGCATCCGCTTTATGTTCTTTTTGTTATCGACTGTCTGCCTGACCATATTGGCTGTACAGGCGCTGCTAGCGACTATTTAAGGGGAGAAATTATATGGAAAGTAGCATTTTAGGACCTGTCGCAGCGCTTGCGGCATGGACAATGATTATCTGGATTTGGATGTATGCTACCCGCTTACCAGCGATGGGCCGTGCAGGTATTGATGGAACCAAGATTGTTGGTTCCTCCAGCGGCGCGTTGCGCGATGCGCTTATCGCAAAAGGCGAAGAAAAAGCATCATGGGTTGCAGATAATTACAATCACTTACACGAGGCACCTACGGTTTTTTATGCGGCGTGCTTGCTATTAGCGATGGTAGGACAAGGCGACAATTTGAACGCGACTGTTGCTTGGGCATATGTCGGTCTGCGCGTCGCACATAGCTTGGTTCAGATTTTTTCAAACCGCGTGATCATTCGCTTTGCATTGTTTGCACTATCATCCGTCGCACTTATGATCCTTGTGGCGCATTCCGTAATGGCGGTACTGCTCCACTAACGGCTAAAATGGCCTACTAGCTCGATATGGGTTGACCAGCGGAACTGTCCCACCGGCCAGATCCGCTGCAACCTGTATCCAGCGGCAACCAAGGTTTTTGCATCCCGCGCAAAACTGGCGGGATTACAACTCACATAAGCTATATTCGGCACATTCGATGCGGCAAGCTGCGCGACCTGCTCCTTTGCGCCTGCGCGTGGTGGATCAAGCACAACAGTTTGGAATTTGTTGAGTTCATCTGCCGAGAGCGGCCGCCGGAACAAGTCGCGATGTTCGGTGAATATCGTTCGGCCAGTGCGCCCCGCCGCTGCTTTAAGAGCAAGACTGGCCTTTAGATCAGCTTCACCCGCATAGACCTTACGACCTGGCCCCATGGATAAGGCGAAAGTCCCGGAGCCTGCAAACAAGTCCGCAACAATGTTATCGTTGCCAATGATTGAATTGACAGCTTTCACCAAGGCTGTTTCACCATCGGCAGTGGCTTGCAGGAAGCCATAAGGCTGATAACCCACAGCAACACCGCCAAGTGTTACCGTAACAGGCTCAGGCTCATAAAAGGGTACAGGGCCATATCCTTCATCCAGCGACAGGCGGGCAAGATGGTGGGTCTTGGCAAATTCGGATAAAAGCTCATGTGTATCGAGGTCATTGGCAATCCAATTCTCAATCAAAACATCGACGCCTTGGTCAACCTTCGCCAGTTTGATTTGTACCTGCCGCGCTCGATTGAGCCGAGGCTCAAGCAAATTGCGTATTGGTGCGAGCAAAGCCAATAACTCTGGTGCCATTACGTCACATTGACGCAAGTCAATAATCCGGTGACTTTTCTCTGTACTGAAACCAAGCTGAAACTGCTTACCTGCCCATGCCGAACGCACCGCGATACGTCGGCGTGTCTTAGGTGGCGACAGATGTACAGGCATAACTTCGCCAATGCTTACCTGTTGCGTCGCAAGGGCGTGCGTTACGCGTTCGGCAATGAATAGCCTCAGACTGTCTTCGTCGAGATGTTGCAACTGGCAACCGCCGCACAAAGGAAAATGCTGACATGTTGGTGCGACGTGGTGCGGCCCATGAATTAGCCCGCCCGATGGGTCTACAATATCGCCCGGTGCTGCCAAAGCCACATAGCGACCATTTGCAGTGACGCCATCACCGCGCGCGGCCACCCTGATAATCTCTTCTGTTAAATCCATACCGCCCCATGCCCGTGAAGCGGCTAGCAATCAACCAGCGACTTAGATATCAGCAAATACGTGGGTTTCCTTCGCGCCACCCGGATGCGTGACCGCCCCCTTATAAGCAGGACCAACATTTTGAGCATAACGCCAGATCGCGCCAGATTGGTAATCTGTCTGACGCGGCTTCCAGCTTTTACGTCGTTCTTCAAGTACTTCCGCTGCAACATTCAGGTCGATAACGCCGGTTTCGGCATCGATAATGATTTCGTCACCATCCTCGATCAATGCAATCGGCCCGCATAACGCGGCCTCTGGCCCAACATGGCCGATGCAGAAGCCGCGCGTTGCGCCAGAGAAGCGGCCATCGGTAATGAGCGCAACCTTTTCACCCATACCCTGACCGTACAGGGCAGCAGTAGTCGACAACATTTCGCGCATGCCGGGGCCACCCCTTGGTCCTTCATAACGGATGACTATGACTGAGCCTTCACGAATTTCTCTTGCCTCAACGGCGGCAAAGCAATCCTCTTCGCAATCAAATACCTGCGCAGGGCCTGTAAAGGTCAACCGGTCCATGCCGGCGACTTTCACGATAGCGCCTTCTGGCGCAAGTGTTCCTCGAAGTCCGACAACGCCGCCAGTCGGCGTTATAGGAGCTGTCGCTGGATAAATAACCTTTTGATCTGGGTTCCAAGTGATTTGGTCGATATTCTCACCAAGTGTTTTGCCGGTAACCGTCATGCAGTTGCCAAACAACAACCCCTCGTCCAGCAACGACTTCATCAGCATGTAGACGCCACCTGCATCATACATGTCGCGCGCGACGAACTGACCGCCGGGCTGAAGATCGGCCATATATGGCGTGGTCTTAAACGCATCCGCGACATCGAACAGATCGAAATCAATACCAGCCTCATGGGCCATGGCAGGCAAATGCAAAGCGGCGTTAGTTGAACCGCCCGTCGCAGCAACAATTCTTGCTGCGTTAACGAAAGCTTCGCGCGTGCATATGTCACGTGGTCTTATGTTGTGTGCGAGCAGTTCCATGACTTGCACGCCTGCCGCATGCGCGATTTGGTCGCGCGTTGAATAAGGTGCTGGCGCCATATTGCTGTTGGGCAACGAAAGTCCAATCGCTTCCCCTACGCAAGCCATGGTGTTAGCGGTATATTGTCCGCCACATGCGCCATGTCCGGGACAAGCCACGCGCTCAAGCTCTTCCAATTCCGATAAAGGGCACGCGCCCGCCGCATATTTACCGACGATTTCGAACACATCCTTGACCGTGACGTCTTTGTCATTGTGACGGCCAGGAAGGATGGAGCCGCCATATACGAAAATCGAGGGCACGTTTAAACGCAACATCGCCATCATAATACCCGGCAGGGATTTGTCGCAGCCCGCAAAGCCCACAAGCGCGTCATAGCAATGACCGCGTACTGAAAGTTCGACCGAATCCGCAATGACTTCGCGGCTAACCAGGGAAGATTTCATCCCTTGATGCCCCATGGCAATGCCGTCCGTTACGGTAATAGTGTTGAAACGGCGTGGCATGCCACCACCCTGCTCCACGCCGACACGCGCGATATCAGCTTGAGCATCCAGCGTAGTGTTGCACGGTGCGCTGTCATTTCCAGCGGACACCACGCCAACAAATGGCCGCGCGATTTCTTCAGCAGTCAGGCCCATTGCGTAATAATAGCTGCGATGTGGGGCGCGCTCTGGCCCTACTGATACATGGCGGCTTGGCAATTTGGACTTGTCGAACTGATTTGGCATACTGACCTCCGTTAAGCCCTGCTCTCTAAGCCATATTATGCGGATAAGCCAAGCTGTTCCGAAACAAAATGGCACATTTCGGTCAATATTCGCGCGTATCTTGCTTGGCCATCAGAGTTGCTTGACAGATCCTGCCGCATCTCGATGCCAATATAAGGGATGTCATTAGCTTCAGCGTGACGGTTCATCGTCGCGTTGAGCAATTTACCGGAATAAGGCAGTTGGTCGCCCACAAGATATCCTGCATTTTCAAGAAAAGGGATAGCCAGTTTAGACGCTGCTTCCTGTTCATTATAAAGCACCCCAATCTCCCAAGGCCGTGCCTCATGCGGTTTACTCTCCAAGGCCGGTGTAAAGCTGTGGAGCGACAAAATGAGTGCCGGGCGATGCTGGGATAGCAATTGCTGCAAATGGTCGTGATAGGGCCTGTGGAAACGTTCTAGTCTTGCAATTTTTTCCGATAGCCCAAGGTTGTTGCCGGGTATCAGAACACCGTCGCTTTGTGCGGGGATCGCCGCTGCATCATCAACATCGCGGTTTAAATCGACAACAAGACGCGAATACCCACCTAGATAGGCCGCAAAGCGCGCATCTTGTGTGATCAAGCGCGCAACCTCTGCAACGCCAATGTCCCAAGCAATATGCCCGCGAAGGAACGCAGGCTCGATCCCTAGATCAATATCATCGGGAATGCAGTTCGACGCGTGATCCCCGATGATCAGGAACCTGCCTTGCAGCGGCGTTCCTAATATTTCGAACGGAGCATCGGTCATCGCAACATACTGGCCATAGACCACCAGTCTGGGTCAAGTGTCGCTCTCGCTGCCTCAAGGGTTTCTGCATCATCAAACAAGGCAAAGCATGTGGCCCCAGAGCCGGACATGCGCACGAAAACAGGGTTTGCGAGCGAAAGTCGGTTAATTATATCCGAAATAACCGGACAAAGGCCCGTAGCAATCGGTTCCAGGTCGTTTTGACCTTTCATCGCGGCGTCCCAAATATCGCTCTGATCAACTGCTCCGCCGTCAACGCCACTCCATGACTTGAATATCGCTGCTGTAGAAACGGATTGCAGCGGGTTAACAAGTAAAACATGCCGCGCAACGATATTGCTATCGTCTAGAAAAGTCAGGGCGGTTCCGGTGCCGCTGCCGAAACTCGGGCGGCTGAAGACGCAAGCGGGAATGTCTGCCCCTGAAGGGGCAAGAATATCCGCCAGTTCCTGTTCTGAGGCACCCAAACCCCAAAGGCGGTTAAGCAGCCTTGCTGTGGCTGCTGCGTCGGCTGATCCCCCACCAATGCCTGAAGCAACGGGTAGGTTTTTGTCGAGGCGAATGGCCGCGCCTTGCGTAACGCTAAAGTGTGCCTTCAACAACAAGGCCGTTTTCAGGACCAAATTGCTTTCATCAACCTCTAGCCCAGAAGCAAAGGGGCCATAAATTTCCAGTGACAGCTCATTTGCAGGGCATGCGGTTAGAACATCCCCGTCCTGAACAAAGGCGAACAGCGTTTCGATGTCATGATAGCCATCAAGACGCCGTTTCCGGACGTGTAAGGCGAGGTTTATCTTTGCAAAGGCTATTTCAGAATGTTCCACGACACAACCTTACCCCATGGGCGGCGACAAAAGCGCCACCCGCATTACATATTGGGGTAATTAGGCCCACCGCCGCCCTCTGGCGTCACCCAATTGATATTCTGGTTCGGGTCCTTGATGTCACAAGTCTTGCAATGGACGCAGTTTTGCGAATTGACTTGATAACGGGCGTCCTTACCCTCTTCTTCAATCCACTCATACACACCGGCAGGGCAATAGCGCGTTGATGGACCAGCAAACTCCATAAATTCGCTGTTTTTCTGAAGGTCCATATCTTTGACCTGCAAATGGATGGGCTGATCTTCTGCATGGTTCGTGTTTGAGAGGAAAACCGAAGACAGACGGTCAAAGCTGAACACCCCATCGGGTTTTGGATAATCGATCCGTTCGGCGGTGCTTTTCTTCTTCAGCGCCTTGTGGTCCGGATGATGCTTCATGGTGAAAGGCAAGCGTATACCGAAATTCTCCAGCCACATATTGACACCAGCAAGCGCGCTACCCAGCAGGTTACCGTATTTTTCGACGAGCGGAAGAACGTTGCGTACCATACGCAATTCTTTGTAAATCCAGCTATTTTCATAGGCCGTCTGATATGCGGTAAGCGCATCATGTTCGCGGCCCGCAGCCAGCGCTTCAACAGCAGCTTCAGCCGCCAGCATGCCAGACTTCATTGCCGTATGCGTGCCCTTGATACGCGGTACGTTTACGAACCCGGCCGAGCAACCAATCAATGCACCGCCAGGGAATGTAAGTTCAGGTACCGACTGCCAACCGCCATCGCTAATCGCCCGCGCGCCGTAGGATACACGGCGGCCACCAGCGAGTATCTTCTTAACCTCTGGATGGGTTTTCCAACGCTGCAGTTCTTCAAAAGGCGACAGATAAGGGTTTGAATAATTCAGCCACACAACAAACCCCAAGGCAATTTGGTTGTTCGCTTGATGATAGAGGAACGCGCCGCCATTGGCATCGGTCAAAGGCCAGCCCTGACTATGAATAACGCGCCCTGCAGAATGCTGCTCCGGCGGAATGTCCCACAATTCCTTCAAGCCGATACCGTAAACCTGCGGCTCACAATCCTTATCGAGCGCAAATTGCGGTTTGAGCAATTTAGTCAGGTGGCCGCGCACGCCTTCGGCAAAGAATGTGTATTTTGCATGCAATTCCATGCCCCGCATATAATCGTCTTTATGGCTACCATCGCGCGCAATGCCCATGTCGCCGGTGGCGACACCCCTAACCGAGCCGTCGCTGTTGTAGAGAATTTCTGCAGCCGAAAAGCCGGGAAAAATTTCTACACCGAGATTTTCAGCCTGCCCCGCCAACCAGCGACAAACATTACCAAGCGAGCCGGTGTATGTGCCCTTATTGTGCATGAAACCGGGCGTCAGGAAATGTGGCATGTTGAACTTGCCGGTCTTAGTCATGATCCAATGCTGATTGTCATTCACTGGCGTATCGGCCAGCGGGCAACCCATGTTGCGCCAGTCAGGCAGCAGCTCATCAAGCGCTTTGGGATCAATGACCGCACCCGACAATATGTGCGCGCCCACTTCGGAACCCTTTTCAAGGATGCAGACGCTGGTATCCGGGGATAATTGCTTTATGCGAATTGCGGCCGAAAGTCCTGCTGGCCCGGCACCAACAATCACAACATCATAGGGCATCGACTCACGTTCACTCATTGCCTTTATCCTTTACCCGGCATATAATTCCAGCTGTCCCGTTATTTGAACAGCCTGTGGGAATTGCCATGCCAAGCAATTGACCCTGCCGTCAACTGGTGACTGAAGGGATTTATGGAAGATAGGGGAAAAATTACCGCATTTGCTGTGGTTGAATCGCTATCTGGTTGGTGGGAGCTAGCCGGGGTTGATTCTGCTGTGCGTTATAACACGGTGGATTTGCTAACACAGGGCACCGTCGACACATCTCCGAACATTTCTGACCCTGCCCCATACAAGAAAGAGCCGGGTGAAGTACCCGCGACGACCACAATCATGTGGCCGAGAGATATTACCGCCCTTCGCGAGATGGTGACGAGTGGAGCCCATCTGCCTGGCAATGCTTATGGCCCCATTCGCTTTCCGCCGATTGGTCCCGACTGTTGCGATGTCATGATCATTTCTGACTTGCCAGACATATTGGATAGGCCTGAAACCCCAGCGTCATTAAATGCCGCTCTCTTGCATAGAATGCTCGCCGCAATCGGCATAGAAACCGCGCATTGCTATTGTACATGGTTAGCGACGAGCATCCCATCAGCAGGCGAGGTTCCCGAAAACGACTTGCCCAATCTTGCTGCATTTATGCTGCATCAAGTACAGTTGATTAAACCAAAATCGCTGATGATACTAGGCTCTGCTGCATGCAAAGCTCTGTTGGGCGAAGAACTCATGCATGCGCGCGCAGAGTTACGATATATCCACCATGAAGGCCTCAACCTACCAACGATGGCGACATTTCATCCACGTACCCTTATTGCGCGGCCTGCCATGAAAAAGCAGGCTTGGAGAGATTTGCAAATCTTTGCGAAAAAGGCGGTTCAATGCGCATGAAAATACATAAGTTGGGCGCGCTCGCCTTTGCCGTGGCTTGTACATCCTTTGCGACAGCTCATGCAAACACCAGCGGCGGGTTTCGTGCTATTGCCTCTTCCCAGCCAGCACCCAATGTTCTGAACGCTCAAGAAAAGGCGGTTTTTACTGCGATCTATGAGGCTATCCGGTCAGAAAAATGGGATGAGGCGGCGCGCATGATTGATGCAGCCCCCCAAGGCCCGATGTCGGCGATGGCGCGCGCAGAATTGTACGTTGCACCCAATAGTCCAAAGGTTGAGGTAGCGCAGCTCCAAGCTCTGCTGGAGGCGGCACCCTATTTACCGCAAGCTGAGCAATTGGCGACTATGGCGCGGAAGCGCGGTCTAGAGACGATCCCCAGTCGCCCAGGCATACGCCGCTTTTCATGGCTAGGTGGCGCACCAAAAAGAGATTTACCCGCAAATGAAGCAGGCGATAGCGTGCGTGCCGAATTGCAGGTGTTCATTAAAAATGACCAACCCTTTGCCGCTGAACAATTTTTGGAAAGCAAAGCATTGGAATTGTCGCCCGAAGCGCTAACGGAATTACGTTATCGTGTCGCATGGTCTTATTATATCGAGAATGACGACATATCAGCAAAGCGTGTTGCCACTATCGCGCAAGTTGCGGGTGGAGCTTGGGGCACACAGGCCAGCTGGGTGCTTGGTCTCGCTTCTTGGCGGCTAGGTGATTATACTGCTGCTTATGGTGCTTTTGATCTTGTAGCCCGCTTGGCAAGCAACGATGACTTAAAAGCAGCAGGCCTGTTTTGGGGCGCACGTGCAGCAATGGCCGCAAAACAGCCGCAATACATTCAGCTCAAGATGCAAAAAGCGGCGCAGCTATCGGAGACATTTTACGGCCTGCTCGCCAGTGAAGCGCTTGGAATGGAACAGATCACTCGCAAAGTAGCAAAAGTGGTCAAACTTGATTGGGCAAGTTTGCAAAACCAGCCAAACGCCGTCTTAGCGGTTTCTCTTGCCGAAATTGGGCAGAATAAACTGGCCGATGAGGCATTGCGTCATCAGGCAAGAATTGGAGATGTACGGCAACACGCAAACCTCGCCCAGTTGGCAGGCGCGTTGAACTTAGCCTCAACGCAATTCTGGTTCGGCCATTATGGTCCCTCGCGCGATCAGAGCAACGCCACGGCACGTTACCCCCTGCCCAATTGGGAACCCACCGGTGGTTGGCGTGTCACTCCCTCCTTGATATATGCCCACACGCTGCAAGAATCCAATTTTCGCACCGACGTAATCAGCCCGGCTGGCGCACGCGGACTCATGCAGGTACGCCCCGGAACGGCCCAGGACCTCGCGCGCGCCCGCGGCGCGTTTTTTGCCGCATCTGATTTGGACCGTCCGGCAGTTAATCTGGAATATGGGCAATCCTATCTAGAAAAGCTGCGCGATCTACCCACAACGGGCGGGCTTTTGCCCAAGGTGATCGCTGCCTATAATGCGGGTCCTTCACCGGTGGCTCGCTGGAACAGTGAAATACGCGACAATGGCGACCCATTATTGTTCATTGAATCTATCCCATTTTGGGAAACGCGTGGTTATGTGGCAATCATTCTTCGAAATTACTGGATCTACGAGATGCGCGAGAACAAGGCCTCAGGAAGCTTGAAGGGCCTGGCCCAATATATGTGGCCGAAATTCCCGGATGCCAATGGCACCGTCACAACGCGCAGGATTACAGGAGGCGTCATTGCCGCTCGATGAAAACAGAACGTTCAAACCGGTAAATATCGCACTGCTGACGGTGTCAGACACCCGTGATGAAGGAAACGATACAAGCGGTGATCTTCTAGCCGAACGGATAGCCTACGCCGGGCACAGAATCGCTGATCGCGCCATTTTGCGTGACGATACTGCATTAATCACCGCACGGTTACAAAACTGGATCGATGATGAGAACATCGATGTTGTCATCTCAACCGGTGGTACCGGCTTAACCGGACGCGACGTAACCCCCGAAGCCCTTGAGCGCGTAAAAACCAAGGATATTCCTGGTTTCGGCGAACTCTTCCGCTGGTTAAGCTTCGCAAGCATTGGCACATCCACCATACAGTCACGGGCTTGCGCTGTACTAGCCGAGGGAACCTATGTTTTTGCCCTCCCAGGTTCAAATGGTGCGGTTAAAGACGGTTGGGACCAGATCCTGGTGCATCAACTCGACAGCCGTCATCGCCCCTGCAATTTTGTGGAACTAATGCCGCGCTTGCGCGAGAGATAATATAGGCGGCGAGAACCACCTACACTACATCAAGGCCAGCGGTGACAATCTTAATCCTCGAGTACAAAATCCTGAAACTGCGCGCGCAACGCTACTTTCTGAATTTTACCAGTGCCTGTGTGTGGCAATTCATCTACAAACAGCACCCGGTCTGGCATCCACCATTTGACGATGCGTTCCGCCAAATAGGCTTTTACCGTCGCCTCATCTACCTCCGCTCCGGGTTTCTTTACGGCAATCAGAACGGGGCGTTCATCCCATTTGGGGTGCGGAACGCCAATCGCGCCCGCTTCTGCAATACCGGGGCAGCCCACCGCAATATTCTCAAGTTCAACTGAGCTGATCCACTCCCCGCCGGACTTAATGACATCTTTCACACGGTCCGTGATCTGCATCGTGCCGTCGGGATGCAGAACAGATACATCACCGGTGTCAAACCACTGATCTGCGTCCACTGCGTCGGCATCTGCCTTGAAATAGCGTTTAATGACCCATGGCCCGCGGATTTGAAGCGCACCGGACGTCACACCATCGCGCGGGGCCACGTTGCCGTCCTTGTCAATCACGCGCAGCTCAACACCAAATGGCGTGCGGCCTTGCTTGCACACAATGTCAATTTGCTGCTCAAGTGTAAGATCATCCCAATCAGGTGTCGGGGCCCCCATGGTACCAATAGGCGATGTTTCAGTCATGCCCCATGCGTGTGATACGCGGACGCCCGAAGTCATTAGGCGTTCGATCATAGCACGCGGCGCAGCCGACCCGCCAATCGTCACCAAGCGCAGTTTGCCGAGCGTAGCGTCTCGACCCGCTGCTGCCTCTGCGTCCAAATGCGCGAACATCGAGAGCCACACTGTTGGCACACCGGCGCTATGGGTGACGCCTTCTTTGAGCATCAGACCATGCAAGGTTGGCGCATCATTGGTTGTCGAAAATACAAATTTGACGCCAGCAGCGGCGCCTGCGAAGGGTAAGCCCCAGCTTGCGGCATGGAACATGGGAACAATGGGCAGCAGCACCGATTGTGGACTGAGGTCGAAAATAGCAGGGGCTATTTCGGCCATAGCATGCAACATCGTCGAGCGGTGCTGATATAGCACACCTTTTGGATTACCCGTCGTGCCGCTGGTGTAACACAACATACAAGCGTCGCGTTCGTCGCCGGTTGCCCATTCATAATTGCCATCTTGCTCGGCGATGAATGCTCCGTAGCTGTCGTCGCGGTCAAACACGACATAATGCTCAACGGTCTTCAGATGCGGCTTCAACCGGTCAACTATCGGTTGGAACATTACGTCATACATCAACACCTTATCTTCGGCGTGGTTCATGATGTAGATCAGATCTTCGTCGAAGAGCCGCACATTCACGGTATGGATGACACCGCCAAAACCAATAGCGCCATACCAAGCTGCCAAATGCCGGTGATGATTCATCGCGAAGGTGGCAATCCGGTCCCCCTTTTGCAGGCCTAAACCGACAAAGGCTTGTGACAATTTGCGCGCTTCAGTGGCTACACCAGACCAGTTTGTGCGCTCTATCGTCCCGTCGGTCCAGCGTGTTACGATTTCGCGCGTACCATGTTCGCGGGCTGCGTAGTCGATCAAACGCGGAACCCGAAGGTCCCAGTCTTGCATAGTGCCGTGCATCAAAATCTCTCCCTCTTCACCGCTGCAGGATACTGCAGACGCAATTTCTGTCTACGATTTTCGCAGTTCAGTGCACCAATGCCAAAACAGGCCCCAATGGTGCAAGCTCTACATTTTCAATGCCATCAATATTGCGCAATTGGTCCAACAGAGATGTATCTATCTGGAAACGGCGACCGAGCGCGATATGCACCCAGCGACCATCGGCGGCGCGGGTTTTTATGACCAATTCGCTACGACCACCATGTAATGGCGCAACGATTTCAGCGAGCCGCGACATGGCTTCTTCATGTGTCACATCTAACTGCATTTTTAGTCGTGACACGCTGGTTAAGCCTGAGAGGGGCTTTGCGCTTTTAACCGTAAAACTCGGCATTTCATCGCCTGGGCGCATATCCATTTCGCAATGAAGCAAAAGGCACTCCGCGTCTTTTGCCCACTCGGCAAGCTGAATGCCGACCGCCTCATCAAAGCATCGCACCGAAAATTGGCCGCTATTGTCTGAGAAATCAGCAATCATGAAGCGCTTGCCCTTGCGCGATTCACGCCAACGAACGCCTTCAATCAAGGCTGACATGGTAGCCACGCGACGAACACCTTCGGGTATCGGTCCGCTGTCGAGCCAAATCGCATAAGGTTTTGCGCCATGGCTACTGGCCAATGCATCATATTGTGAACAGGGATGCGCCGAAAAATAGAATCCAAATGCATCCTTTTCTTGATTCATTTGTTCGCCAGGTGCCCATTGCAGGCTGTTGTCGATCCGTATTGCTGCCATGTCGGACCCAGCCTCACCAAATAAGCCGCCCTGCCCGCTTTCGCGCGAATCCCGCGCCGATTGCGCTGCTGCCAAAAGCGTTTCCGCCGCCGCATATACAGCGCCGCGGTTTGGTTCCAACGGATCAAAAGCTCCAGCAGCAGCAAGATTTTCAAGGCTTCGGCGATTAATCTGGCTTGGGTCAACGCGGTTGGCAAAGTCATCAAGGCTTTTGAACAAACCCGCCGCTCCGCGTTCTGCGACCAATATTTCCATTGCCCGTTCGCCGACATTTTTAATGCCGCCCAATGCGTAACGTACCGCGTGCTCCCCATCCGCATTGGTCTCGACGGTAAATTCGGCTTCGCTGCGGTTGATGTCCGGAGCCAGACAAGTAACCTCCAGGCGGCGCATGTCGTCCATGAAAATAGCGAGCTTGTCGGTCTGATGCATGTCAAAACACATGGACGCAGCGTAAAATTCTTCGGGGTGGTGCGTTTTCAACCATGCGGTTTGATAGGCCAACACAGCATAAGCCGCGGCATGGCTTTTGTTAAAACCGTAGCCTGCAAATTTATCGATTAAGTCAAACAGCTCATTGGCGCGGTTGGGCGTAATGGCGTGCGCAGCGCAGCCCGTGACGAAACGTTCGCGCTGGGCATCCATTTCGGCCTGAATCTTCTTACCCATGGCCCTGCGCAGCAAATCTGCTTCCCCAAGGCTGTACCCAGCCAAAATCTGCGCGGCTTGCATAACTTGTTCTTGGTAAACGAAAATCCCGTAGGTCTCGTTCAAAACTGGCTCTAACAAGGGGTGCGGATATTCAATATTCTCCTCCCCATTTTTGCGACGGCCAAACATTGGAATATTGTCCATTGGACCCGGGCGGTACAGCGACACGAGCGCGATAATGTCCCCAAAGTTGGTCGGCTTCACCGCCGCGAGCGTGCGCCGCATGCCTTCGGATTCCAATTGGAATACGCCCACGGTGTCGCCACGTTGCAGCAGTTCGTACACAGCAGGGTCATCATGCGGCAGCAGGTCGAGATTGATCTCTACGCCACGCTTAGCGAGCATTTGGCTACCTTTTTGCAGCACAGAAAGGGTTTTAAGACCCAGAAAGTCAAACTTAACAAGGCCAGCGCTTTCGACATATTTCATGTCGAATTGAGTCACCGGCATGTCTGAGCGCGGATCACGATATAATGGCGCCAATTCCGATAATTCGCGGTCACCAATCACGACACCGGCGGCATGTGTTGAGCTGTGGCGCGGAAGGCCCTCCAGCTTCATCGCAAGATCGAACAAGCGCTTAACCTGCGCATCACGCCGATATTCCTCGCGTAACTCCGCCACGCCAGAAAGCGCACGTTTCAAATCCCACGGGTCAGCGGGCAAATTTGGAACTTGCTTACACAGTCGGTCCACTTGGCCATAGCTCATCTGGAGCACGCGTCCGGTGTCGCGCAAAACTGCGCGTGCTTTCAACTTTCCAAAAGTGATAATCTGCGCAACTTGGCGGGAGCCGTATTTCTTCTGCACATAACGAATGACTTCGCCACGGCGCGTTTCGCAAAAGTCGATATCGAAGTCAGGCATCGACACACGGTCAGGGTTTAGGAAGCGTTCAAACAGTAACCCAAGTTTAATCGGGTCAAGATCGGTTATTGTTAACGCCCAAGCGACCAGCGAACCTGCACCCGACCCGCGACCCGGCCCGACCGCAATATCTTGTTCCTTGGCCCATTTGATAAAATCGGCAACGATCAGGAAATATCCAGGAAAGCCCATGGCGCAAATGACATCGGCTTCAAATTTCAACCGGTCAAAATAGACTTGCCGTTCCGTAGGATCCGTTATCCCCGCAATCTCAAGGCGTTTTTCCAGACCAAGCCGTGCATCCTCACGCAATTGCGCGTCTTCGGCGGTTCGATCACCTGCAAGGCTTGGTAAAATTGGGCTTCGATAAGGGGCGAGAGCGGCGCAGCGCTGCGCGATTACAAGCGTATTGGACAATGCTTCAGGCACATCAGCGAATAACTCCGCCATTTGCTTGCCTGTTTTGATCCATGTATCGCGGCTGCTCCTGCGGCGATCCGCGCTTTCGATATAGGCGCCGTCTGAGATGCAGAGCATTGCATCATGCGCGTCGAAGAAATCAGGTTCGGCAAAAAACGCAGGATTGGTGGCGACCAGCGGTACATCATGGGCGTATGCAAGGTCGATAAGTGCGTTTTCGGCAGCTTCCTCAACCGCGTCATTGCGCCTGCTGAGTTCGATATACAAACTATCGGAAAACAGCGCCTGTAGACGCGTCAGGTAGCTGAATGCGGCATCATGTTGCCCCTCGCTCAGCAAACGGGTCAAAGCGCCCTCTGCACCACCTGTAAGGGCGATTAGGCCGTCCTTATGGTTGGCAAGCTGTTCCAGCGTCACATGCGCATCAAGGTCCTCTGGGCGGTCCAGATGCGCCATAGAAACCAATCGGCAGAGATTATTATAACCACTTTCGTTTTGAGCAAATAAGGGCAACCAATCCCGGATGAACTTTCCGTCGTTCGTCGGTCGCCGGATTCCAAGCAACGCGCCGATGATCGGTTGCACACCGTAATATTTCGCGCCGTCTTGAAACGGCATAACGCCATAAAGGCCATTGCGATCACAAATCGCTATGGCAGGAAAGGCTAGTTTCTTCGCGGTTTCGCCAATGGCCTTAGGCTCAATCGCACCTTCCAATATAGTGTATGCAGAATACACACGGAGAGGGACGAAGGGTACATAAGCCATGCCCCATTGTTAGTTGACGTTCCTGATTCGACAAAGTCTGATTCAGGCTAAGCTGTGGACAATCAGGCTGGCGCTGCGAGCAACTTTTCAATGTCCTTGGCCAACGCCTCTGGCTTTACCTGTGGGCCATGACGGGCGACAACATTGCCTTTGCGATCGACAAGGAATTTGGTGAAGTTCCATTTGATACCGCGGGAACCCAAAAGGCCAGCTTGCTGCTGCTTCAAATAATGCCACAACGGATCTTCATCCGTTCCGTTGACATCGATTTTGTCCGCCAAGGGAAAGGAAACATCATAAGTCAGCGAACAGAAATTCTGAATTTCTTGCGCGTCGCCAGGTTCCTGCGCACCGAACTGATTGCATGGGAATGCCAAGATTTCGAGCCCTTGGTCCTTATACTGCCGATAGAGCGCCTCTAGGCCCTTATACTGCGGCGTGAAGCCGCATTTGGACGCGGTGTTTACCACCAAAAGAACCTTGCCCTGATGAGCCGCCATCGCCGCGGTTCCGCCGCCGGGCATTTTTACGGTGAAATCATAAACTGACATATCGCGTCCCCTCATTTAGCCCAATTTGCCATCATGCAAGCGCACGATGCGGTCCATCTTTGCCGCCAATCGCTCATTATGCGTTGCAACTATGGCAGAAGATCCAACTTCGCGCACTAGCGCCATAAATTCGCCGAGAACGATATCGGCCGTGTGCTCATCCAAATTGCCGGTTGGTTCATCGGCCAAAACCAGCTTTGGCCGGTTCGCCAACGCCCGCCCCACGGCAACCCGCTGCTGCTCACCGCCGGACAATTTTGAGGGCCGATGGTGCAGCCGTTCGGACAGGCCCAACTGCGTCAGCAAATAGGTCGCCCGTTCTTGCGCAACATCGGGCGCAACATCGGCAATCAACTGCGGCAAAATAACATTTTCCAACGCGTCAAAGTCAGGGAGCAAATGGTGAAACTGATATACAAAACCAAGTTTCTGACGGCGTATCTCGGTTTGGCGGTCCACGCCCGCTGTGCTGACTTCTTCGCCGTCCAATTTGATGGACCCCGAAAATCCACCTTCCAACAAGCCAACAGCCTGAAGCAAGGTCGACTTGCCGGAACCCGATGGCCCAAGCAATGCAACAAGCTCACCCTTGCCAATGCGCAGATCAACCCCGCGCAGGACCTCTATGGTAACATCGCCTTGCACAAATTTACGCCGAACATCAATGAGTTCCAAGATATTATTCATAACGCAGCACCTGAACTGGGTCGGTACTTGCGGCCTTTAAAGCCGGGTACAAGGTTGCAAGGAAGCTGAACAGCAAAGCCAGTCCGCAGATCGCCAATACTTCAAACGGGTCCGTGCGCGATGGCAGCTCGGTCAAGAACCGGATAGATGGGTCCCACAAATTCTGTCCGGTAACAAATTGAATGAAGTTCACGACCGACTGACGGAAATACAGGAATATCGCGCCCAATATCATGCCCAAAACAATGCCGGATGAACCAATTAACAAGCCGACTGTCATGAAAATCTTCAGCAGTGATTTTCGCGACGCGCCCATCGTTCGCAATATGGCAATGTCACGGGTTTTGGCACGCACTAGCATGATGAGTGACGACAATATGTTGAACACGGCAACCAGCACGATAATCGACAGCACGACAAACATGGCAACCCGCTCAACCGCCAAAGCTTCGAACAAGGATGCATTCATGCTTTTCCAGTCTACAATCTGACCTTTATTCTCAAGCTTCGGCAATAATGGCAGGAGTATCTCGTTCACCTTATCGGGATTTTCGGTCTTAATCTCTATCATGCCGATTTCATCACCCATCAGCATCAGGATTTGCGCGCGTTCGATGGGCATGATGACAAACGCTTTGTCATAATCATACACGCCCACCTCAAAGATAGCCGCAACCTCATAAGAAATCTCACGCGGTACAGTGCCAAAAGGCGTGGTACGTCCGGCGGGGTTGATAATCGTGACACTCTGTCCGACCTGAACCCCAAGATTTTGGGCAAGCCGCGATCCAATCGCAACCTTATCCTCATTGGCGTTTAACCTGCGTAAATCACCCGCGACAGTCTTTCCCTTCAACGTGTCGTTTCTTAGGATATCATTCACCGACATGCCGCGCGCCAATATGGCCTCAACCCGGCCATTGAAGGTTGTCAGCAAGGGTTGTTCGATCAATGCAGTGGCATCAGTGACGCCGTCAGTCTGCTTCGCTTCGTTAAGGATTTGCCGCCAATCTTGTAAGCGACCGCCGTAGCCCTGAATAACAGCATGGCCGTTTAGGCCGACAATTTTATCAAATAACTCGGCACGAAAGCCGTTCATCACACTCATCACAATGATCAACGCCGCGACACCCAACGCAACCGCGACCAGGCTGATACTGGCGACGAGGAAAATAAAGCCCTCCCCTTTACCCGGAAGCAGATATCGGCGTGCGACCATGCGTTCATATCGCGACAATATCATGTGCGGACACTCATATATGATTTCGGCATAAGCGTTTCTTAGGTTCCGCCATGAAGACTTGCAACTATTGTTGCAGGGACGCCACAGCATTGGAAAAAATGTGAGCGAGTGTTTGGTTCCATTTGCAAAGCGAATGCCAAAAGATGATGCAGACAAGGAATGCATCGATAGCCGAATATGGCCGATGGTTCAGGGAGAAAATCAGACCCGCCGGTGGGGACCGGTAGAGGCCTGAAACCACGCGGCAAAAAAGCCGCAACGCGAGGCCGTTCGGAAACTCCGAGCGGCCTTGTTTTTGTCGTGGTCAATTTTGCTGCCTTTTTTGCTCTTGCAATTTTTTTGCCGCATACCATCTTGCCTACCGGAGGCCGAAGGGCTCCAAAACGAACATGCTGGCCGCTGCATCTGCGGGGTTATCGACGAACCAAATTGCTTGATGGAGAATTTGAAATGAACCGTTTTGATTTTACACCTTATCGCCGGAATACTGTTGGCTTTGACCGCCTTTTTGAGCTGCTCGAAACCACAGGCCGCGCCGCGCAAAATGAAAATTACCCACCATTCAACATCGAACGCACGGGCGAAAATGACTATAAGGTCACTGTTGCCGTTGCCGGATTTAAAATCGATGAGGTCGATATCGTTGCGCAGCAAAATCTGCTGATTGTCACCGGCAGCAAGCAGTCCGAAAACAATGATAATCGCGATTTCCTTCATATGGGCATCGCAAACCGGAATTTCGAGCGTCGGTTTCAGCTCGCCGATCATATTCATGTGATTGATGCAGACATGGCCGATGGCCTTCTCATCATCACCCTTGTGCGTGAAGTGCCCGAAGCGTTAAAGCCGCGCAAAATCGTGATTGGCGCAAAAACTGCGTCCAATGTGATTGAACATGATGCCGTGCCCACGAAAAAAGGGCCGCAAGCCGCTTAAGCTAGAGAGATTGGGGCGGACGATACAGACGCGCCGCCCCTTCACTTTCTGCATAAGCGTTCAGAAATACCTGAAGCGTGCCTTATACCAAGCGGCTCTGTTGCAACGCAGCTTTCACGAAGCTGGCGAACAAGGGGTGCGGCGCAAATGGGCGTGATTTCAATTCTGGGTGGAACTGAACGCCGATGAACCATGGATGGTCGGGACGCTCGACAATCTCCGGTAATTCCCCATCGGGTGACATGCCGCTAAACACCAGACCGCCCTGCTCCAGCGCGTTCTTATAATGAACATTCACCTCATAACGATGGCGATGCCGCTCGGATATGTCCTGTGTGCCGTAAATTGACGCGACATGGCTATTGCCAGCCAGCACGGCATCATATGCGCCAAGACGCATTGTACCGCCCATGTCACCGCCCGTTTCACGCTTTTGAATACCCTCTTGGCTCATCCATTCCGTGATGATTCCCACGACCGGTTCATTTGTGGGACCAAATTCCGTGCTGGATGCGCCCGATAGGCCTGCGGTGTTCCGTGCGCCCTCAATACAAGCCATTTGCATGCCCAAGCATATGCCGAAAAAGGGCACCTGACGTTCGCGGGCGAATTTAACCGCCGCAATCTTGCCTTCAGAGCCGCGTTCGCCAAATCCGCCAGGAACCAAAATGGCGTTCATGGGCTCAAGCGCTGTGGCAATGTCATCTTCGGATTGCTCGAACAATTCGGCGTCAATCCATTTGATGTTAACCTTCACACGGTTCGACAGGCCGCCATGGGTTAAAGCCTCGTTGAGTGATTTATAGGCGTCAGCAAGGCCGACATATTTGCCGACAACGCCAATCGTCACCTCGCCCTCGGGGTTTGATTGCCGATCTATGATATCGTCCCAACGGCCAAGGTCAGGCTCGCCTTCCGATTCAAGGCCAAATGCCCGCAGCACTTCATTATCAAGCCCTTCGGCATGATATTGTAGGGGCACAGCATAAATGCTCTTTGCGTCCAACGCAGGAATAACTGCCTCTTTACGCACATTACAAAACGCCGCGATTTTCGCGCGCTCTGTTTCTGGCAACGGATGTTCGCAACGGCACAGCAACACATCGGGTTGAATACCCAGCGACGTCAATTCGCGCACGCTATGCTGTGTGGGTTTGGTCTTCAACTCACCTGCGGCGGCGATATAGGGAACCAAGGTCACGTGAACGGATAAGGTCCGTTCGCGCCCCAGTTCATTCCGCAACTGGCGAATGGCCTCAATAAACGGCAGCGATTCGATATCGCCTACCGTGCCGCCGATTTCGCACAGAACGAAATCCAGGTCCTGTGTCTCGGCCTTGGCGAATTCTTTAATGGCATCGGTAACGTGCGGTATGACCTGCACCGTTGCGCCAAGATAATCACCGCGACGTTCCTTTTGGATAATCGTCTGATAAATTCGGCCCGAAGTGATGTTGTCCGACTGACGCGCCGAAACGCCAGTAAAGCGCTCATAATGGCCAAGATCTAGGTCGGTTTCCGCTCCGTCATCAGTCACATAAACTTCGCCATGTTGATAAGGCGACATCGTTCCTGGGTCGACGTTCAGATAAGGGTCGAACTTCCGGATGCGGACGCGATAGCCGCGCGCTTGCAAAAGGGCAGCAAGCGATGCCGCCATAAGACCTTTGCCAAGCGAGGAGACCACGCCACCGGTGATAAAAATGAACCGTGTCATGGGAGAAAAGGCCTAAGCTATCTTTTCACCAAAACACAAGCGTGCGAATCCGGCAGATGAAAATTAACCTGTGTAAAACGGCGTTTCCGACCGCAACAATTATTTGTCGAGCGGCACTTCGGTTGCAGGCGTAGGCACTGCAGGCGTCGCAGCAGCCGGAGCATTCGTCACAGGCGCAGTCGGCGCTGCAGGCACTTCGGTGCGTTGCAAGCTGTTGTCGATTTCACCGGTACCGCCCTTTTTTGCCGCAACAAATGCCAGTGATATCGACAGAAGGATGAACACGGTTGCCAAGATCGTGGTTGTGCGGGTCAAAAAGTCGGCTGCACCGCGGGCGGACATGAGGCCCGATGGGCTTCCCCCCATCCCC
The DNA here is from genome assembly GCF_044239045.1 of Sphingorhabdus sp. Classification (GTDB taxonomy): domain Bacteria; phylum Pseudomonadota; class Alphaproteobacteria; order Sphingomonadales; family Sphingomonadaceae; genus Sphingorhabdus_B. Next base: position 22,308 of record NZ_JBIICD010000011.1, read on the forward strand.
AAGCCACCGCCTTCGGAACGCTGCATCAAGATGACGCCAACGAGCGATGCCGCGACAATGGCCTGAAGGACGATGAGAAAATGAAAAATACCCATGACAGAAATTCCGAATTTGAAAGGCAAAGCGCCAATGTTTATCGCGCCCACATAGCGAGCGCATAACAATTCTTCAATGCTATTCGCCTTTAGCTTGGGCCGCAGCCAATATCGGCTGGAATTTAGCGGCAGTGAGGCTCGCCCCGCCAATCAATCCACCGTCAACATTTGGCACTGCCAATAAGATCGCGGCATTGTCGCCGTTCATGGATCCGCCGTATAAAATGCGGATCTTTTCGCCTTCCGCGCCGAAACGCGCAACCAGAGAAGCGCGAATGGCGGCATGCATTTCTGCGACATCGGCGGGTTCCGCAACACGGCCCGTTCCTATGGCCCATACAGGTTCGTAGGCGACGCTAAGCCATCCGCCTGCCGCAGCGTCGGGTAAGGAATGCGCAACTTGACCGAGGACAATCTCCAACGCTTTGCCAGCTTCGCGTTCTTCAAGCGTTTCGCCGACGCATAGAATGGCCTTCAAACCCGCTGCCTGCGCCGCTTCAGCTTTGGCGCGGATGTCGCTGTCCTGTTCCTGCTGCGCTGCGCGACGTTCGCTATGACCAATGATGGTCAGCACAGCGCCTGCATCGGATAACATGTCGCCGGAAACGCATCCTGTATGCGCGCCTGATTTATGCATGTGACAATCTTGGCCGCCGATCGGAAACGCGCCAACGGCTTTTACGGCGCGTTCGATAAGCGTGGCCGGAACACATAAAGCCGAATCCACAGAAGTATGAAGCTGCGCCACGGCAGAAATTGTGACTATCTCGTCCAGATCACAGGACAAGCCGTTCATTTTCCAATTGCCGATAATAAACTTACGCATCTGAAACCCTCTATAACCCTGCGGTACGAATCTTTCTTGGCTATCCATGCTTTCCGCCATTTGGGCAAGTCTATCCCTTGATTGCCAGCGCCTTGCCGCCTAAAGCGGCACACAGAAGGCATTTAGCCCCGCATATGCAGGAAATTCTAGTTCATGATTAGCTCCATCCGTTCGCTCATTAATTCAAAATTCGGCGCGCTTTTCGCGCTTTTATTCGTTGGATTGATCGCCATTGCCTTTGCCCTTGGCGATGTTAGCGGTTCCGGTAATTTCGGCGCATTAAGTGGCGGTAACGTGGCCAGCGTAGGCGACAAGAACATCACCTTAAGTGAACTGAATGACTCGCTTGAAAACCAATTGCGGGCGGAGCGTCAGAACACACCAACGCTGGATATGACTCAATTTGTTGATGGCGGCGGATTAGATTCCACTTTGGAACAATTAATTAACCGTTATGCCATTGCGGTTTTCGGCGAAGAGCATGGCATTGCAGTGAGCAAGCGCCTGGTAGATTCCGAAATACGCAAAATCCCGGGCGCCATGGGGCTCGATGGAAAATTCAGCGCCGACGCGTTTCGCGCCTTTGCCCAACAAATCGGCGTCAGTGAAAAAGCAATTCGCGATGATTTAACTCAAAATTTGTTCGCACAGCAGATTTTGCCCGCAGCCGCCAGCGGTCCAGCTGCGCCTGACGGCATGGTTTTGCCTTATGCCTCTTTATTGTTGGAGCAACGCACCGGACAGATTGCGTCCATTCCGGCGACAGCATTCTTGCCAACGCGTGCGCCAAGCGAGGCCGTGCTGGCAAAGTTCTACAGCGCCAATGCCGTCAAGTTCACTATCCCCGAAAAGCGCGCTATCAGCTATGCAATCTTTGGGCGCGACATCATTGCACAACGCGCCAAGCCAACCGAGGCGGACATTGCGGCTTATTATAAAGCAAATGCCGCGCAGTTTGCAGCCTCACAAACACGAAATATCAGCCAAATGATTGTGCCAACAGAGGCCGCGGCCAAATCAGTTGTCGCGCAGGTTGCTGCGGGCAAGTCGCTTTCGGCAGTTGCTGGAGAACTGGGCCTATCGGTGACGACATCGATAAACGTCAGCAAAGACAGCCTGACGAGCTTAACAACGCCAGCAGTGGCGAATGCGGTATTCGCCGCAGCGCAGGGCAGCGTTGCAAAACCAGCACGTGGCAAGCTCGGTTGGACGGTGGCCCGTGTCGATGCCATCAATAATGTTGCGGCAAAATCGCTTGCAGCCGCGCGCGCCGACATTGAGAAGGAATTGCTCAAAACGCGCAGCGAAGAAATGCTGACCGAAATGACGGCCGAGATCGAAGATGCGTTCGCGGACGGCGCAACCATATCCGATGTGGCAAAGCAAAATGGGTTAACGATCAACACCTCCCCTAAACTGCTTGCGACTGGCCAGGACATCAGCAATCCATCCTATAAACCAATCGCAGAAATGGCAGCCATGTTGCCGGCAGCGTTCCAAATGGAAACCAGTGGCGAAGCGCAATTGATTGAGCTAATTCCTGGTGAAAAATTCGCTATGATTGCAGTTGCGGATTTCGACGAAGCGGCACCTCCGCCTTTGAATAGCGTCCGTAGCATTGTGCAAGAACAATGGGCGTTTTCGGAAGGTGCAAAGGCCGCGCGTGCTGCTGCCGATGCCTTGCGCAAGGCCGTAGATGCGGGGCAGCCGCTTCAGACGGCGCTTGCCGCCGCCGGTATCAAGGGCGCACAGATTGAGCGCCTTAGCGGTACCCGCGCGGATATCTCTCGCGATGGTCAACCTGCGCCACCGCCATTGTCGATGATGTTCGCCATGAAAAAGGGCACAGCAAAAATTCTTGCGGCGCGTGAGAATCGCGGTTGGTATGTGGTACATCTTACCGACGTAATAAAGGGGGATGCGGGTGGTAACGCGCCCATGCTGATGGCGCGCAAACAGGAGCTTTCAGGCATTTTGCAGCAGGAATATGCCGCACAGATGATATTATCTGCAGCGAAAAACGCTGGCGTTGAAAAGAATGAAGGCGGGATTGAAGAACTCCGCACCCGCCTGACAAGTCGTGACGGCAATTAAGCCGCAGCTCATTTGGCGAAAGCGCATCGCCGACACCGAAACACCGGTGTCGGCTGCGCTAAAATTGTTTGAGGCAGAGCGCGGCGATTTTATTTTGGAATCGGTCGAGGGCGGCGAAACACGCGGTCGCCATAGCCTAATTGGCATAGCGCCTGACCTTGTCTTCCGCGCCGCTGGCAACAAGGCAGAAATCAACAGCCAATGGATGACAGATCGGGATGCGTTTGTTCCCTCCCCGTTGCCGTCGCTCGACGCATTGCGAGCCTTAGCGGCAGAATGCCGGATGGATGTCTCTGAAGAACTGCCACCTGCACTTGCCTGCCTTGTTGGCTATTTCGGCTATGAAACTATTGGTTTGGTCGAGAAACTTCCCCGTGCACCGCAGTCGGCGCTGGAATTGCCCGACATGCTGTTTGTGCGGCCAACGGTCATTCTTTTGTTCGATCGCCTAAAGGACGAGATGTTCCTTGTGGCCCCAGTTTGGACGGGCATGGCAGACGTGCAAGCCATTGCACTGGCCCATGAGCGCTTGGATGAGGCAGAACGGTTGCTCGATGCGGGGCATGTCGCCCAGGCAGAGCCAACGGCGCAGAAAGATGGGCAAGAGCTGCAGCTGCAGCCCGTCCTTCCCGCCGGACGCTATGCAGACATGGTCACCGCAGCCAAGGATTACATACAAGCGGGCGACATTTTCCAAGTTGTTCTGGCGCAGCGGTTCACCGCGCCATTTGATTTGCCACCAGTGCATCTGTACCGCGCTTTGCGGCGGATTAACCCTTCCCCATTCCTGTATTTCATCGACCTTCCGGGATTTGCGCTTATCGGTTCAAGCCCGGAAATCTTGGTGCGTGCACGTGGCGGCGAAGTGACAATACGGCCAATTGCGGGAACACGGCCGCGCGGCAAAAGCAGCATTGAAGACGCAGAAAACAAGGCATCCCTGCTGGCCGACCCCAAAGAGCGAGCCGAACATCTCATGCTACTCGATTTGGGTCGCAACGATGTGGGCCGCGTAACCAAGGGCGGCAGCGTTACAGTTACTGATAGCTATATGGTCGAATTTTACAGCCACGTAATGCACATCGTGTCCAACGTGGTAGGTGAATTGGCTGATGATAAAGACGCGATTGACGCCTTATTTGCCGGCTTTCCGGCAGGCACAGTTTCCGGCGCGCCCAAGGTCCGCGCGTGCGAAATCATAGCGGAGCTGGAACCTGAAACCCGCGGGGCTTATGCGGGCGGGGTCGGCTATTTCTCGCCCAATGGCGATATGGATAGTTGTATCGTCCTGCGCACGGCGGTGGTCAAAGACGGCATTATGCATGTGCAGGCCGGCGCTGGCATTGTTGCCGACAGCAACCCCGAATATGAACAACGCGAATGTGAGGCAAAGGCGGGCGCACTCATTGCCGCGGCGCGCGAAGCCATTCGTGTGGCGGGTGAAGCTAAATTCGGGCAATAGTGCCTCTTCCACCCACGCGGCAAAGTCGCTAGGGACGCCGCATGATCTTAGTCATCGACAATTATGACAGCTTTACTTGGAACCTTGTCCATTATCTGATGGAACTTGGCGCTGAGGTAGAAGTTGTCCGCAATGACGATATTTCCGCAGGGCAAGCTTTGTCATCGGGTGCGCAAGCGTTCCTGATTTCCCCCGGACCAAAAACGCCAAATGAAGCGGGCGTAAGCCTTGATCTCGTCGCCGCTTGTGCCGATGCTGGTAAGCCACTGCTCGGCGTCTGCCTTGGCCACCAGACGATTGGGCAACATTTTGGCGGCACCGTCGCGCGCGGCGGTTTAATGCACGGCAAAACATCACCACTGACCCATGATAATAGCGGCCTGTTCGCAGGATTGCCCTCCCCGTTTCAGGCGACGCGCTACCACTCGTTAATTGTGGAAAATGTCCCCTCGAGCTTGGTTGTTAATGCCACCAGCGACGACGGCCATGTGATGGGTTTCCGTCACGCCACATTGCCAATCCACAGTGTGCAGTTTCACCCCGAAAGCATTGCGACCGAGCATGGGCACGCGATGTTGGCCAATTTCATGCGTATTGCGGGGTTGGCGGTCACGGATAAAGTTCAAAGAGAAAATACGTGAGCCGCTTTGTTATGTTACCCGACCCGCGGAATCCGTTCGACCATGACGAGGCGGCTCAGGCCTTTGCCGACATATTAGATGCCCGTGCGTCAGAGGAGGAGATTGAGGCCTTTCTGATTGCGTTAACCGCGCGTGGTGAGACGATGGTTGAAATCGCGGCTGCGGCGCAGGCGATGCGCAACCGACTGATCCCCATAGACGCACCAGAGGGTGCAATAGATGTTTGTGGCACGGGTGGTGATGGTCATCATACGTTGAATGTCTCCACAGCCGTGTCTTTGGTTGTTGCGGCGTGCGACGTGCCAGTCGCCAAGCATGGCAACCGCGCCGCATCGTCGAAGGCAGGTGCAGCGGACACGTTGGAGGCGCTTGGCCTCAACATGGAACGCGCGGGCCAGATGGCGGAAGAAACGCTCAAGGATTTGGGTATCTGTTTCCTGTTCGCCGCCAATCACCATCCCGCGATGAAACATATTCAGCCGATCCGCCAACGCATTGGCCAACGGACAATTTTTAACCTGATGGGCCCTTTGGCCAATCCTGCGGGCGTTAAACGGCAGCTTATCGGCATTGCGAACCCGGCTTATGTTCCTGTTTATGCAGAGGCGCTGCATCATTTGGGCACCGAACATGCGCGGGTCATTTCGGGCGACGAAGGCTTGGATGAATTGAGCCTTGCAGGCGGCAATGCAGTTGCTGTGGTTGATGCAGGTGGCGTTCGCTACCAGCGCACAACGGCGGCGGATGCCGGCCTTCCTTCTTATCCTGTTGAAGCCATTCGTGGCGGCGATGCGCAGCATAATGCTCTTGCCTTGCGCAACCTGCTTCAAGGCGAACATGGCGCCCATCGGGACGCTGTGTTGTTCAATGCGGCTGCAGCTTTGGTCGTCGCCGGGGTTGTTGAGACTATGCCAGAGGGCGTGGAAGAAGCAGCGGAAGCCATTGACAAGGGTCTTGCAAATGCGCTGCTCAATTGTTGGGTGGCCTATTGATGGCGGACAAGCTCGCAGAAATTTGCGCGACCAAGCGCGTCGAGGTTTCAGAACGTAAGCCAAAAGGCTTCGCGCATTGGCCAACGCCGTCGGCTCCTCGCGGATTTGAAGCGGCGCTGCGGCGCAAAAGCCAGACCAGCATTGCGCTGATTGCGGAGATCAAAAAAGCAAGCCCTTCCAAAGGCCTGATCCGTGCGGATTTCGACCCAGCGGCGCATGCAGTGGCCTATCAGACAGGCGGCGCAGCGTGTCTGTCCGTTTTGACCGATGCACCTTATTTTCAAGGGCATGAGGATTATCTGATCGCGGCGCGCAGCGCATGTGAACTACCCGTGATCCGCAAGGATTTCATGGTCGACCCGTGGCAATGTACAGAAGCGCGCGCGATGGGCGGTGATGCGATATTGATTATCGTAGCCGCGCTGGACGATGTTGTGATGATCGAGATTGAGGATGCCGCGCGGCGCGAAGGTCTCGATGTGCTGGTGGAGGTCCATGACGAGGCCGAACTTGAACGCGCGCTCAAACATTTGAAATCCAAGCTGGTCGGCGTGAACAACCGCAATTTGAAAACCTTTGAAGTGGATCTGGCCACAACAGAACGTCTGGCGAAACTGGTGCCGGATGACATTTTGCTCGTCTGCGAAAGCGGGATATCGACGCATGCCGATTGCCTACGCATGGCAGAGGCCGGCGTTAACACCTTCCTTGTCGGGGAGAGCCTGATGCGGCAAGATGATGTTCAATCCGCAACACAAAGGCTTTTGACGGGTCATGGCTGATCTCACGCATCTGGACAAGGATGGTGGCGCGCATATGGTCGATGTGTCGGCCAAAGCGGACACTGCGCGGGAGGCGGTTGCCGTAGGCCGGATATCCATGTCTGCCGAAGCATTAGCAGCGATACGCGCCGGTAATATGAAAAAAGGCGATGTGTTGGGCACGGCGCGCATCGCTGGCATATTGGCGGCGAAGAAGACGAGCGATCTCATTCCTTTGTGCCACCCGTTGATGTTGTCCAAAATAAGTGTCGATTTCGAATATGAAGCCACGTCGATTCGTGTCGAAGCGCGGGTGCGCTTGAACGGGCCAACGGGTGTGGAGATGGAGGCCTTGACCGCGGTCAGCGTGACCTTGTTGACCCTTTATGATATGGCCAAGGCGCTGGATAAATCCATGATCATTTCGGACATACGCTTGCTGTCCAAAACAGGCGGCAAATCGGGCGACTATCGGGCATGATCTCGGTTGCAGAAGCGCAGGCCAGGTTGCTGGCTTTGGCCTCTCCTTTGCCCCCGATTGAACAAGAATTGCTGCAGGCCATACGGCATTATTTGCACGCACCACTGGTGGCCAATCGCACGCAACCGGCTGCAGATCTATCAGCCATGGATGGCTATGCCGTCGCTGTAGCAGACTTTCCCGGTCCATGGCGCGTTATTGGCGAAAGCGCCGCCGGGCATCCCTTTAATGGCACCTTGCAAAGTGGCGAAGCCGTTCGCATTTTTACAGGCGCTTATGTGCCGCACAATGCGGACAGCGTCTTGATACAAGAAAATGCTTTGCGCGACGGCGACATAATGCGCATATCCGAAAACCACGCACTAAAGATCGGGGCCAATATCCGCCGACTTGGTAGCGATTTTCAGGCAGGTGACGAAATTCTGCCCGCAGGTTCCTATCTCGACGCAGGCGCGATTGCCGTAGCTGCGATGGCAGAGCATGGAATGCTCGCTGTTGGTGGCATTCCGCGCATTGCGATTGCCGCCACTGGCGACGAATTGGTACCCGCTGGTGCAGTCGCTGGTCTAGGCCAAATCCCCTGCTCCAACAGCCCTATGTTGCAAGCTATGCTGGCTGGCCTGCCCTGCGATGTATCGGACGCTGGTATATTGCGTGATGATTTGGACGCGTTGGAAACCAGCTTATTGGCGCTTTCCGGACAAGTGGATATCATCGTCACAACAGGCGGTGCATCGGTTGGCGATCATGATCTGGTGCAGACTGCGTTGCTGAACATCGGCGCCCAGATGGATTTCTGGAAAGTTGCAATGCGTCCCGGAAAGCCCTTGATGGCAGGCAAGATTGGTAATGCGGTGGTCCTCGGCCTGCCCGGCAACCCATCTTCTGCCTTCGTCACCGCATTTTTGTTCCTATTGCCGCTCATAAAGCACATGGCCGGCTGCACATCGCCATTGCCCGCATACTTTGCGGCGGCGACCGCGCACGACTTACCCGCAGGGGGAGACCGCGCCGAGTATGTGCGCGCAAAAGCCGAAGGCGGCCATATTTCCCCGCTTATGGTGCAGGACAGCGGCCTGACGCACACTTTATCTCAAGCCAATGCTTTGCTCATTCAACAGCCATATGCTCCACCAAGACCCAAAGGCACAATGGTTCAATATATGCGCCTGTTGTAAATTTTGGACAGAAAATGCGCGATTGTTCTTGACTTAACCTCTTTTGTTCTCTAATCGTTCCATTCATGTTCAACAGGATGGAACCCTGAATATGCTCACGGCGAAACAGCACGAACTACTTGTGTTCATTAACCAGCGACTGGATGAAAGCGGCATCTCTCCCTCTTTTGAGGAGATGAAAGCGGCGCTTGATCTGAAGAGTAAATCCGGGGTGCACCGTTTGATCGGCGCGTTGGAAGAACGCGGTTTCATTCGGCGTTTGGCAAACCGTGCGCGCGCGCTTGAAGTGATGAAAATGCCCGAAGGCGGGAGTTTTGGCAGCAACAATGTGACGCGCCTTGCCCCCGTGAAGGAAACCAAGCCGCAAATTCAAATTCCTGTTGCCGCCAATGATGTCATGGAAATCCCGCTCCACGGCAAGATTGCCGCCGGTGTGCCGATTGAGGCGCTTGAAGGTCAGAATTCATTGTCCGTGCCGATGGCATTGTTGGGTGCTGGAGAGCATTATGCACTTGAGGTGTCCGGTGACTCGATGATTGAGGCGGGAATATTGGATGGCGATTACGCCCTGATCCGTAAGGCAAATACCGCGCGCGATGGCGAAATTGTGGTGGCGTTGGTGCGCGGCGAGGAAGCGACGTTGAAATATCTGCGCCGTGAAGGTCAGCAGATCCGTCTTGATCCCGCCAATGGCAGCTATGAACCGCAATATTATGCACAGCATGAGGTTGAGGTGCAGGGTAAGCTGGCCGGACTGCTTCGCCGATATCATTGACGGGATGCATCTGCCGCGCGTGCAACATTCGCAGCCTGAACCCAAGGTAAATGGCGGCTATTTTCATTCGCGGTTACCACGCGTTGTGCCTCCAGATAAAAGGCCAGGCCGCCCGTTTGTTCAAGCAATTGGCGGTCCGCCTTTATCCATCTTGGACGGCATGATTTCGGCAACCATCTGTCACTGACGACGATATCAACACGTTTACACGCCGCGGCCATTTCCATCGACGGGATCGGGTTGCGTGTTCTGGTGGCTAACAATGTCCATGAACGCTCCCTCCCCATCAGGGTAACCACGCAATTGTCGGCGGTGCACTGGGCACCTGGCCAATCCTCAATCTGTGATGCTTCTGTGTCGCTACCGGCTTTTTCAGAAATCATCCCCCGCACAAACTCCCCCGCCCTGCCGCGTAGCAATGCGATATCGCCATCTGCACTGACCAAGGCCAAATGCTTGCCATCGCCCGTCACCTATATGTCCGGACGTGGTGCCATCACCATGGCGAAGATGCCAAACAGACAAAGCGGGACACCACTGTAACGGACACTGGTTGTCAGTAAACCAAATATCAACGCGCCAACAACAAACGCTCCAAAGGCCCATATTGGCATCTCAGGCAGCATCGTGACCGCACCGGGCAGGCCACTGACATAATGCGCGAGTGTTAGTATCGCCGCGATACCCTGCCCCGCCAGCCACCAAAAGGGTTGACCCAAGCCCACCACATCAAAAACCAGTGCTAATGCTTCCAAAGGCATGATGATGAAGGTCGTCATCGGAATGGCCACGACATTGGCCAAAGCCCCGTAAAGCCCGGCCTTATGGAAATGAAACAGGGCAATGGGGGTCAGGACAAGCTCAATGGCGATGCCGGTTAGGATGAGCGACACCACTGCCCGTGCGCCCTTTTTGAAAAAACTTTCGTCACGCCTTTCGGTGAAGCGTTTAACAACGGACAGATCATGCATGACCACGATTGTCGCAACAGCGGCAAAGCTAAGCTGAAAACTGGGGCCAGCCATTGCTTCCGGCCAGAATATCAGCACCACCAACGCACCAAAGGCCACCAATCGTAGGGTGAGCGCTTCGCGCCCCATCGCCAGCGCAATCAGGATGAGGATCGCCGCAATACAGGATCGGACAGTGGGTACTTCGGCCCCCGTTAACAACGTATAGCCAAGCGCACCCAAAGCTGCCGTTCCTGCGGCAACGACGGGGATGGGAATGCGCAATGCCAGCCAAGATGACAAGGACAAGAGGCGACTGACCGCGATGAAGATGAAGCCAACAACCGCTGTTACATGCAGGCCGCTAATCGATAAAAGATGGGCCAAGCCGCTGTCGCGCATGGCCTGTGCATCGGCGGGGCTGATATGCCCCTGATCACCGGTGACCAGTGCCGCGCCTATTGGGCCACTCCCTTGCGGCATGGATACCAATATATGCTCTGTCAGCACGGTGCGCTGCGTCGCGAACCATGCGCTGCCATCGGCTTTCCGAAAAAGCTGCAATTCCCCCAAAGCTGTCCCTGTTGCCCCAATCTGTTGAAACCACGCCCGTCGGGCAAAATCATATCCGCCGGGCAATGTCGGCCCAGCAGGCGGTAACAGGCGCGCACGTAAGCGAATTATCGCACCAGGTTGAAAGTCGTCTTGATATTGTTCCGGCGACAGGTTCACGCGCACAAAAGGCGGTAAGTCCGAATTGCTGCCTGTCGCGAGCCTCAGCCGATAAACATTGCGCGCGGAGATTTTTTCGACAGCTTCAATCTGTCCATAAAACTCCCCAATCCATATCTTCCCTAAAACGGGCTGGGCGACGGTCGTTGAACGAAACGCAATCAGGAAAAAACCAAGCAATATCGCAACAGCCGCCATATGGGCCAACTGCCGCAACCGGCTATAGGGCGGCGCTAAGTTCCCGAATAACATCAAGGAAGCACATGCTATGGCCAATCCGGCCCAAGCAGAGGTGCCAAAAAACTGCCAGAATGCAACGCCGAATCCGATACCAACGGGCAGCCATAAGGGTGTTTGATCACGTTCGCGGTCGAGCCAGTTTTCTATAACCACAAACAACGTTCTTCGCGCACTGAACCGGGCATCTTCGCCCGCGGTCAATCTGCCAAATTCCTGTTCCACCACAGACATTTAGCACCATCAGGCGAAAGAACAATCTATCCACGAAGAAGAAGCTATTGTTTGCCTTGACGGCCGTCACATTTCCTATCATTGGGCTAGGCAACGACATAGCCATTTTCTCCCCATGAAATAGTGGCACTTAAAGGGCCTTAGATTGTCGTTACGGGCGTCTCCCGCGTACCGTATCATTAAAAAAACATGCCTTTCTAAAGGGCAGCCCGGTAAAAAGCTTATTAGATTTGGAGTTTGAAAATGGCCGATAAAAACGCAACGCTCACCGTTGGCGATAACAGCTATGACTTGCCCATCATGCAGGGTTCAGAAGGTCCTGACGTGATCGACATCCGCAAGCTCTACGCGGCCTCAGACCATTTCACTTTTGATCCTGGCTTCACCTCGACCGCAAGCTGTGAGTCCGCCCTTACGTTTATTGATGGCGACAAAGGCATCCTTCTGCATCGCGGATACTCCATCGAAGAGCTGTCCGAACAGTCTAGCTTTATGGAAGTGTCCTATCTGCTGCTGAACGGTGAATTGCCAAACAAGGCACAACTCGACCAGTTCAGTCACACAATCTCGCGGCACACCATGCTGCATGAGCAATTGGCAACTTTTTACCGTGGCTTCCGTCGTGACGCGCACCCCATGGCCATCATGTGCGGCGTTGTCGGCGCGCTTTCGGCCTTTTACCACGACTCAACCGACATCAGCGACCCAACCCACCGGATGATTTCAAGCCATCGTTTGATCGCAAAGATGCCGACAATTGCCGCCATGGCGTATAAATATTCGGTTGGTCAGCCTTTTGTCTATCCCGACAACAACCTGTCTTACACCGGCAATTTCCTGCGCATGACCTTTGGTGTTCCAGCAGAAAAATATGTCGTAAACCCTGTCATTGAACGCGCAATGGACCGGATTTTCATCCTCCATGCTGACCATGAACAGAACGCGTCTACCTCGACCGTCCGTCTTGCTGGATCGTCAGGTGCCAATCCCTTTGCATGCATCGCCGCCGGTATCGCTTGCCTTTGGGGCCCTGCCCATGGCGGCGCCAACGAAGCTGCATTGAACATGCTGCGCGAGATTGGCACGCCCGATCGTATCCCGCATTATATCGAGCGCGCGAAAGACAAGAATGATCCATTCCGTTTAATGGGCTTTGGACATCGCGTTTACAAAAATTATGACCCGCGCGCTTCGGTCATGCAACAGACCGTGCGTGAGGTTCTTGCCGAACTGAACATCAGCGATCCTATTTTCGACGTTGCGATGCAGCTGGAAGAAATGGCGTTGAATGACCCCTATTTCATCGAAAAGAAGCTGTTCCCGAACGTAGATTTCTACTCCGGTATCATCCTGTCGGCCATTGGTTTCCCAACGGAAATGTTCACCGTGTTGTTTGCGCTATCGCGGACCGTGGGTTGGGTTGCACAGTGGAACGAAATGATTTCGGATCCAGCACAGAAAATTGGTCGCCCGCGTCAATTGTATACAGGACCAAATCATCGTCCTTATCCAAGCTTAGACGCGCGCTAAAATTTAGTGGAAGGCGAGGCGTAAAGATTGCGCCTTCGCCTTCTACAAACAAATCTGGCTTGATAGGGCGTAAATAACGCTTTCAATTTAGTTGGACGCTTGCCCTTCGGCATCGCGCTGCATGCTTGCGATAATCAGGACGCTTAACTGCAATACCATCAACCATTGTAATGCCGCCGTTATCCCAACAGTCGCGGCCCCAATGATAGCAAGTAACGCCAAAGAGGCGGGTGAATGCAAAACTTGTTTCGCCCAGCCAGTAATCGCCATTTTGTCGGCCAGATAAGCGAGCGAAGCCACGGCAAACGCCGCGAATAGGCCATTGTCATTATAAGACGCCGCCGCATAAACGCTGCTGAACATGGCCAATATGATCAGTGCCCATGTGACAACAGACAGGCTTTGCACGTGGTCACTGCCATCTGGGTCATCTGTCACCGTCAAACGTAGCGCGTTCGCCGCGATAGACAATAATGCCGCAACACATGCTGCTGTGGCAAAGTTTCCAAAGCCCAATGCAACCGCCGCCAACGCTAGCATTGGGCTTGCGAATTTGGTCACGGTCACCGCTGCCGGGCTTTGCCAGATAAGTGGAACGATGCGGGCAAAAATCGGTCCAAACACATATGCTTCAATATAGCCTGCCCTGTGGGCCACACGACGCCGGAGTATTTGGCGATTGAGTTCTGAAAAGTCTTGCGCGCCCGTCAACACGGTCAGCGTACCATTTTGAACATGCTGTTGCGACAAAGGACGAAACGGGACTTTTGCCAGCAAGGCCTGCCGAAGTAGCGATGATATGATGCTCCAATCTTCGGGTAAGTCCCGGAGCATAGAAATAGCGTCATATCCAACAACCGAGACACCGGCCCAGCGCGTATTGATATCTATACGTTCAAACGCGCGATTTTCGTCTCGGCCATCGATTGTTGCGATGAAATTGTCGGTGAATTTGAGAAGTGTCTCAATCAAACCCAGCTGCACATATAATTGTCCAGATTGCACCCATATGCGGTCTTCGGCATCGATGTGGCGCAGGATATCCACGCCCGTTTGGACAAAATTGACGGTCATTTTGCGCAAGCGGCAACGGTCGGCCAGCGCGATTAACGAACCGTCAATATTTTCCACTTCAATTAAGAACCGTTGGATACCGGCACGCGCAAGCATCATTATCTGATACTCAATCAAGGACAGGCCGGCCAAGTCGGGACGCCGGACACCATTTGGCGCATCCTCCTCAACGCCATTGTCGCCCGCGGCCGAGAGCAAAGCAATTGTAGGTAAATTCGGATTTCTAACAGAGAGCATGATTCCGATATGAATGTTAACGCCGTTTTGCCAACAGAAATATGAGATGCCTGCCGATACACAGGCGCTAAAATGTTCAATTACGATTATCACTTTGTCATCGCCGGCGCTAAATTCGCCTTAGCCGACGGTCATTTCATTTCCGGTTCTGAAATTTGATAAGTTTGCGTTTCTCTCGCCAAATAATGTGTTAAATAGGCCTTTATGACTACACGCAACAAAATCGTCGGCCTGAACCGCGAAATCACTGAAACCGATCCCGAAACGGCTGTACCGCCCGTCAGCAGCCATGGGGACGGCGCTGCCGAAGATGATCATGCAGTGGATGATTATGATATTGCCGACGAAGTGCTGCACCGCGTGGGTGCTGGACGATATCTTACCCCTGCCCTCTTGTTGATCGCGTTTGCAGGATGGTCGACATTTTTTGGCATGACCTATTGGTCTGAAGCGCAATTCAGCATGACCAATGATCGGATCATCACGCTGATCGTGACATGGGCCATTCCCACGCTTTTAGTTGCGGTGATGTGGTTGCTTTCCATGCGTAACAGCAGCCGAGAAGCATTACGCTTTGGCAAGGTCGCGAGCATGTTGCGGGCCGAGAGTGATGCGTTGGCATTACGGATGCGGACGGTGAACGAAGAAATATCGCTCGCACGTCAATTTTTATCGCAAAATGCACGCGAACTGGAAACATTAGGGCGCCAGTCTTCCAAAAACCTTGTCGACTCTGCACAAATGCTATCGGCGGCTCTTGCCGATAGCGATGAAAAGGCAAAGACACTGGAGTCGGTGAGCAACGCGGCCAATACAAATTTGGAACAGCTCCGCAAACATTTGCCCGTTGTGACCAGCGCCGCGAAAGATGTTAGTAACCAGATTGGAAGCGCTGGCAATGATGCGCAGGTTCAGATTAAGGCGCTGATTGCTGCCCTTGAACGCGTAAGTGAAGCAGGCAAGTCGGTAAGCGAATATGTCGAAAATGTCGAAACGCGCGCTGATGCCTTGTCCGTCCGGCTCGAGCAGTCGCTGGGCAACAGTGTGCAGCTGCTTGACGACAAAAGCGCCGACGCACTTGGCCGGAGCACTGAAATGGCCACGCTTATGGACAAGGCCGCACAGACGATTTCCAATGGCATCGCGCAGACATCAAGCGATATCGACGCGCTCATTACCCGCAGCAACGCAAAGATCCTGTCTAACCTTGCCGATTTACGTCGGGCCTTGGGTAATATTGAAGCTCAATCCAGTCAGGAAGAAGCGCGTATTCAGGCTATGATTGCGAATATTAGCACGCATATTCAGAGCAGTGCAGCGCAGATTTCAGAGATTGACCGCGCAGCCAGCGATCAAACGGCAAAGCTCGCGCTTGCGGTGTCGGCTTTGGGCGAAAGCACCCGTTCAGTAGGAAGCGCCCTGTCCGATAACCAATTGACCACCGCCAACTTACTGGATCAATCGGAGCTATTAATAGGATCGCTCAGCACGGCAAATCTAGAGATTGGTCATAAGATTCCCGCCGCCATGGACAGCGTAAACGCGCGCATGACCCAAGGCATAGAGCAAGTGAACGCAGCGCTTGCCGCCGCGGAATCCCTCAACAATATCAGCGACGGAACGCTGGAAAAGCTTAACAAGATTGAGCAAGTAATCGCCACTCAACATGACGCGGTTGGCGCACTGATGGCCGAGAGCGATGCACATTTTGCCGCACGCCATGAGCAAGCGGACGCCCTTGGTGCTGCGCTGAAGCAAACGCAGGCTTTACTGCGGGATATGTCAGATGAGGCAAATGGCAGCTTGGTTACATCTTTGTTGCGCGTGCGCGAAACAACGCGCGCTGCCGCAGAAAACAGCCGCAAGATCCTCGACGAAGAACTGGCGCATATCGCCGATCAATTGACCGAACAAAACCGTGTCGCATTGGCCAATGCATTGGACGCGCAGGTCGCGTCGATGAATGAAGCAGTGCAAGAAGCGATCTCGCGTAACATCGCATTGTCCGAAACCGCATCTTCCTTGGTCGCCAAGCAACTCGGCGAACTCAATGAAATGACGACGACACTTGAAAGCCGAATTGCGGATACCGTTAACAGCTTTGAATCGGTGCAGGATGAGAGCTTTGCCCGGCGCATGGTGGTTTTGACCGAATCTTTGAACTCCACCGCTATCGACGTCACCAAAATATTGTCCAACGACGTAACCGACACCGCTTGGGCAGCTTATTTAAGGGGCGATCGTGGCGTGTTTACCCGTCGCGCCGTGCGCTTGCTGGATTCGCGTGAGGCAAAGATCATTGCCAAGCATTATGGCGATGACAGCGCCTTCCGCGAACATGTAAACCGTTATGTGCACGACTTTGAAGGCATTATGCGCCTGTTGCTCAGCACGCGCGATGGCAACGCGATTGGCGTTACCTTGCTATCGTCCGATATTGGCAAGCTTTACGTTGCGTTGGCACAGGCCATTGAGCGGCTTCGTAAATAGGCCTTGGCTTTAGACTGGCGGGTTAAACAATCCGTCAAAACTGTCGCGATTGACCCAGTCAAAGCTGTAATTAGCATAATATAGAGCAAACAAGGCTGCCGACAGCAGTGTCGTTCTCAGCAGTATTTTCCGTGGCTGAAAATTACCTGGCGCGCTATCCGCTTGGCCAGGTGTCTTTGGAAGGCCGAGTTCGTCATGCGTGCGCACCCCGATGGGCAAGATGACGAACGCCGTCATCACCCAGAACAGGAGGTAAATGGCAATAATCGAGGTCCAGGTCATGCGGTCTCCACTATCAAAATATCAACGATCGGTTTCTTGCCCGTCCAGCTTACCGCAACACGGCGCACAGCCAAACGCACAGTTTCACGCAACTTGTCATAATCACCGCGATGGTCCTTTACCGCTTTAACAGCAGCCGCCGTGGCTTCTTCAAGAAAATCCTCAAGATCTTCTTCAATCGGCACACCGTGCAAACGAATCTCGGGGTAGCCCAGCATGCGGTCTTTAGCATCTAATGCAAAGGCAACGGAAATCAGGCCATACCATGACAGGCGACGGCGTTCGTTCAATGTCGCGCCGTCCGCAGCGATGATGGTGTCTCCATCGAGTATCAAGCGGCCAGTGCGTTCCTTGCCGATGATTTTTGGCTCTCCCGGCGCAAGCCGCACCACATCGCCATTGGATTGAACGACCGATTTGGGAACGCCATGCGCCCGCGCAAAACGCGCCTGTTCAGCCATATGACGGCGTTCGCCATGGACGGGAATAAGAATTTCAGGCCGAACCCAGTCATAAAGAGCGGCAAGTTCCGGTTGCCCAGGGTGGCCGGAGACATGCACATGTGCTTGCTTTTCGGTCACTGTCAGGATGTTACGTTCCGCAAGCTTGTTCATGATCACACCAATGGCAATTTCATTGCCCGGTATCTGCTTGGACGAGAAAATCACCGTGTCGCCTTCTTGCAGCTTCACCGGGTGATTGCCCTCGGATATGCGCGCCAAAGCGGCACGCGCTTCGCCCTGCCCGCCAGTCGCGACCACCATAACGTCGCGTCGTGGAAGGCTGTCAACGCGCTCCATATCCACCGTCTTAGGCATGTCGTTCAAATAACCATTGGCCTGCGCTGCTTCAATAATCCGGTGAAGCGAGCGCCCTGCAAAACATAAGGTGCGCCCGCTTTCGCGCGCTACATCGGCCAAAGTCTGCAACCGCGCGGCATTAGAGGCAAAGGTTGTGACAACAACCCTGCCCTTGGCTGCCTTTACAGACTTCAGCAGGTCATCTTTAACGCTGCCTTCGCTACCGCTGGTTTCAGGATTGAACACATTGGTGGAATCACACACCATCGCTAACACATTGCTGTCGCCAATCGCGGTCAGTGCCTCTTGCGTCGACGGCGTACCTAATACAGGGCTTGGATCCAGTTTCCAGTCGCCTGTATGGAAAATCTTTCCATAAGGCGTGGTGATCAGGCAGGCGCTCATCTCCAATATGGAGTGCGCCAAGGTGACGAATTTGAAATCAAACGGACCCAAGGAAAACGCACCTTCCATCGGGATCACGTTAAGCTCCACAATGTCAGCGATGCCTTCTTCTTCCAACTTGCCCCGAATGAGGGTCGCCGTGAACGGTGTGGCATAAAGTGGCACACCCAAGTCGGCAGCAAAATAGGCAACTGCGCCGATATGATCTTCATGGCCATGGGTCAGCACAATGCCCAGAAGGTCCTTCTTGCGCTTTTCAATAAATTCCAGATCAGGCAGAACAAGATCAATTCCGGGATATTCGGAATTCGCGAATGTCAGGCCCAAGTCGACCATCACCCACTTGCCCTCGCAACCGTATAAATTGACGTTCATCCCAATTTCGTTGGACCCGCCAAGGGCGAGGAAAAGCAGTTCATTTTTTGGGGTCGTCATGAGTTAATGTCTCTATTCCTGTATAAAAGCGCCAGCCCCTGCAGCGTCAAATCGGGCTCTATCCGGTCAAATAAATGGCCATGTTGCTGAAACAAGATAGCCAAACCACCGGTTGCAATGACCGATAATGGTTCGCCAATTTCAGCTTTCATCCGTGCGAGGATCCCTTCGATCATCGCCACATAGCCCCAATAGATGCCAATCTGCATTTGTCCAACAGTCGTTGTGCCAATGACGCTATCATTTGGTGGTGGTTCAATTGCAATTCGTGGCAACATCGCTGCCGCGGCATAGAGCGCATCGAGTGAAAGGTTGACGCCCGGCGCGATGCTGCCACCGCGATAGGAACCATCAGGTCCGATATAATCAAATGTTGTGGCTGTACCAAAGCTGATGACGACCTTGTGCCCTTCGGCCAATGATTGCGCGGCAATGGCGTTCACAGCGCGATCAGCGCCAACGGCATGCGGTTCCGCAACATGCAATGGAATACCCCAACCAACAGCCCCGCGTCCGGCAACCAAGGCTTCAGTTCCAAAATAGCGTGTCGCCAGCAACTGCAGATTGTGCAAGGCGCGCGGAACGACCGTGGCAATGATAACCGCTTTTATATCTGTGCGGCGAAACCCAGCCATCTGAATCAACTGATCCAACCAAACCGCATATTCATCTGCCGTGCGCCGTGCATCGGTCGCAATGCGCCATCGCTGCACTATTTCGCCAGCGTCATTGACCAATGCAAATTTCACATTGGTGTTACCTGTATCAATTGCGAGAAGCATAGCTGTTCCCTGCTAGATTAGAAAAACATCGGCTGCGTGAATGGCACGAATTGAACCATCCGCCAAGCGAAGCTGCAACGCACCGTCGTCGTCTAGCCCAGCATATAGACCATCGACTTGTTCGCCATCAGGGAGTTTCGCCGACAAGGCTGTACCGCGAGGGTGGGCGTTCGCCTCCCAGTACCGGACGATAGCACTCAGCCCCGACTGCCGCCAGACATTGAGGTAGCGTGCGAACGCTTCGGCCACGATCTCCAGTGCCGTTTGGGCATCTGGCGGAGTCGCGCCGAGTGTCCGCAGATCGGATACCTTGCGCTCCAAATTTTGCGGGTGCCAGGCAAGGTTCAGGCCAATGCCCACCACCACAGCGTCAGACTCGCGTTCCAACAATATCCCGCATAATTTCGAACCATCATGCGTCAGAATGTCATTGGGCCATTTGAGGAATATATCCACTTGCGGTGCCATAAGTCGGATAGCGTCATATGCAGCAACGGCAGTTACAAAAGCCAGCCCCGCGGGCGATGGGTCCGTATCGCGCAAGCGCACAATAACACTGGTGAAGAGGTTGCCCTTGGGGCTTTCCCAAATACGGCCAAGACGCCCTCGGCCGCCATCTTGCGCGTCGGCACGAAGCCATAGCCCTTCGGGAGCGCCTTGCGACGCCCGTATCAGGAGATCCGCGTTCGTTGACCCAGTGAGCGCGACTTCTTCAAAGATGGGTGTCAGAACAGCGCCCTCGCGGCATAAGCCGTCCAGAGGCCAAGCGCAGGTATCGCCAAATAGCCGATAGGTGAATTTGCAGCAGCCAAAACGCCGCCGGTCCAGACAAGAACCTTATCATCGCTTTCGACAATCACATCCGCCGCATCATCAAAATACATGACTTTGACGACCTTCAGATAATAAAATGCACCAATCACCGATGCTGTAATGCCGATGACGGCCAGAGGCAGCAAGCCAGCAGCAACCGCGGCGTTAAACACCACAAGCTTGCCCCAGAAACCGAATAATGGCGGAATACCGGCAAGGCTGAACATGAAAATAGCCAAAGCCGCAGCAAGCGCGGGCCGCGTCTTTGATAAGCCCGAAATATCGGCAAACTCTTCCCGATAACCGCCGTCTTTATCCTTTAACTGCATCAAGCAGATAAAGCTGCCTAAAGTCATGGCAACATAGATGACCAGATAGACCAGCATAGCAGAAATTCCCTGCACCGTCCCAGTGGCAAGGCCAATCAGAATGAAACCAACATTGTTGATCGAGCTATAAGCCATCAGGCGTTTCAGATTTTGCTGACCAATGGCGCCAACGGCGCCGATGATGATCGACATTAACGCGACCGCAATAATGATCTGCTGCCACACCAATATTTGCGAGCCAAATGCCTCCAGCACGATGCGGATGGTCAACGCAATTGCGGCCACCTTTGGTGCGCTGGCAAAGAATGCGGTGACGGGTGTTGGTGCGCCTTCATACACATCCGGTGTCCACATGTGGAATGGTGCAGCGCTTATCTTGAACGCAAGACCCGAAAGAATGAAAACGATGCCGAAGATCAAGCCCAAGCCAACCTCAGTATCCATGGCTTCACCGATAGCCGCAAAGCTTGTCGATCCAGCAAAGCCATATACCAACGATGCACCGAACAAGAGCATCCCACTGGCCAAGGCGCCGAGGACGAAATATTTAAGCCCAGCTTCGGCGGAGCGGCCGTCAGAGCGTACAAAGCTTGCAAGGACATAAGCGGACAAGCTCTGCAGCTCTAGCCCGATATAGAGAGAAATCAGGTCCGTTGCAGACACCATCACGCCCATGCCGATGCAGGACAATAAGATAAGCACTGGATATTCGGCGCGCATGGCACCGGCATTTTCCAGGAAGCGTGGCGCAATCATCAAGGAGATTGCAGCCGCGATGAAGATCAGTATCTTTGAAAAATTGCCAAATGCATCATTGATTAAAAGACCATCAAAAGCCGATGCATCAGTGGCACTCATCATTGAAATGATTACAAATGCAGCGGCTGCACCAAGCGCCGTCACCGCTAATATACTGATCAAGCGTCCGGCCTGTTCACGCCACGCAGCCAAAAGCAGCAACGCGAGCGCAGAGAAGGTCAAGATGATTTCCGGACGGAGTAATGCGAGAGAAGCGTTCAGTTCCATTATCAATGGCTCCCCTCAGCCATGTTTTTTTCTGCATCATGCACAACGCGGTAACGCGCGGTTGTTGGGTCGACTAATTTCAGCTTGCTGTCACCAACCGGTGCAGCGCGTTCAATGCGGGCGACAATCGTTGCCACATCGCGGCGGATGGGTGCGAGGAATGTTTCAGGGTAAACACCCATCCACAAAACTACGACAGCAATAGGCGCCAAAAGCCACATTTCACGACCATTGACGTCCGACATCGCAGCGGCATCGGCATTGACCTGTGGCCCAAATGCAATGCGGCGGTAAAGATACAGCATATAGCCAGCACCAAGGATAATACCCGTGGTCGCAATGAATGTAGCCCAGGTAGAAACCTTATACGCGCCGGCGAGGCTCAAAAACTCACCCACAAATCCGCTGGTACCGGGCAAGCCAACACTCGCCATAGTAAACAGCATGAACAATAAGGCATATTTAGGCATGTTGACGCTGAGGCCGCCATAACGGCTGATCTCACGCGTATGCAGGCGGTCGTAGATGACGCCGACGCATAAGAAGAGCGCGCCGGACACGAGACCATGGCTCAACATCACGATGATCGCGCCTTCGATGCCTTGTTGATTGAAGGTGAACAGGCCAACGGTCACAATCGCCATATGCGCGACCGACGAATAAGCGATGAGCTTTTTCATATCTTGCTGCACCAAGGCAACAAGCGAGGTGTAGACCACCGCGACCATCGACAGGCCAAAGACCAACGGAATGAAGTCGGCGCTCGCCTCCGGGAACATCGGCAAAGAGAAACGTAAGAAGCCATAGCCGCCCATTTTGAGCAAGACGCCCGCCAGAATGACCGAACCAGCGGTCGGGGCCTGCACGTGGGCGTCAGGCAACCAAGTGTGCACGGGCCACATGGGCATCTTTACCGCAAAGGATGCGAAAAAGGCGAACCATAGCCATTTCTGGGCTTCTGCAGGGAAATCCGTGTTCAACAGGGTGGGGATATCCGCGGTCCCGGCAAATTGGATCATCCACAACATCGCGATCAGCATCACGAGTGAACCAAGCAAAGTGTAAAGGAAGAATTTGTACGATGCGTAGATGCGGTCCTGCCCGCCCCAGATGCCAATGATGAGATACATTGGGATTAGGCCAGCTTCAAAGAAGATGTAAAACAGCAACAAATCCTGCGCCGCAAAAACACCAATCATCAGCGTTTCCATCAGCAAAAACGCCGCCATATATTCGCCGACGCGTTTCTGAATAGATGTCCAGCTTGCACCAATACAGATCGGCATCAGGAACACCGATAACATGATCAACGTTAGCGAAATGCCGTCAATGCCAAGGCGCCAGCCAATAGGACCGAACAGATTAGCACTTTCAGTGAACTGCCACTGCGCACCCGCGGGATCATAATACAGCCAGAGCAGGACACCAAGAACCAGATTTAATAATGTCGCCGACAGTGCAATGATGCGCGCAAGTTCTGCGCGGACAAACAGGCACAAGGCCGCCGCGACTACCGGAATGGCCAGCATGATCGAAAGAACAGGAATATCTGCGGCGTTCATCATGCTCTCACCATCATCCAGCTAACCGCGATGACTAAGCCAAGAAGCATCACAAGCGCATAAGTATAAAGATAACCCGACTGCATCCGCACAGCCAATTTGCTGCCGAACGACACTAAAGCAGCCGAACCATTGGGGCCAAAACGGTCAATGATCCCGATATCACCTTGTTTCCAAAACAGGCGGCCGAACCAGAATGCGGGGCGCACAAACAGGAAGTTGTAAAGCTCGTCAAAATACCATTTGTTCAGGAAGAAACGGTAAATCGGCGCAAAGGTTGTGGCCAGACGTTGTGGCGCATCCTTTGACAATTGATACATGAAATAGGCTGTCGTCAGGCCAATGAGCATGGCCACCGTTGACGACAGTTTTACCCACAATGGCACTTCGTGCATCGCATGCATCAAATGCGTGTTGAAATAGAGCGTGCTGTTTGCCCAAAATGCCGCGCCAGCCTCGGCATCGATAAAGGCATTGTGGAAGACGAAGCCTGCAAAGACGGCGCCTAGTGTCAACAATGCTAAAGGTATTAGCATCGGCCATGGGCTTTCATGGGGATGATAGCCCGCCGTTCCGTCACTGGACGTATCATGGGCATGGGCATGGGCGTCATGTTCATGATGTTCATGCACTGCGTGCTGGATATGCTCGGATTGTTCCCAGCGCGGCTTTCCAAAAAAGGTCAGGAACATCAAGCGCCAGCTGTAGAAGCTGGTGAGCAATGCCGCGATGACGCCGATGACAAAGCCATACATATGATAGGTTGATTCACTCGCGAACGCGGCCTCGATGATGGCATCCTTGGAATAAAAACCCGCAAAACCGCCAACGCCCAGAATTCCTACGCCCGTGATCGCCAGTGTGCCCGCCATCATGGCCCAGAATGTCAGCGGAATATGTTTCCGCAAGCCGCCATAATAACGCATATCTTGTTCATGGTGCATCGCGTGGATCACTGACCCCGCGCCCAGGAACAACAACGCCTTAAAGAAGGCGTGCGTGAACAAGTGGAACATCGCCGCGCCATAGGCGCCGGTGCCGGCTGCGAAGAACATGTACCCCAGCTGCGAACAAGTCGAATAAGCAATAACGCGTTTGATATCCGTTTGCACAAGGCCAACCGTGGCGGCGAAAATCGCAGTTGTAGCGCCAACAATCGTGACGACATCGAGTGCAAACTGGCTCGTTTCAAATAAGGGTGACAGACGGCACACCATGAACACGCCAGCGGTCACCATGGTAGCAGCATGGATCAGAGCCGATACGGGCGTTGGCCCTTCCATCGCGTCCGGCAACCATGTGTGCAGGCCGAGCTGCGCCGATTTGCCCATCGCGCCAATGAACAGCAAAATGCACAGCAAGCTCATGGTATCAACGCGAAGGCCCAAAAAGCCTATACTTGACCCAACCTGATCAGGAGCTGCAGCCAATATTTCCGGAATAGAAACGGTGCCAAACAACCAGAAGATACCAAATATGCCGAGCATGAAGCCAAGGTCGCCAACGCGGTTGACGACAAATGCCTTAATCGCCGCGGCATTTGCGCTTGGTTTTTTGTACCAGAAACCAATCAGTAAATAAGACGCGAGGCCAACGCCTTCCCATCCAAAGAACATTTGCACCAAATTATTGGCCGTCACCAACATCAACATCGCAAAGGTAAACAGCGACAGATACGCAAAAAAGCGCGGCTGATCAGGATCCTCCTCCATATAGCCCCAGCTATAGAGATGAACGAGCGCCGATACGCTGGTGATTACCACGAGCATAACAGCCGTCAGCGCATCAACGCGCAATTCCCAATCAAAGCTCAAGTCACCCGACTGCACCCATGTCATCACGGGTTGGACATAAGCGGTTTCAGTGCCGTTCAGGAAACCGATGAAAATGGGCCAACTGAGAAATGCGGCAATAAACAGGCCTAGGGTGGTAATTGTCTTTGCTGCCAACGCGCCAATGAAGCGCTGCCCAAGCCCAGCTATAAGCGCAGCAAGAAGCGGAAGGAAGACAATGATATGGATTGCGGTCACTGGATGTTACCCCTTCATCCGGTTGACGTCGTCAACAGCAATGGTGCCACGACCGCGGAAATAAATAACCAATATTGCAAGCCCAATCGCAGCCTCACCTGCCGCAACGGTCAACACGAACATGGCGAAGATTTGACCCGTTAGGTCACCCAAAAATACGCTGAACGCCACCAGGTTGATATTCACCGCAAGCAGTATGAGCTCAATCGCCATCAGAATGATGATCACATTTTTGCGGTTCAGGAAAATGCCCAACACGCCCATAACGAACAGAATGCTGCTGACCACGAGATAATGTTCGATACCAATCACAACTCAATCCCCTGCCCGCTGGGCTGATTAATATTGCGCGTCGCGTCTTGCGGACGGCGCTGAACTTGGCTGCTAATATTCTGGCCGCGTGTGCCGTGGCTTCGGCGGTGTGTCAGGACGATGGCACCAACCATCGCGACCAAAAGGATCAGGCCTGCCGTTTCGAACAAGAAGACATATTTGCTATACAGCAAGACGCCAATTGCCTTGATATTTGGTACTGTCGCCGATATGGTAGCCACCCCAGCCTCAGGCGTTCCCAGTTTCACAGCACCAGCCTGATACGCGCCGATACCCAGCACCAGTTCAGCCACCAATACGATTGCCAGTAACAAGCCAAGCGGTACATTTTTGATGAATCCTGCACGCAATTCGGCAAAATCAATGTCGAGCATCATAACGACGAACAGGAACAACACGGCAACCGCGCCGACATAGACAATGACTAATAACATCGCGATGAACTCTGCACCGATTAGTACCATAAGGCCTGCGGCATTGAAGAAAGCCACGATGAGCCAGAGGACGCTGTGTACCGGATTGCGGGCAAAAATAACCATCGCGGCAGACGCGATGACGATGCTTGCGAAGATGTAAAAAGAAACAAGTTGGATCATGCCAACACCTCAAATTGTATCAAAGCGTCGCACCAGCGTAGGCTGGTGCCTATCTCACCTCCCGTTTTCGACGGACAGACGTAATGGGCCCCAGCCTGCGCTGGGGCGACGATATTTCTGTTGATGAAGGTCAGCCCTTGAGTCATGCCAGCGCCCTTAACGATAGGGTGCATCGGCGGCAAGGTTCGCGGCGATTGCCCGTTCCCATTTCGCGCCGTTGTCGAGGAGCTTGGCCTTATCATAGAGCAGTTCCTCTCGGGTTTCTGTCGCGAACTCGAGATTTGGACCTTCGACAATAGCGTCAACCGGGCACGCCTCCTGACAAAAACCACAGTAAATGCACTTAGTCATGTCGATGTCATAGCGCGTGGTACGGCGGCTGCCGTCGTCACGTGGTTCGGACTCGATGGTAATGGCCAAGGCAGGACACACTGCTTCGCACAGCTTGCACGCAATGCACCGCTCTTCCCCATTGGGGTACCGCCGCAAAGCATGCTCACCGCGAAAACGTGGGGAAAGCGGGTTCTTTTCAAACGGGTAGTTGATGGTCGCCTTACGCTTGAAGAAATATTTCAAGGTCAGCAAGTGTGCCTTGACGAATTCCCACAACGTGAAGGTTTTGATGAGATGGGCGATCGTGGTCATGCGAAATGTCCTGTGAACATAAGATAGCCGCTCACCAAAAATACCCAGAAGAGCGAAATCGGCAGGAACACTTTCCAACCTAGACGCATCAACTGGTCATAACGGTAACGCGGTACAGTCGCCTTTACCCATGCGAAGATGAAGAACATCAGCAGGATTTTGGCAAAGAACCAGATAATGCCTGGGACGGCGTACAATGGTGCCCAGTCAACCGGCGGTAAATATCCACCCCAAAACAGGATAGCATTCAGCGCGCACATTAACAGGACGTTGGCATATTCACCCAACCAGAACAAAGCGAAAGCCATAGAGGAATATTCGGTTTGATAACCGGCAACCAGCTCGCTTTCCGCTTCTGTCAAATCAAACGGCGCACGTGCCGTTTCCGCCATCGAGCTGATGAGGAACATCACCGCAATTGGGAATAGCAAGGGATTGAAGGCATAAGCGTTAATAAAGCCGAAAACATGATTGCGCTGCCCCTCGATTATGCCGCCGACGTTGAACGTGCCCGCCCAAAGGACGACGCAGATCAAGATGAAGCCAATGGACACTTCATAGGAAATCATCTGCGCAGCAGCGCGCATAGCCGAATAGAATGGATATTTGGAGTTGGATGCCCAACCCGCAATAACCACGCCATAGACACCAAGGCTGCTTATCGCGAGGATATAGAGCAAGCCGACATTGATGTTCGACAGCACTACACCATCAGCAAAAGGAATAACGGCCCAAGCCATCAACGCGACGGTGAAGGTGATGATTGGCGCGATCAGGAACAAGCCGCGGTTCGACGCACTTGGGATGATGGTTTCTTGCAAGAACACCTTCAAACCATCAGCGAAGGATTGCAAAATACCGAAAGGTCCAACGACGTTGGGTCCACGGCGTAGTGCGAATGCAGCCCATAATTTACGTTCCGCATAAATGACCATCGCCACCGCGAGCATCAATGGCAGTGCAATAAGCAGTATGCCTGCAATGGTCGCTGTGAACCATGCGGCCTCGTAACACATGCCGAGATTTTGGAAGAAGGATGTCATTCCGCCGCCTCCAAAAATTGCGTGCCATGCACCAGTTCGGCCGAGCATTTCTGCATCGTTTCGGACGCGCGGCAAATCGCGTTGGTCAGGTAGAAATCCTTGATCGGATAATCTGCAATCTTGCCGCTGACATCGGCCGAAAGCGATGGTTCCGACCAACCATAATCCGCCAAGCCTTCAACGCCCAAAGCAGGCACGACCTTTGCCATTTCAACACGTAAGGCGTCGAGGCTGTCAAATGGCAGGCGTTTGCCCAACACATCGGATAAAGCGCGGAATATTGCCCAATCTTCGCGCGCGTCGCCGGGTGGGAATACCGCGCGCTCGCCACGTTGCACGCGGCCTTCTAAATTTACATATGTGCCAGATTTTTCGGAATAGGCTGCGCCTGGCAAAATAACATCGGCATGATGCGCGCCATTGTCACCATGGTGACCGACATAGACTTTGAAACTATCCGCAAACAGGCTGTAATCCACCTCATCCGCGCCAAGGAAAAACGCCAGCTTCGGCTTCGCAATGGCCAGCGTCTTGATACCGCCGTCATGCGCATATCCAAGCATAAGGCCGCCCATACGCGCCGCGGCAAAATGCAAAACGTTGAAGCCGTTCCAACCACCAGTATCATTGGCGCGGACCAGCTTATATTTCTTCGCAAAGGCCAACGCCGCACCGTGGACACCAGCATAACGCAGCGCACCACCGCCGACGATAATCGCTGGACGTTCCGCCGTCTTCAACGCGTCGGCCAAAGCCTTCGGCGCTTTGGTCAGCGCGCTCAGGTCATCACCAAGCCACTCGACCTTATAGGTCAGATCGGTCACGGGACCGATGGCAAAAACCTTCGCGCCGCGCTTGCGAATAGCCTTTTGAATGCGCGTGTTCACCAATGGTGCCTCACGCCGCAAATCGCTGCCGACCAAGAGGATCACATCGGCATTTTCGATGCCGACAATCGTCGTGTTGAAATTCACCGCCGAAAGCGACGATGTATCATAAGCAAGACCAGTTTGGCGGCCCTCAAGCATGGACGCGCCAGCCAATTCACGCGCGGCGAACATGGTTTCACAATCAACTTGATCACCCGCCAGAACCGCCGCCATACCAGTCCAATGCGGCTTGATGGCATCAAAAGCTTCAGCCCAGCTTGCTGCGACCAGCTTCCCATCCTTGCGAATATAGGGCTTGTCCAAACGGCGGTGCGTCAGGCCATCGACGGCATGGCGTGTTTTATCCGACGCCCATTCTTCATTCACATCGTCATTGATGCGCGGCAATGCGCGCAAAACGGCCCTGCCCCGGCTGTCGAGACGGATATTGGTGCCCACGGCGTCCATCACATCGATGCTTGGGGTCTTTTTCAATTCCCATGGCCGCGCTTCAAAAGCATAAGGCTTCGCGGTCAATGCGCCCACAGGACATAGATCAACGACATTGCCTGAAAGCTCGCTTTGCATGGCGTGCTCAAGATAGGTCGTGATTTGCATATTTTCGCCGCGCCCGATCGCGCCAACTTCTTCAATGCCAGCCACTTCCTCGGCAAAGCGGACGCAGCGTGTGCACTGAATGCAACGCGTCATGGCCGTTTTAACCAGCGGCCCCATATATTTTTCGGTAACCGCGCGCTTATTTTCCTCAAACCGCGACGCGCCGCGACCGTAAGCAACGCTTTGGTCCTGCAAATCGCATTCGCCACCTTGGTCGCAAATCGGGCAATCTAGCGGGTGGTTGATGAGCAGAAACTCCATCACCCCTTCACGCGCCTTTTTGACCATTGGCGTATCCGTGCGGATGATCTGACCTTCCGTTGCCGGCAAAGCGCAAGACGCCTGCGGCTTTGGTGGACCAGGGGCTACTTCGACGAGGCACATGCGGCAATTGCCGGCGATGGACAGCCGTTCATGATAACAAAAGCGCGGAATTTCCTTCCCCGCCATCTCACACGCCTGCAGCACAGTCGCGCCTGCAGGGACTTCGAGTTCTAATCCGTCTACGGTGACTTTAGGCATGATTACTCCGCCGCCTCCAGCATATTGGCGCCCTTGGCGTCGTGAATACGGCGCTCCATCTCTGGGCGGAAATGCTTGATCAGCCCCTGGATCGGCCAAGCCGCAGCATCGCCTAGCGCGCAGATGGTGTGACCTTCGACCTGCTTCGTCACATCGTATAATGTGTCGATGTCGCCAATGTCGGCATCGCCGGTGCGCATCTTTTCCATCACGCGCCACATCCATCCTGTGCCTTCACGGCACGGCGTGCATTGGCCGCAGCTTTCATGCTTGTAGAAATAGGAAAGACGCGAAATAGCGCGTACAATGTCGGTGGACTTGTCCATAACGATGACCGCGGCTGTGCCGAGGCCAGAGCCAACTTCTTTACAGCCGTCAAAATCCATCGGCACATCCATCATCATTGCAGCAGGAACCAATGGCACCGACGAACCGCCCGGGATAACCGCGAGGAGATTATCCCAACCACCTCTTATGCCGCCACAATGCTTTTCGATCAGCTCCCGAAACGGGATGCCCATTTCTTCTTCGACAACGCATGGCTTTTCAACATGGCCGGAGATTTGGAACAGCTTAGTGCCATGGTTGTTTTCGCGACCAAAGCTTTTGAACCACGCCGCACCGCGCCGCAGGATCGTCGGTACGACCGCGATGCTTTCGACATTATTCACCGTCGTTGGGCAGCCATAAAGCCCTGCACCTGCCGGAAATGGTGGTTTCAGACGCGGCTGACCCTTTTTGCCCTCTAGGCTTTCAATCATCGCAGTTTCTTCGCCGCAGATATAGGCCCCCGCGCCGCGATGGACGAAAACGTCAAAGTCATAGCCCGACTTCGCTGCATTCTTGCCCAACAAGCCTGCAGCATAGGCTTCGGCGACTGCTGTTTCGAGTATCTTGGCTTCAAAAATATACTCGCCGCGAATATAGATATAGGCCGCACGGGCGCGCATGGCGAAGCCAGCGATCAGCGCGCCTTCGATGAGCTTATGTGGATCATGTCGGATGATCTCACGATCCTTGCACGAGCCAGGTTCGGATTCATCAGCGTTGATGACGAGAAAATTCGGACGCTCGGGCGTCGGCGCCTTGGGCATGAAGCTCCACTTCATCCCCGTCGGGAAGCCTGCGCCACCACGACCACGCAGGCCGGACGCTTTCACTTCCTCAATAATCGCGTCCTGCCCGACCTTCATCAGGTCAGCAGTCTTGTCCCAATCACCGCGTTTTTGCGCCGCTTTCAGGGCAAAGTCCTGATAGCCGTATAGATTGGTAAAAATGCGGTCTTTGTCAGCGAGCATCAGCCCAAACCTCCAAGAAAAAACCAAGCTGCTCCAGCGATGAGCAAACCAATAACGGCGAGCTTAATGACGCCCTTGAGCAATTTCCAAGCGACGAAAGCCGCAATGAGAATGCCGATGAGGGGAAGAAATTCCATTAGTTCCATGCCCCAAACTCAACAGAACACGCCCCGTCGCACCAGCGCAGGCTGGTGCCTATCTCGCCTGTCGTCCGAGACTGAGAGACGTAATGGGCCCCAGCCTGCGCTGGGGCGACGGAATTGGATGGGGTTAAGGCGAACATCAATATTCCCCCCGATAGTCATGGTTCTTATCCACCATCGCGTGCAAGGTCGTTACACCACCATAAGGCTC
This sequence comes from Sphingorhabdus sp., assembly GCF_044239045.1. GTDB lineage: Bacteria > Pseudomonadota > Alphaproteobacteria > Sphingomonadales > Sphingomonadaceae > Sphingorhabdus_B. Next base: position 53,839 of record NZ_JBIICD010000011.1, read on the forward strand.
GACTGTGTGACGTCCCGGCAATTGCGTGCCTACCTTCGGCTGCTTGCCCTCGGCCAAGTCGTTGAGAATGGCGGTCATGCTGCCATAATCGAGATCTTCGTAATTATCGTCGTTGATTTGAACCATCGGTGCAGACGCGCAATTGCCCATGCATTCGACCTCGTTCAGCGTAAAAATGCCGTCGGGTGTCGTCGCACCTTTTACCAGCCCACGCTTCTTGCACGCCGCGATGATGTCATCCGACCCGCGCAACATGCATGGTGTCGTCCCGCACACTTGCACATGATAGCGGCCCACGGGCGCGAGATTGTACATTGTGTAAAAAGTCGCAACTTCATAAGTGCGCATATAAGGCATGCCGAGATAGCTCGATACATACTCAATCACAGGCACAGGCAACCAACCTTGGGTCTGTGTCTCTTCGCCAACCTGACGCTGCGCCAAGTCAAGCAAGGCCATCACAGCCGATTGCTGACGTCCCGCGGGATAGCGGCCGATATACATATCGGCCTTTTCCTTATACTCAGGTGAAAAGGCAAAGCTGCCCCATTTAGCGCGGGTTTCGGCCTCATCCGGGATGTTTACTGCGTCAGCCATGTGCTTCTTTCCGTCCCCAAATCCGCCCAATATATGCGCCAAACATCATGGCTGCGGCGGTCGAACCTACTTCCTTTGCCGACACATCGGCATGAAACAAATAGAGATAGGCCGCCACCAACGCGACCGAACCAAACGCCGCAGATGCCAAGAACAAAAGCTCGCGGGTCATCAGCGGTCACACTCCCCGAACACAATGTCGAGCGCACCCAAAATCGCGGTCGTATCCGCCAACATGTGTCCACGGCTCATAAAATCCATCGCTTGCAGATGCGAAAAGGCCGTCGGACGGATTTTGCAACGATAGGGCCTATTGCTGCCGTCGGCGACCAGATACACGCCGAACTCACCTTTCGGGCTCTCTGTCGCCACGTAGACGCTGCCAGCGGGAACTTTAAAACCTTCAGTGTACAGTTTGAAGTGATGGATCAAGGCTTCCATCGATTGCTTCATTTCGGCACGCTTGGGCGGTGCGACCTTGCGGTCGTCGCTGCAAACCGGACCTTCGGGCATTTGTTGCAGACACTGCTTCATAATGCGGACCGATTGGCGAACTTCTTCAACACGGACCATGAACCGGTCATAGCAATCGCCACGCGTGCCAACAGGAATGTCGAATTCCATTCGGTCATAGACATCATAAGGTTGGCTTTTGCGGATATCCCAGGGGATGCCTGCGCCACGGATCATTGGACCGGAAAAGCCCCATTTGATTGCGTCTTCTTTTGAAACAATCGCAATATCGACATTGCGTTGCTTAAAAATACGGTTGTCGACAACCAAAGACATCGCGTCCTCAAACAATCGCGGCATGCGATCATCAAGCCACTCGGCGATATCGGTCAATAACTTCAGCGGCACATCCTGATGCACGCCGCCGGGGCGGAACCATGCAGCATGCATGCGTGCGCCGCTTGCCCGCTCATAAAAGGCCATGATGTCTTCACGGATTTCATACAACCACAATGGCGGAGTCATCGCCCCTACATCGATAATGTGGTGCGCAATGTTCAGCGTGTGGTTTTTGATCCGCGTCATTTCAGCGAACAATACCCGCAGATATTGCGCGCGAAGTGGCACTTCCAAATCCAACAATTTTTCAACCGCGAGCACATAGCTATGCTCCATCGCCATCGGCGAAGCATAATCCAATCGGTCGAAATAAGGCAAAGCCTGCAAATAGGTTTTATATTCAATTAGCTTTTCGGTGCCACGGTGCAAAAGGCCGATATGCGGATCAAGCCGCTCGACGATTTCGCCATCCAGCTCCATCACCAAACGCAAAACGCCGTGCGCCGCAGGGTGCTGTGGCCCGAAGTTAATCGTATAATTCTGGATGACTTCGTCGCCGGTGGTCGGGGCGAGATCTTGTTGCATGCTCATGCCTTGTCTCCCGCCGCCTTTGGCTTGCGGACGGTGCGCTTGGCCGTTTCTTTGGCCGCAGGCTGCTGCGCGCCTATTTCGCCGGTTTTCTCATCACCCGGCAGGACGTAATCCGCGCCTTCCCATGGGCTCAAAAAGTCGAAATTGCGGAAATCCTGCGCCAATTGCACAGGCTCATATTTCACGCGCTTTTCTTCTTCGGAATAGCGTAATTCAACATAGCCGGACAACGGGAAGTCCTTACGCTGCGGATGCCCCGCGAACCCGTAATCGGTCAATATGCGGCGTAAATCGGCATTGCCGGAGAATAACACACCATACATGTCGAACACTTCACGCTCCAACCATCCAGCAACTGGCCAAATACCAGTGACCGATGGAACAGGCTGATCGTCATTTGTAGTCAAATGCACGCGAATACGGTGGTTTTTGGTGAGGCTCAGCAGGCAATACACAACTTCAAAACGCGGATCGCGATCGGGCCAGTCTACGCCGGCGATTTCCATGAGCTGCTGATATTCGCAATCATCACGCAATCGGATCATGCATTCAACCAAGGCATCGCGGTGAATGTGCACGGCGACTTCGTGATTGGCTTCTTCAATAGAAACCAGATGCTTACCAAGCGCTTTTGAGATCGCTTTTACAGTACCGTCAGGCGTTTGAATAAGGGGTGCGGAGTGGCTCACCGTTCGATCGTCCCCGTCCGGCGGATTTTGCGCTGCAACTGCATAATGCCGTAAAGTAAGGCTTCGGCGGTTGGCGGGCATCCGGGTACATAAATGTCGACAGGTACAACGCGATCACAACCGCGGACAACGCTATAGCTATAATGATAATAGCCACCGCCATTGGCGCAGCTGCCCATTGATATAACATATTTGGGTTCAGACATTTGGTCATAAACCTTGCGCAACGCAGGTGCCATTTTATTACAAAGCGTGCCCGCGACAATCATCACGTCCGACTGACGCGGTGACGCGCGTGGCGCAATGCCAAAGCGTTCAAAATCGTAACGCGGCATATAACCATGGATCATTTCCACCGCGCAACAGGCCAGACCAAAGGTCATTGGCCATAAAGAGCCCGTACGCGCCCAATTGAACAGGTCTTCCGTCGACGACACGACAAAACCCTTGTCGTTCACTTCGCTTTCAATGTCCTTGAAAAACGCAGTCTCTGGCGCTTGCACGTCAGACAGTGATGGCGTGATTACTCCCATTCGAGTGCTCCCACTTTCCATGCATAGATAAATCCGATGACCAATTCGAACAGGAACAGCATCATTGTGCCCCATCCAATCCAGCCTGTTTCACCCAGGCTGACCGCCCATGGGAATAAAAAAGCCGCCTCAAGGTCGAAAATGATAAACAAAATCGCAACGAGGTAGAAGCGGACATCAAATTGGCTGCGCGAATCTTCGAACGCGGGAAAGCCGCACTCATACTCGGTGAGCTTTGCCTCGGTGGGCTTGTGCGTACCAGTCAGTCGCGACACACCCATGGGCAAGAACACAAATGCCGACGACAATGCGAGCGCCACCACCAAGAAAAGCAGTATGGGTAAATATTGCGACAAATCAGTCATATCAGACTCGTTTCCGAAACCCCGTAAGTTGCGGCGCTTTTAGGCAGAAGAGTCCCGACCTGCAAGGCCAAGAATCGGCATTTTTTCTCGCATTTTCGACGATTATTTTATGGCGCCAACCAACAACTTATGCAGCTTGCTATGCAATATGTCATTTGCTGCCAAAACCTGTGCATCTGCGATATGTGGGCTGCGTCCCCGATAGTCGGTTACAAAACCGCCAGCTTCGCGCACGAGCAAGCAACCAGCCGCCGTATCCCAAGGAGAAAGGCCGCTTTCCCAGAAGCCATCATAACGGCCAGCGGCCAACCATGCGAGATCAAGGCTTGCCGCACCAAATCGCCGGATACCCGATACCGAAGGTCCGATAGCACCAAAAATCTTGGCCCATTCTTCAAAGTCGCCATGGCCCTTATACGGCGTGCCCGTGGCAATCAGCGCCTCATTTAGCTGACGGCGGGCGGACACCCGCAAGCGACGGTTGCCAAGCCAAGCGCCCTTGCCACGCTCAGCCCAGAAGCTTTCGTCGGTGATTGGATTATATACGAGGCCTGCAAAGATATCTCCCCAACCGGAACCATCGGGCTTGGGATCTTGCACCGCAATCGAAATTGCAAAATGCGGGATGCCGTGAAGGAAGTTGCTTGTTCCATCGAGCGGGTCAACAATGAACCGTGGTTTACCTTCGGCGCCAGCGATCTCGCCGCCTTCCTCCATCAGAAAGCCCCAGTCGGGACGCGCGATTTCGAGCTCACGGAAAATCGTGTCTTCAGCACGCTCGTCAGCTTTCGAAACGAAATCTGCAGGGCCCTTTTGAGAAACCTGCAAATGTTCAATTTCGCCAAAATCGCGGCGAAGCTTGCCACCCGCTTTACGGGCGGCTTTTTCCATGATGGTCAAAAGACCGGTTAATGCTGGCATTAATCAGCCTTCCGAACATATTCCCGTTCGTAGACATCAACCACGATCCGCGTCCCCGCGCTAATGAACGGCGGCACCATGACGCGGACGCCATTGTCGAGAATTGCAGGCTTATAGCTGGATGACGCCGTCTGGCCTTTTACCACGGCGTCGGCTTCGACAATCGTAGCCTCAATCTGATCCGGCAAAGCGACAGAGAGTGCTTCGTCATCATACATTTCCATGACAACGTCCATGCCGTCCTGAAGGAAAGCAGCCGCATCACCAAGGAGGTCGCTCGGCAAAGTCACCTGATCATAGGTTTCCTTGTCCATGAACACCAGATTATCACCCTCAGCATAGAGAAACTGAAAATCTTTCTGGTCAAGGCGCACTTTTTCGACGCTTTCGGCCGATCGGAAACGGATATTGTTTTTGCGGCCATCGCGCAGATTTTTTAGCTCAACCTGCATATATGCGCCGCCTTTACCCGGTTGGGTGTGCGCGGTCTTTACGACACGCCACAGGCCGCCTTCATATTCCAGTATGTTACCCGGCTTGATTTCAACCGCGTTGATTTTCATGAGTGCACTCGCTTGACAGATGGAAAGAGCAGGCACGCAAAGGCGCGCCGATAGTCGCGGCCTTTAACGATGACGGCGCCATTAGGCAAGCAGTGCGTTAAACGCCTTGACCGCTTCGGCTGGACCGTGCGGATAGCTCCAGACCGCGCCGCTCACCGCTATGAAATCTGCGCCAGCATCTACTAATGGCTTGGCATTGTCAGGCGTAATTCCGCCAATAGCAATACAAGGCACCTCGGTCACAAACGACCATTTTTGCAATGTATCAAGTTCAGCAACATGGTCCACCGCCTTGGTTGCTGTTGGGTAAAAAGCACCAAAGGCTACATAATCGGCCCCGGCCTCCGCTGCCTCCATCGCCAGATGACGGCTGTTGTGACAGGTAACGCCAATCTGTGCGTTGCTGCCAAGCAGTTCTCGCGCCTCGCGCACATCGCCATCACCCTGCCCCAAATGCACACCGTCAGCTTTCAAGCGCTTGGCCAAAGCAACGCTGTCGTTCACGATAAACGCGACGTCATGCGCAGCGCAAATGGCCTGCAACGGCTCCGCAAGAGCCGCCGCTTCATGCTGATCCAGTTCTTTAACCCGAAACTGGAACGCCGCGACGGGGCCAGCGGACAAGGCAGCCTCAAGATGTGCGGGAAAGTCGCCGCCTACATCAAGCGGCGAGATCAAGTATAATTGGCAGGGAAATTCTTTCATGCCGCGCTCAATAGCGGGGCTTTAGGCCGGCGGCAAACATCTTGCGTATTTACAACCGGCCCCTCTCCAAACTCAGGTCGCGGACGCCGCGTGAATTTCATCGATGGCGCTAGATAGCGCGGTGTCAAATTCCTCGGCGGTCATCTGGTGACGCAAATCTTCCAACAAAGCGCGCGAGAAGCTGGCAATCATCCCCTTATTTTTGGCAAGTTCAGCGCAAGCCTCCGGACGGGCATAACCGCCAGACAGAGCGACAACACGCAGAACGCGCGGATGGTTGATAAGCGCGTCAAAAGTGCCCGCCTCGGCTGGAATGGATAGTTTCAACATGACCTTGTGATCCGCCGATACGCTATCGAGCGCTTTCAATATTTCATCGCGTAATATGACGTCGCTTTTCGCGCGGTCCGCGCTTTTGATGTTCACCTCAGGCTCGATAATCGGCATCAATCCCGCAGCGAGAATCTGCTCGGCCACGTCAAATTGCTGTTTTACGATCGCGGCAATGCCCGATGGCGACGCTTGGTTAATTACCGAACGCTTTTTTGTGCCAAATACACCCTTGGCCTTGGCGCGATGGAGCAATGCATCAAGATCTGGCATTGGTTTCATCATTTGAACACCATCCGCTTCGTCCTCAAGGCCCTTGTCTACCTTAAGGAACGGAACAACACCGCGGTCTTGCAATGCCGTAGGCACTGGCTTGCCGCCTGCTTCGCCGTCCATCGTACGTTCGAACAATATCGCGCCCAACACCTTCTCACCAGAAAAGCTGGGCGCGGTAATGATCCGTGCACGCATGTCGTGGATGAGACCAAACATCTCTTCTTCGCTTGTGTAGGCATCTTCCTGGATGCCATATCCCTTGAGCGCTTTGGGCGTTGAACCGCCACTCTGGTCGAGTGCAGCAATAAAGCCCGAGGCAGTGGACACTTTTGCAAGCATTTCGGCGTAATTCATCGTTGGCATCCCATAAACTGGCCTTGCATACGTATGCATCGGCAATTGAAAAAAAACGGGGCATCGCCCCGCAGGTTTAAGCAATATTTAAAGCATCGACCCCCGGTAATGGCTTACCTTCCATCCATTCGAGAAATGCGCCACCCGCTGTCGAAACGAATGTAAAATCTTCAGTCACACCCGCATGGGCCAGTGCGGCAACGGTATCGCCGCCCCCTGCAACCGACACTAATGATCCTTCCCGGGTCAGGGCTGCCGCCGTCCGCGCTAATGACACAGTTGCAGTATCAAATGGCTCTATTTCGAAAGCGCCCAATGGCCCGTTCCACACCAAGGTCCGGCAGTTTTTCAAAACATCGGCCAATGCCTCAACAGCGGCGGGGCCGACGTCCAAGATCATTTCATCCGCTGCAACTTCATGCACATTTACTGTCCGGACTGGCGGATTGGCTCGGAATTCGCGTGACGTCACAACATCATAGGGTAGATGGATAGTGCAGCCTGCCGTATCCGCCGCGTCCATAATGGCATTGGCTTGATCCGCCAGATCATGTTCGCACAAGGACTTGCCTACATCGACACCGCGCGCAGCCAAAAAGGTGTTGGCCATACCGCCGCCGATAATCAAATGGTCGACCTGCTTGACCAGATTATTCAGCACGTCGAGCTTCGTCGAAACCTTTGCCCCGCCGACGACGGCCGCGACAGGATGTTCAGGCGCACCCAAGGCTGCCTGAAGTGCCTTCAACTCAGCCTCCATTGCACGCCCGGCATAAGCTGGCAGGACATGCGAGAGGCCTTCGGTTGACATGTGCGCACGATGGGCCGCCGAAAAGGCATCGTTGACGTAGAAATCGCCATTGGCAGCCACGGCACGAGCGAGCTCAGGGTCATTCTTTTCCTCACCCGGCCAAAAGCGTGTGTTTTCTAAGAGCGCGATATCACCGTCGGCCAATATACCAACCGATTGCGCAACCACGTCGCCCGCTATTTCGGGCACGAACATAATCTCGCGGCCAAGCACATCTTGCAAGGCATCAAGGACCATCGACACCGACATTTCGCTATGTTTAGCACCCTTGGGGCGTCCAAAATGTGCGAGCAGAAGGACCTTGGCCCCTTTATCAGCCAGTTCCAACACCGTTGGTAACAATGCCCGCATCCGCGTTTCGTCGGTCACGCGCCCGTCGGCCATCGGCACGTTCAGGTCAACGCGCACTAAAGCACGTTTGCCCTTAATATCGCCGAGATCGTCGAGCGTGCGGAATGCCATGGATTAATCCTTACAGAAACTTGCCAATGACACCGGCGGTATCAACCATGCGGTTGGAGAAGCCCCATTCATTGTCATACCAGCTCAATACGCGCACAAGTTTTCCGTCGATAACGGCGGTTTCCAAGCTATCGATCGTCGAGCTTGCTGGGCAATGGTTATAATCAATTGAGACCAAGGGCTCATCCGAATAGGCCAAAACGCCTTTCAGTGCGCCCTCTGATGCCGCTTTCAACAAAGCGTTGACTTCGTCGATGCTGGTATCGCGCTTTGGCGTAAAGGTAAGGTCAACGATGCTGACATTTGGCGTAGGCACGCGGATGGCAGAACCATCCAGCTTACCCTTCAGCTCCGGCATCACTTCGCCCACGGCGCGCGCTGCACCGGTCGTGGTTGGGATCATCGACATGCCAGCGGCACGCGCGCGGCGCATGTCATCGTGGATTTGGTCCAAAATCTTTTGATCATTGGTGTAGCTATGGATCGTGGTCATCAACCCGCGCTCGATACCAATGGCATCGTTCAGGACTTTCGCCATGGGCGCCAAGCAGTTGGTGGTGCAGCTTGCGTTTGAAACGATAATGTCGGCTGCGCTCAGAACGTCATGGTTAACACCAAAAACAACGGTCTTGTCTACATTCTTGCCGGGTGCGGAAATCAGAACCCGTTTTGCGCCTGCCGCGAGATGCTTTTCTGCACTGACGCGGTCGGTGAAGAAACCGGTGCACTCGAGCGCAATATCGACGCCGTTGGCCGCGTGTGGCAAATTGGCCGGATCACGTTCTGCCGTCACATGAATACGCTTACCGTTAACGATTATGTCATTGCCATCGGCTTCAACTGTACCAGGGAACGGGCCATGGACGCTGTCGCGTTTGAACAACAGGGCATTGGCCTTGGCTGGCGCAAGATCGTTAATCGCGACCAGTTCCAGATCATGGTCATCGCGTTCCAAAATCGCGCGGGCGACCAAACGGCCGATGCGACCAAAACCGTTAATTGCTACTTTTACTGTCATAAATGCTCCTATTAGCCCAAGCGGGCGACAATTTGCGGGGTGATTTTATCAGCTGTTAGGCCAAAATGATCGTAAAGCGCGTCAATCGGTGCCGATGCGCCAAAGCTGTCTATACCGATCCGAAGTCCATCGCCGACATAACGTTCCCAACCCATGGTTGTGCCAGCCTCTATCGACACGCGCAGCGTATCCGCGGGTAATAGTTCGGATTTATAAGATGCGGGTTGTGCGTCGAACCGCTCCCAGCTTGGCATCGAGACCACGTCCGCGCCAATGCCTTGCGCTTCAAGCTTCTCCGCCACAACAGTCGCAATCTCGACTTCGGAACCGGTCGCAACAAGAATGACCTTTCGCGCGGAGGTTGCGGCACGCAGTTTATAAGCGCCCTTGGCGGAGAAATTTTCGCTAATATCCGTGCGCAGTTGCGGCAGGTTTTGACGCGAAAGCGCCAGTACCGACGACGTGGATGCGCTTTCAATCGCCAAGGCCCAGCATTCAGCGGTCTCAATCGTGTCGCAAGGCCGGTACACATCCAAATTGGGGATCAGACGCATCGACATGATTTGCTCAATGGGCTGGTGCGTCGGACCGTCCTCGCCCACACCGATGGAATCATGTGTCATAACGTAAATGACGCGTGTTTCTTGCAATGCGGACAAGCGAATTGCGGCACGGCAATAATCCGAGAAGATCAAGAATGTGCCGCCATAAGGGATGATGCCCCCATGCAGTGCCATGCCATTCATCGCTGCAGCCATGCCAAATTCGCGAATGCCATAATTGACATAGCGCCCCGAATAATCGTTTTTATCGAGTGTGTTGGTGGACGCAGTGCGGGTGAAGTTGGAACCGGTCAAATCCGCAGAACCACCCAGTAATTCGGTTATCGCCGCTGTCGCTGCCGTCAGCGCAATTTCGGATGCCTTTCGCGTCGCAATCTTTTGCGGTGCAGCGATCAAGCTCTCCAGATGCGGCTTAAGCCATGCGTCACTTGGTTCGCCCGCCATAGCTGCTGAAAATGCGCTGCTCTTGGCCGACGCCGTGAGCCGAGACTTCCAATCCGCATGCGCCGCGGCCCCTGCTTTGCCCGTTGCACGCCATGCCCCCAGAATATCTTCAGGTATTTCGAATGCAGGATAGGGCCAATCAAGTGCAGCGCGTGTGGCAACGATTTCCTCGGCGCCAAGCGGGCTGCCATGAGGGGCCTTAGTGCCTTCTTTATTGGGTGAACCTTTACCGATGAGGGTCCTACACGCAATTAATGATGGCCGGTTATCTGCCAAAGCCGCCTTAATTGCGCGCTCTATATCATTGAAATCATGCCCATCGCAGGCTTCAACATGCCAGCCACTGGCCAGATACCGTCCCGCAATGTCTTCGCTGGTGGAAAGGTCGGTTGAACCATCAATAGTGATGCGGTTGTCGTCCCAGAAGACAATCAAGCGTCCCAGCCCAAGATGCCCGGCAAGACCAACAGCTTCATGGTTGATGCCTTCCATCAAGCAACCATCGCCCGCCACAACCCAAGTGCGGTGATCGACCAAATCATCACCAAAGCGAGCGTTCAAATGCCGTTCCGCCATCGCCATGCCGACGGCCATCGCCAAGCCCTGCCCCAATGGACCCGTGGTGCATTCAATAGCGTCGATCAGGAAATTTTCAGGATGCCCTGCACATGGGCTACCCAATTGACGGAAATTACGGATATCCTCGATGGTCGGGCTTGCATAGCCAGTCAGATATAAGGTCGCATAAGCAAACATCGAACCATGGCCAGCGGACAAAACAAAACGGTCGCGGTCGGCCCAATCAGGCGCCTGCGGGTCAAATTTCAGAAATTTGGAGTAGAGTACCGTAGCAACATCGGCCATGCCCATTGGCATTCCAGGATGCCCGCTATTTGCGGCCTGCACAGCATCCATGGCCAGTGCCCGAATTGCATTGGCCATTTGCTGGTCACTAACGGTCATGTTCTTTTCCCCACTTATCACTCCCAAGCGGGAGCGGGTGACGGAGCACATTCATTTGTGCTGTGCCGCCGAATCGATGGCCCGAACCCTTGCGGATGCAAGCGCAAAGCGTCAAGTGAGCGAGGGCGCTTTTCCCCATGAATTTGTGCATATAATTGCGTTCGCACATTTGCATTGGGCATCGTCTCTGCTAAGCTTCCTCAGCAAAGGAAATTAACCCATGATAGAACAACGATTTATTGTGGCAATCGGCCGTATAGAGCGCGCTTTGTCCCGCATCGAAAAATCGGCGGCCTCGCCTATACCAACTGGCGATAATGACCTTGCCGAACGGCATGAAACGCTAAAGTCCGAAACGCGTATTGCTCTTCGAGACTTAGACAAGATTTTGGCGGGTGCGCGCTGATGCCTGACGTTAAATTATCTATCGCTGGTCGGGACTATTTTGTCGCGTGTAACGCTGGAGAAGAGCAGCGCTTGCTGGAACTCGGGGCAATGGTGGACGCCACCGCGCGACAAGTGGCTGGCGGCGCACGCGGCCTCACGGAAACGCGCATATTGTTGTTTTCTGCGCTGCTATTAGCTGACAAGCTGCATGACGCAGGCGGCACAGTGACCCCCGATAAGACGGAGACTTCGGCCGCTATGCTGCAATCCGCCGATACATTAGAAGGGCTTGCGACCCGATTGGAAAATCTGGCGCTAAGGCTTGAGAATTAACGTAAGTGGCTTATATTGGTTATTGGCGGAACTGTCCGGCACGAACTGATGAGAACATCCCTGAGGCGATTATCTATCTAAGGGAGCTGTCCCTGCCTGGGCCGTTTGGGAAACCTTAAGGTCCAGATCACACGGTGCCCACCTGACGTGCTGGCGTCAGAGGATATTCCAGGAAACGACCCATGGTGGTTCCGCCAACATTTTTCAGGAAAAGCTGTGCAACCAGATTTTGACAAGCAGTCGCAGCGGTTGGAATTCCGCAAAAAGCGTGATCAGTTTGTAGAGGCTCTTTCGCCGCAGGATCGCGCGTTGGCTTTCTCCAAAATTCCAAGCCCGCTGGCCCAATATCTTTTGCCTGGAAAAATCGTGGCCGGTTACATCGCCATTGGGTCTGAAGTTGATCCTACAGCTTTCTTGACGCAGGCGCACAAAATGGGATGTGACATTGCCCTGCCCCATGTCACGAGCAAGACAGCACCGATGCGCTTCCTGCGCTGGACGCCCGGTGATAATTTGGTTCCCGGCCCCTTTGGTTTGCAGCAGCCTGCCGAGAATGCCCCCTTATGCACGCCAGACATCGTTCTAACGCCCTTAGTGGCCTTTGATGACCGGTTGATGCGGCTTGGTCAGGGAGCCGGACATTATGATCGCGCCTTGAGCTTATTAGACCAAGCCGTTGCGATTGGCCTTGCATGGTCCGTTCAACATGCACCTGCCCTTGCATCGGACATTTGGGACATGCCACTTGACGCTATACTCACAGAAAAATCATGGATGACTTTATGACAACACCACTCAAACAACCTACTTGGCGGAAACCTGCCGGAATGTTGGCGATATTGCTGATTATTTTGGTCTGGTCGGGAATAATTGTCAGTGCATCCGATTTTATCGGGACGCAGAACATCGCCATTCAGAGCATCATCTATCTAGTCGCAGGTATCATCTGGATAGCACCGATGCGCCCGCTGATGATTTGGATGGAAACGGGATCGTTCCGCGCGCCACCTCAAGCCTAAACTTGAGAGAAGTGGCGCGAGTGACGGGGCTCGAACCCGCGACCTCCGGCGTGACAGGCCGGCGCTCTAACCAACTGAGCTACACCCGCTAACTTGCGGTGGGGGCGCACTATAAGCGGCACAAGATTCTGTCAACGCCATTTGTCATAAAAGGGCATATTCAGTGATATCCCCTTGCACCACCTTAGGCTTAGATCTTTGGAAATCCTGTCATAACGCATGGCCGCATAAAGCTAAACATATGGTTATAAGTCATTTTTGTTAAATATATGCGCGCTTAGGTCGCTACGCTCCGCACGGAACCTCCTGCACCCTTTGATGTCGCGGTTTATTTCCACGGAGCGTTGGGCCGGATACCCCTATCGCGTTAGAATTTAGTCGGCGAACAACAGGACAGGTGTCTCAATAAGTTTTTTTAGCGCCTGAACATAGCTCGCAGCGTCCCAGCCGTCGACGACCCGGTGATCGCAACTGATCGATAGATTCATCAACTTGCGGGCTTCGATAGTATCGCCAACAAACATAGGCCGTTCAACAATCTTGTTCGGGCCGATAATGGCAACCTCTGGTCGATTGATAACGGGCGTTGTCGCAATCCCGCCGAGCGGACCAAGCGACGTGATCGTCAAGGTTGAACCCGAAAGCTCCTCGCTTTTGACAGAACCGCTGCGCGCCGCATCGGCCAAGCGCAGAATTTCGGTCGCTAATTGCCAGATATTCAGGTCTTGCGCGTCACGGATGACCGGCACCATCAGGCCAGCTTCGGTCTGCGTTGCCATGCCCAAATGCACGGCGCCATGACGCGTGACGACGCCTGCTTCATCATCGAAACGCGCGTTGATCATCGGAAATTGTGGAATGGTCTTGCAAATCGCGACGATCAACATCGGCAACAACGTCAGTTTTGGCTTTGCCCCGCGATTGGCGTTCAAGTCTGCGCGCATCGCTTCGATGGCGGTAACGTCGATCTCCTCGACATAAGTGAAATGCGGAATGTGCCGTTTCGATGCCGCCATATTGTCGGCGATCCGGCGGCGCATGCCTATAACCTTTACGGACACATCGGCGCGGCGCGCATTCATATGCGCAGGGCGATAACCCAAATGCGATCCATAGGTTAAAAACGCGTCGAGATCAGCATGGCGAACGTGCCCGCCGGCGGACTTGACTTCCGCCAAATCGACGCCGAGATCTTTGGCGCGTTGGCGCACTGCTGGCGATGCCGTGACCTTGTCGGCGGCAGGTGCTTCGTGCGGCACTGCTGTTGGGGCAATGGGCGGCGCTACGACTTTTGCCATAGCGACAGGCTCCGGCATGTGCAGCTTTTCATCTTCGACCGGAGCCAACATTGGCTCTGCCACTGTCGGCGCGGCCACAGTCTCATTGCTGGCATCGCCAGCCACCTCAATCTCCACGAGCATCGCGCCGATGGCAATCACATCGCCAGCGTCGCCCGCGACCTTTGTGACAACGCCCGAAACCGGGCTTTCCATTTCAACCGTCGCCTTGTCAGTCATCATATCTGCTAAGGGCTGGTCTTCCGTGACTTTGTCGCCAACCTGCACATGCCAAGCGACGATTTCGGCCTCTGCAATGCCTTCACCAATATCAGGCAGATTGAATATAAATTTCGGCATCACGTCAGTCCTTCATGATCTTGTCAAAGGCGCGGGCAAGGCGCACAGGTCCAGGGAAATAAGCCCATTCAAGGCTGTGTGGATATGGCGTGTCAAAGCCCGTCACGCGCTCGACTGGTGCCTCAAGATGATAAAAACAACGCTCCTGCACCTGCGCCGCTAACTCCGCGCCAAAGCCGCTGGTTCGGGTCGCTTCATGCACCACCATACAGCGACCTGTTTTCTTGACCGACACTTCGATGGTTTCAATGTCGAGCGGTAGCAATGTGCGCAGGTCAATGATCTCTGCGTCGATACCATGTTCGGCGACAACGGCCTTCACAACATGTACCATCGTGCCATAGGTCAAAACGGTAACCGCCTCGCCTTCCCGCACGACGGCAGCCTTGCCGAGCTCGATGCGATAATAATCTTCAGGAACCGCACTGCCTTCATGCTTAGACCATGGCTCCACCGGGCGGTCATAATAGCCGCTGAAGGGGCCATTATAAATGCGTTTGGGTTCGAAAAAGACAACGGGGTCATTGTCCTCAATAGCCGCGATCAAAAGGCCTTTGGCATCATAAGGCGTGGCCGGAATAACTGTCTTAATGCCACAGACATGGGTGAATAAACTCTCGGGGCTTTGGCTGTGCGTTTGGCCGCCAAAGATGCCGCCACCAAAAGGCGAGCGCACCGTCATCGGGCAAATAAAATCATTGGCCGAACGATAGCGCAAGCGTGCTGCCTCGCTCACCAATTGGTCAAGACCGGGATAGATATAATCTGCAAACTGAATTTCAGGCACGGGACGAAGGCCATAAGCCGCCATGCCAACGCCCACGCCAATGATACCGCATTCGCTGATCGGGGTATCGAACACGCGTGTCTTACCATGCTTGGCTTGTAACCCTGCCGTTGCTCGGAAAACGCCGCCGAAATAGCCAACATCCTCGCCCATGATGACGACATCCGGGTCTTTGGCGAGCATGATATCGAGTGCGCTGTTTATCGCCTCGATCATGTTCATCGTTTTTGTTGCAGGCGCTGGCATCAACGCGCCTCCCAATTAGGACCAAATTTGTCCTGCTGCTCCTCAAGCATTTGTGCGCATTGCTCTTTCAAATGCCATGGCATTTCTTCGAACACATCTTCAAACATCGTCTCGAATGGATGGTGCAGTCCGTGACCAAGAATGCCGTTTTGTTCGGCTTCTTTTTGAATGGTCTTCACATATTCGGACAGCTCGATGATGAGTGCATCATGCTGCGCATCGCTCCACGCGCCGATGGTAACGAGGTGTTCCTTCAACCGCGTGACAGGGTCGCCCAGCGGCCACAGAGCATATTCTTCAGCCGCGCGATATGCGCTCGGGTCATCTGAGGTAGAATGCCCCTCCCCGCGATAGGTAAAATATTCGATTAACGTGGGCCCACCATTATTGCGTGCGCGGTTCGCGGCCCATTGCATCGCGGCATAGACCGCGAGCGCATCATTGCCGTCAACGCGCAGGCCAGCGATACCGTAACCTATGGCGCGCGCGGCGAAGGTCGTCCGCTCACTTCCCGCAAAACCGGAGAAGGACGAAATGGCCCATTGGTTGTTCACAACCTGGAAAATAACGGGGGCATTATAGACGGCGGCAAAAGTCAGGGCATTGTGGAAGTCGCCCTCCGCCGTTGACCCGTCACCGCACCAAACCGCCGAAATACGGGTGTCTCCGCGTGAGGCAGAGGCCATCGCCCAACCTACGGCTTGCGGATATTGGGTCGTCAAATTGCCCGATATACTAAAAAATCCATAGTCCTTGGCCGAGTACATGATCGGCAGTTGGCGGCCCTTCAGCCGGTCGCCGCGGTTAGAATAAATCTGATTCATCATGTCGACGAGCGGATAATCACGCGTGATCAATATGCCCTGTTGGCGGTAGCTCGGGAAACACATGTCATCGAAATCCAGCGCCATTGTCGTTGCAACCGATGTTGCTTCCTCGCCAAAGGACTTCATATAGAAGCTTGTTTTGCCCTGTCGCTGTGCCCGAAACATACGATCATCAAAAGCACGCAAAAGCAGCATCTTTCGGAGCATGACCTGTAGAGTAGCGTCATCAAGGCCTGGGTTCCAACTACCCGTTGCCTGATGATCGTCGCCCAGCACGCGGACAAGACCATAGGCCAATGGATGAATATCGGCCGGCAACGCATATTCGTCGGGGCGCGGATGGGCATCCACTGCAGGCACAATGATATCGCTAAAATCGGCAACATCACCGGGACGAAATTTGGGTTCGGGGATGTGCAGATGCAGCGGCGCGAGATTGTCTTTCGTAGATTGCACCATGTCCATCTCCGCCCACAACCGCCCGAACGACTCAGGCGATTTATTATCCATATTTGTTATAATATTTCAAACATCACTTTAGGTCAATATAGCTGACCTAAATGGCGCTTACACCGCGACAGGCGCTGAGATATGACCTTGTGGATGATAATCGATGACATCGAAATCTTCGATACGGAAATCAAAAATGCTATCAGCTGTGCGCAGCAGCTTTAGCTTGGGGGCACCAGACGGTGTGCGCGACAATTGTTCCTCCACCAAGGACGCATGGTTGAGATACAGATGCACATCGCCGCCTTGCCAAATCAACTCGCCCGCTTCATATCCGCACACCGCGGCGAGCATCCGTGTTAACAAAGCAGCGGAAAATGCGTTAAAGGCAAAGCCAAGCCCCAAATCGCACGAGCGCTGAAACAAGATGCAGCTCAAAACACCATCGGCAACGTGGAATTGATAAGTTTTATGGCAGGGCGGTAAGGCCATTTGGTCCAATTCCGAGACATTCCAGCCCTCGATGATATGCCGGCGTGATCCCGGGTTGTTTTTCAAGCTTTCAACAAGCAAGCTGACCTGATCAATCCCTTTTTCCGCACGGCGGAATAGGCCGCCCTCTGCGGCTTCGTAACGCGGCCAATTCACCCATTGCGCCCCATAAACGGGGCCAAGATCGCCCCATTTTACGGCGAAATCGGCGTCCTCTATTATCCGCTGTTCAAAATCTTCCTGTGCAATTGCTACACCAGTTTCGCGGCGGTAGCGGTCCAACGGCCAATCGGTCCATATCTTGACCTTTTGTTCCAGCAATGGCCGGATATTCGTGTTGCCCGTGAGAAACCACAGCATCTCGCGCGCCGCCGTCTTCCAAAATACCCGCTTTGTCGTTAGCAATGGAATCGCGTCATCGGCCAACGAAAAACGCATATTTGCACCGAACAATGCCTTGGTTCCAATACCCGTCCGGTCACGCTGGACGGTGCCTTCCTCCCAGATACGGCGCATCAACGACAGATATTGATCTTCATAATGTGGCAGAGTGTCCATGCCCCATCGCTAAGCGCCGCGTGACGTTTTTGCAACCTTGCCCATGTGCAATATTTGAACGTGACTTCTTTCTTGCCCTCTGCACCGCTCAGGGCTCGACAACTCGCGCTGATATTTTGCCATTCCAATGAACAATTTGAAATAAGCGAGACTGGCTCGCTGTAAATTTAATATGCATAAAGTTATATTACTTTAGTAATAATATTAATAAATTTTTAACCAAAAAATATAAGAATCAATAAATGCTTTTTTATAGATATTTATGGTATTCAACTCTTCCGAGTCCCATAAATGTAAATAACTGGCAAAATGTTCTCTCGTTTAAATACCGACTTCATTTTATGTGCATGGCCGGTTGCCAGAATATTATTATGCATTATCATATTTCTGGGTTTGCCCACATATCCGACTAGCTTAACAATTAGCACGCCGCTGCAATTTCACTATTATACCTGGCTCAGCTGGACGGCTGCAGCGACCCTCATGACCGTCGGTGGCCAACTGTTGCAACCCAAGATGTTACGAGCCCAGGTCGTTGGCGACATGATTATGATCCTCTTTGCCGTCATGTTGCTTCACGGGGCGTTGGAGGCGACAATCGGACTTGCGGTGAGCGTTGGCGTGATCGCGACGACAATCGGCGTGAAGGGCAAAAACATATTGGCCGCGCTTGCCGTTGGCGCGAGCTTGTTTCTTTTTCGCGATTTTATGGTGCAGATTTCGGGAAGCCGCCCGCCCCAGATAACTGCCATTTCGGAGGTATCAACCGCCATATCGCATGTGATTGTGCTACTTGCCATGTTCATGGGCGTAACATCAGCAAGCCGAAAATATCGCTTGAAGCTTTTCAACCAGGAATTTTCATCGCTCCGCACACTCGCCCTTGAAAAATCATTTCAGTTTGATCTTCAGGCTTGGACAAATGCATCTGCTGCATTGTTTGGGCCCCGGAAAGCAGCCTGTATAGTACATGGCCGAACGAAGCAGGCATTGGATCAATATCATGAGTGCAACCTGCCTATGCTGCAAAAGGAACATGAGCGTCAGGATTTGATGGACGCTATTCTCAACTTGCAGATTGGCTACAGACTTTTCGACACATATTTGAACCGCGTCATCTTCCCAGACACCGGATTTTATAGGGACTTTGATGAAAACGAGCAGCGTATAGCGAATGTGCTCCGACGCGCGGGCATCCGGGCAGCCTTGGTTCAGCCGCTACAGATTGATCGCGCGCGGGGTGGATTCATCTGCGCTGTGAATAGCCGCATTGATGCCATAATAATGACCGAGGCGTCTTTCCTAGGCCGCCATGTAACCGAAATGACTGCATATTTGGGAAAAGTCGCGGTTGCCCAAAGGAATTTTATTGCAGATGCGCACGAAGTCGCGCGCCGCGATTTGCACGACGGCGTGTTACAAACTCTTGCCGCATTGCGTATGCGCTTGTTGCTACTCACAAAGCGGCAGGATGTAGTTCAACAGCCCATCGAATTGGAAATTAGGAAAGCGGTCGATATTGTGACGTTAGAACAATCCCGACTACGCGGTTTTTTGGAAAGTAGCCCGACAGCCATCGATAACGTTGATCTCATATCCCAGCTCGATGTCTGCGCCAGGACCATTTCGTTGCAATGGGGCATCAATGTCACGTTGAAATCTGAAGAACCTGCCATACAGGTCGATATAGGGATGTCATTCAATATCGAGCATTTGTTGCGTGAGGTCGTCACCAACGCCGTCCGACACGCCAAAAGCAAGTCCTTGACAGTTACACTATCGCTCAAGCAAGATGCCCTCATGATGGCGGTTACTGACGTAAGTCATCCGTTTCAGGAAGCACATGTGCATGAGAAACCTGCATTAACATTGAAATCAGCTTCATTACGCGATCGATTAAGAATCTTGAACGGTGAGGCATATGTGGAGGGGCTTGGGAAAGGAGCGTTGTTATCGATCCGTATTCCCATGCAGCAGATAGAGAATGACTAACATTCTTGTAGTAGACGACCATCCGTTCTTCTTACATGGCTTTAGCCAATATTTAGAAAACGGTTATGACTTCACAGTTGAAACCGCGCTGTCTGTAGATGAAGCGATTGCCAAATTAGATAGCGTGCGCCCCGATCTTGCCATGTTGGATGTCTCGATGCAGGGCGGTGGAGGCCTGCGGGTGTTACGGCACATGCGCTTACATTATCCAGATATTCCTGCGATGTTCCTGACGGTCCATGTTGAACCTGAACAGACTATTGAGGCCATGCGCCTCGGTATCAAAGGTATCGCATTGAAAGACAGTGACCCTGAAGTCATCATTAATGGCATGAAAACCATATTAGCGGGCGGTAAGTGGTTCGAGCACAGCGTAACTGAACCAGCATTGCAATATTCCGTTGATAAACCAAGCCGCACCGTTCGTTCTGACGATCTATTGACCAAAAGAGAAATGGAGATTGTGGAACTTGTGTGCCTGGGATTACGCAATCGCCAAATCGCAGATCGATGCGCATTAACCGAAGGCACAGTAAAAATTCACCTCAACAGTGTTTACCGAAAACTTGGTGTTGCCTCTCGTGCGGAATTGATCGTGAAACGCGAGGGTATGAGGTCCACGCAGAGTTAAGTTTTTAAGAGCAATTTGCAGATATTGTCGTCGAACCGACAAAGGTAGCATTGGTCACATCGCCCACCGATACCTTATTTAAAATATCTTTTAATCAATGTTTTAATGCAAAAACCTTATACTGCAAAGCGATGTAGAGCGCGTAAATCCCGCATTTATCAATGCAATCGATTATTCTGACAAATCAATCTCATTGGGTTCTCAGCAGCAGGGCCCGTATGACATACTCAACCTTTGGAGAATCCAAGGTATATTGGGAGATTTTTCACATCATGAAAATACGCAACATCCTCACTGTCGCCTTGCTGGCCGCCACATCATCGATGGCGCTCACCACCGCAGCAGTTGCCGAAACCGCCGAAACAAAAATCGAGTGGTGGCCAAAGAAGGTCGACCTTACCGCATTGCGTCAGAACGAAGCGCGCGCCAATCCCTATGGCGATGACTTCAACTATGCCGCTGAATTTGCCACGCTCGATTTGGACGCCGTAAAGGCAGACATCCGAAAGGTTCTGACGACTTCACAACCTTGGTGGCCTGCGGATTATGGGCATTATGGTCCATTCTTCATCCGTATGGCTTGGCACAGCGCAGGCACGTATCGCACCGGTGACGGACGCGGCGGTTCTGATGGTGGCGAGCTTCGCTTTGAGCCATTGAACTCGTGGCCGGATAACGTCAATCTGGACAAGGCTCGTCGCCTCGTGTGGCCGATCAAGCAAAAATATGGCCGCAAGCTTTCATGGGGTGACCTGATGGTCCTCACGGGCAATGTCGCCATGGAAGATATGGGCTTCAAAACCCTTGGATTTGCTGGCGGTCGCGTCGACTCATGGCAGCCTGACCTTGTCTTCTGGGGCCCTGAGGCTGAGCTTTTGGCTGACCGCCGCCGTGACAGCAAGGGCAATCTGAAAGGTCCATTGGCCGCATCACAAATGGGCCTGATTTATGTGAACCCAGAGGGCCCTAATGGCGTCCCCGACCCCCTTGCTGCGGCTGCCGAAATTCGTCGCGCATTCAGCTCGATGGCGATGAACGATGCCGAAACCGCCGCTTTAATTGCAGGTGGTCACACTTTTGGTAAAGCCCATGGCGCACGCAAACCAGAAGAGTGCGTTGCCGGTGACCCTGGCGTATCGCCGATCGAGCAGCAAGGCCTCGGCTGGAAAAACAAATGTGGTAAAGGCCACTCGGAAGATACGATTACCAGCGGATTAGAAGGCGCATGGACGTCAAACCCAATCGCGTTCACGACGCAATATCTGGACAATTTGTACAATTTTGAATGGGTAAAAACCAAAAGCCCAGCAGGCGCCACCCAATGGATCCCGAGTGACCCAGCTGCCGCCAATATGGTACCAGATGCGTTTCGTGCGGACGTCCGTCACGCGCCCATCATGTTCACAACCGATATCGCGTTGCGTGAAGACCCTGGCTTCCGGAAAATCACACAGCGTTGGCAGAAAAATCCGCAAGAATTTGCCGACGCCTTTGCACAAGCTTGGTTCAAGCTGACCCACCGCGATATGGGGCCACAGGCTCGTTATTTGGGTAAGGATGCGCCTAAGGTCACTTTGACCTGGCAGGATCCGCTTCCAAAGGCGAATTATACCCCAGTCAACGCTGCCGATATTGGCCAGTTGAAGTCCAATATATTGGCAAGCGGTCTGACGACGGCAGAACTCGTTCGGACTGCATGGGCTTCGGCGTCTTCGTTCCGTGCGACCGACATGCGCGGCGGGGCAAATGGTGCGCGTTTACGGCTTGCACCGCAAAAGGATTGGGCAGTCAATGATCCCGCAGAAGTGGCGAAGGTCGTTGCAAAGCTCGAAACTGTACGCGCGGCGTTCAACAAGAGCGCAACAGGTGGCAAGCAAGTGAGCCTGGCTGATCTGATCGTGCTCGGTGGAAACGCAGCTATTGAACAGGCTGCGAAGGCCGCTGGACAGGATATCATCGTTCCGTTCAACGCAGGACGTGTTGATGCGACGCAAAGCCAGACAGATGTCGAATCCTTCAACCAACTTCAGCCCAAGGCCGACGGCTTCCGCAATTATTTTGCGTCGGACGCCTTTTATGGACCGACTGAAGCATTGATCGACAAAGCGGACTTGCTTGGCCTTACCGTCACAGAAACAACGGTATTGGTTGGCGGTATGCGCGTATTGGGTGCAAATGCCGGTGGTTCAACTGCAGGCGTCTTCACCAATAAGCCTGGCACGTTGACCAACGACTTCTTCACCAATTTGCTGTCGATGGACACTGTTTGGGCGAAGTCGGCGACCAACGCAGGCTTGTATGAAGGCAAGGACCGGACAACGGGCGCTGCAAAATGGACCGCAACGCCAGTCGATCTGGTGTTTGGTTCCAATGCCGAAATGCGGGCAGTCGCTGAAGTTTATGCTTCGGATGACGCGAAGCAGAAGTTCGTGACCGACTTTGTCGCAGCATGGACAAAGGTTATGGACGCAGATCGCTTCTAATACACGCCAATAAGGTGGCGGCGGGTCATACCGCCGCCGCCTTTTTTCAATCCGACTTGTGAGTTAACTTGTGCCCTTCACTCTGCGCCTGTCTGCATCCTTGTTCTTCCTGGCGATGGCGTTGATGGTAACAACCTTGGCTCCAGCCACAGCGCAGCAGGCACGGCCCCCTGCTTTTGCTCAATGTGCAGGATGCCATTCGACGCAAGCTGGCAAAACTCTATTCGGACCAAGCCTTGCCGGTGTAGGCGGTAGACGGGCGGGCACGCTTCCGGGTTATGCCTATAGCCCTGCCCTCAAGGCATCTGGCCTAACATGGAACGCAAAAACACTCGACCGGTGGCTCATATCGCCAAAAAAGACGGTGCCGGGCACCAAAATGCCCTTTAACGGAATTCAGGACCCAAAATCGCGCGCGCAAGTCATTGCCTATTTGCTGACGCTGTAACGTCGTTCAACTCCGTAGATTGAACCTATGCCCTCTCATGCCGGATGGGGCTAAATCCATACAAGCTTAGTAATTCAAGTGGAAAGGCATGTGCGCGCCCGTTAACTGCGGCGCAAAAGTGCGACATCAGGATCGAAACGCACCGGCGGGAGAAAACACAGCGCATGCGTGAAGCACTATCCCCCGAATTGGTCCAGTCATGCTGGTGAGGATATGCCGGCCTTTATCCTGAATAATAACCAGCCCCAGTGATTGCGGGCAGATGTGTCAACTAGCTTGCGCTTTTGTTCTTGTTATGTTCTTTTACATATTCCTCTCCGATTCGGCACTCCATGCGCAAACCAGACACAATCGAGCATCTCTATTTGGACTTTGACGGCTTTTTTGCGAGCGTTGAACAGTTGCGAAACCCTGCCTTACGCGGGCGTCCAATCGGTATTGTTCCCTATGAGGGGGGACGCTCTTGCATCATCGCTTGTTCACGCGAAGCGAAGGCGCGCGGCGTCAAAAACATAATGATGGTAGATGAAGCCAAGCGGATATGTCGCGATCTCGTTTTGGTGCCGCAAAAGCCGGATTTATACAGGCGGGCGCATAACGAGCTTATCTCGCAAATTGGCTCTGTAATTCCGGTCGATCAGGTCAAGTCGATTGACGAATTAAGTTGCAAACTTGACGAAGGGCAAAGGACCGATCCGGCTGGCGTGGCGGCGGCTATCAAACGGGCAATCCGCTATAACATCGGCGCAAGCATCACATGCTCTATCGGCTTTGCCGCCAATCGCCATTTGGCCAAGATTGCAAGCGGGACGCAAAAGCCGGATGGCCTTTCTATCTGGCGACCTGAGGTCATGCCCGCCCCTTTATTGAAGCTCCCCCTAGATGATATACCGGGCATCGGGAAACGGATGGAAATTCGGCTGGCGAAAGCTGGGATAACGACAATGGCGGCTTTGCTGGCAACTCAACCTAAACAACTTCGCGCTTTATGGAATAATGTCACCGGCGAGCGGCTTTGGTATGCGCTACATGGCTATGCGATAGAAGCACCGCCGACCGAACGCGGTATGTTCGGACATGCAAGAGTTTTGCCGCCCGATGCGCGGACGTTGACGGATGCTAAGACAATATCGCGCCTGTTGCTTGTGAAATCAGCTAGGCGGGTGCGCAGGGCCGGATATTACACAAAGTCGCTTACCCTATGGATGCAATATTATGAGGGCAGCGGGTTCGGTAGCCTGACACTACCACAAGTGAATGACGATCAAGCGCTGCTAACTGCACTCGCTTCGCTTTGGGAACGCCTTACCAGCCGCTTGACTAGCAAAACGAGGGTGTTGCGTGTCGGTGTTACCCTTGGCGATCTAACCACTGCCAACAATCGTCAGCTCGATTTTTTGTTGGATGACGATTCCGAACGGCAAAAATGGGAACGGCTGGGGTCTGCGCTTGACCGGCTTAATATCAAATATGGCAAAACGGTTGCCAGTGTCGGTTTTTGGGAACCACCGCCCGGTGGCAATGTTGGTGGCAAAATATCATTTACGCGGATTCCCAGTGCAGAGGATTTTTGGTGAACTGGCGAAGCAATATCCAAATACTCGATTTGGAGGTAAGCGACCGGCTGGAACTGACTTGCAGGAAATGCGGAACGTTCCGGTGGCTAACAGGTGCAGAGTTGCAAGCTCGGAAGGGAAAAGAGCGGCTAACTTTAGGTGAAGTCGAAAGTCGCGCGCGTTGTCGGCAGCGCGGGTGCGGTGGCGCTATGCGGATGGCCATGCCTGCGCCTCATGACACCGCGGGGTTTGTCGGCGGAATTGCTTAAAAATTGGCGGAGCGAGAGCGTCTCCCAACCAACTCTCTTTCTATTATCTTTTTGATATTAAACGTTTAGTTTTTCAGGCTCTTTGGGACCAACGCTGCTTAACAAGGGCACCATTTGTAGCGAAGGGGTGC
>NZ_JBIICD010000023.1:0-24911 GCF_044239045.1 Sphingorhabdus sp.
CACCCAAGGCCACCTGCGCTTGCACGCCGCCATTATTCGGGTCCATGATATCAGCAAAACGCGATGCTTTGGCACCTGCACCACCGCTGATGAAATGATCGATTTGACGCATATATCTTCTCCTGATTCCGTCCGCGTGCCATGCGCGTATCAATAGATTATTGCAACCATCGCGTAGTTAGCATTCAAAAATCGGCAAGGGTGTATATATGCGTAAAGCCGCACGCCCCATTTCTCTCTTATGTTTTTCAGGAGCACCTATGATTAGCCTTTTGGTCCGTGCATCCTTTGTGGCCATCGCCATCGGCGCACCTGCCGCTTATGCGCAAGACGCCGCCGAACCGGTCATTGTCGTTACCGGCAAGGGCCTTGATCAGACCAAAAGTGATCCTGCTTATGGCTCGGTTGAAATCGATCGCGCGCGCCTGACCAGCGAAGCATCGGGACGCATCGAAAACATCCTTGCCGATGTCGCGGGCTTTCAGCAGTTCCGGCGTTCAGACAGCCGTTCGGCCAACCCATCGGCCCAAGGTGCGACGCTGCGCGCGTTGGGGGGTAATGCGTCCAGCCGGACACTCTTATTGCTGGACAGCGTACCGCAGGCTGACCCGTTTTTCGGCTATATCCCGTTTAGCGCGATAACGCCTGAACGCCTGTCCTCCATCCGCGTGACGCGTGGTGGCGGCAATGGCGCATTTGGCGCAGGCGCAGTGGCGGGCACGATTGAACTGAATAGTGCTACCCGCACCGACTTACCCGACGCATCGCTTTCGGCCTTTTACGGCAGCGACAATGCGCGCGAATTGTCGGCGGGCCTCACGACCGATCTCGGCGCTGGCTTTATCAGCCTTTCGGGTCGCTGGGACCGCGGCGACGGCTTCTTCACCGCTCCCGCCGCTTCGCGCCAGCCAAGCGACGTGCGCGCCGCGTATGATAGCTGGTCCTCTGGCCTGCGCGCGGTGACGCCATTGGCGGACGGCGTGGAGATGCAATTTCGCGGATTGCTCTTCCAAGATAATCGGACGCTCCGCTTTGCAGGCGCGGACAGCAGCTCCGAAGGACAAGACGCCAGCATACGCATCGTGTCGCAAGGGCGCTGGCAAATCGACGCCTTGGCTTATGTGCAAGCACGCAATTTTACCAACATCGTGATCAGCGCGACGTCCTTGCGCAAGACGCTCGACCAACGCAATACGCCCTCGACGGGGCTTGGCGGTAAAATCGAGGTCCGTCCGCCTGTAGGTGACGCCCACCCGTTGCGCATTGGTGCAGATGTCCGCTTGGCCGAAGGCGAATTGTTTGAAGATGCGTATAGCCAAGTCACGGGGCTTGTGACCGCACGCCGCAACGCCGGCGGGCATAGCAAGACCTTTGGTGTGTTCGCGGAAAATGACTGGAACCTCGGCGCGTTGACGCTGACCGGTGGCCTGCGTGCCGACCGCTGGACGATCCGCAACGGCTTTTTTGCCGAGCGCAGCGCCAATGGCGCTGTTATCCGCGACGACAATTTTGCCGACCGGGCAAATTGGGAGACAAGTGCGCGGGTCGGCGCGCTCTATGCACCACGCGATGCCTTTGCCTTGCGCGCGGCGGCGTATACGGGGTTCCGATTGCCGACGCTTAACGAACTTTACCGGCCCTTCACCGTGTTCCCTGTCGCCACCCGCGCCAATGCAGCATTAAATGTTGAAAAACTGCGCGGCGTTGAGGCGGGCCTTGATCTTCGTCCAACCAATGGCATCTCCTTTGGTGCGACACTGTTTTACAACCGGCTGAACGATGCCATCGCCAATATCACAATTGGTCCCAATCTGCGTCAGCGCGGTAATGTCGATGCTGTCGTCGCCAAGGGGCTTGAGCTGTCGGGAGAAGCCGTTTTGGGCAAAATCGTCCTTTCGGGCTCTTACGCATATAGCGATAGCAAAGTGCGCGCGTCCGGCAGCGCGTCCGCACTTAACGACCTTTCCCCCGCACAAAGCCCGCGTCATGCCGCCAACGCGACGGTGCGTTGGACGCCAGATGCCCGGACGGTGTTCTCTGCAACGGCTCGATATGTCGGCGCACAGTTTGAAGATGATCTGGAAAGCAACATCTTACCTTCCACGCTGACATTCGATGGCTTTGCGCAAATTCCGATAACGCGTCAGGTCGCCTTGACCGGCCGGGTAGAGAATATCTTCAACGAAGCCGTGGTAACCCGCAAGGTTGATAGTTCCATCGACCTTGGCACACCGCGCATTTTATGGATTGGGCTGAAATTTACCATGGAATAACTGGCGGAGACGGTGGGATTCGAACCCACGATAGAGTCACCCCTATACACACTTTCCAGGCGTGCGCCTTCGACCACTCGGCCACGTCTCCGCATTCCCCTTGGGGACGCACGCCCCTAGCCGCTCCTTTGCGCTTTCGCAAGGCACAGTGATTTGCCATAATAGATCAAATGAAAAGATATCTGCCTTTGGTCGCCATCGCCGCTTTATGCGCGCCACTCCCGCTTTTGGCGCAGGAGGACAAAACCCACCCCGCGCCGTCGGAAATTGTCGCTGCGGCCAAAGCGAATGCGTGGGTGGCTATTAAATCATCGGACCTGATGATCATGGACCTCGCGCCCGATTCGAAAGGCAAACCACGCCGCGTGGTGATTCAGCTCATGCCAGCGCCCTTCAGCCAAGGCTGGGTTAGCAATATCCGCAAGCTAGCGACGGCGCATTATTGGGACGACACAAGCATCAACCGGGTGCAGGACAATTATGTCGCGCAATGGGGTGATGCGACCGAGAAGAAGGCTTTGCCAGAAGGTTTGGCAGTGGTTCCGGAGAGTGATTATGTCACCCCTGACTGGCCATCTAAGGATTGGATTTTTGCTCAGGCAGACGGAAGGCCCGACGCCTACGCGGGTGCCCATGGATTCTATGTTGGCTGGCCACTCGCACAAGGCCGCAAAGGGCTTTGGCCAATCCATTGCTATGGCATGGTTGGCGTTGGCCGAAACCTCTCACCCGACACGGGCAGTGGCGCTGAACTCTACACTGTCATCGGTCACGCCCCGCGTCATCTTGACCGCAATATCGCGTTGGTTGGCCGCGTGATTGAAGGCATTGAGCATTTGTCGAGCCTGCCGCGTGGCACCGGTGCGCTTGGTTTTTACGAGACGGAAGGGGAGCGCGTGCAGATCCTCTCCGTCCGGCTCGGCAATGAAGCGAAGGACGTGCTAGCCTTTGAATATCTGGACACGGAAAGCGAGAGCTTTGCCGCTTATGCCGACGCCCGCGCCAATCGGCGCGACCCGTTTTTCAATATACCCGCGGGCGGCGCGGATATTTGTAATATTCCGGTACCCATTCGCCGCAAGGCGAAATGAGTGGGCGGGTAATCCGCTTCTAACCCCGAAATGGATCGCCTGCACGCGTGCCGAACGGATGCGTGTTACGGCGTTGCGGAAACCTCGGCATCAGGTGCCTGTGCGGGTGATGACACCGAGACAGGTATGACCACAGGGCGGATCAAGGCCATTTGTTCCAAACGATCAAGCGCCTTACGGGCATCGGCATACCGTTTTGCGCGCACCATCCAAGACTGGGCCGCAGACGCGCCCGGCATCGCGGCAACCTCCGACATGGCCGCCGATAGATTTCCTGCATCAACAAAAGCTTGCGCGCGGATCAGGCGTTGTTCCGGGGAGCGTGCAGGCCTGTCATCCATGCGGAGCACGAAAAGCTGCGATAACTCCCCTTTTACGGTTTCCCAGGCGCTGTTATCGCGATTACCAGAGACCAAAATAGGCGCTAGTCTGCTAAGCTCTGTCTGCAGCGTATCGAGGGTGACGGGCGCCTGCGCGGCGGACACGATGGTCGCAACGGCCTGCGGCTGGGTTGCACCAAAGCGAAGCTGCAGCTGTTCCGCCAGATATCCCAAGGATGCGCCATTATCGAGCGTCCGACGCACGGCAAAGGTCAACAGCAGCCCTTCACCACGCACGGCGTCGCCCGATATCGCCGAGTCCGTTACATAAACCGGAACCACTTGCCCCTCGACCTGCGCCGTTGTGCCAGCGGCTGGCAATGTTGCGGGCGCAAGTTTGCCTGAAGACAAAGGCGAAGCTGCCTTTTCTGCGTCCGCCGTTTCTTGCGCTGACGGCGCGAGAATACCAAAGCTATCCGCTAGCCACCATGTCGCCGCCCCACCGCCGGCAAAGGCGACAAAAAGAAGAAGCATGAAATGCTTGAATTTCATCCCGCCACGCATGGCGGACGGTGCCGATGAATGTTCGCTCATATCAGTCCTTCAATAGCCGCGCCGCGTTCGTCTTGGCGATGCGTGGGTGTAAACTGTGCTTGGATAGCTTTCAACAGTGCAGCATCATTGGGCGCGTCGGCTATAATCCTTGCCGCCCAATTCTCCCCTGCCGCCGTGGCAATCGTGCTAGAGAATGTCGCGAGTGTGACGTCGGCGCGCGGGATGTTCATTGTACCACATAGGTCCGCAAAATGCCGAGCAGCACGCGACGAATGCAAGATAACGACATCGCTTTCTGTTACATGACGCACAAAATTGTCCGGTGTGCCGACCGTGGCGCTTCGGTAAACGATTTCGATGTCGATACGGACACCATCGATAGGCGCAACGGGGCTATGATCTTCACCAGCCAGCCATAAAAATCGTTGATGTCCGTCGGCGACTGCAATCCGCACTAACGCCTCAACACCTTCAGACCCGGTTTTAGCAACGGGCACTGACAATGCGTGCAGTGCGCTGGCGGTGGCACTGCCCACGGCATAAATTGGCGTGGCAGGATTATGTGTCAGAAATTCTACGGCCGCACGCACAGCATTGCCGCTGGTCAGCAATATCGCGTCATAACCATCTGTTGATAGGTGGGGCGTGGGCAGAACTTCGATGGAAAATAACGGCATAAGAATGGGCGCATGCCCCGCCGCGCGCAGCCGATGCGCCGTCGCATCGGCCCCCGGTTGCGGGCGGATAATCAAAAGCTTCATGATGCAAAAATGCTTCGCAAGTCGGCACTCGCTTTGCCCAACAGCTCTTGCGCAAGCTGCGCCGGGCCATCGCCGCCAATGGCGTACAGGCATTCGCCAGATTGCAGTTCGGCGCCGTTCGCGGTGAAGATTTCGGCGCGCAGTCGGATCTGCGCCCCTTCAACGCGCGCCAGAGCCGCAACTGGCGAGTGGCAATTGCCACCGACAGCGGCGAGAAACGCGCGCTCGGCATTGACGGCGATGAATGTTTCGGCGTCGTTGATTACCTCTAATAAGGGGATGAGATCGGCGCGGCTGGCCAATCGATCAATGCCGACGGCGCCTTGCGACGCGGCAGGCAAGAAGGCATCGAGCGACAATGCAGCCCCCACCTCGGCCATACCCAAACGGTCAAGCCCCGCGGCGGCGAGCAAGGTGGCATCGGCTTCGCCTGCGTCAATATGCGCAAGCCGGGTCGCGACATTGCCCCGCAATGGCACGATTTGAAAATCAGGCCGCACCCGTTGCAGCTGCGCCGCGCGCCGCGGGCTCGACGTGCCGACGCGCGCGCCTTGCTTCAAATCGCCCAATGACGCAGCCCCAATCAACCGATCATGGACGTCGGCGCGTGGCAGCATCGCTGAAATAACAAAAAGGTCGGCACGCCAGGTTTCGACGTCTTTCATCGAATGGACGGCGATATCAATTTGATCATCGATCAGCGCACGTTCCAACTCCTTGGTCCAAAGCGCCTTCCCGCCAATATCGGCCAATGGCCGATCCTGAATTTTGTCGCCTGTTGCGAGCATCGGGACAAGCTTCACCACGTCGTCAGGCAGATTATGCGCTAACTTGATTGCCGCCATGGTCATCTCGGCTTGCGCCAAAGCCAGCGGAGAACGGCGGGTTCCGATGCGCAAAGGGCGCTCGGCGGTGAATATTGGACATGTCATGCGGCTTGTTCATAGCGGCGCGTCCACCTATGGGAAAGCACAATGGCAATCATCCTGGGTCTTGAATCAAGCTGCGACGAAACCGCAGCCGCAATCGTGCGGTCCGACCGGACAATCCTCAGTCATGCCTTGGCCGGGCAAGAGGACCATCACCGCGCCTTTGGTGGCGTCGTGCCCGAAATCGCGGCGCGCGCGCATGCTGAACTGATGACGCCCTTGGTGGAAACCGCGTTGGCCGATGCCGGACTTACCCTTAACGACGTTGATGCCATTGCCGCAACCGCTGGCCCTGGCCTTATTGGCGGCGTTATGGTTGGGCTTGTCACGGCAAAGGCGCTTGCCATGGCATCGGGTAAGCCGCTGATTGCCGTCAACCATCTTGAAGGCCACGCCTTGTCGCCGCGCCTTATCGATGCGGACCTGGAATTTCCCTATTTGCTGTTGCTCGTATCGGGTGGCCATTGTCAGTTGCTGCGCGTCAACGGCGTTGGCAATTATAACCGTCTGGCAACCACCATCGATGATGCCGTGGGCGAGGCGTTTGACAAAACCGCAAAAATCTTGGGCCTCGGCTTTCCCGGCGGGCCAGCGGTCGAACGCGCCGCCGCCATTGGCAATGCCCACAACGTGCCCTTGCCAAGACCGTTGAAAGGCGCGGATGAACCACATTTCTCCTTTGCTGGCTTGAAAAGTGCAGTCCTGCGCGCGCATGAATCGGGCCAGTATAAAATTGAGGACATCGCCGCGTCGTTCCAATTGGCGGTGATCGACTGCCTCTATGACCGCATAAGCTACACGTTGGATCGCATAGATGCGCCAGCTGCCTTAGTGGTGGCTGGGGGTGTTGCGGCCAATGTGCCAATCCGCGAGATGCTGGAAAAGCTCGCGGCGCAACGCGGCATGCGCTTTGTCGCGCCGCCTTTGTGGCTGTGTACCGACAATGGCGTCATGATTGCCTGGGCCGGTGCAGAGCGTTTTGGCATGGGTTTCACGGACGGGCTGGACTTTGTCGCACGCCCCCGCTGGCCGCTGGACCCGCATGCCGCACCCGCCCGCGGCGCAGGCGTCAAAGCATGAGCGAAAGCAGATATCCCATAGGCATCATCGGCGGCGGTGCCTGGGGCACGGCGCTCGCGGCCGTCATGGCGCAAATCCACGATGATGTATTGCTATGGGCCCGCGAAGAAGACGCCGTGCGCAGCGTGAACGCTCAACATGAAAACAGCTTGTTTCTGGCCGGAACGCCGCTGTCGCCGAAAATTGAAGCTACCGCCGATCTCATGCGCATGGCCGATTGTGATGCGTTGCTGATCGTCACGCCGGCGCAGCATGTGCGCGCGACTTTATCCGCACTGCCCGACACACAAGCGCCGTTGATCTTGTGTGCCAAGGGGATTGAGGCCGACACGCAAATGCTGCTGTCCGACGTCGCCGCGCATGTGCGTCCGCACAATCCTTTGGCGGTACTCTCCGGCCCGACCTTTGCGCATGAAGTCGCGGCTGGAAAGCCAACCGCCGTAACGCTTGCGGCCGCAAGCCCAGCTTTGGGTTCGGCCCTGATGCACAATATCGCCACCCCTTCTTTCCGTCCCTATTGGACCGACGACGTCGTTGGCGCGGAAATTGGCGGCGCTGTCAAAAATGTGCTCGCTATTGCCTGTGGCGTTGTTGATGGCGCTGGTCTTGGCCTGAATGCCCGCGCCGCTTTAATCGCGCGCGGCTTTGCCGAAATGCAGCGTTATGGCCTCGCACGCGGCGCGAAGGCCGAAACACTTGCCGGGCTATCAGGTCTCGGCGATTTGGTGCTGACCTGCAGTTCGGAAAACTCGCGAAACTTTTCCTTGGGCCAAGGCCTTGGGCAAGGACAAACAGCGGAAAGTCTGCTCGCCGACCGCAGGACCATTGCCGAGGGCGCCTTTACAGCGCCCGTGCTTTTGAAGTCAGCGACCGCCCTGTCCGTCGAAATGCCCATCGTTTCAGCCGTTTGCGCGTTACTTTCTGGCGCGACCACGGTGGAAGCCGTCGTAACCGACTTATTGGCCCGCCCCCTTAAGTCCGAAAGCTGGTAACTGCGGCCTGAATCCGCTAGTTGACGCACAAAGGACCGCATTTGACCACAGCTAGAACCGAGGAAGAAGACATCCAAGCGCTCGCCAAAGGCGGCCGCACCAATGTCTTTGGATTTATGCTGCGGCTGGCGGCGCGTATCCCGTTCCTGTTCATCGCGGGTCGGCTTTATGGTCCCGAGGCTCTTGGTCGTTTTGCTTATGCAATTTTGATCGTTGAATTTGCAGCCCAGCTTGGGTCGCTTGGCCTACGTCGGGGTCTCGCCGAGCTCTTGTCTAAAGAAGATCAACCACACGCCCATATCATCGCGGATTGCTTGCTCGCCGCGTTGGTCGCTTCGGCGCTGGGCGCTGCATTGCTGATCGCGTTGCCGCAGTTCATGTTTCCAAATAGCGGTATCAACGGGCTAGATCGCTTCTTGCCATTGGCGATTTTTGCGATTGTGGCGACAGATATTGCGCTGTCGGCGCTCGCGTATAAATTTGACATCCTGTCCACCGTGCGCGCACGCGCCGTTGTCGAACCTTGGACGATTAGCATCGCTGCGGGTGTATTTTATTTCTATTCCGCCCGCGATGGCCTGATCCTGGCTTATGTCGCCTCTCTGGCGGCCGCCCTGGTCTGTGCGCTATGGCCCCTGTGGCGCAGCTATGGCCTGCCGCGCGGTTGGCGCCCGAGCCTGATGCGTTCCTTTGGCATTGCGCGGCGTAACCTGCCGCTTGCTGCTGCGGATGCGGCCGAATGGGGCAGCCGGCGACTAGACCTTGCCATATTGGGCCTGTTCGCTTCGCCAGCGGTGGTCGGGATTTATTATGTCGCGCAACAAGTCGCGAGCTTACCGCAAAAGTTGAAAACCAGTTTCGACCCAATTTTGGGGCCTGTCATTACCCGCAATTTGCAGACGCAAAACTATGCAGAAATCGCTAAGCAAGTCGGCCAAGTCGGCTTCTGGATCATTGCGGCGCAGGTTGGAATTGCTTTGGCACTTGGTATCCCCGGCGAAGCCGTAATGGGGCTGGTGGGTCCTCAATTTGTTGGCGGCGCTATGGCGCTTGCCTTTTTGCTTGCAGCAGAAGTTGCCGCCGCCACCGCCGTAGTCAGCGAATCCGCCTTAGTGTATATGGCACGCCACCGAAATCTTTTGATCTCGCTCGGCATGCTCATTGTACAAGCCTTAGTGAGTGTTGGCCTCATCATCCTCGTCGACGATTTGCCCATTAAGCCTGAACATGTCGGCCTATATCAGGCGGCGGCGGTGGCGTGCGGCCTGACGATCTCATTGGGTATCGGGTCGCTCATCAAATCCCGGTTTCTGTCGCATTTGCTTGGGCAGAATATTCGGGTTTGGCGCTGGACGCTGCTCGTTGCCGTCGGGGCTGCGGCATTGCTTGGATTCATAATCGTCAGCGTGCCCGCGCGCTTTGAATGGGTCGAGCTTACAATTGGTATTCCCGCCATTCTCGGTCTTTATGGTTGGATCATCTGGCGCTGGGGCTTTAGCCCAGCGGACCGAGTCCTTTTCCGCAAGACACGGGATTAACGTAAGCGCTTAGCAACCAAATCAGCAATGTCCGCTTCTGGCCGCGCGCCATAATGCGAGATGATTTCTGCTGCACACACCGCGCCCATGGTCAGGCATTCCGTCATAGGGCGCCCCTGCGCTAGTCCAGCAAATACACCAGACGCAAACAGGTCGCCTGCGCCTGTGGTGTCGACCAATTGCGCCACCGGTTCGGCGCTGACTTCGGTCCGTACTCCATTTTCGACGGCAATCGCGCCATGTTCGCCGCGCGTGCAGACGAGCAATGGAACCTTGGCGGCGATAGCCGCAACCGAAGCTTCGAAATCGTCGCTGTTATTCAGCGCGCAAATTTCAACTTCGTTGGAGAATAAAATATCAATCCGGCCAGCGTCCATTTCGGCAAGGAAGTCAGGGCCGTGCCGCGAAATCACAAATGCATCTGACAAGGTCAAGGCAACCTTACGGCCGGCGGCGCGCGCGACATCAATGGCAGTCCGCATGGCGGCGCGTGGTTCTTCGGGGTCCCACAAATAGCCTTCTAGATACAAAATCGCCGCGCTTTCGATCAGTGATTTGTCAATTACCGATGCAGGCAGATATTGGGAGGCACCCAAAAAGGTGTTCATCGTGCGCTGCGCATCAGGTGTGACCAAAATGTAGCAACGCGCGGTTGATGGCGCACCGTCGCGGGCGGGAACGTCGAAATGAATGCCGCCGGCGCGAATGTCATGCGCGAAAACTTCACCCAGCTGATCGGTTGCAACTTGCCCGATAAATGCGGTCTTGTGCCCAAGCCGCGCAAGGCCAGCCAAGGTGTTTGCCGCCGAACCACCGCTGATTTCACGGGCAGGCCCCATATGCCCGTAAAGCGCCTGCGCACGTTCCTCGTCGATAAGCTGCATGCTGCCCTTATTGAGGCCTTCGCTTGCGATGAAAGCATCATTGGTATCGGCGATGATATCAACAATGGCATTGCCAATGGCGAGGACGTCGAAGCGGGTATCGGTCATAAAGGTTCCTAGTTAAGCCACGCGCGCCCTAGTTGGATTGGACATTTCCAGCAAGCGCTTTAGAGAGGCGACATGATCCAGGCGCTGATGCTTTCGTTCCAAAGTCTGTCCGACAGGCGTGTCGCTGCTGTCTTGGTTAAGATAATTTTTCTCACCATTGTTAGCATCGTCATTCTGGGTATTGGCCTCTGGTTCGCCCTGCAAAGGGTTTTCGGATGGCTCAATGTAAATGATGACGGCTTTTGGTCGGGGCTGCTCTCGGGTGCCATGATCATTTTATTCAGCATTTTGCTGTTTCGCGTTGTAGCCGTTGCGATGACATGGGTTTTTGCCGATGACATCATTGATGCCGTCGAGGATCGACATTATCCGCGGCAAGCTGCATTGGGCAAGCGGCCAAGCCTTGGTGCAGGCCTGCAAATGGCAGTGCGGTCGATAGTGCGCGTGCTGGGCTATAACCTCCTCGCTTTGCCACTGTACCTGCTTCTGCTGTTCACCGGCGTCGGCACCGCGATCGCGTTCCTTCTGATCAACGCATTGCTTTTGGGGCGCGACTTGGAAGATATGCTCATCGCCCGTCATGGCGCGAAGGGCGCGATGAATAAATTGCCCCGTTTGATGCTGGGACTAATCGGAACTGTCGGAATGCTGGTACCGCTGGTCAACTTTCTGGTGCCCATTTTGGCCACAGCCACGGCGGTTCATTTGGTCCATTCAGGAAATTCGAAATTATGAAGCATGTACTTCCCCTCACCGCAACCGCGCTGTTGCTGGCAGGCTGCGTTTCTGCGCCGGAAGCGCGTGCGCCAGTACGTCAGCCCGCACCCGTTGAGCGTAAGGCGGCGCCTCTTCCAACCCGTACGGTTATTGTAACGCGGGGGCTTGAAGGGGTGATCGGTAAAGACGCCAATGCCTTAAAACGCGTATTCGGCGAACCACGGCTCGACGTTATCGAAGTATATGGTCGCAAGCTGCAGTTCGTCGGCAAGCCCTGCATCCTTGATGTGTTTCTCTACCCCGAACGCAAGGGTGGGCGCGAAGTGGCCACCTATGTCGATGCACGCCGAAGCGACGGAACCGCCGTAGACCGGGCGGCTTGCATTGAGGGGCTATTAAACCGCTAAGTCGAGGCATCCCACTCGGCACGGACCGACGGATCTTGCTCTGAAGGCGCATATTCCATGCGCCGCCGCGCTAACGCTTCAGGCGACAGCCGCCCCAACGCCCAAATCGCCGCACCGCGCACCACTGGTTCGGGATCAATAAGCAAATTTTCAATCTGCGAAACAAGTCCCACATCACGGCCATTGCCAGCCGCGATCAAGACATTGCGTACAAAACGATCCCGTCCGATCCGTTTGATCGGCGATCCGGAAAACAGCTTACGAAACGCGGCATCATCCAATGTCAACAAATCGGCAATCTGCGGCGCAACCAATTCTGCACGCGGCAAAAATGCCTTATGCGCCGCCGCCGTTTCGGCAAATTTGTTCCACGGACACACAGCAAGACAGTCATCGCAGCCATAGATATGATTGCCCATTAAGGGCCGAAGCTCGGGATCAATCGGCCCCTTATGCTCGATCGTCAGATAAGAGATGCAGCGACGGGCATCGAGGCGATAGGGCGCGGGAAAGGCATTGGTCGGGCAAATATCTTGGCACGCGCTGCATGATCCACAACTGTCTTCGGCAGGCAAAGCGGGCTCTAGCACGGAGGTGGTATAGATCGCGCCCAGAAACAGCCAACTGCCATGTTCCCGGCTGACAACATTGCTGTGCTTGCCCTGCCATCCAAGCCCTGCGGATTGCGCCAAGGCTTTCTCCATCACGGGCGCGGTATCCACGAAAACCTTAACGCCGACATCTGCTTCATACGCCAGCCATCCCGCCAGCCGTTTGAGCGCGCCCTTTACAACATCATGATAATCGCGCCCTTGGGCATAGACCGAAATGCGTGCGCGCGTGTCTTGATCGGCAAGAACCATGGGGTCCTGTGGCGGGGCGTAGCTCATTCCCAACATGATGACCGATTTGACTTCAGGCCACAAAACATCCGGATTCGCGCGTTCATCGGCGCGGCTTTCCATCCAGAGCATGTCGCCATGTAGGCCGTCCCTCAGCCATTGTTGGAGGCGTTCGCTGGCCAGCGGCGCAAGGCGGCCAGGCGCGATGCCAAATGCGACAAAGCCTTCCTCCTTTGCCCGGTCTTGCAGAGCATCAACTAAATTTGACTTGTCTCTCGTCACGCGCCGACCTTATTCAACGCCCTCGTACACTCCGGGGCACATCAGAATATATGCAATAGAGGCAAAGGGACGCGTAAAGCAATTCCACGGCCTTTATGCGGTCGATTGAGTGAACCTAAAAATTCCACTCAGGCAGCGTTTCTGGTGCCTTGAAACCAAGTGGGCACGCAAGCTGTCCATCAAGATTCGTCGTTAAAGCGCGCGCAGCACCGATTGGGTTGCAGTTCGAAACTGGATTGACATTTTTGTAAGTAGTGGCAGTTTCTGGCGTGAGAGAGGATTCGAAAAAATGGCCACTGCCCCGATATTTGAGAGCGATTCGCTACCCTATGAAGTGAATCAGGCACCGCACCGCTGGGATGTAACCAAAGCGGATATTTACCTTGAGGATCGTTGGCATCCAGTATTTAAGGAAATGCGCGAAAAAGCCCCGATTAACAAAATCGAAGGCTCCGATTTCGGTAGCTATTGGAATGTCACCACGCTGAAAGCGATTCAGCATGTTGAGGCATTGCCAGATATTTACTCATCTTCCTTCGAACATGGCGGCATCACGCTGATCGACGACAACGCGCTCGCCGAACCCATTCCCGAAGAGGAAAGAGTCGTCATGCCTATGTTCATTGCGATGGACCGGCCTAAACATACCGAGGAACGTCGCGTCATCGCGCCGGCATTTACGCCAGGTGAAATGGACCGCATGTCCGGCGACATCCGCAGCCGCACCGCGGAGTTGCTCGATTCTTTACCCATTGGCCAAACATTTGACTGGGTTGATCTGGTCTCAATCGAGCTGACGACGCAAATGCTTGCCTTGCTGTTCGATTTCCCTTGGGAAGACCGCCGCAAGCTGACCGAATGGTCGGATTGGGCAGGTGACGTTGAATTGTTCCGTTCTGAAGAAACCCGCAAAGCGCGGCTCGCCAAAATGTTCGAAATGGGTGCCTATTTCCAGAATCTCTGGAACGAGCGCAAAAACAAAGGTGAAGCCCCTGACCTGATCAGCCGGATGATCCATTCGCCGATGAAGGACATGGACCCGTTGGAATATATGGGTAACCTTATCTTGCTGATCGTCGGCGGAAACGACACGACGCGCAATTCCATGTCTGGCTATGTTTATGGCCTGCATAGCTTCCAGGATGAACGCGAGAAGCTGGAAAAGAACCCTGCCTTCATTACCAACGCGGTCAGCGAAATCATCCGCTGGCAGACGCCGTTAGCGCATATGCGGCGGACTGCAACGCAGGACCATGACCTGTTCGGTGCGCCGATCAAGGCGGGCGATAAAATTGGCATGTGGTATCTGTCAGCCAATCGCGATGAGACTGTGTTCGAAAATCCGGATAAGCTGATTGTTGACCGCGAAAACGCACGCCGGCATCTAGCGTTCGGTTATGGCATCCATCGCTGCGTGGGTGCGCGACTTGCCGAGCTGCAAATCCGTATCCTGCTGGAAGAAATGGCAGTGCGCCGCCTGCGGCCGAACGTGGTTGCAGAACCAGAGCGTGTCGCCGGTTGCTTTGTCCATGGCTATCGCAAGATGGATGTGGAGCTGTCCCGTTATTGATATGAAACTTTTGGGGCCATCGCAGCCTATGTGCTGCCAGGGCTTTTGAAGGAGCATGTCATGCAACTGAGCAAGCGCCAATTCCTGTCCTTCTGTAGTGCAGGCGCGGCTGTGTTCGTCTTGGGCTGTGGCCGGGATGCGACGGCCAAGCCGCGCTTTGCCGTCACCTATAGCGATGCCGAGTGGAAAAAACGTCTGTCGCCGGCGGCCTATCGCATATTGCGCCAAGAGGACACCGAGCGGCCCTATAGCAGCGCGCTGAACAGCGAAAAGCGCAAAGGTGTGTATGTTTGTGCTGGCTGTAACACGCGGCTGTTTTCCTCAGCCACAAAATTTGAAAGCGGCACTGGCTGGCCGAGCTTTTACACATTTTTGGCGGGCGGCGTTGGCACGAAAACCGACTATAAAATCGGTTTGCCCCGGACAGAAGTGCACTGCGCGCAATGTGGCGGGCATCTTGGGCATGCCTTTAATGATGGGCCTAAGCCCACCGGCAAACGTTATTGCATGAACGGCGCCGCCATGAAGTTCGTGCCCGGCTGATCCTGTCGGACAGAATCGCGAGGCTAGTTACTTCGGCCCCTCAATGCCCGAAAAGTCGAGTTCAGCTGGCTTTTTTGCGCTATCCGCTTTGCCATGACTTTCGATAATCGCGGCAATTTCCGATGCACGGCCGTCTTGCTTGGCATATTCGCGGGCTGAATATCCGGCGCGGCTGTCGGTTTTATCCGGGTTGGCCCCCGCCTTTAATAAGGCGCGCACAGCTTCAGTATTGCGGAGTTGGACGGCCAGAATAAGCGCCGTTTCACCCGCTCGATTGCTTTGGTCGACCTGCGCTTTTCTGCGGGTAAGCGCTTCGATACCCTCCACATAGCCCAGTTGGGTGGCGAGCATTAAAGGGGTCGTACCTTTTTTGTCAGCCAAGTTTGGATTGGCACCTTTTTGCAGCAAATAGCCAAGCCACGTCGAATCGCGGCGCTGGATCACAATATGTAAAGCGGTTTCACCAGAGGTAATATCGCGCGTATTGATGATGACCGAGCCGGGTTCTGACAAAAACTTTTCGGCATCTTCACCCTTGCGGTCTTTCACCGCTTTGAGGAAATTATAGCTGTCCGAAAACTGTGCCATGGCAGCAGGCGCGACGACACCGCTGGTTACCGGCAAGAGGAGACCAGCCACTGCAACGCAAAAAAATGTCTTTTTCAACAGAATGTGCCCCATTTTCATATCTAATACCCTTGATAACTGCGCTTTAGCAGACCATCTCTTGCCTCGCTATGAACAAAACATCCCTTTTTGCCTTATCCGCCCTTCTGATCCTATCCGCATGCGACTCTGGCCCCGCGCAAGTGCCGCTCAGCGAAGCGCCGCTGGCGGGGGCGACAATTGGCGGTGATTTTCTGCTGACGGATCAAGATGGTAAAAAGCGTAGCTTTAAGGAATTCGACGGCAAATATCGCATCGTCTATTTTGGCTACACCTATTGCCCTGACATCTGCACGCCCGATATGCAGAACCTCATGGCGGGTCTAAAATCTTTTGAAACCAAAAACCCTGATTTGGCGGCCAAGGTTCAACCGATTTTCATTACCGTTGATCCAGCGCGCGATACGAGTGCGGTGCTCAAAGAATTTGTCAGCGCCTTTCATCCGCGCGCTATTGGTCTGACTGGCACCGATTCAGAAATCGCCGACGCTGCCAAGACATTCGCGATTTATTCCAGTCGGGTCGAAGGCAGCTCGCCGGAAAATTATCTGATAAGCCACAGTCAGACGCCTTATTTGATGGGACCAAAGGGTGAGCCATTGGCGATCATGCCAGCCGATGTGCCTAACACCGACGCCAATGAAGGTGCACCTGATTTGGTAGAGGCTGAACTGGCCAAATGGGTCCGTTGATGTGACCAAAGTTCCCTTTTGGGAGGCGCCGCTCGCAAGCCTCGATCGGGCGCAGTGGGAAGCCTTGTGCGACGGATGCGGCAAATGTTGCCTCAACAAGGTGGAGGACGAAGATACAGGCCGCATCTATCCGACCAATGTCGCCTGCAAATTGCTGGACCTGCAAAGCTGTCAATGTTCCGATTATCGCGGTCGCAGGGCCATCGTCCCAGAATGTCTCCGGCTCACCCCGAACAAAATCGAAGATTATGTCTGGCTGCCGTCCACATGCGCATATGTGCTCCGTGCGGCAGATAAACCTTTGCCAGAATGGCATTATTTGGTCAGTGGAGATCGCCAAACGATACATGATGCTGGCATGTCCGTGAAAAATAGGGCTATATCGGAATTGCATGCTGGACCGCTTGAAAACCATATTGTCGAACAGCCGCTCTGATCCCATTGTGGTGATCGAAGGCGAACGCCTACCCGTGCGTATCCACCGGAACATCCGCGCAAAGCGTATTTCCATGCGCGCCGATGCCATCAAACGCGAAATCCGCATCACGATGCCGCATTATACCCCCACCAATATCGCACTCGATTTTGTCGACAAAAAGCGGGAGTGGATTGCGACGCGACTGAATAGTGTCGCTGAGGCCGCCCCTATCGCCCCGGGCCGCGAAATTGCTTTTGAAGGCGAGGGCTATGTCATCGAATGGTGCGAGGAATGGCCACGCAGTGTCCTTTGTGGTGAAGGCAGATTGCGCCTTGGTGGCCCGGCAGCATCTGTCGAAGCGCGCATCCTGCGCTGGTTGAAAGCCGAAGCGCGCGCCATTTTTACCCAGGAAATCGCCTTTTATTGCGCCAAAGCAAATTCGCCAGTTCCACGCCTGTCGCTTGGCGATCCACGAAGCCGGTGGGGCAGTTGCTCAAGCCATGGCACTATTTCGCTTAGCTGGCGTTTGATCATGGCCCCCGTCTATGTGCGCCGCTCGGTCATCGCGCACGAGGTCGCGCATATCCGCCATATGAACCATAGCGCCGATTTTTATGC
Organism: Sphingorhabdus sp.; assembly: GCF_044239045.1. Classification (GTDB taxonomy): domain Bacteria; phylum Pseudomonadota; class Alphaproteobacteria; order Sphingomonadales; family Sphingomonadaceae; genus Sphingorhabdus_B. The sequence continues at coordinate 17,287 of NZ_JBIICD010000023.1, forward strand.
GTGGCTCGACACGCTGTACGAAGGAAACCGCAAGGCGGCCGACCAATGGCTCAAAATGCATGGGACCGGGTTGCAGCGCGTCGGCAGATAGAGAAAAACCAATGCTGGAAATGCGTGACACCTGCGAACGCTGCAAAGCGCCCCTGCCGGTGGACAGCAAGGACGCCATGATCTGCAGCTATGAATGCACCTTTTGCGAACCGTGCGTGTCTGGTCCGCTGAATGGTCATTGCCCCAATTGCGGGGGTAATCTCCAACCAAGGCCGAAACGCGTTAAGAAATAGGCTGCTTCAGCCCTTGGTACCGCCTCCCAGCGCGCCATATTTTTTCTCAAAACCTGCTATGTTGCCTGCCGCAAGCAATTTGGCTTGGTCGATCCAGTTATCCCGTGTGATCCGGCCAGCAAAGGCACCTAGCTTCGAATCAATGTCCGACACGTCAGCAGCAGTCCAGCTGGCGACCTGCGCAAAGCTGGTTACGCCAAGCCCCTTGAGCAGAGTGTTAACCTTGGGGCCCAAGCCCTTGATCAGCTCAAGATTGTCTGGAATGGATGCGGTTGGAGCAGGCTTTGCCGCCTTGGCCTTGGGCGCAGCTGGCGCTTTTGCTTTTTCGGCTTTGGCCTTTGGCGCTTTCTCCGCTTTGGCTTTCTCTACCTTCTCTGCTTTTTCTGGCTTCGCTTTTGCTGCTTTTTCGACTTTTGTTTTTTCTACTTTAGCCTTTGGCGCTTTTTCAGCTTTTGCTTTTGCCGCGACAGGCTTGGCCGCCGCTTTTGGCGCTGCAGTTTTGGGCGCAGTTGCTTTTTTGGTTGCAGCGACCTTCGCCGGAGCCTTAGGCTTAGCCTTAGCCTTAGCCTTAACCTTGGCCGTCTTAGACACTGGTGCCGCGGCCTTTACAACAGCCGCGACTGGCGGTGCCGCAACAGCGGCGGGTGAGCGCGCAATATCTTTTGGCGCGCTGTCTGTTTCCTTCTTCGCGCCGCCGAGCGGAAGCAGCCACCAAAGCAGTATAGCAACGATCAGGACTGCACCGATGATGATGATTAAGTTGTTGGACAATGTATTTCTCCCCGAAATCCCAATGAATATGATGTTCAATTACGCGAAAACATACAAGCGTGAAACAATTAATCCGCCCTATGAAAGTTGCAGGCTAGTCGGTGCCGGACGTCCCCTCGCGCGCCACTTCGCGCCAGCCAATGTCTCTGCGGCAGAAACCGCCCGGAAAATCGATGCTGTCCACTGCGGCATAAGCAAGGGCTTGCGCTTGCGTGACTGTATCGCCGCTTGCGGTCACGTTGAGCACGCGCCCACCGCTGGCGACCAATTGTCCGCCAACTTCAGACGTGCCCGCATGGAATATCTTCGCGTCTGTCACATCAGCAAGGTCGATGACACCGCCTTTTTCTGGCAAAGCTGGATAGCCATTTGCCGCCATGACAATTGTTAATGCTGCTTGGTGCGAAAATGTCGGAGTTTCAGCTTGCGCGAGCTTTCCGGTCGCAACCGCCAACATCAATGCGGCCAGATCGCCCTGAAAACGGGTCATCAACACCTGGCATTCAGGGTCACCGAAACGGGCGTTATATTCAATCAGCTTTGGCCCCTCGTCGGTGAGCATTAGCCCTGCAAACAAGACGCCCGAATAGGGCATATCGTGCGCCGCCATATAGGCGACGGTTGGCCGAATGATGCGATCCATAACCTGCGCTTGTAAGTCATTGGTCAACACAAAGGCAGGCGAATAAGCGCCCATCCCGCCGGTATTGGGGCCTGTGTCGCCATCGCCAACGCGCTTATGATCCTGCGCGGAACCAAAGGCGACAACATCATAGCCATCGGTCAATGCAAAGAAGCTCGCTTCTTCGCCGGTCATAAATTCTTCGATCACGACAGATGCGCCCGCATCCCCGAAACCACCGCCGAACATATCGTCGATTGCGGCCACAGCCTCGGCCCGTGTTTCGGCAATGATGACGCCTTTGCCCGCGGCCAAGCCGTCCGCCTTGATCACAAAAGGCGCATCGAACGCGTCGAGGCCCGCCATCGCCGAGGCCTTGCTGTCATATCGGGCATAGCCAGCTGTCGGGATGCCGGCCGCCGCGCACATATCCTTGGTAAAGCCTTTCGACCCTTCCAACTGCGCGGCTTTTTGATTAGGGCCAAAGACGGGAATGCCGGCGTCGCGCAAGCTGTCGCCCAAACCGCTGACCAACGGTGCCTCGGGTCCGACTACAACCAGTCCGATATTATGACCCGCGCAAAAGGCGATGACCGCCGCGTGATCGGCGATGTTCAGATCGACCAGTTCCGCGTCTTGGGCGATACCGGGATTGCCCGGCGCCGCAAAGAGTGTATCGCAATTTGGCGATTGCGCGAGCTTCCACGCCAGCGCATGTTCGCGACCGCCCGAACCGATGAGCAAGATATTCATGTCCGCAAATGACCCCTTTGAAACTGCCGACCCGCAAGTCGCTCGCCTGTTAGCCGAGGAGCGGCCCGGCGACAATGCCCAGGCGATGAGCGTATCGGAACTGTCGCTTGCCCTGAAGCGCACCGTTGAGGACCGTTTCGGTCATGTCCGCGTGCGCGGGGAGATTTCAGGTTTCAAACGCGCGGCGTCGGGGCATATCTATTTCAGCCTGAAAGATGATAACGCACGGCTTGATGCGGTGATGTGGAAAGGTGGCGCAGCGCGCCTACCCTTCGCACCGGAGGACGGGCTTGAAGTCGTCGCCACAGGCAAGCTCACAACCTATGCGGGGCGTTCCAATTATCAAATCGTCGTCGAAAGCCTTGAAGTAGCAGGCGAAGGCGCGATGATGCTATTGTTTGAAAAGCTGAAAGCGCGCCTGGCATCAGAAGGTCTGTTTGCGCCCGAACGTAAGAAGAAACTGCCCGCGCTCCCCCGCACCATCGGTGTGGTCACATCGCCGACGGGTGCAGTCATCCGCGACATTTTGCACCGCTTGGCCGACCGCTTTCCGACGCATGTCATCGTCTGGCCCGTGTTGGTGCAAGGCGAAGGTTCGGCGGCACAAATTGCGCGCGCGGTAAACGGATTTTCTGCGATGCCGCAGGATGGACCGGCCACCCGCCCCGACCTTGTCATCGTCGCGCGCGGCGGCGGGTCGATTGAAGATCTATGGGCCTTTAACGATGAAGCCGTGGTCCGCGCGGTCGCCGATTGCACGATACCGATTATCTCGGCCGTTGGGCATGAAACCGATACCACCTTGTGCGACTTCGCCGCGGATCTGCGTGCGCCAACGCCAACCGCTGCCGCCGAAATCGCGGTGCCCGTGCGCAGCGACTTGTTGCAGCGCGTCGGGCAATTGGGCCTGCGCATGGCCAACATCGTCCGCAAGCATGTGGACCTGGCGGCGGAACGACTTGAGGCGCAGCGCCGACTTATGCCGCGTCTGTCCGAGCTTGCCGCGCCGCATCAGCAGCGCACTGATGATCTGGCCGAACGCCTGCGCCAGTCGCTGCGTACGCGCGTCGGCAAGGCGGAGATCGCTTATTCCGGACCCGCGATGATGCTGCACCCGCGCCTATTACATCGCCGCGTTGAACAAAAGCAGCAACAGCTAGATGCGCTTACCCGCCTTGTGGGCAGCCTGCACCCCGAGGCCCCGCTGAAGCGCGGCTTTGCCCGTGTGACGGATGCGGACGGCAAAACGATTATGTCGCGGGCTGCGGCAGTGAAAGCGGGCGATGTGACATTGCGCTTCGTTGATGGCGAAGTTGGTGGTGTCGTTAATGGCTCTGCGCCGCCACGACCCTCAACGCCAAAAGCAACGCCGCCGACGGTTAATCAAGGCAATCTGTTTGACGGCTGAAGCGACGCATTGCCCATTGCGCGTCAATGCGCCATAATGTCCCCATGCTGATGTCTTCGAAAAACAAAGTCGCCCGCCTGCATTATCTGGCCAATAACTTTCGTGTTCTCACCGCAGGCGACCATGTCGTGTGTGCGGTGACTGGCCAAGCCATAGCATTGGAAGAGCTGCGCTACTGGAGCGTGGTCAAGCAGGAGCCTTATGTGAGCGCAGAGGCATCCACCCGCGCGGCATTGGCCAAAGGCTGAACCATTGCTGCGCACCAGCCGGGCTTTGCGCGCCATCATCACGGCTTTCCTGAGTCTGGCCTGTTTCGCGGCGCCAGTTTCTGCCCAGCCGCAGGTCCCGTCGCATATGAGCCCAGCCGAATTTTGGATGTCGGGCACAGCTGTTCAAGGCGGCTTGGTCATCGGCCGCGCACCCAAGGGAGCACGTAGCCTATTCTTTAACGACGCGGCGTTAGAGCTTAGTCAGGACGGATACTTCCTCATCGGTTTTGATCGGGATGCAGCTGAACAAGCGCGCTTGGTCGCTATGCTGGCCGATGGTAGCAAGATCGAACGCAATATCGCCGTCGCCCCGGGTAATTGGCGTATCGAAAATGTTGCCGCGGACATCACGGGCGGCGCGAAAAGCTCCGCCGAGTTTCAGGCACGGCGCAGCGCAGAGCTGGCGCAAATTGCAGCCGCACGCGCCGTGCGCAGCGATAGTGCAGGCTGGCGGCAAACATTCATACGTCCATTATCGGGCCGTATATCAGGGCTATTTGGCGCGCAACGCATCTATAACGGCACGCCCGGCAGCTATCATAACGGCATGGACATTGCCGCCCCCCGGGGGCAGGATTTCGTCGCGCCAGCCGATGGCGTCGTCACCCTTGCCGCCAATGATGCCTTCACTTTGGAGGGCCATTTGTTGATGATTGACCACGGCATGGGCCTAAACAGTGCGTTTCTGCATGCGTCCGAATTGCTGGTCAAAGCAGGTGACCATGTGCGGCAAGGCCAGGTGATTGGCCGCGTCGGTGCCACGGGCAGAGCAACGGGGCCGCATCTACACTGGGGCATGAAATGGAACAGCGCCCGGATTGATCCGAAGCTGTTATTGCCATCCGAATGACAACCGCATTTTAACGTCGCGGACGCCGCAATATCAGTTTGGCGTTTCGAGATACGCGATCAGGTCTGCACGCTTTTGCGCATTGGGCAGACCCCCATAAATCATCTTTGTCTGCGGTATGACGCGCTGAGGCTTTTCCAGAAACTGGAACAATTTTTCTTTGGTCCAAACAAAGCCGGCGCCCGCATTTGCCGCAGAATAAGTATAGCCCGGCACCGTTCCGGCCGTGCGTCCGATAATGTTATTCAAGGATGGGCCAATTTTGTTCACGCCAGCGTCGGTAACATGGCAGGTGCGGCATTGCGCAAACACCTGCTTGCCGTTGGCGGCATTGCCGGTGAAGTTCGCCAATGTGGTGCCATCCACAGTGCTCATGTCGGTTGCAGCAAGGGGGCCGGCAGGTGCGGTCGTGGCCGTCGCCTCTGCCTGTGCGGATGTATCGGTTTCACCTTCCGAACCAGCCGAGCATGCGGCAAGCATTGCCGATAAAGCCAGCAGGCCAGCTATTGCTTTTGTGTTGACCATAAATTCTCCTGTCGCGTCTTTATTGGCCCCACAGCCAATGCCTTACATACTCTACTCAGTGGAAAGTTTAGCCCACAACAATAGCCATGAAAAGGCGCTTTTATCGCATGCCCAATAGCGCATGGCGTGCAGCTGCTACGGTACGCGCGACATCGTCCGCATTGGTATTCCATCCGCAAACGCTGATCCGCATCACCCGTGCGCCGTTCCAACTGCCGCCGCTTAAAAAGGCTTCGCCGCTGGCATTGATCGACGCGATGACGGCGTCGCTAATATTTGCGCCATCTTTCGAATCGAATCGTATCAAGCCCTGATTCATTGTCGGACGCGCGATGCCTGTGGCCCCTTCAAGCTCTGCGATACCATCATAAATGGCCGCCGCATGATCGCAGCACCGCTCAATCATCGCAGCAAGGCCGTCACGGCCGAGTTCCATCAAAGCCGCTAATGCGGGAATGGCCCGCGCGCGGCGTGACCATTCGGGCGTAAAGTCCATGGGGTCGCGCACCGACCCGCCACTGGTCAGATAGGCAGCAGTCATCCGCATTGCCGCACTATGCGCGCTGGCGTGGCGCGTGATCGCCATGCCACAGTCATAAGGCGTGTTCAGCCATTTATGCCCGTCAGTGGCCCAACTGTCGGCCAGTTCCACCCCGGAAACCAAAGCGGACAGGCGTGGGCTGGCATTCGCCCAAAGTCCAAAAGCGCCGTCGACATGCACCCATGCGCCAGCCGCATGTGCAATCGGGCATAATGTCGCAAAATCGTCGCACGCGCCAATGTTGAGATCACCCGCGTTGAGAATGACAATCGTCGGTGCATCGGGCGCTTCGGCAAGTGCGGCGCGCAGAGTTTCTGGTGCCACACAGCCGGGTCCGCCACCGCCCAAAGGCACGATGCAATCGCTACCCAATCCCAAAAGGCGCAATGCTCTGGTCACCGAAGAATGGTGATGGGCATTTGCGAGCACGCGGATCACCGGCGCGCCTTGAAGCCCCTTTGCCTCAACGTCCCACCCCTTTTGCTCCAGAACCGCATGACGCGCAGCAGCCAGCGCCGTGGTGTGCGCCATCTGACAACCGGTGACAAACGCGTAACTGGCATCCGCCGGTAGCCGCAAAGCGTCTAGCAGGAAACGGCCGGCAACCTCCTCGAGAACCGCGCCAGCGGGGCTGGTGGAGGCGAGGACCGCATTCTGGTCCCATGCCGAACACATGATATCCGCTGCCAGTGCGGAAGGAAGCGCGCCGCCTTTCACCCATGCAAAAAAGCGCCCACCCGCATTGCCCGTCAGACCCGGTTCAGCAGCGGCAGCAATGGCGCGCACCACATCATTCGCCGGCATTCCGCGCTCAGGAAATTGCGCAGGCAAAGGCAAACGGATTTCGTCCGCTGTGCCGCGCGAGGCGACAGGTCGTGTGTCGAGTGAATTAAGATAACGGCGGGCTTCGGCAAAAGCGATATCGAGAGTGTCCATCGTGTGACGGTAAAAGCTTTGTCAAAACCTGTCTATGTTGATGTCAGTGACGATTTGGAACGCGGATAAAGTGTTTGGGCTTTCAGGCCAGAGGCCAGATGGAGCAATATCGGCGCATGATAGTTGGAGGTGTGCGCAGCCAACAGACAATGGTCTCTGCCTGAGATTCCCTGTTATTAGGGAATTAGCAGGGAAAATATCATTTTTCGAGGTCGATTAAGAGAGTTTTGTCTCATGGAATCCTCAGTATGCCTGCGCTTTTCGACCGAATTCCCTAAAAAAATAACAGGGAAGTGCTGCGTTGATAACAGCGAAGGTATTTGCCGATAACAGAGAGCTGGCAAATACCCATGTAATCAAGGCGATAGCATAATTGCCCTGCCCGCCACTCCCGAACGGTCAACTTAACAACCTACAAGTCGGCAACGGCTGCAATTTGGCCGCGAGCGGTCCGACGGCTTTGCGCCCAATATCGGTCATCCAAGATTTTCAGACCGCCTCTATAAGCATACGCCCATCACCGTGTCATGCTATGACAAAAATTGGTTACAGAACTGGCTGCAGGCTTTCATGGGACGAAACGTCAAACCCCGTTACTCATGTTTTGCCGCTAGCGATCATTTTGAAAATCCCGCTCGCACGAGCAATAAGGGTATCGTTGGAGAG
>NZ_JBIICD010000012.1:0-71362 GCF_044239045.1 Sphingorhabdus sp.
GTATCGCGCGCGCTTGATTTCCAACCCATGCGCCATGCCCTGACCGGGCGGCGTTGGTGGAAATATCATGCCTCATGTAGCGTCAACCTGTTAAATTGCCGAGCGTAAACACCGAACGGCGGACTATCAGGGCATTCGTCAGAAATCCCTGTAGTTATTCGCTAGCACTCCCGCATGTTGTCGGCAAGTGCATCCCGCGATTTAGCATGCAATTACGACATGTGGACCGTCATTTTTTTATTGCGGATTGGCTGAGCTAGGTTTTGTAAGCAATGAGATGCCGCTTCCTGTCATTGCACACAGTGGAGTGCAAGGTCGCATGGGCGCTGTCCAGTGCCCCTCATGTCTCTTTCGCACCGCGGATTGCGTCACTTTGAGAGGGCATGTGGCCAATTCGCGCTTATTTGCTGATTTACATTCTGGACCTGCCCAGCAAATCGGCTAGATAGGGCCCGCAATGGATATCCAGACCCCACCTGCCAAAGATCCGATAACGATCCGTTATCGGCTGAAACGCGACGCCGAAGATTTTGTGACTCGCTGGCGGGGGTGGTGGCAAAGCAAGCATTTTCGTTTGGCCACTTACGCTGCGGGCGCGCTGTTCGTTCTGCTTCTGATTTTTTGGGCATTGTTTGCTCGTAATCTTCCCGATGCAGAGGCGTTGATCGAATATGAATCGCCGCTGCCAACGGTGGTACGCGATATCAACGGACAGCCCTTTCATAGTTACGCCCGGGAACGTCGAGTTCAATTGGAGTATGCCGATTTCCCCAAAACGCTGGTGCACGCGTATCTCGCAGCCGAAGACAAAACGTTTTTCAGCCATGGCGGGATTGACTATCCCGGTATCGTATCAGCTATTTTCGACAATATTTTTAGCGACAAACGGTCGCGTGGCGCATCAACCATCACGCAGCAGGTTGCGAAAAACCTGCTTTTGACAAACGAATATAGTTACACCCGCAAGGTCAAGGAGGCGATCTTAGCCAAGCGTATCGAAAGCGCGCTGACCAAGCCTCAGATATTGTCGCTCTACCTCAATGAAATCGCACTTGGGCGGCAGTCTTTCGGGGTTGAGGCCGCGGCTCAGGCCTATTTTGGGAAAAGCGTTGATAAGCTCTTGCTGCATGAAATGGCCTTTTTAGCTATCCTGCCAAAGGCCCCAGAACGTTATGGGCGCGCGAAAAATGCTCAGCTCGCCATGTCCCGCCGTAATTGGGTACTGGGCGAAATGCGGACGAATGGATGGATTACCGATGCGCAGCTTGCAACCGCGCGTGCCCAACCGCTTGGCCTTGTGACGCAACGCGGCACTGCTTATAAAAATGTCGGTGGTTATTTTGCAGAAGAAGTGCGACGCCAGCTTATAGAAAAATTTGGCGAAACCGACGAAGCGGGCCCCTACAGCGTTTATTCGGGCGGGCTTTGGGTCCGATCGTCAATGCATCCCGAACATCAAATTGCGGCGACCAAAGCGTTGCGTGAAGGCTTGCTGCGCTACAATGCAGGTAAGGCTTGGAAAGCCAATTTGGGTACAATTGACGTAACCGATGATAAATGGCCGTCCCGTTTTGCATCGACCAATATCGGCATTGATTATGCCAATTGGCGTGCTGGTGTTGCGCTGGGTAAGGGGCGCGTCGGATTTGCAGATGGTTCGACCGGGCGCCTTGACGGTAGCCCTGCGGCGATGAAGGCAGGCGATGTTATCGCCGTTGCCCCCAATGGCACCAACAGCTTCGTCGTCCGCAGCGTACCAGAGGTTGGCGGCGGCATGGTCGTCCAAGATCCTTTCAACGGCCGCGTGCTTGCGGTGCAAGGTGGCTTTGACAATCGTATATCCAGCTTCAACCGGGCGACACAGGCACAAAGGCAGCCCGGGTCAACCATTAAACCGTTTGTCTATGCAACTGCGCTCGACAATGGAATGACACCCACGTCGATTATCGTCGATGGTCCCTATTGCGTCTGGCAAGGCGCGAACTTGGGTCAAAAATGCTTTCGAAACTTCACAGGTGGCGGGGCAGGGCCGCAGACCATGCGTTGGGGGCTCGAGCAATCACGCAACCTGATGACGGTGCGGGCGGCGGCGGAATCCGGCATGGACAATGTGACCGACACCTTGCGTGACATGTCAATTGGGGATTATCCTGATTATCTTTCCTACGCGCTGGGTGCGGGGGATACGACAGTGTTGAAGATGGTCAACGCTTATTCGATGCTGGTCAACCATGGCCGTGAATTGAAGCCGACATTCATTGATTTTGCGCAAAATCGCAAAGGCAAGGTTATTTGGCCGGCCAAGTGGAAGCCCTGCACAGGTTGCCGCGCGCCTGATTGGAATGGCAAGCCAATGCCGCGCTTCACACCTTCGGGCAAGCAAGTCATGGATCCGATAACAGCGTATCAAGTCGTACATATGTTGGAAGGCGTCATTCAGCGTGGCACCGCTGTTACATTACGCGAACTTGACCGGCCATTGTTCGGCAAAACCGGAACCACTACTGGCCCTACAAATGTCTGGTTCATTGGCGGATCGCCGCATTTGGTCGCGGGCCTCTATCTTGGTTTTGATCAACCGCGCAACATGGGTGGCTATGTGCAGGGAAGCTCGCTTGCTGCGCCAATTTTTAAACAATTTGCACGCACAGCGATGGCCGATATGCCGAAAACACCGTTCATTGCGCCTGCTGGAACACGGCTTGTCCGTGTGGATCGCAGAAGTGGCAAGCGCGTCTATGGTGCTTGGCCGAGTGATGACCCGCTAAGTGCCGTGATCTGGGAGGCGTTTAAGGCTGAGACGGAACCAAAGCGCTCCATCCGTCAGGAAGAACTAGCTGCGCGGGACGATAAGCCTCAAAAAGCGGCCGATACGCAATCAGACGATGCTGCTCGCGCGGCCAATGCCCCGAGCGCAAGTGTCGGGACAAAGCGCGACCAGGAGTTTATTCAGCAAGAGGGCGGAATTTATTAGGCGCAGTACCTGATAAATTTTGTGATGCGGCTGATAATTCTGTTTATCGCTGCCTTTGACTTGAGCGTCCAATCAGCTAAAGGCCGCGGCTGACCTTTTCATTCCCTTGGAGTTTCTTATGCGCGCCGACGCAGAAGGCTATGTTGCCCGCATTGATGCCGCCCTCAACCTCGTGAAGATGTCGCTGGATTGGGAGCGCGCACTGCGTCGCTTGGACGAACTGAACGCCAAGGTTGAGGACCCGACTTTGTGGGATAATCCAAAGGCGGCCGAAGAAGTCATGCGCGAACGCCGCCGGTTGGACGCCGCAATCGGTACTGTGCGTGAAATAGACGCCGATAAGGCCGGGACGGTTGAGTTAATCGAGCTTGCCGAAATGGAAGGCGATGCCGAGTTGGGCGATGAAGGGGCCGCTGCGTTGAAAGCATTGGCGGACAGGGCTGATCGCGACAAGGTATCTGCATTGCTGTCAGGCGAGGCAGATGGCAACGACACCTTCATTGAAATTCATGCGGGCGCGGGTGGCACCGAGAGCCAGGATTGGGCAGAAATGCTTCAGCGCATGTATTATCGCTGGGCTGAACAACGCGGCTACAAAGTTGAGATGGTCGATTATCAGGCAGGTGATCAGGCAGGGATTAAATCTGCCACATTGCTGGTAAAAGGCGAAAATGCCTATGGCTATGCCAAGACCGAAAGCGGCGTCCACCGCTTGGTCCGTATTTCACCTTATGACAGTGCGGCAAAGCGGCATACGAGCTTTTCAAGCGTCTGGGTCTATCCAGTCATCGACGACAATATCGACATTGAAATCAACGAAGGCGATTTGAAGATCGATACATACCGCGCGTCCGGCGCCGGCGGGCAGCATGTTAACACGACGGACTCGGCCGTACGCATTACGCACAAGCCGTCGGGTATTGTCGTTGCCAGCCAAAACGACCGCAGCCAGCACAAAAACCGCGCCACCGCTATGGGCATGTTGAAGGCACGACTATACGAAGCCGAACTGCGCAAACGCGAAGAGGTCGCGAGCGGAGAATATGCGGCCAAGACCGAAATCGGTTGGGGGCACCAGATCCGCTCTTATGTGTTGCAGCCATACCAAATGGTTAAAGACTTGCGCACCGGCGTCACCTCTCCAACGCCCAGCGACGTACTCGATGGTGACCTAGACAATTTCATCGCCGCCGCATTGGCCCAGCGGGTAACGGGTGAAGCCGTTGCGGTTGAGGATGTCGATTAATTTTCGGTCTGTTTGTCGGGCAGATGGAAATTGTTTCAGCACCTTACTTTTGATTTTAAGATTTGAGATCCTGAAAACAGGATAATTCTTGCTCACAAATCGATAATTGCGCGTTGCTAAAATAGCTAGTTGACGCTTGCGTCAAGTGCGTGGGCACCTTAAAAGACGTGTCTTAATCAGACGATTAAAATCCTATCGAAATGGAAAGCACTTCATGACCGATTCTTCCCCCAAATCCGGTCCGTTAAGCGGCATAAAGATTGTTGAGCTCGCCGGTATCGGGCCTGGACCTTATGCCGGACAGTTGCTCGCGGACATGGGAGCCGACGTCATTGTCATTGACAGACCGGGTGGTTCAATCGTGCCCAAGGCCATTGATGGGCGTGGAAAAAAATCAATCATCCTTGATTTGAAGAAGCCTGAAGCGGTGGCGGCATTGTTGAAGCTGGTTGCGTCGGCTGATGTCTTAATTGAAGGACTGCGGCCTGGTGTGACGGAACGGATGGGTGTTGGTCCCGATGCCTGTCACGAGGTCAACCCTGGTCTGATTTATGGCCGGATGACTGGCTGGGGGCAAACGGGTCCGTGGAGCCAAATGGCCGGGCATGACATAAATTATATCGGCATGACGGGCGTTTTGAACGCGATTGGCAAAGACGGGCAGCCGCCGGTTCCGCCGCTTAACATGATAGGCGATTTTGGCGGCGGGTCGATGTTCCTCGTTAACGGTATCCTAGCCGCTTTGGTCGAACGCGCACGGACGGGTAAAGGCAATATAGTGGATGCGGCGATTGTCGATGGCACCAACAGTCTGATGAGTTTTGTCCATGGCATGGCTGGACTTGGCCAGTGGCGCACGCAGCGTGAGGCAAATTTGCTTGACGGGGCGACGCCATTCTACCGTTGTTATATGACATCTGACGGTAAGTTTATGGCCGTTGGCTGTATTGAACCACAGTTTTTCGCCGCGATGATGGAGCGTTTGCCCATCGACAATGATATCTATGGTGGTCAGCATGACCGCGCCGCTTGGGCTAATCAGCATGAAATGCTTGAAGATGTGTTCGCGACCAAAACGCGCGATGAATGGGAAGCAATTTTTGCCGGAACCGATGCGTGTGTTACGCCCGTGCTGGATTATGTCGAAGCTGCTACCCATCCTGCAAATGCAGCGCGGCAAGCCTTTGTACAGGATGGACGTTGGTTGCATCCGCAGCTTGCGCCACGACTTGCAACACAGCCATTGGCTTCCCATTTCGATATTGCAACAAAAGGCGGCGATTATGCCGCCATATTGACCGAGGCTGGCCTTGGTCACGAAGAGATATCCCAACTGATCGCGGCGGGCGCCGTGGTCGCAAACAAGGACTGAATATGACCGAAGCCTATATTTATGATGCGGTGCGCAGCCCGCGCGGCAAGGGCCGCTCTGATGGTGCGTTGCATGAAATTACGCCTGTAGATCTGGCATCACAAGTGTTGACCGCAATCCGCGACCGCAATGGCCTGTCAGGCGAAGAAATTGAGGATGTGGCCTTTGGATGCGTTTCGCCCGTGGGAGAACAAGGCGCAGTCATTACGCGCACTGCGGTCCTCGCTGCTGGCTATCCGCACACAACGTCGGGCATTCAGGTGAACCGTTTTTGTGGTTCTGGCCTTGAGGCATCCAACATTGCCGCGGCCAAGGTGAAATCCGGTGAATGCGACCTTGCGGTTGGCGGCGGTATTGAATCGATGAGCCGCGTGCCCATGGGTTCAGATGGCGGCGCATGGCCAATCGACCCCCGCTCGGCAATCGCCAATTACTTCATTCCGCAAGGTATTTCGGCTGACCTCATCGCCACCCGATATGGCTATAGCCGCGACGATGTTGATGCCTATGCGGTTGAAAGCCAAAAGCGCGCTGGCCGCGCATGGGCCGAGAAGCGCTTTGCGCGCTCGATACTGCCCATCAAGGATGTTATTGGCGAAGTCGTTCTCGACCATGACGAATTGATGCGTCCACAAACCGATATGCAGTCCTTGGGCGCATTGGCCCCTGCATTCCAAATGATGGGCACGATGATGCCCGGCTTTGATGACATTGCCATCATGCGCTATCCCGACGTAGAAAAGATCAACCATGTCCACCATGCGGGCAACAGCTCGGGTATCGTCGATGGTTCGGCTGCCGTGTTGATCGGCACTAAGGAAGCTGGTGAGAAATATGGCCTGAAGGCGCGGGCGCGGATTGTTTCGATGGCGTCCATCGGTTCGGAACCTGCCATCATGCTCACTGGCCCTGAATTTGCGGCGCAGAAGGCGCTGGCACGGGCAGGCATGGACAAAAGCGATATTGATGTGTGGGAATTGAATGAAGCTTTCGCTTCGGTCGTCCTGCGTTTCATGGAAGCGATGAATGTCGACCATTCCGACATCAATGTGAACGGCGGCGCTATCGCCATGGGGCATCCTCTAGGTGCAACAGGTGCGATGATCCTTGGGACTGTATTGGATGAGCTGGAGCGGTCGGGCAAATCGACTGCGCTGACCACCTTGTGCATCGGCGCGGGCATGGGCACCGCAACCATCATCGAACGCGTGAATTGATCGGGACAGAAAACATGACATACAAAACTTTCTCCGTCGATATCGACGCCGATGGCATTGCACTTTTGACTATCAATCTCCCTGACGCTTCCATGAATGTATGGAACGGCGGTTTGATTGAAGATTTCACCAAATGGGTTGATGATTTCACGACCAACGACGCCGTAAAGGGCGCGGTCATCACCTCGGGCAAAAAATCCGGCTTCTTGGCAGGCGCGGACCTTACCATGTTAGGCGGGGCGAAGGCGAGCAGCACCAAAGAAGCTTTTGACCAGGCGTTTGCGTTGAACGCATTGTTGCGCAAAATGGAAACTGGCGGGCAGTCCGCAAAGGACCTGAGTTCGGGTAAAGCCTCGGCAAAGCCAGTGGCTTGCGCGCTCAATGGACTTGCTTTGGGCGGCGGACTCGAGCTTGCTTTGGCGTGCCATTACCGCGTCGTTGTTGATCATCCGAAAATCCAGCTTGGCATGCCTGAAGTCATGGTGGGCTTGCTGCCCGGTGGCGGCGGCACGCAACGGACGCCACGCCTCATCGGCCTGCAGAATGCAGCGATGATGATCATTCAAGGTAAGGCGCTCGATCCAGCCTCGGCAAAGGCGCAAGGCCTGGTCCACGAAGTCGTGCCAGCGGCTGACTTGATTGCGAATGCGAAGGCATGGGTGAAAGCCAATTCTAAGGTTACCGCACCTTGGGATAGGAAAGATTTCAAATTCCCAGGCGGGGCAGGGGCAATGGACCCGCGCGCCGTGCAGTTATTCGTCGGCCTCAACGCAATGGCGCACAAGGAAAGCAAGGGCAATTTTGATGCCATAAAGGCGATATTGTCGTGCCTATATGAAGGTTCGATCCTGCCATTCGACACCGCGCTGCGTGTGGAATCGAAGTATTTCACCAAACTGCTTTCGGGCAGCCAAGCCAAAAACATGATCCGTACCTTGTTCATCAACAAGCAGGCCGCCGAAAAGGGCGCAGGACGTCCTATTGGCGTACCACCGGTGGAGATCAAGAAAGTTGGCGTATTGGGCGGCGGCCTTATGGGGTCAGGGATTACCCACGTCACCGTCAAGGGCGGCATGGATGTCGTCGTTCTCGACCGTAGTTTAGAAGACGCCAATAAGGCCGTCGATTACAGCCGCAAGATCATCGACAAGGCCGTAAGCCGTGGCAAGATGAGCAAAGAAGCTGGTGACGCCTTCATGGCGCGTATCACGCCGACGGACAATTATGACGATCTGAAAGACGTCGACCTTATCATCGAAGCGGTTTTTGAACGCCCTGATGTGAAGGCTGACGTAATCAAGAAAGCCGAAGCGGTTATTCGCCCAGATGTCGTCTTTGCGTCCAACACATCAACTCTGCCCATCACGGGCCTCGCCAAAAATTCGTCGCGTCCGGAATTGTTCGTTGGGCTGCACTTCTTTTCACCGGTTGAAAAGATGCCGTTGCTGGAGATTATCCCCGGCGCGTTGACGGGCGATCGCGCTTTGGCCGCGGCGTTTGATTATAACGCCAAGATCAAGAAAACGCCGATTGTCGTTAAGGATGTACGTGGATTTTTCACCAACCGCGTGTTCCCGCCATATATGGGTGAGGCGATGAAGCTTGTGACCGAGGGCGTGAAGCCAGCTTTGATTGAAAACGCGGCCAAGGCACTGGGTATGCCCATCGGTCCTCTGGCGTTGCTTGATGAAACGACGCTACAACTGGGCTATGACGTGATGCAGTCGACCAAGAAGGAATTGGGCGACGCCTACCAGCCAAGCGGCACCGAAGACTTTATGGAGTTGATGGTGGTCACGCTTGGCCGCAAGGGGCGCCGTTTTGGCTCTGGCTTCTACGATTATGATGCCAAGGGTGAACGCCTGAGCCTCTGGCAGGGCATGGCGGAGCATTATCCGCTCGCCCCCGAACAGCCTTCGGTCGAAGAGGTGAAGCAACGTTTGTTGTACATCCAGCTGATCGCGACAGCACAATGCTTTGAAGAAGAGGTTGTCAAAGACCCACAGAGCGCAGATTTGGGCGCGATTTTCGGTTGGGGCTTTGCGCCTTATACTGGCGGCCCGATGAGCTATATCGACACGGTTGGGCTGAAAAACTTCGTCCGCATCGCTGACAATTTGGCGCAGCAATTTGGCCATCGGTTTGCACCGCCCAAAAGCTTCCGTGAGATGGCAGACAAGGGCGAGACTTTGTATAAAACCGCCACTTAAAACCAGAACGGCAGACACAAAAAAGGGCGACCTCCACGCGGAGGCCGCCCTTTTTGTTTGCAACGTTCGTTTAGAACTTAGCGCGGACGGTCATGCCGTACATGCGGGGTTCTTCCACGAAGCCCATACGCGAGCGGGTGCCTGCTAGGCCGCGAAGCGTGGTGCTAGCGGTAATGCCGCGCGTAATTTCATTGCTCAAATTGGTGCCCCATAATTCAAAGGTAAACTGCTCGTTCGGCGTGGTGAGGCCGATGCGTGCATTCATTTTGAAATAGGCATCCTGATAATCCAGAGGGACTGGCAGGTTGTTGCTATCCAAAGGAATGGTGCTGGTACGACGGCGATCCGAATAGTTGATATTACCATTTACCAGCAGACCCCAGCCAGAGTCACTGACCTGTCCTTCATAGGTAAGGCCAAAAACACCGGCAAACTTAGGCGCATTGGTCAAAGAAGATCCACACAGACGGTTTACCGATGCCAGAGCTGCCGCAGCTACACCCACGTTACAGTCTTTGGGATAGCGTGAATTGGCATAAGTTGCAGAAACATTGGCCGAGATGTTATCGCTTAGTCGGCCAAATAGTTCAAGCTCAGCACCCGTTGAGCGGGCCGAATTGACGTTGAAGGTCAGGAACTGGACACCAGTAAATTCCAGCACCTGGAAGTCGCTCATTTTCATATCGAACAATGCTAGGTTGGCTTTGATCGATCCGAACAAGGTTGCCTTTGCGCCGATTTCGATCTGATTGACCTTTTCTGACTTAAAGTCGGGCTCAGCATATACAGGTGCAACGACGGTACCCGCTCTTGCGCCAGCAATAATGGCGGAAGAATTCTGCAAGATTGCCGCCGTCGGATCGAGGTTGAAGCCACCCGATTTGAACCCATGGCTGTAACCAGCGTAGAGCAATAGATCTTCATTCGCTTTGTACCCGACCTGTGCGGTATAGGTAATCTCGTCATCCTTGAACGTATCCGACCATGCCCGTGGCAAAGGCAGCAATCGGCTGGCCAAGCCGCCGCCCAATTGTGCAGGCGCTGTCAGATTTGTCGACGCTGCAAATGGGAAGCAGTTTATGAGTAAGGTACCTTGTTGAACAGCTGCAGGCACAGCCGAGGGCATTGCCCCTAGCAATAATGCATTCACAGTAGCTTGACACGCACTGGCGCCTGCACCGGTCGTTCCGGCGAGCTGGTTGAAGGCGCCGTCCTTGGTTTCACTCACATAACGCGCACCGAGTGTTAGACTGAGCTTGTCCGTAACGCTGATAACATTGTGCGTGAACACAGACCAGCTTTCAGCATCCTGCAGGAACCGGTTTTCGGCATAGTTGCCATTGGCATTAACTGGAACACCGGCATTGCCGAAGGCGGTCAGCATAAACGCCGGATTTGCACCCAACGCCGAGGAGAAACCAAAGCTACCCGCGCTGCTAGCCCTCTGGAAATCGGCATTCAAGGTCATCGACTGGTCGGCACGGATTTTCTCACTGGAGTAAAATCCACCAACCAGCCAGTCGAGGCGATCGTTAAACGCCGCACCCTGTAAGCGCAATTCCTGCGTAAAGGTTTTAATTTGGTCACCCGATGGCAAAATGCCGACGCGTGATGTCGGTGCGCCATTACCCACCGTATAGGTGTTGTTGGCGGTGAAACCACCGACCGTTGTCGAACTCGAATTGAACTTACGATATGCGGTAACCGAGGTCAGCTTTGCGCCACCCAAGTCCCATTTCACTTCTGCGGACGTGCCCCATTGCTTGGAGCCGTTCAGATATGGGCCACCGTTGACCGACAAATTCTTGAGCGCGCTCATTCCGGACTGGTCGACGCCATCGCTCGCCAAGCCGTTGGCGGCAAAGAAAGGCGCCAGTTCGGTTTCGCGAACAATAACGGAGTTGCAGCATTGTTCGTCCGTCTTGGCATAATCGGCCAACAGGCGGATGCTCACATCAGCATTGGGTTCGATATACAATTGGCCGCGCAGCATATAGCGGTCACGATCATTACTTTCAGCGCCCGTGGGGGATTTCAGATATCCGTCGCGCTTGCGCCATGTGCCGGACACACGAAGGCCTGCGACATCTTGTACAACAGGAACGCTGACGCCCGCCTGCAAGTTCATGAAATTGTAATTGCCGTAGCTTGTATTTACGAAACCTTCGGTTGTCGAAAGGCTAGGGCGTTTTGTGGTGACGTTTAACGCACCAGCCGAAGTGTTGCGGCCGAACAGCGTGCCTTGAGGGCCACGCAAGATTTCAAGCCGTTCAAGATCAACGAGGTCGCCAAGTGCAACGCCAGGGCGCGACTGGTATACACCGTCGATGAATACGCCAACCGAACTTTCAAGGCCGGTATTGTTACCCGTCGTGCCGACGCCACGAATTTTGATCGAGGTGCCTTGCGTTTCAGTTTGCGATGACTGGATGTTGAAGCTGGGGGAAATCGCCGCCAGATTCTTAATGTCGTTAACGCCCTGACGCTCCAAAGCCTCTGGCGCGACGGCGGTCACGGCCAGCGGAATGTCTTGCACATCCATAGCACGCAAAGTCGCGGTCACGATAATGGGTTCCTCACCATTATCATCTTCGGCTGGAGCTGTTTGGGCATAAGCTGCTGGCACCAACATGGCGCTGCAGATGGTGCTGCACAAAGCAGCGGTCATAACACGATTAAAACGACGCATTTCTCTCTCCTCCATTTAACCGTCAACCCATTGGCATTTACTGCTCATATTATGTTTGACGGCGTTCTAAACACTTCTCGGTGGGAAAATTCCGAGAAGAAACTGTAACAATCCCACACCCTATCGCCGAAATCTGACAAATCCAGCGAATTAATCGCACGATTGAAAATAGCATTTTACTGTGGCTTTTGCGCCTCGTGACGCTAATCATCTCAAACTATGTTTGACCGCCCCACAATCTTGGACGAGGCATTTTCCCGCCGCGTCGCTGTCCATGACTTTCCCGCTCCACGTTGCAGCCACATTACCGAAACGGTTGCGCCGGATATACTTGTCGATCTGTTTGATAGTCAGATTATGAGCCGCCATCTCGACCTTTGGGCGCGGCGCTCCAAGGGCAAGACTTTCTATTCCATTGGCAGTTCGGGGCATGAGGGCACAGCAGCAATGGCCGCGGCAACGCGTTCGACCGATATGGCATTCCTGCATTACCGAGATGCTGCGTTCCTAATCCAGCGTAAGAAGCAAGCTGGCGGCCTGACGCCTTTGCACGACATGGCCTTGTCCTTCGCTGCGTCAGCTGATGACCCAATCTCGGGCGGACGGCACAAAGTATTGGGATGCGCGCACACTTTTGTGCCGCCGCAAACCAGTACTATCGCTTCACATTTGCCCAAGGCCGTTGGTGCGGCGCATTCGCTCGGCATGGCGCAACGCCTGCAGCTTGCCGATGCTGTACTGCCGCATGACTCGATAATCTTATGTTCCTTTGGCGATGCATCTGCGAACCATTCAACGTCGCAAGGTGCATTCAACGCCGCATGCTGGGCCGCCTATCAGCATTTGCCGATGCCTATTGTCTTTCTGTGTGAGGATAACGGCATCGGGATTTCGGTGCGCACGCCGGGCGGGTGGATCGCCGCCAATTTCGCGCATAGGCCGGCGCTGCATTATATAAGCTGCGATGGCGCGGACCTGAATGATGCCTTGCGCGGATGCGCAGCAGCGGTGACCTATGCCCGCACGCGGCGTAAGCCGGTTTTTCTGCACATGCAAACGATCCGATTGATGGGTCATGCAGGCGCCGACGTCGAATTAAGCTACGCGCCTATTGCTCAGATTGAGGCTGCCGAGGCGCAGGATCCGTTGCTACACAGCGCGCGTATCTTGCATGAACAAGTCGGCATGTCGGGCGCAGAGATAGTGGCCCGCTATGAAGACATGCGCGCGCGGGTGGAAAGCGTGGCGCAGGATGCGTTAGCCAAGCCGCGATTATTGACGGCGGCAGAGGTTATGACGTCGATTGAACCGGCCAAATCCGCAAATCCCCCAAAGTCCTTGCCTGATGCGGCGGCGCGTGATGCCCTTTTCACCAAAGACGTACGCAATCTTGCCAAGCCAGCAACCTTGGCCAAGAGTATCAATTTTGCATTGGCAGATATCATGCTGCAATATCCTAACGTTGCTGTGTTTGGCGAAGATGTCGCGCGTAAGGGTGGCGTCTATGGGGTGACACAGGGCTTGCAGGAGAAATTTGGCGCCGCACGCGTGTTTGACACATTGCTTGACGAGCAAACGATCCTGGGCCTTGCCATTGGCATGGCTCATAATGGCTTTGTGCCAATGCCCGAAATCCAGTTTTTGGCTTATCTGCACAATGCCGAAGATCAGATCCGTGGCGAAGCAGCGACCTTATCTTTCTTTTCAAACCAGCAATATCGCAACCCAATGGTTATCCGTATTGCTGGCCTGCCATATCAAAAGGGGTTTGGCGGGCATTTCCATAATGACAATAGCCTTGCTGTCCTTACCGATATTCCCGGCATCATCGTTGCTTGTCCTTCCAGCGCCGCAGATGCGCCAGCGATGCTACGTGAATGCGTTCGACTGGCGCATGAGGATGGACGGGTCGTGGTCTTTATTGAGCCTATCGCCCTTTATCATACGACCGACCTGCAGCAGCAGGACGATGGCGGATGGACTGCACCTTATGTTGCGCCAGATCAGGACCAGGTTATTGCGCTGGGTACGCTCGGTCAATTTGGCAAGGGTACTGAACTTGCGATCATAACCTATGGAAATGGTTATTTTCTTTCACACCAAGCGGCAGGTGAATTGGAAGCGAGCGGGATTGATCTGCGAATTATCGATCTACGATGGCTGCATCCGTTAAATGCCGAGGCAATTGTCGCGGCCGTGGCGGATTGTAAGAAAATTTTGATTGTCGACGAATGCCGTAAATCTGGAAGCCTTAGCGAGAAGTTGATGACCATCTTAACTGAAGGCGGACGTGGCGATGCCGTCAGCCGGATAACTGCCGAGGATTGCTTCATCCCGCTGGGGCCAGCTGCTGAACTGGTTTTGCCGAGCAAAGCATCGATAATAGAAGCGGCGCGGGCAGCATTAGCATGAAAAAACGGGCTTTAGTGATTTGCCCCGGGCGCGGTACATATAACGCAACAGAGCTTGGCTATCTCAAAACCCATCATGCCGCGCGTCAAGATATTATTGCGGCGGTAGACGCAGTTCGGACCGCAAAGGGGCAAACGACTGTCTCGCAGCTTGATGCTGCAGACAAATACGCGCCATCGGTGCATATGACTGGCGATAATGCCTCGGCGTTGATCTATGCATGCGCTATGTCGGACTTCGCCGCGATTGACCGCGAACAATATGACATTGTCGCCGTAACCGGCAATTCTATGGGTTGGTATCTGGCCTTGGCTTGTGCGGGTATAGTTGACCTTGCTGGCGGAGCGCGGCTTGTTAACAATATGGGTGGGGTCATGCATCAGCATGGCGCAGGCGGACAGATTGTCTGGTCCATCTGTGATGAAAATTGGAATGTTCAGAAAGATAAATTATTATTTATTAATAATTTGATAATTGAATCTTCTATTATTTCTGAAGTTAGTATACATGTTTCTATCCGGCTCGGCGGGATGATTGTGTTTGCCGCAGACGAGGCTGGGCTCAAGTGGTTGATGGAGCGACTACCTAAAGACGACCGTTTCCCTTTAAGGTTGATGCACCATGCTGCATTCCATAGCCCATTGCTGAACCATGTCGTGCCGATTGCGCGTGCAGGAAATCCTCTTAGTGATTTCGGCGCCGGCGAAATTCCAGCGATTGATGGGCAGGGTCGAATTTGGTCCCCTCGTGCGTTCAGCCGGGAGGCCATTTATGACTACACGCTCGGTGCGCAACTGACCGAAAGCTATGATTTTACCCGCGCGGTTCAAGTTGCCGCGGCAGAGTTCGCGCCGGACACAGTCATTGTTCTTGGCCCCGGAACAACCTTAGGCGCACCAACGGTGCAGGCGCTGATCGCCTCGGGCTGGCGCGGTCTGTCGGGCAAAGCAGACTTTCAGGCGCGGCAGCAGGAGGAACTTATGCTCATTTCCATGGGCATATCTGAGCAGCGCGCTTGGGCGTTAAGCTAAGCACTGCATACGAATAAGCCCTAGACGCCCCGGCGCTTCCGGATAAAGGGAAGGACAATTTTGCAATGCCATTACATGCTGCCTTGCCAGGAGATTGACGGAATGCGGGACCATAGTTCAACCTTGCTGCTGTTCGGGGCGACGGGTGACCTTTCGCGCCGGATGCTTCTGCCGTCGTTATACGCATTGCATGCCGATGGTTTGATTCACCCGGCTTTGCGGATTTTTGGCACTGCGCGAAGCGCTCTGACTGACGACGCCTTTCGCGACATGGCCCGTGCGGCCTTGTGCGAATTTCTACCCGATGACCGCAAGGCCGAAGGGCTGATCGACGCCTTCCTTCAACGCTTGCATTATGTTCCGTTAGACGCCTCCAACCCCCATGGTTTTGCAGAACTAGCGGCGACCATTGGTGATATAACAGGTGGCTTGTCCATCTTCCTGTCCACAGCGCCGTCTTTGTTCGAAGCGACAATCAAAGGGCTTCACAATGCGGGGCTTTCGGGCGAAAATGTGCGTATTGGTTTGGAAAAACCCTTGGGCAATGATCTTGCTTCGTCGCGCCATATAAATGACGCCGTCAATGCCGTATTCCCTGAAAAACGGACTTTCCGCATCGATCATTATCTGGGCAAGGAAACTGTTCAGAACCTGATGGCGTTACGCTTTGCCAATATGCTGTTTGAACCCTTGTGGAATGCCAATGCCATCGAGCATGTGCAGATCACAGTCAGCGAGACTGTCGGACTTGAAGGTCGCGCAGGTTTTTATGACGATACGGGCGCGCTGCGCGACATGGTGCAGAACCATATGCTGCAACTGCTCGCGCTAACCGCAATGGAGCCGCCTGCTAGCCTTGATGCCACCGCCATTCGTGACGAAAAGGTTAAGGTTCTTCGCGCGCTTCGTCCTGTGGTCGAAGGTGACGTTGTAACCGGTAAATATACAGAGGGTGCAGTCCAAGGCGATGCAGTAAAAAGTTATGAAAGTGATCTTGGCAAAGTGTCCGATACCGAAACCTTTGTTGCGATAAAGGCGTATGTCGATAATTGGCGCTGGCAAGGCGTTCCGTTTTTCCTGCGAACGGGCAAACGCCTGCCTGAACGGCGTAGTGAGATTGTGATTCAATTCAAACCCGTGCCGCACAATGTGTTCCGCGATCGTGGCGGTAAACTTGAGGCGAATACGCTTATCATCCGCTTACAGCCTGAGGAATATGTGCGGTTGTTGGTCATGGCAAAAGAACCCGGATTGGACCGTGGCGGTGTCACCTTGCGCGAAGTGCCGCTGGACTTGTCGCTGACGGCGGCATTCGCCGGATCGCGTCGGAGGATTGCGTATGAAAGACTGCTTCTCGACCTCATAGAAGGCGACCAGACGCTATTTGTCCGTCGGGATGAGGTTGAGGCCCAGTGGACATGGATCGATGCCATACGGCGCTTATGGGGCGCCACAGCGCTTCGCCCAAAAGCCTATGGTGCGGGAAGCTGGGGGCCTAATACGGCGATTGCACTGACCGAACGCGATGGAGTGAGCTGGCATGAGTAAATTGCACGTCACCATTGAAGCCGTCACCGCACGGGTTATCGAACGCTCCAGGGTCGGGCGTGCGGCGTATCTCGACCTGATCGCCAAGCAACGCGACGCTGGTGTTAACCGCCCGGTTTTAAGTTGCGGTAACCTCGCGCATGGCTTCGCAGCCAGTGGCAAGGACAAGGCAGCCATTCGCGATGGCAAGGCGATGAATATTGGCATCGTCAGCGCGTATAACGATATGCTGTCTGCTCATCAGCCATATGGTCGCTACCCCGAGCAGATGAAAATTTTTGCGCGTGAAGTTGGCGCCACAGCGCAAGTTGCAGGTTCGACACCTGCCATGTGCGATGGTGTCACGCAGGGGCAGGATTCGATGGAGCTGTCGTTGTTCAGCCGCGATGTGATCGCGATGGCAACGGCGGTAGGCCTTAGCCACGGCATGTTTGAAAGTGTCGCCATGCTTGGCATCTGCGACAAGATTGTTCCTGGCTTGTTGATCGGCGCTTTGCGCTTTGGCCATTTGCCCAATATCCTTGTGCCGGCAGGACCCATGCCGTCAGGGTTAGCCAACAAGGAAAAACAACGCGTTCGGCAGCTTTACGCCGAGGGTAAAGTAGGCCGCGCGGAATTGCTTGAGGCGGAGGCTGCGTCTTATCATAGCGCAGGCACTTGCACCTTTTACGGCACCGCAAATTCAAACCAGATGATGATGGAGGTGATGGGGCTGCATATTCCAGGCGCGGCCTTTATCAACCCCGGCACGAAATTGCGGACGGAATTGACGCGGGCTGCCGTTCATCGTTTGAGCAAGATTGGATGGGATGGTGACGATTATCGGCCCTTGGGGATTTGTGTTGATGAAAAAGCGATTGTTAATGCCTGTGTTGGCTTGCTCGCGACGGGTGGTTCAACCAACCATGCGCTGCATATTCCGGCAATCGCGCGGGCGGCAGGGATCATTATCGATTGGGAAGATTTGGACCAATTGTCCTCAGCTGTCCCGCTCATTGCGCGGGTCTATCCAAATGGCTCGGGCGATGTGAACCATTTCCACGCGGCGGGCGGCATGGGTTATGTTATTCGCGAACTGATTGATGCGGGCCTTTTACACCGCGACATTATGACGGTCGCAGGCAATGATTTGTCTGATTACGGGCGTGAACCAATGTTGGAGAATGACCAGCTTGTCTGGCGAGATGCGCCAGCAGTTACTGCCGACGAGACTATGCTGCGGCCTCCGTCTGCGCCGTTTAGCCCCGATGGCGGGATGCGTTTGGTGACGGGCAATTTGGGCCGTGCAACCTTTAAGACCAGCGCAGTTGATCCTGCACGCTGGACCATAGAAGCGCCCGTACGAGTGTTTCATGACCAGAATGATGCATTGGCTGCATTTAAGGCAGGCGAATTGGATCGCGATGTCGTGGTCGTTATCCGTTTTCAAGGACCTGTCGCCAATGGCATGCCCGAATTGCACAAACTGACCCCTCCTTTGGGCGTTTTGCAGGATAAGGGTTTTAATGTGGCGCTCGTTACCGATGGCCGCATGTCCGGTGCGTCGGGTAAAGTGCCTGCCGCTATCCATTTAAGCCCTGAAGCTGCGCGCGGCGGAGCAATCGCCAAGCTTCAGGATGGCGATGTTGTTCGGCTCTGCGCCAACACGGGATCATTGTCGGTGCTGGTCGATGCTGATATCTGGGCTGTCCGCACGCCAGCGCCTTCGCCAGCACGGCATATAGGGACAGGGCGTGAGCTATTTGCATTGATGCAGGCAGGTGCGGATGAGGCGGAGAAAGGCGGGTCGGCCATGTTGGCGGTTGCTGGACTATGACAGCTGTCGTAGCTGTCGATATCGGCGGAACCCACGCCCGGTTCGCTATAGCCGAGGTTCAGGATGGCCGCGTGCTTGCACTTGGCGAGGCGACAACGCTGAAGACTGCTGAACATGCCAGTTTTCAAACGGCATGGCAGGAATTTGAACGCCTCAATGGCAAAGCCCTTCCGCGGGCTGCGGCAATCGCAATTGCCGGACCTGTAGACGCTGATGTTATCAAGCTGACCAACAATCCTTGGATTATCCGCCGCTCAATGGTTTGTGAGAAGTTGAATGTGGACAGCTTTGTCATCGTTAATGACTTTGGCGCAGTTGGTCATGCCGTCGCACAAGCCGGGGCAGCGCATTTTCATCATCTAACAGGGCCGGAGCAGGACTTTGCTACGGATGGCACGTTGAGCATTATCGGGCCGGGAACGGGTCTTGGTGTGGCGCATCTTTGGCGCAAGGGCGCTGCCTATCATGTGCAAGCGACCGAGGGTGGACATATCGATTTTGCGCCGCTCGACGCGATTGAGGACGCCGTTTTAGCGCGGTTACGCAACCGCTACCGACGCGTGTCGGTAGAACGCGTGGTGTCCGGACCGGGTCTTATCGATCTCTACGAAACGCTTGCAGCGATTGAAGGGCGGGCGGTCCAGCAATATGACGACAAGACTTTGTGGCAAATGGGACTATCAGGTGAGGACAGCCTTGCTGCAGCAGCGGTTGACCGTTTCTGTCTATCGCTTGGCAGTGTGGCGGGTGATATCACGCTGGCACAGGGTGGGTTTGCGGGCGTCGTGATTGCGGGCGGGCTTGGTCTGCGTATTAAAGACAGCCTGATTCGTTCGGGCTTTGCCGAACGTTTCCGCGCGAAGGGCCGCTTTGAAGCGCTCATGTCTACTATCCCTGTAAAGCTGATTACACATCCGCAGCCCGGTCTTTTTGGCGCAGCGGCCGCTTACGCCCAGCAATATATTTGAGGATTTACAAGATATGTCCGCAATCGAGAAAATCATGCGCACCGCGCCCGTCATTCCGGTACTGGTTATCGAAGATGCGTCGCATGCACGTGGTATAGCGGAGGCGCTAGTTGCCGGAGGGCTTCCCGTACTCGAAGTCACCTTGCGCACTGTCGAGGCCTTGGACGCGATTGCCGAGATGAAGAAGGTTCCAGGCGCGATTGTAGGTGCTGGAACTGTTGTCGATGTGCCGGGCCTTGAATGTGCAATGGCCGCTGGCGCTGAGTTCATTGTCTCGCCGGGCCTTACTGACAATTTGGGTAAGGCAGCCATAGCCAGAGGCATACCGTTTTTGCCAGGCATCGCCAGTGCAGGCGACATCATGCGCGGGCTTGATTTGGGCCTAACGCATTTCAAATTCTTTCCAGCGGAGGCAAATGGCGGGCTTCCAGCGCTCAAGTCACTCATTGGACCATTCGGTCAGTGTAAATTTTGCCCAACGGGAGGCATAAAGCAGGAAACAGCGTCAGATTGGTTGGCCGTACCGGAAATTTTATGTGTTGGCGGTAGCTGGCTTGTTGGTAAAGGCGTTCCCGATGTTGCCGCGATTGAATCGGCAGCGCGTGCCGCATCGGCATTACGGAACTAACGGAGACGCAAGGCATATGGCCGAAGAAATCGAATGGTGGGATTTTGATGCTGCAGACGATCTGATCGACGCAGTGGTGGGCGATGTTAGCTTCATCATTGAAAGTGCACTCGATGCTCGGGGGCAGGCATTGGTAGCATTCCCCGGCGGTTCAACGCCAAAACCGATTTTGGAAAAGCTTGCCCAAGCCAATATTCGTTGGAAAAATGTTACAATCATTCCGACCGATGATCGCTTGGTACCCGTGGACAATGCCTTGTCTAATGTGGCGATGATTGCCAAAATTTTCATTCCAAAGGGTGCGCGGGTATTACCAATCGCGAGTGATGCCGCCGACCATAAGCTGGCAGGCAGCGCGGCGAATGCACGGTTGGCTGATTTGCATTGGCCGCCAGATCTGGTTTGGCTCGGCATGGGGGCAGATGGCCATACGGCGTCGATTTTCCCCGGCCCTGATTTGGAATCGGCGATGGATAGCGGCAAAGATGTGCGCGCTGTGGGCGTTGCGCCTGATCCGTTGCCGCCCGAAGCGCCCGTCAATCGGGTGACGTTAACAGGTGCCGCCATCGGCGCGGCGCGGACCGCGATTTTGGTGATAAGCGGTGCCAAAAAGCGTGAGGTGCTTGAAAAAGCAATCGAGCAGGGCGGAAAATCATCCTATCCTGTTGGCCGCGTGCTCGACAAGATTGTCGTGCCAGTAGACATTTACTGCTTCGATGATTGATGTAATCCGGCGCATTTAGCCGGAAACAGCATTTGTCTACTTAGTCGAAGGATCAGTCGTCGCGTGATACGCGTTCCTGACGTTCGTGGCGTTCTTGCGCCTCCAACGTCATGGTCGCGATGGGCCGAGCGCGCAGGCGGGCGAGCGAAATGGGTTCACCCGTTACTTGGCAGTAACCATATTCACCCTCAGTGATACGGCGCAAGGCGGCGTCAATCTTCGCAACAAGTTTACGTTGACGGTCGCGGGTACGAAGTTCGATGCCCCAATCGGTCTCGCTCGAAGCACGGTCGTTCAGATCTGGCTCGCGCATAGGGCCATCCTGAAGCTGGTTCAGCGTCCCTTGCGCCTCGGCTAGGATGCTATTCTTCCAGTCAACAAGTTGTTTTTCAAAATATCTCAGTTGCCGCTCGTTCATAAATGGCTCGTCGTCGCCAGGTATATATGAATCGTCGAGGCCAAAGTCAGAGGCGCTTGTTTCGCTGATCGTGTCTTGAGGCTTGGCGCTGACGCCCATCCTTTTTCTCCACCCTAGGGCAGGCCCTCCAGAACGAAGAAGTCTGCGTCCTATCCACTCTTGGCGGCGCTATAGACTCGGGCCAAATACGGCACAAGCGCCAAATGGCGCGAATTGTCCTCAACTGGACAAAAATTGTGGAAATGGACGATGTATAGAAACGGATCGGACCGCGAAGTGCGCGGCAGGTGGCAAATATGGAAGCACTGCACAAATGTATGCATCTGCAAATGCCCCTTTTTCATTGCGAAACCACCATTCGCGGGGCATAGCCTGCCGCCATGCATGACCTAAAATATATTCGCGAAAATCCAACTGACTTTGATGCCGCGCTTATGCGCCGAGGTACTGAACCCGTTGCTGCATCCATACTTTCTATGGACGAAAATCGGCGCGCAATCTTGACTGAGATGCAAAATGCGCAGGCCCGCCGCAACGATGCGTCAAAATCTATTGGAGCAGCGATGGGCAAGGGCGATACCGTAACCGCCGAGGCGTTAAAGGCCGAAGTTGCCCAGTTGAAAGATATTTTGCCGCAGTTGGAAGAACGCGAACGTGCGGCGGGCATGGAACTCGACGCCTTGCTTGCAGGCTTACCGAATTTGCCATCTGCGGACACCCCCGATGGCGCAGATGAGGCTGAGAATGTTGAAATTGCTCGCTGGGGTGAACCGCGCGATTTTGATTTCGAACCCCGCGACCACGCTGATATCGGCCCCGGCCTTGGCCTTGATTTTGAAACTGGTGTAGCCATTTCGGGCGCGCGCTTCACCTTTATGCGCGGGCAGATGGCGCGCTTGAACCGCGCGCTTGGTCAGTTCATGCTCGACCATCAGACAGCGCAGCGCGGCTATACAGAATGCGCTACGCCTTATCTGGTGCGACAGGAATCTTTGTTTGGAACCGGGCAGCTTCCTAAATTTGCCGAAGATAATTTCCAGACCACCGATGGCCGCTGGCTCATTCCAACGGCTGAAGTTTCTCTGACCAACAGCGTGCGAGAACAAATTTTGGACGAAAGTGTTTTGCCAATCCGGCTTACTGCATTGACTCCATGTTTCCGTTCAGAAGCGGGTGCGGCGGGCCGCGATACCAAGGGCCTTATTCGCCAGCACCAGTTTGAGAAGGTGGAGCTAGTCTCTATCGTCCGGCCCGAAGATAGCGCGGCCGAGCATGAACGCATGGTGGAAAGCGCCGAAGGTATATTGCAAGCGCTTGAATTGCCGTATCGAAAGATGCTTCTGTGCACGGGTGATATGGGTGCAAGCGCGCGGCGGACCTATGATCTAGAGGTCTGGTTGCCGGGACAAGGGCTATACCGTGAAATCTCCAGTTGCTCGAACTGCGGTGACTGGCAGGCACGGCGGATGAATACCCGTTACCGTCCAGCCGAAGGCAAGGGCAATGTCTTCGTCCATACGCTGAATGGGTCTGGCCTTGCGGTTGGCCGCACACTCGTTGCCGTGCTTGAAAATCATCAGCAGGCCGACGGCAGTGTCATCATTCCGACCGCTTTGCTGCCCTATATGGGCGGCCTCACAAAGTTGGAGCCGACCGCCTGATGCGCATATTGTTGACCAATGACGATGGCGTGAGTGCGCCAGGTCTTAAGGTGTTGGAGGCAATTGCCCGCACGATCAGCGATGATATCTGGATCGTGGCGCCTGCGGAGGAAAATTCCGGCGCCGGCCATTCGCTGACGCTCACCAAACCCGTGCGCATTCGCCAGCATGGGGACAAGCATTACTCCGTCGCTGGCACGCCGACCGACTCTGTGATGCTCGGCATTGGCGTCATCATGAAGGATGCAAAGCCTGACCTGATCTTATCCGGCGTCAACCGTGGCGCTAATTTGGGTGATGACATTACCTATTCCGGCACTGTTTCTGCTGCGATGGAAGGGGCGTTGGCGGGAATTCGTTCCATCGCACTGAGTCAGGTCTACAGCAAGGAAGGCATGGCCGACGCTGTGCCTTTCTCGGCGGCGGAAGCATGGGGTGAACGCGTCTTGCGTCCGCTGCTTGATATGCCAGACACCCCGCGGACATTGACCAATATCAACTTTCCGCCTCTGCTGCCGCAAGACGTCAAGGGGATCAAAGTAGCCCGTCAGGGTTTTCACGACTATAGTCGCGGCTCAATTGTCAAAGGTACGGACCCACGCGGATATGATTATTATTGGTTTGGCCTGCACGGCATGCTGCATACGCCGGGCCATGATACCGACCTTGAAGTAATTGAAGACGGTTATATTGCTGTCACGCCTCTCCAACTTGATCTAACACACCATGAATCGTTAGCTGCTTTGAAGCAAAGATATAGTTTTTGAAGCCGCGCTCTGTGCTCATCACCCTAATGCCCAAGAATTAGGAAGACCAAGCCCATAGCCGCGTAGAACACGATCCAATATCCGGCATCAATGGCGAACAACCGGCCTGACTTACGCGAAAATAAGTAATTGGTGCCGATGGCGGGGATGATATAGCCAAGCGGAACTCCAACAGATATCATCAGCGTCGAACGCGTATTGGTATCAAAAAACGCCAATAAATGTCCAAGAAACATGGCTGAAAGCACTGAAAAGGCGAAGGTCAGGCCGTAGATTTTTAGCATATTACTGCTACGCAATTGCTCCTCGGTAAACCCATGCTCTGCCATCCATGTTTTCCCGAACAGTGGGCCGTACCACAGGCCACCAATCAGGAATCCCGTTACTGCGGCTACCAATATCGCTAACAAATTCGCGTTCGCCATCATGTTCTCTCCTATCACAAGACGCATGATTCATGCGCTTGTTCGCTAGCCGTGACAAGCGTGCGGAAACGCGCTATGCGCCGGCCATCATGGCAACAATCATTAAAGCAGCGCCGAAAGTCGGCATGGTATCGCTTGGCTGTCCCAAGGCGCTCGTCGATAGCGAACGGATTCTCACGAAGCTGCGTGCAGACGGCT
Organism: Sphingorhabdus sp.; assembly: GCF_044239045.1. Taxonomy (GTDB): domain Bacteria; phylum Pseudomonadota; class Alphaproteobacteria; order Sphingomonadales; family Sphingomonadaceae; genus Sphingorhabdus_B. Next base: position 24,305 of record NZ_JBIICD010000012.1, read on the forward strand.
ATGGCCTATCGCCCGATTATGCGGGTGCCGATGTTGTGCTCGTCAATACGTGTGGTTTTCTCGATTCTGCAAAGGAAGAAAGCCTCGAAGCCATTGGCGAGGCAATTGCTGAAAACGGCCGTGTTATCGTGACAGGCTGCATGGGAAAGGAAGCCGATGTTATTCGCGCGCGCTTTCCCGATGTTTTAGCAATTACGGGTGCGCATCAATATGAGGATGTCGTATCAGCGGTCCATGAGGCAGCGCCGCCTACGCGCGGTGCTTTTGTGGATCTGGTACCTGAAGGCGGATTAAAGCTGACGCCGCGCCATTACAGCTATCTGAAAATTTCCGAAGGTTGCAACCACAGCTGCGCCTTTTGCATCATTCCGTCTTTGCGCGGAAAGCTTGCCAGTCGTAGGATTGACGCGGTGCTGCGTGAGGCGGAGAAGCTTGTTTCTGCGGGTACCAAGGAACTGCTGGTGATCTCGCAAGACACATCAGCTTATGGGGTCGATACGCGGCATGAGCCGCGCGAATGGAAGGGGCGTCAGGTTCGGGCGCATATGACCGACCTAGCGCGTGAATTGGGCAGTTTACGCACCAGCGATGGCATCGCGCCTTGGGTTCGGCTGCATTATGTTTACCCCTATCCACATGTGGATGATGTCATTCCGTTAATGGCGGAAGGGTATTTAACGCCGTATCTCGATATCCCGTTCCAACATGCGGCGCCGAATGTCCTTAAGGCTATGAAGCGACCAGCAAATGAGGCCAAGGTACTTGAACGCATCCGCAATTGGCGGGGTATTGCGCCTGACATCGCGATACGTTCAAGTTTTGTTGTCGGCTTTCCCGGAGAAACCGATTCCGATTTTGAATATCTACTCGATTGGCTCGAAGAAGCGCAGTTAGATCGCGTTGGTGCGTTCCGTTTTGAACCTGTCGACGGTGCAAAGGCCAATGATTTACCTAATCCAGTGCCTGAAGAAGTTAAGGAAGAGCGGTTCCAGCGTATCATGGCGAAAACCGCTGCTATCAGCGCAGCTAAGCTTGCGGCAAAGGTTGGTCGCAACATTCCCGTTATCATCGACGAAATCGGCGACATGGATGAAGACAACAGCATCGGTGCGACTGGTCGATCGCAAGCCGATGCGCCTGAAATCGACGGAAATGTCTATCTGCGCGATGTCGCGGCAACTTTGAAGGCTGGCGATGTCGTGATGGTCAATATCGAAGATGCTGACGAGCACGACCTGTTTGGAGTGATCACCTGATTATTTCCGCTTTGGCGGTAGCGGAAAGAAGCCTGATGTGCGGGCGACATAATCGGCATATTCGGGCCGCGTCTTCTTCATGCCGCGCTCCAATAATGGCTTCCCCGACCATCGCGTCAGGGTGAATGTCAAGAATATCGGGCCAATAATGCTGATCCATCCCGCGAGCCCTGTTTCGCAAGCGATGAGCCAAATGCCCCACCATGTGCAAGCATCGCCAAAATAATTGGGGTGGCGCGTATAGCGCCAGAGGCCCGTATCCAGAACCTTGCCTTTATTAGCCGGATTGTCGCGGAATGCGTTAAGTTGCGAATCGCCGATGGTTTCAAACAATATGCCGATGATCGCAATGATTGTGCCGATTAATGCCAAAGGGCCCAGCAATGTGTACCCGCCTTCGCTTGCCCAGATACCAAGCTGCGCGGGTAGGGAGGTTATGAAAAGCAGAGGTGCTTGTGTTAGAAACACGGAGAGCAATGACGTCTTGCTCCAGCTCCAGCCTTTCTTTTCCATCACGCTGCCCATGATTTTAGCGTAGCGCGGATCTTCGCCATGCGCGCGCCAGCGTGTCCACAGATGAAAGGTGAGGCGTAGGCCCCAAAGGCTTGTCAGACCAAGCAAGAGGTGGGACCGCGCGTCCGGCGCGTTTGATTGCGTCCAAGTCGCCCAGGCCAGTAACACCATCCCGAATGCCCAAAAGGCATCAATGAATGACACATCCCGAATTTTGACGGAGTAAGCCCATAAGGCAAGAATCACGGTTAGCAATGCCACAGCATTGATAAGCATCGTCGAACCAAAATCAGTCATGCATCGTCCTTCGCAAATATCTCTGTCATTCCTTTGGCAGGGTGCTTTGGTTTAACCTTCGCATAGATTTCCGCAACCTTCGCCATATCCGCTTTATAGTCGCCGGTTGGCCAGATTGCTGGACCAAGCCCACCAGTTTTTGAACCATAATCCATCATGCCGACCACGAGGGGTACGCCCGCTCCCATTGCGATATGATAAAAGCCGGTTTTCCAAGCCTTGACCGTGCCGCGCGTTCCCTCGGGCGCGATGGTTAGCATGAATTCGTCGCGGCGACCGAATTCATCGATCATTTGCTGCACATAATTTCGGTTTGAGCTGCGATCGACAGGAACCCCGCCCATATCGAGCATGAAGTTTGTAAATGGCCATCGGAAAAGCGACATTTTGGCCATGAAATGTGGTTTAATTCCTAAATCGTCGGTGAGCCCTAGAAAATAGACAAAATCCCAGTTGCTCGTGTGCGGCGCAGCGATCAGTACGAATTTACGCGGTTCAGGTACCACGCCATGGGCATGCCAACCTGCGCTTTTGTAAATTCCTACCAGTGCCCGCCTGAATAGCCGAGACAACCAGCTAGGCTGGCGTTCATTCAACGACATTAAGATATTCCTCCCCCATCGCTCACATAACGCCGTTACTATGCATTTCAAACGGCTTGTTTCGCAAATACGCAAAGGCTAGGCATCTGCTCGCAATAAAAATCAACGCGGGAATTTACATGTCGCAACATGCACAGGGTGTCACTCCAGTCATTTCTTCGACCGGATTATTTACCCCATCGGATACTATCAGCAATGAGGAATTGGTCGCGAGCTTCAATGCCTACGCCGACCGCTACAATGCAGCCAACCCCGATTCAGAACCACTCACGCATAGCTCGGTTGAATTTGTCGAGAAGGCTAGCGGGATAAAATCTCGGCATGTGATGGATAAAAGCGCAATCGTGGACCCTGATATCATGGAGCCACGTTACCTCGAACGTCCAAATGACCAGATTTCGTTAATGGCCGAAATTGGTGTTGCGGCGTGCCGGGATGCCTTGGAGCGTGCCGGACGGAGCATTGAAGATGTCGATGCCGTCTTATGTGCAGCGTCAAATATGCAGCGCGCTTATCCTGCCATGGCGGTCGAGATCCAACATGAGCTTGGTATGCAGCGCGGCTTTGGCTTCGACATGAACGTTGCTTGTTCTTCGGCGACGTTCGGTATTCAAACCGCTGCTGACTATATCCGTAGCAGTAATGCGCGTTCGGTATTGGTCGTAAATCCGGAAATAACTTCAGGACATCTTAATTGGCGCGACCGCGACAGTCATTTCATCTTTGGTGATGTAGCTACAGCTATATTGGTTGAGGCAAAGGACATCGCGCCTGCGCAACATTGGGAAATTTTAGGCACACGGCTGAAAACGCAATTTTCGAACAATATCCGTAACAATTTTGGTTTCCTTAACCGTGCACACGGGCAGGGTCCGGTCGACCAAAGCGGGCCGCGCAATGACAAGCTGTTCGTTCAAGAGGGCAGGAAGGTGTTTAAGGAGGTTGTGCCGATGGTCGGACAAATGATCATTGAACATGCCGAAAGCTTAGGCCTATCTGGATCAAATCTACGCCGCATGTGGCTGCATCAGGCCAATACAGGCATGAACAGATTGATTGCACAAAAAGTTTTGGGGCATGAAGCTAATGAGGACGAAAGTCCCACCGTACTTGATACCTATGCCAACACTTCGAGCGCAGGATCCATCATCGCCTTTCACAAGCATAATGAAGACCTAACTGCAGGGGACATTGGCTTGATCTGCTCGTTCGGCGCGGGATATTCGGCGGGTTCCGTGTTCGTGCGGAAGGTTGCTTGATCCAATAGGTTCCGGGTTTACGGCGGCGTAAACCCGGCTACCTTGATAGGTCGATCGCGTCGATTTGGCGTGCCCTGCAAAGGTAATGACGGCGACATAATTTAAATTAGTCCAGTATCATTGCCAGCAAAATGTAAATCAAAACAGGTGAACCAAAGCCAACAACCGTTGCAACGGCGAAGATCAAGCGAATGATCATGGCATCCATGCCCGTCCAGTTGGCAAGGCCCGCACAAACGCCGAGAATTTTCTTGTTGGTTTTATCAAGTGTCAAACGTGCCATTAAATTTCTCCTTAAATGTGAAATGCGGTGCTGTGTTACGCGATGATGGCTGCGGCTGGAGCTACAGCAGGTGCCACGCTAGTTCCGATGGTGATGAAAGCGCAGATAACGGCTGCGCAAAACGATAGAATTTGTGTGCGTGCATATTGTGTCATGTTGATTACCTTTGAGATGCCCCGGATCATTCCGGCTATGCAAACTACTTTGCACAGCATGTGCCAAAATGAATATAAAACTAAATATCAATAAGTTAGTTAATTTTTAAGGGATTCACTATATCGGTATAACTGCATATATTGGGAAATAATGCCAATATTTGGGGACGATGAAATACCAATAGCCGCTTGACCAGAAGTGGCCATACTATAGCAGACGCAGATTATGGCTTTGTCGCGTCTGACCCTGAATGATTTTCGAAATCATGCTGCGCTGGAAATTCGGCCGCACGCGCAATTCATTGCGCTTCACGGGACAAATGGTGCGGGCAAAACGAATATTCTTGAGGCAGTGTCGCTGTTGGTACCTGGACGAGGTTTGCGTCGGGCAGCCATGTCAGACATGCTACGCAACGGCGGCAGCGGCGGTTTTGCGATTGTCGCGGAGGTCGGGGGCAATGTCATCGGCACGGGTGTGAGCGCAGAACAGCCTGAACGGCGCAAGGTCCGTGTGAATGAAAGCAACGCCGCGATAAACAGCCTCGCCGAATGGCTGTCGGTCATCTGGCTGACCCCGGCGATGGATCGGTTGTTTGCGGATGGGGCAGCCGCGCGACGTCGGTTTTTGGATCGCTTGGTATTAGCGATAAACCCCGGCCACGCGCGGCACAGCAGTCGATACGAAAAGGCCATGCAACAACGTAATCGACTTTTGGCGAGCGGAGTTCCCGCCGATCCACTGTGGTTAGATGCGCTTGAGGCGCAGATGGCCGAGAGTGGAAATGCCATTCAGGGCGCGCGCGCTTTGGTCGTTAATGCATTGAGTGGCCAATTGCTAAAGACTCCGTCCGGGCCATTTGCCACGCCGCAGATAAAATTGGTCGATAAGGTTGTGCCTGCCGATGACGATCTTGCATCTGCATGGCGCAAGGGACGTAGCCGTGACGCTGCTGCCGGGCGCACTTTGCTTGGTCCGCACCGCGTTGATCTCGAAGTATTGCACAGCGCCTCAGGACAGGTCGCTGAGCAATGCTCCACAGGAGAACAGAAGGCGTTGTTGCTCTCTCTCATTCTTGCGCACGCGGCGCTCGTATCGGTCCAACGTGATGCGCCGCCAATTTTGTTGCTTGATGAGGTTGCTGCGCATCTCGACCCGGCAAGACGCGCTGCGTTGTTTGGGTTGTTGGCCGATACGGGCGCGCAAGTCTGGATGACTGGAACGGAGCCCGAATTGTTTAATGGAATTGGCGCTTCAGCCCAACTGTTACCAATTGGGCAATGATAAGGCGGCCCTGCGACGAAGGGCCGCCCAATTAACCCGCTTTGCTCGGCTTTTTAGCAGCACTTTTCTTCAGCGGCTTAGGTTTGACCGACTTGGGCGGCGCTGGCGTTACCTCAAAGACGGGCTGGCCATCCTTGATACGTACAGCAACTTCGCCGCCATGCACGAGTTTGCCAAACAATAGCTCCTCCGCCAGCGGCTGCTTGATTTTTTCTTGGATCAGGCGGCCCATCGGACGCGCGCCGTAAAGCTTGTCATAACCTCGTTCGGTCAGCCATGCACGTGCCTCGTCATCAAGCTTGATATGCACATTCTGGTCGGCAAGCTGCAACTCCAGTTGCAAAATGAACTTGTCGACAACGCGCGCGACGACGTCGGTTGGCAAATATCCAAAGGGCACTGTGGCATCGAGGCGGTTGCGGAATTCCGGCGCAAACATTTTTTTAACGGCTTCATCACCAGCGTCTTCCTTGCTGATGTTGTTGCCGAAACCAATGCCTTCTTTTGCCATATCACTCGCACCCGCATTGGTTGTCATGATCAATATGACATTGCGGAAGTCAACGGTCTTGCCATGGTGATCGGTCAAACGGCCATTATCCATCACTTGCAACAGGATGTTGAACAGGTCGGGATGCGCCTTTTCGATTTCATCGAGCAACAGCACACTATGCGGGCTTTGGTCGACAGCATCGGTCAACAGTCCACCTTGATCAAAGCCAACATAGCCTGGGGGCGCACCAATCAAACGGCTCACGCTGTGCCGTTCCATATATTCCGACATGTCAAACCGCTTGAGCGGAATACCAAGGATAGAAGCCAATTGCCGCGCGACTTCGGTTTTACCGACACCGGTCGGTCCACTGAACAAATAGCTGCCAATTGGTTTTTCGGTATCGCGCAGTCCGGCGCGACTGAGCTTGATGGCGCTCGCAAGCACTTCAATGGCCTTATCCTGACCAAACACGACGCGTTTGAGATCCGCCTCAAGCGTGCCGAGCGCAGTCTTGTCATCTGACGACACTTGCTTTGGCGGGATACGGGCGATGGTAGCTATAACCGCCTCAATCTCGCGGGCGGTGATCAATTTTCGGCGCTTTGAGGGTGCGACAAGCATCTGCATGGCGCCAACCTCGTCAATGACGTCGATCGCCTTGTCAGGCTGTTTACGGTCGTTGATATAGCGTGAGGACAGCTCCACTGCGGCCTTGATGGCATCGGGGGTGTATTTAACTTTGTGATGCTCTTCAAATGCGCTGCGCAAGCCCGCAAGGATTTTGATCGTGTCCTCAATGCTTGGCTCGTTGACGTCAATCTTCTGGAACCGGCGCAGCAATGCGCGGTCCTTTTCGAAATGGTTGCGGAATTCCTTGTAAGTTGTCGAACCGATGCAACGGATTGTCCCGCCTGACAACGCCGGCTTTAGTAAGTTAGATGCGTCCATCGCCCCGCCGCTTGTTGCACCCGCGCCGATGACCGTGTGAATTTCGTCGATGAACAGAATTGCATCCGGCAGTTTCTCCAACTCTGACACGACCGCCTTTAACCGCTCCTCAAAGTCACCGCGATACCGCGTTCCAGCCAGCAAAGCGCCCATGTCGAGCGAATAAATCACTGCGGGTAACAGAACCTCTGGCACCTGATTTTCAACGATGCGACGGGCAAGGCCTTCTGCAATCGCTGTCTTTCCAACGCCCGGTTCGCCCACATAAAGGGGGTTATTCTTAGACCGGCGGCATAAAATTTGAACCGTACGGTCTACTTCGGCAGCACGCCCGATCAGGGGATCAATACGGCCCAGCTTGGCTTTTTCATTCAGATTGACTGTGAACTGATCCAGCGCACTTTCTTTCTTGTCCTTTTTCACCTTGGTGTCGTCTGGCTCGTCGTTTTTCTGCTCAGTGCCGGATACGGATTGAGGTTCAGAGAACTTGCCGTCCTTGCCGATGCCGTGGCTAATATAAGATACGGCATCAAGCCGGCTCATATCCTGCTGCTGCAAGAAATAAACGGCATAGCTCTCACGCTCCGAGAATAAAGCGACAAGGACATTTGCGCCGGTTACGACATCTTTGCCGGAGCTTTGGACATGCAATATCGCGCGTTGAACGACACGTTGAAACCCGCTCGTCGGGGATGGGTCAACCTTGCCCTCCACGCGCAAACTTTCCAGCTCGGTATCCAAATATGTGATGATGATGTCCGAAAGTTCGCCAAGATCGACGCCGCAAGCCTGCATGACTTTCGCAGCATCCGCATCGTCAATCAGCGCCAGCAGGAGATGCTCCAGCGTTGCATATTCATGCGCGCGATCGCCAGCATGCTTCAATGCGTTATGAAGCGTGGCTTCCAGCGACTCTGCAAATGATGGCATAACTTCGTCTCCCTATGAGTCGCTGCAACTTCTTAAACTTATATCGGCTTGGCCTTCGGCGCTTTCAAGCGTGATGGAGCAGATAACGGTATCTGTCGGGTTTTTCTTAACGATAGACGAGCATTCATCACTTTTTAAATAATGCGTCAGCAACGCTTCTATGCTTGCTGGCGAACGCGATTTTTCCTTCGCAGCGAATAATTTCTGCCTTTAGTGAAGCGATACGTGCGTCAAGTTCCGCCACGGACAGGGAATCAATATCCTGCGTAACAAGATTGCCTAAAGGATCGTCGCGCCGGCGCGGCAGGTTTTCATCAATATCCATACCGCATATTTTACCGATGGGCGGTTGCTGTCAATATGAAGCTTGCCTAAAAGGCCGGTCATTCAAAAGGGATAACAAAGTAATGGTAAAGTTACCGGATCACATGACCGCAATCGAAATATCGACGCCGGGCGGGCCCGAAGTGCTTGTGGCGTCCCAGCGGCCTCTGCCAGTTCCGGGTGCAGGTGAAGTGCTATTAAAAGTAGCTTATGCGGGCGTTAACAGGCCTGACGTTATCCAGCGCAAAGGGCTTTACCCTGCGCCTCCAGGGGCAAGCGATCTGCCGGGGCTTGAAGTGTCGGGAACCGTCGTTGCCGTGGGTGATGATGTCGACACGACTGTTGTCGGCAACCGTTACTGCGCTTTGGTATCGGGCGGTGGTTATGCCGAATATTGCCTTGCACGGATGGATGTGTGCTTACCGGTTCCATCAGGTATGGAGATGGTTGAAGCGGCCGCCCTGCCTGAAACAATGTTCACTGTCTGGCATAACCTGTTTGAGCGGGGCCATGCCTCTCCTGGCGAGACCGTGCTCGTTCACGGAGGGACCAGCGGAATTGGCACTATGGCGATCAAACTGGGCAAGCTTTTCGGCCTAACTGTGATTGTCACCTGTGGTTCCGACGACAAATGCGCAGCAGCGGAAAAAATCGGTGCTGATCATGCCATCAACTATAATAGTTCCGACTTTGTCGAACGTGTGAAGGCACTCACAAGTGGAGAGGGCGCACATCTTGTGCTCGATATGGTCGCAGGGAACTATGTCTCTCGAAATCTGCAATGCTTGCGTGAAGACGGGCGGCACGTCACTATCGCGGTGCAGGGCGGGATGACAGCGGAAATCAACATGGCCTATGTCATGTCACGCCGCCTGACGCTGACTGGGTCAACGCTACGTCCTCGAACCCCTGCCTTTAAGGCATCGCTTGCGCAGCAATTATTAGGGAAGGTCTGGCCAATAGTTTGCGAAGGAGCGCTGCGTCCCGAAATGGACAAGATTTTCCCGCTTGCCGAAGCCGCCGCCGCACATGCCTATATGGAATCCGGTGCACATGTCGGGAAAATCATGCTGGAAGTATAAGCGCGTTTATAGCTTAGGTGCTTTCACCGTCACGCCATCCAGCCAAATTTTGACATCATTGGCGCTTTTCTCGGGAATTTCCTCCATAGGGATATGGCCTACATTAGGGTAGATGACCAGCTTCGCCTGCGGCAAGGCTTCGGCGAACCATTTGGCCGATGTAACAGGGATTAAGTTATCTTCGGCGCCCCACAAGATCAAAGTTGGCACTTTTATGGCCGAGAGCCGTTCTTTTGTTCCAGGTGCCATATTTCGGGGGCTTGCAAAGCGCTGCATCGTTGCTTCGCGGTTGCCGGGATAGCGGTTTAATTCCCAGTAGCGATCAATGAGCTTGTCGTCGATTTTCGATTGAACGCTCATCGACGTTTTTACACTCGATTCAAAAATGCTGCGGGGTGCAATGAAACGTGCGGCTTCTTTTATGACAGGCATGCGCATCAATCGGAAACCAAGCGGTAATTCTCCTGATTTTGCATAAGGTTGGCCACTGGCATCCACCAATAACAAAGCTTCGACCTTCTCCGGATGTTCCAATGCATATAGCCACGACACGCCGCCGCCCATCGAATTGCCGCCAATTACGGCTTTTTCAACATTCAACTTGGCTAATAAACGGTCCACAACGTTAACATAAGATGCGTTGTCGTAGACACCTGCGGGGTTGTTTCCAGTCAGCCCATGCCCAGGAAGATCAAGCGAGATAATGCGATAGTTCTTACCGAGAATTTTGACCCATGGCTCCCACGTATGCAGTGAGGCGTTTGAACCGTGGATGAGAACGAGAGCGGGGTCATCGGATTTACCTTCATCACGATAATGTATGCGCAGACCAGGCTTCAATTCGACAAAGCGCGAAGCGGCGTTACTATATTTGCGCTCCATCTGGGCGGCGTCCGTATCTGGGGCATAGCCCCAGAAAAACAGCGCAGCCAAGGCGACAAGCAATAAAATGACGAGCCATTTGATCAAACGCAGCATATCTTCCCCCAATTATTGCTCTGGAATGCACGGGTGGTGCAGCGGGTGCAAGTCCAAACGCGCATTGTCGCTTGCCGATATGGCAAACTTCGCCTAATGCTTGGTTAACATTTTCAGGCCGCTCCGTAAGGGGCGGCCCTTATTATTGGAGCAAATGAAATGGCCACCCCTTTGATGCCACATGCGACAGCCGCTTGGTTGGTCGACAACACGGGTTTGAGCTTCTCGCAAATCGCTGAATTCTGCGGTATTCATATTCTTGAAGTTCAGGCTATGGCTGATGACATGACCGGTTCGAAATACACCGGCCGTGACCCTGTGCACGCCGGCGAGCTGGCGATGGAAGAAATTGAAAAGGGTCAGGCGGATGAGGATTATGTCCTCAAAATGTCAAAGGGACCAGATCAGGTTCGTCGCACAAAGGGCCCGCGTTACACGCCAGTATCGAAGCGTCAGGACAAGCCCGATGGCATCGCTTGGCTTTTGCGCAATCACCCCGAAATTTCGGATGGTGCGATTTGCAAGTTGATCGGCACGACGCGCAATACAATTGCGGCCATTCGTGAGCGTAGCCACTGGAACATCGCTGAAATTCAGGCGAAGGATCCAGTAACTCTTGGCCTTACATCGCAGCGCGAGCTGGATGCGATAGTGAACCGCGCCGCTAAGAAAGCCGGTATCGATAACACCGCTGCTAATGACGCGCGCCTTGGAACCGATCGTGACGCTTTAATCGAAGAATTGCGCGCAGAACGTACAGAAGCTGCCCGTCGCGCGGAAGCTGCGCTGAATGGCGAAGACGAAAATGCTGGCAAGGCAGAATTGACCGCCGACACGCTGTTCAAAAAAGCTGGCGAATAATCGCAACGTCATGATTGCCTTAATCGCTTGATTAAGGCACGGCGGGGGGATGGTAATTCCTACACCCCCTGCATATGACGCGTCGCTTGCCGACCATGGGTTTGAGGCAAAAGAGCTTAAGGGGCTAACTTACCCCTTAGGCGATCATGCGCCGCAATATGGCGAAATTTACCCCATTGCATCGGATATGGGTTGGACGCGGATGCCTGTGCCTGGAAACTTGGCGCACATTAATCTATGGCTGTTGGATGAAGCTAATGGCGGCTATGCCATCGCGGATACTGGCCTTTTTATGCCGGCGACGATTGAACAATGGAAGGCGATGTTTGCTGGTGCCTTGGCTGATCGCGCGCTCAAGAGAATTTTTGTAACCCATTTCCATCCCGACCACGTCGGCTGCGCGGGTTGGCTGGCCAATAAGTTCAAGGTTCCGATCTGGATGAACCGCACTGAATGGTTGATGGCGCGGATGCTGACCAGCGAACAGTTGGAGCAGCCGCCAGAGGAAGTTCTCAACAACCGCCGATTTGCTGGTTTTGATGAGGCGCGCATTGATAAGCTGCGCAAGGCAGGGTGGGGAGGATTTGCCCGCGCGGTGTCGCGACTGCCGACAGGGCATGTGCGCATGGAAGATGGGCAAATTATTCGCGTTGGGCGGCGGGACTGGACAGTTATGACGGGCGGTGGCCACACTCCAGAACATGCCAGCCTTGTCGATTTTGATAATAATATGATCATCGCTGGCGACCAGATTTTGCCACGTATCACATCAAACGTATCGGTCATGGATAGCGAACCAGAAGCGGATCCGCTGGGCGAATGGCTGGCATCAATTGCGAAATTCCGTGCGGCTTTGCCCGCGGATATGTTGGTGCTGCCTGCGCATGGCGAGCCCTTTACCGGCGTGCATGTCCGTTTGGACAAGCTTGCCTCGGGACATCATGAGCGGCTTGATAAGCTTGAATCGGCCTTGCGTAACGCCGAAATGCGCGCTGTTGACACGTTTTCATTGCTGTTTGACCGTGAGATTGACGATAGCGTTTATGGCTTAGCTGCGGGCGAGGCGCAGGCGCATTTGCGGCATTTACATTTTGCCGGACGGATAAAATGTGAAATCCGTGATAGCGTTGGTTGGTATCACGCGTCATAATGTCACGATCATGGCTTTCTTACCAAAACAATGACCGGTAAGTGTGACCGCAAAGCATTGCGGATCGCGCAAGGTTGTTAAGGGCTAGTCTGCGATGGAAGGGGATCCAACTCTCATCCGCAAGATAATCCATATCGACATGGATGCATTTTATGCCAGTGTTGAGCAACGTGATAATCCCGATTTGCGTGGTAAACCTGTTGCCGTCGGCGGTTCATCCAAGCGGGGGGTCGTAGCTGCGGCAAGCTATGAAGCGCGTGCGTTCGGTGTGCGCTCGGCGATGCCATCGGTCACGGCGCAACGGCAATGCCCCGATCTGATTTTCGTCAAGCCAAGGTTTGAAGCCTATAAAGCTGTCTCCCGCCAAATTCGTGATATTTTTACGCGGTATACCGATCTTATCCAGCCGCTCTCGCTGGATGAGGCCTATCTTGATGTCACTCATGACAAGCAAGGCATCGGATCCGCAGTCAAGATTGCAAAGGCAATCCGCGCAGCAATCCGCCAAGAGACAGGCCTTACCGCGAGCGCCGGTGTAAGCTACAACAAGTTCATTGCAAAGCTGGCCAGCGATCAGAATAAGCCCGATGGAATGTGCGTCATTTTGCCGGATCAAGGCCCTGAGTTTGTTGCCAGCCTGCCGGTCCGCCGGTTTCACGGTGTCGGGCCGCGCACCGCTGAGAAGATGGCAAAGCTCGGCGTGAATACGGGTGCGGACCTTGCGTTCAAGGATGAAGCGTGGTTGGCGCAGCATTTCGGCAGTTGGGGCGGTTATCTGTTCTGGGCTGCACGTGGCATTGACCACCGTCCTGTCATCGCAAATGCTGTGCGCAAATCTATCGGGGCAGAAAGTACCTATTTTGATGATAAACGGAGCGCTGCCGAACTGCACGATGCTCTAGAAGAGATAATAAATGTCGTATGGGACCGCATAGAGCGGAGCCAAGCGCAGGGCAGGACGTTGGTGCTAAAGGCGCGCTTTTCGGATTTCCGGACAATCACGCGATCCCGTACTGTTGGGCAAGCGTTGACGGATCGTGCGGCTATTGCGCAACTTGGCCATGCGTTGCTTGAGCAAATACTTCCAGTTGAGATGGGGGTAAGACTTCTTGGGCTGACACTTTCCGGTTTGGTCGACCTTAATGAAATCGCACATGGTGCTGAGCCGCAGGGACAATTTACATTTGATTGATTGAAAATTGAAGTTTTTTGTCATACATCATTAAACTGTAATGTGTATGTAATACAGGATATGAGATGGCGCGCCCACAGACCGACATTGATGCCGGAAGAACAGCATTGCTGGAAGTTGTCGAAGACTTGGTTCGCAAGCGTGGTGCTGTAGACATTTCGATGACAGATCTGGCGGCCGCCGCGGGTATGTCGCCATCCAACCTGTATCGCTTTTTCGATAATAAAGAAGCGTTGCTTGAGGCTGTGGCCGAGCGCTTTTTTGCCGAAAAAGTTCGAATAATGGTTGAGGTAACTGAATCCGATCTGCCCGTTCAAGACAAGATGTATCAATATTTTGCGCGTCGTTACCTCGCGATGGTCGACCAATATGAAGCAGAACCCGATCTACTGAAAAGTTACCTGGAAATTGGGCAGCAATATTTTGAGGTTGTCCGCGGCTATGTGGATCTGGGAGATCATTATCTCTCCCTGATTGTCGCAGAGGCGATGGAACAGGGTTACTTTGAAGGCCTCTCGATTGATGAGACAGTGTCATTAATCAACCAGATGGTGCAGTGCTACACCAACCCGGACGCGCTTTTTTACGTTGGCACCGCTAAGTTGAAGGTAGAGAAGCTTGCAACGATTGTTGAAACAATTTTTCGTGGGCTAGGCAAAAAATCGTCGGCGCAAACGCTTGCCCAACCGCATATCAGGATCGTTTCGTAAACTGCATAAATAGCTAGTTTGTCAGACAGGCGCTGACCTCTTTCACAGCCGATTCTAGATGCGGCATGCTGCAAAACACCCTTGGATACGTGCCTACCACTTTAGCGCATAATCACTTTTACAATGTCACAGTCCTGATTTAAGCACGTGATTAAATCAGCGGGGAGAGGTTGTCATCATGCGTGTCGAAAATGCGATATTTCCATCAATGGCGCAGGCTACGTCATTTTTCGGCGGTCCAGAGAACGGGCCGTTTGTCATGGCCAATTTGCTGAAGTTCAAAGACAAAGCGGAATATGCCGATGGCAGCGATGCCGATCTGTCGGGCGCTGCGGCTTATGCCCGCTACGGCAAGGCCATTCAGTCTTGCCTGGCTGCCGTCGGTGGCCGCCAGATTTACGCCGGTAACGTTACTGGGATGATGATCGGTGAAGTTGAGGACCAATGGGACATGATCGCTTTGGTCGAATACCCGTCTCTAGCGGCTATGCAGAAAATGGTGTCGTCGCCTGAATATCAAGCCATTGAGATCCATCGCAAAGCAGGGCTTGCTGGCCAGTTAAACATCCGCACCAGTCAGATTGGACGTTGATATGAAACCGATGAAGAACCGCATGACCGACCTGCTCGGCGTCGAGTATCCCATTATTCAGGCGCCAATGGGTTGGATTGCGCGGGCGCAACTGGCATCGGCGGTATCGAATGCAGGCGGGCTTGGCATCATCGAAACATCCTCGGGTGAATTGGATGAAGTGCGCGCCGAAATCATCAAAATGCGCGAACTTACCGATAAGCCCTTTGGGGTGAACATTGCGCAAGCCTTTGTCCGTGATCCGGGCATTGTGGACTTTGTGGTCGACCAAGGTATCAAGTTCGTTACTACATCAGCTGGCGACCCCAATAAATATTGCGGTCCGCTGAAGGCTGCGGGGCTTACGGTGTTTCATGTGGTGCCAACCTTGGCTGGTGCGTTGAAGGCCATTGATGCTGGTGTGGACGGTCTTGTTGTCGAAGGCGGCGAAGGCGGTGGTTTCAAAAATCCAAAGGACGTCGCGTTGATGGTCCTGCTGCCGCTCATCCGAAGCAAAGTAGACGTGCCTATTGTGGCCGCTGGCGGAATTGTCTGCGGTCGGACAATGGCAGCGGCATTCGCACTCGGCGCTGAGGCGGTGCAAATGGGGACGCGGATGGTCAGTGCAGCGGAATCACCAGTGCATCATAACTGGAAAGACGCCATCATAAACGCGAAAGAAACCGACACGCTTTTCCTCAACCGCCATGGACCGGGGCCGGCATTACGTGCCTTGCGCACGGAACGAACAACGAAGCTGGATCTTGAACCAACGGACAACATCATGGCCGAAATGCGCGGTGTGCTTGATTTGTATTTCGGCGGCGACATGGAGGCTGCAGTTGCGCTTTCCGGACAAGTGGCCGGACGCATTGACACGGTGAAACCTGCCAAGCAAATCATCGATGAGGTGATGGAGGAGTTCTATGCTGTCATGCATGATTTGCGGCGTGACTATCTGTAGGATTTTGACTTGGACCCGGTCCTCGAAGAATTTCTAAGCGATCCAGCTGCCGACGTTTCTGCGCTGCACGATGTTGCACGTATCAAGGGCATATTGGAGCAATGTGGGCGTGAAGCCCGAGCGATTAGCTATTCCGAGCTTTTGCTGAACCTTGGTTTCCGCTTCACACGGCCCAAAATGCGGGCAGTGTGCAAGACGCTGGATAAGATAGACCAGATCACGGCTGGCGAAGGCGCCCCTGCGCTCGCGGTGCTCGTGGTGCGTGAAGGTGATGGCTTGCCCGGGCAGGGCTGGTGGACAGGGCGGACGGATTATCAGGGTGAATGGACGGGGCCGCAAGCGCACGCCCATATCCGAAAGCTTCAGGACGATGTGTTCGCATATTGGCAAAAACGGCCGCTTTGAAGGCCGCTGCGTAAACCAATTGAAACAGGAATGACAATGCAACAGGCAATTGATTTTTTGGATGAAAGTAAAGTGTTAAGCACAATGATGACACTTTTGTCCGAGGGTGATTTTGAAACCCCAACCCAGTTCAAGGGTTGGACCATCAACAACATCATCCGCCATTTGCACGTCTGGAATATCGCAGTGGACCTGTCGTTGCATGACGAGGCAGCGTTTGGCGCGTTTGTTACCGCGATGATGGCTGGCGTTCGCGGGGGTAAGTTGCCTGAGTTTGAGGCGAGCTATCTGGAAGGTCTTTCGGGCCATGCATTGCGAAACACTTGGATAGAGCGTGCAAAAGCTACTGCCTTTGCATTTTCTGAGGCGGATCCTAAGCTTCGTCTCAAATGGGTCGGTCCGGATATGAGCGCACTCAGTTCAATCACGGCGCGGCTCATGGAAACTTGGGCACATGGCCAGGCCGTTTACGATGTGCTTGGCGTTGAACGGCAGGACACTGACCGGATTGGAAATATCGTACGACTTGGTGTGAACACATGGGGCTTCACATGGAAAAATCGCCGCATCGAGCCACCTGGCCCGATGCCGAAGTTGCGTCTATTCGCGCCATCTGGCGCGGTTTGGGAATATGGCGAGCCCTCCGAAAGTGGCATGATTTCGGGTAAAGCGACAGAATTTTGTCAAGTCGTCACCCAATGCCGCAACATTGCAGACACAGCGCTTGAAGTCACAGGCGAAGTCGCGCATCAGTGGATGGGGATTGCGCAATGTTTTGCCGGGCCACCGCAGAACCCGCCAGCAAAAGGCACACGGCATCGCACCGACAGGGGAGTTTGAAAAGCATGAAGAAAGTCGTTTTTGTCTCATTAGGCGCAGCCTTGCTGGCGAGTACATCTGTGGCCGCGCAACCTGGTGATGTGGTTACTGTGATCCATGCTGGTAAGCTATTGGACAAGCCAGGAAGCCCGCCACGTGGTCCATCTACCGTCATTATTCGCAACGGCAAAATCGCTGAACTTTTGTCTGGACATCAGCAGGGGCCAGCAGGTGCGACGCTGGTCGATCTGAAAGACAAATTTGTCCTCCCGGGGTTAATCGACAGCCATGTGCATTTGGATAGTGACGCTGGCGGTAATGCAGCGCTGATTGAGGCCGTTACCGACAGTCCTGCACGTGCCGCGTATCGTGCTGCGGGTAACGCAAAGAAAACGTTGATGGCTGGCTTCACTACGGTGCGGAATATGGGCGACGGTACAGGTGCAACGCTCGCCCTGCGCGATGCGGTCGCTGCGGGCGAACTTCCCGGGCCCAGGATCATCGACGCTGGCCGTTCGATCTCAACGACCAGCGGGCATATGGATGCAACGCTCTCAGTCTCCGAAGACCTGCATTCCAGTATCGGTCAGGAAAATCTGTGTGATGGCGTTGAAAGCTGCCGTCAGGCGATACGTAAACAGGTCCGGCGCGGCGTGGACGTAATCAAAATCGCAACCACCGGCGGCGTGAATAGCCGCATTGGTGCGGGGCTTGGACGGCAATTGTTCGATGACGAGGTCAAGGCTTTGGTCGATACTGCGCATCTTTATGGTAAGAAAGTTGCGGTGCACGCCCATGGCGACGATGGCGTGAACATCGCCTTAGCCGCTGGCGCGGACTCGATTGAGCATGGCACCATGTTGACAGACGAGAGCATCAAATTGTTCAAAGCCGCAGGTGCTTTTTATGTGCCGACGCTGTCCACGGTAAATGGCTATCTTGAACGGCTGGCGGCCAATCCCAATGCCTATCCACCCGACGTTCTGGCGAAAGTGCAATGGCGCATTGGTGTGACTGGCAAGAGCCTTGCCAAGGCCTATCCCGCAGGCGTTAAAATTGCATTTGGTACAGATGCCGGCGTTTCCAAGCATGGCCGGAACGCAGACGAATTTGAATTGATGGTGAAGCATGGCATGCCCGCCAGTGCCGCTATTCAGGCCGCGACAATGAATGCCGCGACCTTATTGGGCGTTGATAAAGAGGTGGGATCGCTAGAACCAGGCAAAGCTGCAGATTTGATTGCCGTAACAGGTGACCCCATAGCGGACATCACTACATTGAAATCGGTACGTTTCGTGATGAAGGATGGGCGGATTTTTAAGGCTGAATGATGATACCCTTTTGTGGGTCTGTCCGGCCTTGAAGGGTCTCTAGAAAGGCTGTTTGGGCAGCCTTGAGTCCGGCGCTTATTTCGATTTCTACCACGCCATCGGCCGCGGTTAGGAAGCTTTTCCAACTGCGGCCTACGGCTTCGCCAAAACCTTTTGGTCCAAGTTCTTGAATAGTTGCAACCGCGTGATCTGGGGCGAAGAACAGGATGGGCTTCGGTCCCTGCATTTCACCGCCACTTGCGCCAGAGCTGTTTAGCCCTCGTGCGTCAATATGGGTGGCTCCGACCAAGCAGCTGTATTTAAGATGGCTCACCAGCCTTTCGTGGATCGCGCGCAGCAGCTGCGAGTTACCGGCAAAATCGACGCATACCGATGCGGTTGGGGGTAGGTCGCTAATGTCATCATAGGCCCTGACTTCGTCGTAAAGGCCAGTCCCGACGACAAAGTCCATATTGCCCTTCGAGGTCAGGCCGATGCGCTTTATGGTGGACGATAAATCCTTCGCAACGCTTGCAAGACCCATCGCCGTTTTGGATGACGCGCTAGTGATGATAAGATTTGCTGCGCCAAACCAGCCTTCGCGGCGGAGCATGGCTTCAATAAGGAAGCCAGTTTTGAACAAAGGTCCGAATAACATACGTTCCGCTTCTTTGGCGGGGTCATGTTCAGGGTCAACGGCAAGGCGGCTATACTGGTTATAGATTGGGCTCATGGGTTGCCGGTGCGCGGCCATGTCGGTGAAACCACCAGCACTCACTTTGCCAGGCAGAACATCGAGATGCGTCCCCATCGGTAAATAGCCATAGACCCGCTCACCAACCCCAATATCGGGGCAATGCGATTCTTCGACCATTGCATGGCCCCACATTGGTACAACGCCAAAATCGCCTTCCGCTGGAAAGAAGTTCCAATAGCCGAACTGGTCCCCGATGACCGCGTAAGTGATGTTATTTGCGGTGACGGAGAAGTTTTCGATACGCAAACGAACCGCGCCTTCGCTGAGCGGCGGCAATGCCGCGTCATGCACCTCCGTTTGTGCCAGCGCCTGTTTGTTTACCCAGATTGTCGATGCCATATTTGGTTCTCCTTGTGATGGCATAACCGCCTGAACTTATCCATTCAATGAAAGACTATAGCCTCAATTGCTCACATTGATGTGAATATGTACTTTGACAATCACATCGTGATGTGAAAATAACGAATCATGAGCACACAATTGATCACTAAACTTCGTAGCCTCGTCAATGACGGTGGCTTGTCACGTTCCGGCTTGGCCCGCGCTGCTGGCCTTCATGCCAACACCTTGCGCGACTTGGATGAGCCGGGCTGGAACCCGACCGCTGAAACCCTGCGTAAGTTGGAGAGCTATTTGTTCTCCAACGACGATACGCCAGCGCTCGTGCCGATTGAGGAAATCATTGAAGAGGCCCGGAACGGCCGGATGTATATTCTCGTCGATGACGAGGACCGGGAAAACGAAGGTGACCTGATCATTCCGGCGCAGATGGCGACGCCAGACGCGATCAATTTTATGGCAACGCATGGCCGTGGCCTCATCTGCCTTTCGATGACCAAGGCGCGTTGTGAGCAGCTTGGCTTGACGCCAATGGCACGCGAAAACCGCGAGAGCATGCAAACCGCCTTCACAGTGTCCATAGAAGCCCGTGAGGGCGTCACGACGGGCATTAGCGCCGCTGACAGGGCGCGGACCATTTCCGTCGCTGTGGATGCTTCTATGGGGCCTGACGACATTGTTTCGCCGGGTCATGTCTTCCCACTGACGGCCCGTGATGGCGGCGTGCTCGTGCGCGCCGGACATACCGAAGCAGCTGTCGATATCAGCAGGCTTGCGGGCCTAAACCCGTCGGGCGTGATTTGTGAAATCATGAAAGACGATGGCACAATGGCCCGGATGGACGACCTCGTCGCTTTCGCCCGTATGCATAATTTGAAAATGGGGACGATCCGCGATTTGATTGCCTATCGCCGCAAGCACGACCATTTGGTCGAAAAGCGCGCGGAGATGAAGTTCAGCAGCCGTTGGGGCGGTGACTGGTCGGCTATGACCTTTTACAATAAAGCGACGGGCGATGAGACCATTGCTTTGGTCAAGGGGCGCATTGATTCTGAAAAGCCGACATTGGTGCGCATGCACACCATGTCGATGTTCGTTGACGTGTTTGGTGAAGAAAACGAACGTTCAGGACTGCTTTCGCGCTCAATGGAGGCCATAGCCGCCGAAGGCGCTGGCGTTATTGTGGTCATTAATAAGCCGATGAAGGGCATTGTGTCCCGCTTCATGCAGTTGCGCGCAGAGGGCAAGCAAGCTGGCGCGCCTGAGATCGAAGAACTGCGGGATTATGGCGGCGGCGCACAAATCCTGACTGAACTCGGCGTGCAGGACATGATATTGCTCACCAACACCCACCACACGCTGGTTGGCCTTGAAGGCTATGGCCTTTCTATTGTAGGCGAGCGGCCTATTCCAGGTACCGGAGGCGAGTGATGGCAAAGTTTCTAATTGTTGAAGCACGTTTTTATGACCATCTGAACGACATGCTTGTCGCTGGCGCGAAGGCGGCGTTGAAAGCCAAGGGGCATGAGGTTGAGGTCGTAACCGTTCCTGGCGCGCTCGAGATTCCGGGCACGATTGCAATGGCTGCCGAAGCGCAGATTTATGACGGTTTTGTCGCCATTGGTGTTGTTATTCGCGGAGAAACCTATCATTTCGAGATTGTCGCCGGCGAAAGCGCGCGCGGTATCATGGCCTTAACCATGGACGGTATCGCGATCGGCAATGGCATCTTGACCGTTGAAAACGAAGCGCAAGCCACTGTGCGCGCTGACCCCAAGCAAAAGGACAAAGGCGGGGAGGCCGCCATCGCGGCGATGGCCTTGCTAAATCTGCAAAATCGTTTCAACTGAAACGATGAGCGCTCCGACTTTATCGACACAGATCAACACAGGCTCCGAAGAGTTTAAGGCGCGCAGTGCCCACAACAGCGCACTACGCGATGAACTTTGGACAAAGGTTGCTGAGGCGGCATTAGGCGGTAACGAGAAGTCGCGTGAGCGCCATACGTCGCGCGGCAAGTTGCTGCCACGTGAACGCGTTGAACGCCTGCTGGATAACGGTTCGCCTTTCCTAGAAATCGGCCAGCTTGCAGCGTGCGACCTGTATGATAGCGAAATTCCTGGCGCAGGCCTGATCACGGGAATCGGCCGTGTTTCGGGGCGTCAGTGCATGATAGTGTGCAACGACGCGACCGTAAAAGGCGGCACTTATTACCCTATGACGGTCAAAAAGCATTTGCGTGCGCAGGAAATCGCCGAGGCGAACCACTTGCCATGCATCTATCTTGTCGACAGCGGCGGCGCGAACTTGCCGCATCAGGACGAAGTCTTCCCCGACCGTGACCATTTCGGGCGCATCTTCTTCAATCAAGCAAATTTGAGCGCTAAGGGTATCCCGCAAATCGCCTGTGTCATGGGCAGCTGCACCGCGGGCGGCGCTTATGTGCCCGCCATGTGCGACGAAAGCGTGATTGTCCGCAATCAGGGTACAATTTTCCTTGCTGGTCCGCCATTGGTTAAGGCGGCAACGGGGGAGGAAATCAGCGCCGAGGATTTGGGCGGTGGCGACCTGCATGGTCGTAAGTCGGGTGTGGTGGATCATGTGGCGGAGAATGACGAACATGCACTGACCATTGTGCGCGATATCATCAGCCACTTAGGCCCAATCCACAAACCCGACATTGATATAAAAGAACCACGTCCGCCAAAATTCGACACCGAAGAGCTCTACGGCGTCATCCCTGACGATGTGCGTGCGCCTTACGACATCCATGAAGTCATCGCGCGGCTTGTCGATGGCAGCGAATTTCATGAGTTCAAGGCGCTATATGGCACCACGCTGGTCTGCGGCTTTGCACATATCTGGGGGATGCCGGTCGCGATCCTTGCCAATAACGGCGTGTTATTTTCCGAAAGCGCCGTCAAAGGCGCGCATTTCATTGAGCTTGCTTGCCAACGGCGGATACCGTTGCTGTTCCTGCAAAACATTAGCGGCTTCATGGTCGGTGGTAAATATGAGGCGGAGGGCATTGCCAAGCATGGCGCGAAACTCGTTACCGCCGTCGCCACCGCAAGCGTACCCAAGATCACCGTGCTGATCGGCGGCAGCTTTGGCGCGGGCAATTACGGCATGTGCGGCCGCGCATATTCCCCACGCTTCTTGTTCACGTGGCCCAATGCCCGGATTTCGGTGATGGGCGGAGAACAAGCGGCCTCCGTGCTCGCTACTGTCCACCGTGATGCCGAAAAATGGACGCCCGAAGAAGCCGAAGCCTTCAAAGCGCCCATCCGCCAGAAATATGAGGATGAAGGCAACCCTTATTACGCGACATCACGATTGTGGGATGACGGCATCATCGACCCTGCGCAGACAAGGGATGTGCTTGGCCTAGCATTTGCAGCGGCCCTTAACGCACCGGTCGAAGAGGCACCCCGCTTCGGGCTGTTCCGGATGTGAGTAAAATGATCCAATCGCTCCTCATCGCCAACCGTGGCGAGATTGCCTGCCGGATTATCCGCACGGCACGCGCCATGGGTATGCGCACAATAGCGGTTTATTCGGATGCTGATGCCAAGGCGCTGCATGTGCAGGAAGCTGACGAAGCGGTACATATCGGAGCGTCCCCTGCGCGGGAAAGCTATCTGGTGGGCGAGAAGATTATCGCTGCTGCCAAAGCCGCGGGCGCAGATGCAATCCATCCCGGCTATGGCTTCCTTTCAGAAAATGCGGAGTTTGCGCAGGCGGTGATTGACGCTGGCATGATCTGGGTCGGGCCGAACCCTGCTAGCATCACCGCAATGGGGCTGAAGGATGCCGCCAAAAAACTGATGGCCGAGGCGGGCGTCCCTGTGACCCCGGGCTATATGGGTGATAATCAAGACCCCGATTTCCTCGCCGAACGCGCCGCCGAAATTGGCTACCCCGTCCTGATTAAGGCCGTCGCAGGCGGCGGCGGCAAGGGGATGCGCATGGTCGAAAGCGCAAGCGACTTCGCGGACGCACTCGCCTCTTGCCAGCGTGAGGCCAGCGCATCGTTCGGCAACCCGCATGTCCTGATTGAAAAATATATCCAGCGCCCGCGCCATATCGAGGTGCAGGTGTTTGGCGACACCCACGGCAACATCGTCCATCTGTTCGAACGCGACTGCTCATTGCAGCGTCGTCATCAGAAGGTGATTGAAGAAGCCCCCGCGCCGGGCATGGACGAAGCGACGCGCGAACAGCTTTGCGCGGCGGCCGTCAAGGCAGCAAAAGCCGTCGACTATGTCGGTGCTGGCACGATCGAATTCATTGCAGATGCATCCGAAGGCCTACGCGCCGACCGCATATGGTTCATGGAAATGAACACACGGCTGCAGGTCGAACATCCGGTGACCGAGGAAATAACTGGCGTCGATTTGGTAGAATGGCAATTGCGCGTCGCCAGCGGTGAAGCTCTCCCCTTGCGGCAGGAGCAGTTGCGCATCAACGGTTGGGCGATGGAAGCGCGGTTATATGCAGAAAATCCTGCAACTGGCTTTCTGCCGTCTATTGGTTCCCTTGATCATTTGGAATTTCCCGAAGAGCTTCGGGTCGACACAGGCGTTGAACAAGGCGGAGAAGTTTCGCCTTATTACGACCCTATGATCGCCAAGCTGATCGCATGGGGTGATACGCGCGAGGACGCCATTGACCGGTTGCGCGACGGCATTGACGGCACTGAAGTGTGGCCAGTGAAAACGAACGCCGGTTTCTTGGGCCGGTTGCTTGATTTGGACGAATTTAGACTTGGTGACGTAGATACCGGCCTCATCGCGCGGGAGGTTGATGGCCTCGTCCATCCTTCGGAACCAGAGCACGAAGAGTTGTTGGAAGCTGCTGCCTTGTTATGTGCCAGCCCTGGCGAGGGACCAGTGAGCGCCATTTTGGGTTTCCGCCTGAATGCACCACCGCTTGCTGAGGCGCGTCTTAGGGACGATGCTGGCAATCTTTATGTGGTCGCATTTGATGAAATTGAGGCCGACGCACCAACCGCAGATGTGCTCGCTTTCGCCGACGGTTTTGCGCGACGTTATGTGTTGGATGAACCGCGGGGGTCGGGGCTTGGTGCCGCAAGTGACGGGGCCATATTTTCGCCCATGCCGGGCCGTATTATCGCGGTTGATGTCGATGTGGGTGACACAGTGTCCAAAGGCCAGAAGCTGGTGACGCTTGAGGCTATGAAGATGGAACACAGCCTCACAGCGCCGTTTGATGGCGTGGTGGCGGAGTTAAATGCGCAAGTCGGCGCGCAGGTGCAGGTCGAGGCGTTGTTGGTGCGGATTGCGGTGGTGAAGTAGTTATGACCATGTTTATGTGTCACCCTGAACTTGTTTCAGGGTCTATTTATCAGCCTCAACCTGTGGTTTGTGCGGCACGATGGACCCTGAAACAAGTTCAGGGTGACGGTTGTGTGCGAGGGTTAGCGTAATGGCGGGCAAATATTTCAACGAATGGCACATCGGCGATACCATCGCCCACGAAATTCGCCGCACGGTGACCGAGACAGATAATCTGCTGTTTTCGGTCATGACTCATAACCCGCAACCACTGCACATTGATGCGGAGGCGGCGAAGGCCAGCGAGTTTGGGCAAATTCTCGTAAACGGCACCTTCACTTTCGCGCTGATGGTGGGGCTTTCGGTGGGGGATACGACGCTCGGCACGTTGGTGGCCAATCTGGGCTATGATAAATTGGTTATGCCCAAGCCCGTATTCATCGGTGATACCCTGCGCGCGGAAACCGAGGTCATTGCGCTCAAGGAGAGCAAGTCACGCCCAGATGCCGGTGTTGTGACTTTTCTGCACCGATGCCTCAATCAACGTAACGAACTTGTTTGCCAAACGGAACGAGCCGCGTTGCTGAAGAAGGCATAGATTGCCATAACCTCCCGTGCAGGGCATAAAGACGGCATGAAACTGCGCTCTCTCCTTTTCGTCCCGGGTGATCGGCCTGACCGCTTTGCCAAGGCCGCCGCCAGCGGCGCTGATGCGATCATTATCGACCTTGAAGACTCAGTCGGGTTAGACCGCAAAATTGTCGCGCGCGAAGCGGCAGCGGAGTATCTTTCCGGTGATCGGCCGGTGCCGGTGTTTGTCCGCGTCAACCCGCAGGACAGCAACCTTACCCATGACGATCTCGCGTCCGTGCTGCCTTATGTTCCAGATGCTATTGTCTTGCCCAAGGCAGAGGGCGCGCGCTCAATCAATTGGCTACGCGCTGAAGCAGCTGCGGTCGCGGACAGTCAGGACGGCGAGGCACCGCCAATCTTGCCAATCGCGACCGAAACGCCAGGCGCGGTGTTTGATCTCGGCACCTTGCGTGAGGTCGCACATTATTTGGCTGGTGTCAGCTGGGGCGCAGAGGATTTGCCTGCCTCGGTTGGGGCAGTTACCGCGCGTGAGGTGGACGGCAGCTATACTGCACCTTTTGAAATGGTCCGGTCGCTTACGCTCTTTGCGGCGCATGCTGCGGGGGTTGCAGCGATTGATACGGTGTTTCCGAACATCAGTGATCCGGCAAGTCTTGCGGCTTATGTTGGCCGTGCGGCGCGCGATGGTTTCACTGGCATGCTCGCCATTCATCCGTCGCAGGTTGCCACTATCAATGCAGGCTTTACGCCTTCGTCGGCACAGCTTGCGCATGCTCAATCGATCGTAGATGCCTTTGCGGCCAACCCTGGCGCTGGGGTATTGCAACTGGACGGAAAAATGATCGACGCGCCGCATTTGAAAGCGGCGCTGTCTATTTTAGCGCGCGCTTAAGCCGTCAGAATAATGCGTCGCTCCAGCGTAGGCTGGAGCCTATCTCGCCTTGCAGTCCAAACTGACAGACGTAATGGGCCCCAGCTTGCGCTGGGGCGACGGGTCCACTGAACCTGAGTTATGCTTAGGCCGCGAGTTTCCGCAACACATAGTGCAGAATTCCGCCGTTCATGAAATATTCGACTTCGTTGGCGGTGTCGATGCGGCAGAGCGTGTCGAATTGGAACGTTGAGCCGTCCTTGCGGGTGACCAAAACGGTGACCGTCTGGCGTGGCTGAAGCTTTCCGACGCTGGTGATTGTGAAGCTATCATCCGCGGTCAGGCCCAATGCCGTCCGGCTTTCACCGTCCATGAACTGCAGCGGCAACACGCCCATGCCAACCAAGTTGGAACGGTGAATGCGTTCGAAGCTTTCGACGATGACGGCGCGGACGCCGAGCAGGTTGGTGCCCTTTGCCGCCCAATCGCGTGAAGAGCCGGTGCCATATTCCTTACCGGCGATGACCACCAAGGGCGTGCCGTCGGCTTTATGCTTCATGGCAGCGTCATAGATGGGCATGACTTCGCCTTGGTAGCTGCTCATGCCGCCTTCGATGCCGGGGACCATTTCGTTTTTGATGCGGATATTGGCGAAGGTGCCGCGCATCATGACTTCATGGTGGCCGCGGCGCGCGCCGTAGCTGTTAAAGTCTGCCTTGCTAACCTGATGTTCCATAAGGAATTTTCCGGCAGGGCTGTCCGCCTTTATGCTTCCGGCAGGCGAGATATGGTCGGTGGTGATGGAATCGCCCAAGATCGCCAGCGGCTTTGCCTCGATGATGTCCATCACCGGCGCGGGTGTCATGCTCATGCCCTCAAAATAAGGCGGATTGGCGACATAAGTCGATCCGGCGCGCCATGTATAGGTGTCCGAACCTTCGACCTGAATCTTCTGCCAATGCGCATCGCCTTCATAGACCTTGGCATAACGCGCGGTGAACATCGAACGGTCGATGTTTGCGGTCATGACATCATGCACTTCTTGGTTGGTGGGCCAGATATCGCGCAAGAACACGTCGCTGCCATCGGTCGCTTGGCCAATGGGCGTGGTGGTGAAGTCTTCGGTCACAGTGCCCTTGAGCGCATAAGCGACGACCAAAGGCGGTGAAGCCAAGAAGTTCGCGCGCACATCGGGCGACACGCGGCCTTCAAAGTTGCGGTTACCCGAAATGACCGAGGCAGCCACAATGTCATGGCCATTGATCGCCGCTGAAATCGGCTCCGCCAATGGACCGGAGTTACCGATGCAGGTGGTGCAGCCATAGCCAACAAGGTTAAAGCCAACCGCGTCGAGATCGGCCGTCAATCCGGCACGATCGAGATAATCGGTCACAACTTGGCTTCCCGGCGCGAGCGAGGTTTTTACCCATGGCTTGGGACGCAAGCCAAAGGCATTGGCCTTACGCGCCACCAATCCGGCGGCCACGAGAACGCTTGGGTTCGATGTGTTGGTGCAGCTGGTGATCGCGGCAATCACGACGTCACCATCGCCAATATCATGCGCCTTGCCCTCAACCGCGACGCGCTTTGCGCTGTCATGCTTGTAGACGTTGATCAAATCGTCGTTGAACACATTGTCGACTTGGGTGAGGATGACCTTGTCCTGCGGGCGCTTTGGTCCAGCAAGCGAGGGCACCACCGTTGCCATATCCAATTCCAGCGTATCGGTGAAAATCGGGTCTGCCATATCGGCATAAGCCCATAGGCCTTGTTCCTTGGCATAAGCTTCAACCAACGCGATCTGACCCTCATCACGGCCAGTCAGGCGCAGATATTCGATGGTCTTTTCATCAATGCCAAAGAAACCACAGGTTGCGCCATATTCGGGCGCCATATTGGCCAATGTCGCACGGTCGGCAAGGCTAAGCGATGCAAGGCCAGGGCCATAATATTCGACAAAGCGGCCAACCACGCCCTTGGCGCGCAGCATTTGCGTTGCGGTCAACACAAGGTCGGTGGCGGTCACGCCCTCGGCCAATGCGCCAGTCAGTTTGAAGCCAACAACTTCTGGGATCAACATCGATACCGGCTGGCCCAACATTGCGGCCTCCGCCTCAATCCCGCCAACGCCCCAACCAAGAACACCAAGGCCATTGACCATCGTCGTGTGGCTGTCTGTACCCACGCAGGTGTCGGGATAGGCGATGGTCGCGCCGTCAACGCCAGTGCTTGTCCATACCGCCTGCGCAATATGCTCCAGATTGACCTGATGGCAAATGCCGGTGCCGGGGGGGACTGCTTTGAAATTGTTGAGCGACTTGGAACCCCATTTCAGGAAGTCATAACGCTCGGCATTGCGTTGATATTCGATTTCAACATTATGTTCCGCCGCCTTGGGATGGCCGAATTCGTCGACCATTACGCTGTGGTCAATGACCAGATGCACAGGGACAAGCGGGTTAATCTTCGACGGGTCCGCCTTCAACGCGGTCATCGCGTCGCGCATCGCCGCCAAATCGACCACGCATGGCACGCCGGTAAAATCCTGCAACAACACGCGGGCAGGGCGATATTGAATCTCGCGATCTGACTTGGCGTCCTTCTGCCAATCGATCAACGCCTGCACATCCTGCACCGACACGGTAAAGCCGCCATCTTCAAAACGGAGCAAATTTTCGAGCAACACCTTCATCGAAAAAGGCAGACGCGACACATCGCCCAATTTCTCCGAGACCTTTTTGATCGAGAAATAATCCACCGTCTTGCCGCCAGCGGTCAAGGTGGAACGGGTTTGCAGGCTGTCTAATCCGATTGCGGTCATGGTATCACTATCCCTAAAAATTGGGGCTTTTGGCCGGATGGGGAAGACAACACGGTTGCCGCTATCAGCGGCCAATAAACGCGCGTCAAACCAGCGTAAAAGCGGGAGATTCGTTTGCTGGCCGCGCCTTAGCGCGGTTGGGGGTGGGGTGCAAGGTGGGGCGGGGGAAAAAGGCTTCGGCGCGGGCTCTTCCAGCGATTAACCGTGCCGCAACGCGTCGGTGACCGCGTCGAGGCTGCCGCGCACGCGCAACAATTGATCCTTTCCAAATACGATCAAACATTCATCATTCGCATTGTCGGCGAGGCGGACGAACTGCACGATTTCCGGATTGACCGAGATTTTTTGGCCGCGAACGTCGGTTAGGGTGACAAAGGGGATCATGCGTTTTCCTTATGAATTTTTATGGTGCGGCTGGGCGGTCGTGCGAGTTGGCGCGTGCTTACCATGTTTCTCTTTCGCCTGCGAGGCGTGATAGGCCCCAGCCTGCGCGGGGGCGACGGGGGTGGGGTGTAATGGATAGGCGGACGCATTCCAGTTTGCTTTGGCTGGCTTTTAGCATTTAGCGCCGCTAAAGCGCAGAGATGAACCCCATCATCCTTGTCATGTCCGGCGGAGCCATTGGCGCGGCCTTGCGTTACGGCCTGTCGCGCGCTTTGCCTGTTGGCGCCGCTGGCTGGCCGTGGCCGACCTTTGCTGCAAATGTCGCTGGCGGGCTGTGCATCGGTATGTTGGCGATGTCGCTGCTGCGTGGGGACAATGCGGCGGAACCCTTGCGTCTGTTTCTGGGTGTGGGTGTTTTGGGTGGATTTACGACCTTTAGCGCTTTCTCCTTGGAAATGGCGCATATGGTGCAACGCGGGCAGATGGGCATGGCGGCCCTTTATGCGCTCGCGTCGATAATATTGGCGCTGGGCGCCGTGTTCGCCGGGATGGCGATAGCAAAGGCAATTTGGGCATGAGTAAGAATGACGAAAACGGCATACGGCAATTTGTCGTGGCCCCCGATGATGATGGCATACGGTTGGACCGTTGGTTCAAGCGGCATTTGCCCGATGCGTCGTTCAACATTGTCTCGCGCTGGTCGCGGACGGGGCAATTGCGCGTCGATGGTAAGCGCGCCGCGCCGGGTGACCGGTTGCTGGCGGGGCAGACTTTGCGCGTGCCGCCTGCGGACGCCTCTGCGTCCTCCAGCGCGCGGCCCGTGCGCAAGCGCCGCGACCTGACCGAAGACGAAATGGAATTCGCGCTGAGCATGGTCATCCATAAGGATGACGCGGCTTTGGTGATTAACAAGCCAGCTGGGTTGGCGACGCAGGGTGGAACCAAGACCGAAAACCATGTCGATGGCTTGCTCGATGCCTTGGGTTTTGAACTCGATAGCCGGCCAAAGCTTGTCCACCGTTTGGACAAGGATACCTCGGGCGCGCTGCTTTTGGCGCGGACATCGCGCTCGGCGGGACATTTTGCCAAGGCTTTTTCATCGCGCACCGCGCGCAAGGTCTATTGGGCCTTGGTCGTCGGCGTGCCCGACATTGCCGATGGTTTCATTGACCTGCCCATTGGTAAGCAACCCGGCAGTGGCGGCGAGAAAATGCATGTCGACGAAAAAGACGGGCAGTCGGCGCGCACCCGCTATCGCATTGTGGAGCGCGCGGGCAACGCAACTGCGTGGGTTGAATTGCAGCCTTATACCGGTCGCACGCACCAGTTGCGCGTACATATGGCCGCGATTGGCCACCCGATTGTCGGTGACGGTAAATATGGCGGCAAGGACGCGTTTCTGACAGGTACGATCAGCCGCAAAATGCATCTGCATGCCCGCCGCATCCGCATTGACCACCCGTCCGGCCATCAAATCGACGTGCGCGCCGACTTGCCCCCGCACATGGCGGCCAGCTTTGACGATTTGGGTTTTGATATTGAAATGGGCGATGCCTTAGTGCTCGACGCGCCCAAGTTCAGCGAAACCGCCGAAGGCAAGAAACGCGTTGCCGCCAATATCGCCAAATCCGCGCGTAAAGAGCGCAAAGGCGAACGCCGCTCGCGGGGCTCCGTGGCCGACAAACCCAAGGATAAAAAACGCAGCCAAATGGCCGCTGGAAAGAAAATCGCGGCGAAGAAGCCAGTGATTAAGAAGGCTGTCGCGGGGAAAGCACCTGCGAAACGTGCGCCTGCTCAAAAGCCTGCTGGGAAGAAGGTTGCGCCGCGAGGAAAGGCTTAATGCACCCGAATGCTGCATTCCGTTGGGAGGATCCTGACGCGCTGCGCCTATTTGCGCAGGATATAGGGTTTGGCATGCTGTTTATGGCCACCGCAGAAGGCCCGCGCGTGGCCCATCTGCCATTCGTTTTTCTGGCCGAGGATCGCATCGGGTTCCATATCGCGCGTACCAACGCGATGACGAAATATCTGGACGGCGCAGAGGCATTGTTTGTGGTGAATGGTCCGGATGGTTACATTAGCCCCGATTGGTATGGCATGGATAATCAGGTTCCCACTTGGAACTATTGCGCCATAGAGATGCAGGGCCATATGCGCCAAATGACGGAGGCCGAACTGATCGCCCAATCCGATGCGTTGAGCCACTTACAGGAATCGAAATTAGCGCCAAAGCCGCTTTGGAATCGGTCGAAAATGGCCGAGGGTCATTTCGAAAAGATGCTGCGGGGCATATTGGGTTTTACGATGGACATAACCGCTTGGCGAAGCACATCTAAGCTTGGTCAAAATAAGCCCGACGCCGCGCGCAATGCGTCTGCTGACGCTGCCGAGCAAGCGGGCAAGCCCGATATCGCCGCCTTGATGCGCAATCTGCCGTGACAGTGAAGCTCGCCATATTTGATTGCGACGGGACTTTGGTCGACAGTCAGGCCAATATCTGCATGGCGATGGAGCATGCGTTTGAGGGCGCGGGGCTGCTGCCGCCGCTGCGGCACGATATACGGCGCGTGGTTGGCCTATCCTTGGTGGAATCGATGCGTGTGTTGTTGCCCGATGCCGATGACACAACCCATCATGATTTGGCAGAACATTATCGGGCGGCGTTCCTCAACCTGCGCAACAATGGCTTGGTCGACGAACCCTTATATGACGGCATCGCTGCTTTGTTGTCCGAATTGGACGAAGATGGATGGAATCTGGGCGTGGCGACGGGAAAATCCGATCGCGGGCTGATCCGCTGTCTTGATCATCATGCGATTAGGGGATTGTTCGTCAGCTTACAAACCGCCGACCGTCACCCGTCCAAACCGCACCCGTCGATGGTGTATCAGGCATTGGCCGATGCCGGCGCGGATGCAAGCGATGCGGTGGTCATTGGCGATACGGTGTATGACATCCATATGGGCCGTGCGGCCGGAACGCGGACCGTGGGCGTCAATTGGGGCTATCACAGCGTTGCGGAGTTGCGCGCAGCAGGGGCAGACTATATCGCCGAAAGCATGGACGATCTAAAGGCCTATCTAAAGGATTTTGCATGACGCCAATCGATGACAAGGCCCGCGCAGAAATGCAGGCACAATATCGCTTTCTGGTCATCAACCTGTGCCGGATTTTGGGCGCTATCATGCTGGTCGTGGGCCTCGCCGTCATCGCGCGGGAGGCATTTGGAATCCCTAAGGCCGCAGGATATCTGTTATTTGCCTTCGGCATGCTTAACTTTCTCCTCGTCCCTGTATTCTTGTCCAAAAAATGGAAAAGTAAGCCGGATCTATGAGGCGATTTTGGAAAGAGGTTACGCTTGAACCCACACCAATGGGCCAAGCTGTCCGGCTCGACGGGCGTCCGGTAAAGACGCCAACGGGCAATGCGCTCGCGCTGCCGACGCAGAAAATGGCGGACGCGGTGGTGGCCGAGTGGGACGCGGTGGAAAAAACGCTTAATCCGGCGTTGATGCCCATGACCGGCTTTGCCAATGCCGCGATTGACCGGATCGGGCCAGACCATGCGGGCTTTGCCGCCGCCATCGCCGCTTATGGCGAGACCGACCTTTTTTGTTATCGCGCCGCAACTGGTGAGGCGCTTGCCGACCGGCAGGCCCAGATTTGGGGCCCTTGGTTGGATTGGGCGCAGGGGCGCTATGACATTAGCTTTGTGATTGTCGAAGGCATCATGCACCAGCCGCAGCCCGCTGCAACGCTGGAAACATTGCGCGGGGTGGTTGTGGCCCGTGGGGCATTTGAGCTGGCGGCGATGGCGAAGCTTGCGCATTTGTCGGGATCGCTCGTTGCGACCTTAGCTGTCGTTGAACGCGCTGCGACGCCCGAAGACATTTGGAACGCCGCCTGCTTGGATGAGCTGTGGCAGGAAGAATTATGGGGCGCCGACCATTGGGCACAAAAAAACCGCGATGATCGCGCCGGCGAGTTTATGGCGGCCGCGCGCTTTCTTGACCTACTGACGCCCGAAACATAGGTGAAAGCCCATCTCGCAGCGGACTATCGCAGTGGGTACTGCAGCGGTGCACACAAGGATTATTGCCATGGCAGACAGCCCGAGTTTTACCCTACGCCCCATTCCCAAGGCCGCATTTATCGCGGGCTATGCTGGATTATTGCCGCAGATCATTGCCGCCGCGATGGTGGTTTCTGGTTCCGAATATCAATGGACTGGCCTTGCTTTGGCTTATGGTTATGCCGCCTTTATCTTCAGCTTCATCGGCGGCATGTGGTGGGCGATTGGCGTGACCACGCGTAAAGATGATGTGTCTACCAATGGGATATTTGCTCTTGCGGTTGCGCCCAGCCTGCTGGCGCTCGTGACCTATGCGCCGTGGATTTTGGGTTGGGAATGGCCCGGCCCGTCGATGGCGTGGCTTGGGTTTTTCCTGCTGCTATCGCCCTTGGGGGATAGTTGGCTGCGCGCGCGCTGTGCTTTGCCTGTGGGTTGGATGAAGCTGCGTTGGCATTTGTCGCTTGGGTTGGGCGGATTGACCCTGTTGCTGGCCGGATTGGCTTAAATTGCGGCCCTAAGTCGCAGCAATATCACGGACAAAGCCGATAAGGCCCTTTTGCCGCCGCCGTTTCATCCGTTCTGCGGCAAGGATCTGTTGCACTTTCACAAAACACGCCTGCACATCGTCGTTGATGAGGACATAGTCATAGCCATCCCAATGTCCGATTTCGGACTTTGCGCGGCTCATCCGGTCGGCAATGACGGACGCGCTGTCCTGTGCGCGGCTGTGCAGGCGACGTTCGAGCTCTTCAATGGACGGTGGCAAGATAAATACGCGGACGACGTCCGGTCCGGCCTCTTGATATAATTGCTGCGCGCCTTGCCAGTCGATGTCGAACAGAACATCGCAACCTGCCGCAAGCTTTTCTTCAACGGGGCCTTTGGGCGTGCCGTAGCGGTTGCCGAAGACATGCGCCCATTCCAGAAACTCGCCGTCTGCGGCCATTTGCTTGAATGTTGCAGTATCCGTGAAATGGTAGTGGACACCCTCGATCTCGCCGGGGCGTGGCGGGCGGGTTGTGTAGGAGACCGACAAGGCAATTTTGTCATCCGCATCCAGCAACATACGCGAAAGCGTGGATTTTCCAGCGCCAGAGGGCGACGAAAGGACGAATAGAAGGCCGCGGCGTTCCAATTCATGCGGCTTGTGGAGGTCATTATGGGCCATAGCTGCACTTGCGCGAAAGGGCATGGCGGCGTCAAGAGGGAAGCGTAATGTGTTGACGGTGACAGCGCGTTAGACGTCTTTACGCTCTTTGCGTTTGTCATATATGCTTTTGGCAACAATTGCGCCGCCGACCAGCAAAAGTCCCGGAATCGAACGGGTCGCCATGCGCGTGGCCACCAGGCCAATGCCTGCACCCAACAAGCCATGGCCGCGCTTACGCCCGATGACTTCGCCAATAACGGCTCCTGCGATGGATTTTAGCATGTCATACTCCTTCTAAAGGCGACAATGTAACTCACAACTTAAACCATGTCCTCTGCCCGGACATGGGTATCGAAAGTAGCTGCGTCAACCAGTCCGGATGCCAACGCGGCTTCGCGCAAGGTGGTTCCGTCGCGATGCGCCTGCTTGGCGATTTTCGCGGCATTGTCATAGCCGATAATCGGCGCGAGCGCGGTAACGAGCATGAGCGATCGGTCGACCAGATCCGCGATCCGCGCGCGATCAGGCACGAGGCCAGCAACGCAGTTTTTGGTGAAGCTGTCCATGCCGATACGCAGCAATTCGATTGAACGCAGGACATTCGCGCCGATCAACGGCTTAAAGACATTCAACTGCAAATGCCCCTGCAATCCGCCAATCGTGACGGCCTGATGATTGCCGATGACTTGTGCGGCCACCATCGTCAGCATTTCGCACTGCGTCGGGTTTACCTTGCCAGGCATGATCGAGCTGCCCGGTTCATTCTCCGGCAAATGCAGTTCGCCAAGTCCAGAGCGCGGGCCGGAGCCAAGCAAGCGGATGTCGTTGGCAATTTTGGTGAGGCTAACGGCAAGCGTATTCAAGATGGCGGACATTTCGACCAGCGTGTCGTGCGACGCCAAAGCTTCAAATTTGTTCGGCGCGCTGACCCATGGCACCCCGCCGGTTAGGGTGGCGAGTTCCGTGCAGAAATCTGTGCCGAAATTTGGCGGCGCGTTGAGGCCGGTACCCACCGCCGTGCCACCTTGTGCCAGTCGCGAAAGCCGCGGCCATATACCAACAATCCGGTCTGCGCTGTCACCGAGCATCGCGACAAAAGCCGAAAATTCCTGCCCCAATGTCAACGGCGTTGCGTCCTGCAGATGGGTGCGTCCGATCTTGACGATATTGGCCCAATTTTCGCTATGGACCGCAAAAGCCGCTGCCAATCCCCGCACCGCCGTTAACAATTGATCACGTGCCGCCAAGGCAATGGCGATATGCATCGCGGTGGGAAAGCTGTCGTTGGACGATTGGCTCATATTCACATGATCATTAGGGTGCACGGGCGATTTTCCGCCACGTGTTCCGGTCAATGCTTCATTGGCAATGCCTGCAATCACCTCATTCACGTTCATATTTGATTGCGTGCCGCTGCCGGTTTGCCAGATGGTCAGCGGGAATTGATCGTCATGCTTTCCGGCGATCACTTCTGCGGCAGCTGCCTCAATCGCATCTGCCAGTCCTGCATCCAGCCCATATTTGCGGTTCACCCGCGACGCGGCTTGTTTCACCAATGCCAGCGCATGCAGTATCCCCATTGGCATGCGTTCATGCGCTGGGAAAGGGAAGTTGGCGATGCTCCGCTGCGTCTGTGCGCCCCAATAGGCGCTAGCTGGGACCTCAATGGGCCCAAAACTATCGGTTTCCGTGCGGGTTTTCCCCGTCACTTCTTCCGTCCGAAGTCCACGCTAACGACGTTGGAGCCATCTTCGACGACGACGGAGGGGCCGTCATTACCGGCTTCTTCATGCTGTTCGGGCGCGCCGTCACCTGCGTCCACATGGAATTGCAGCGCGAAGTCTACGGCAGGATCCACAAAAGCGGTTATTGCGGAATAAGGGATGAACAGATGCGACGGAATTTGGTTGAAAGACAGGCCAACTTCGAAATGCTCTGCCTCCACCTTCAGGTCCCAATATTTGTGCTGGAGCACAATGGTCATCTCATCAGCGAAGCGTTCATGCAAATGTTGCGGAATGGAGACGCCGGCGGCTTGGGTCTTAAATGTAATGTAGAAATGATGATCGCCAGGTAGGCCATCGCGGGCGACATCGCCGAGCACACGGCCGACCACGGCGCGCAATGCCTCTTGCACAACATCATCATAAGGAATCAGGCTATCAATATGCTCTTCGGTCATCGGCTCTAGGTGGACCGCAAGGGCCCCGAAATCAAGACGCTTATTGCCTTAAGTAAACTTGCCAAATGCGCTCGTGCGGTTATAGCGGCGGCCATGCGTACAGGC
Organism: Sphingorhabdus sp.; assembly: GCF_044239045.1. Classification (GTDB taxonomy): domain Bacteria; phylum Pseudomonadota; class Alphaproteobacteria; order Sphingomonadales; family Sphingomonadaceae; genus Sphingorhabdus_B. The sequence goes on from NZ_JBIICD010000012.1 coordinate 61,263, forward strand.
TCCATCAGTCGCAAGACGAACGAAACGTCCATTGATGTTGAGGTCAACCTCGACGGTAGTGGTGTGTATGAAGTGTCCACAGGCATTGGCTTTTTGGACCATATGCTGGAGCAATTGTCGCGCCATTCTCTCATCGATTTGAAGGTGAAGGCGATAGGCGACCTGCATATCGACCAGCACCACACCACCGAAGATACAGGTATCGCCATTGGTGAGGCTGTGTTGCAGGCGTTGGGCGATAAACGCGGCATTACCCGTTATGGCACCGCTTATGCGCCGATGGATGAAACCTTGACGCGCTGTGCGCTCGACATTTCGGGCCGACCCTATTTTGTGTGGAAAGTGTCGCTTGGTATGCCGCGTCTGGGCGAATGGGATACCGAGCTAATCGAACATTGGTTCCACAGCTTCGCGACCAGCGCGGGCATCACGCTGCATGTCGAAAATCTATATGGTTCGAACAACCACCATATTGTAGAAAGCTGTTATAAGGCTTTGGCCCGCGCCTTGCGGCAAGCGGTTGAGATTGACCCGCGCAAGGCCGATGCGATTCCGTCGACCAAAGGCACGTTGTGAAACCTGCCTGCTTGCCAGTACTGCGTCGCTCCAGCGCAGGCTGGAGCCTATCTCGCTTGTTGTGCTTGAACGATAGACGTGATGGACCCCAGCCTTCGCTGGGGTGATGGTAGTTTGTAAATGACCAAACTTGCTCTTATTGATTATGGCGCGGGCAATCTGCATTCGGTGCATAATGCGTTGAAGGCGGCGGGGGCAGGCGACATTCGCGTCACTGCGGATCCGGATATTGTTGCCAAGGCCGACCGCATTGTCCTGCCCGGCGTAGGTGCCTTTGCGCATTGTATGGAGGCCTTGTCGGCGATTGACGGCATGACCGCCGCTATGGAACAGCGCGTGCGCGTGGAAGCGGTTCCATTTCTGGGCATTTGCGTCGGGATGCAGTTGCTTGCCGATCAAGGTGTGGAGCATGGCAGCACAAGCGGGTTGGGTTGGATTAGCGGCACTGTACGCGCGATTGCGCCCGCGGCGGACCTGAAAATTCCGCATATGGGCTGGAATGATGTGTTGCCCCATGACGGCGCGCCATTGATAGAGCGCGGCGAAGCTTATTTCCTCCATGGCTATCATTTCGATGCAGCGGACGCGGCCGATGTGTTGGCGACCACCGACCATGGTGGGGCACTCGTCGCGGCTGTGGGCCGGGACAACATCATGGGTGTGCAATTTCACCCGGAGAAAAGCCAGGCTTATGGCATCGATTTTCTGAAACGCTTTTTGGAGTGGATGCCGTGATAGTCTTCCCTGCGATTGACCTAAAAGGTGGCGAGGTTGTCCGCTTGGCCGAGGGCGATATGAACCGCGCGACGGTCTATGCCGATGATCCCGCGGCGCAGGCTATGCTGTTTGCCGAACAAGGCGCGCAGTTTCTGCATGTGGTCGATCTCGACGGCGCTTTCGCCGGACGCCCTGAAAATGCCGAGGCGGTGGAAGGGATTATCGAAAATTTCCCTGGCTATATCCAATTGGGCGGCGGCATTCGCAATACGCAGACGGTGGAGCGTTGGTTTGACATGGGCGTGGCGCGGCTGGTGATTGGCACGGCGGCGTTGAAAGACCCGCAGTTCGTCAAGGACATGGCGCGCGAATTTACAGACGGCATTGTTGTTGCCGTCGACGCGCGCGATGGATTTGTCGCAACCGAGGGCTGGGCCGAAAAATCCGACATGCCCGTTATCGATCTGGCGCGCCGGTTCGAAGATGCAGGCGTTGCGTCCATCCTATTCACCGATGTTGGCCGCGACGGGATGCTGACCGGATGCAATATCGACGCCACGGTTGATCTTGCACGGCGGGTTAATATTCCGGTCATCGCCAGCGGCGGGGTGAAGGGCATTGAAGATATTCACATGCTATCGCGGCATGCCAAGGACGGCATCGAAGGCGTGATTACGGGCCGTGCGATTTATGACGGCCGATTGGATCTAGCGACGGCCATCAAGGCGGCGGAGCGCGCGTGACCGTTCGCGTTCGTGTCATTCCTTGCCTCGACGTATCCAATGGCCGCGTGGTTAAGGGCGTAAATTTTGTTGATCTGCGCGATGCGGGGGATCCGGTGGAACAGGCCCAAGCTTATGATGCGGCCGGTGCGGATGAGCTGTGCTTTTTGGATATCGGCGCAAGCCATGAGGGGCGCGGCACGATTATCGACGTTGTGCGGCGTACCGCAGAAGTATGTTTCATGCCGCTGACCGTTGGCGGCGGGGTGCGCAGCGCGGAGGATGCGCGGGCGTTGTTGCTGGCCGGTGCGGACAAGGTTGCGGTCAACAGCGCAGCGGTGGCGCGGCCAGAGGTAGTCGCCGACATCGCCGCCCGTTTCGGTAGCCAATGCGTGGTGGCGTCAGTCGATGCGCGGCGAACAGGCGATCGCTGGGAAATATTCACCCATGGTGGCCGCAATCCAACTGGGATTGATGCGCTCGAACATGCCGTCCGGCTCGCCGACCTTGGCGCAGGCGAATTATTGGTGACGAGCATGGACCGCGACGGCACGCGCGATGGCTATGACCTTGCGCTCACCCGTGCGATTGCCGATGCGGTCAATATTCCGGTTGTCGCGAGCGGCGGGGTTGGTAATCTCGACCATCTGGTCGCTGGCGTCCGCGAAGGCCATGCTAGCGCTGTTTTGGCGGCATCTATATTCCATTTCGGGCAATATAGCATCGCCGATGCCCATGCGGCGTTGCGGGCGGCGGGATTGCCTGCGCGCGCCTAATTTTTCTGAAAAAATCTATCCCCCGAGTCCTTGACCTGTCACAAAAAGACCCTATTTGGGCTCCGTTAGCACTCGTCCTGTATGAGTGCTAATGTATATTCATTGCCGTCCTCTGCTTCATGCAGGAGTGGCGGGATGGCGAAACAGAAAAAAGGATAGTTCAACATGGCATTTCGTCCATTGCATGATCGCGTTCTCGTCCGTCGGGTCGAGGCCGAAGCAAAAACCGCTGGCGGGATCATCATCCCTGATACAGCTCAGGAAAAGCCACAAGAAGGCGAAGTCGTCTCCGTGGGTTCAGGCACACGCGCCGATGACGGCACGGTAACTGCGCTCGACGTCAAGGCTGGCGACAAGATCCTGTTCGGCAAATGGTCGGGCACCGAAGTCAAGATCGACGGTGAAGACCTGTTGATCATGAAGGAATCGGATATCTTGGGAATCGTTTCCTAAGCCACCCGGTTCGTCATCCTGGACTTGTTTCAGGATAACGCACCGCCGCATGTCATTCTGAAACAAGTTCAGGATGACGACAGATTTCAGATTTAAATAAGGAAAAATATCATGGCTGCTAAAGACGTGAAATTCGGCCGCGATGCGCGTGAACGCATTCTGCGCGGCGTAGACATTCTTGCCGATGCGGTGAAGGTGACTTTGGGTCCAAAGGGACGCAATGTTGTCATCGACAAAAGCTTCGGTGCACCACGCATCACCAAGGACGGCGTTACCGTCGCCAAGGAAATCGAACTGAAGGACAAGTTCGAAAATATGGGCGCGCAAATGCTGCGCGAAGTGGCCAGCAAGGCTAATGACGCTGCTGGTGACGGCACGACCACTGCCACCGTTCTTGCACAAGCGATCGTTCGCGAAGGCATGAAGTCGGTTGCAGCGGGCATGAACCCAATGGACCTGAAGCGCGGCATCGACACAGCCGTAAACACGGTTGTTGCTGATCTTGTTAAGCGTTCGAAGCCCGTTGCGGGTTCTTCGGAAATCGCCCAGGTCGGCACAATCTCTGCCAATGGTGAAGCTGAAATCGGTAAGATGATTGCAGACGCCATGGAGAAGGTTGGCAAGGAAGGCGTCATCACCGTCGAAGAAGCTAAGGGCCGCGAAAGCGAGCTTGAAGTTGTCGAAGGTATGCAGTTCGACCGTGGCTATCTGTCACCATATTTCATCACCAACACCGAGAAGATGTCGGTCGAGTTGGACAACCCATATATCCTGATCCATGAAAAGAAGCTGGGCAACTTGCAAGCCATGTTGCCAATCCTCGAAGCTGTGGTGCAGTCGGGCCGTCCATTGCTGATCATCGCTGAAGACGTTGAAGGCGAAGCGCTTGCAACTTTGGTCGTCAACAAGCTGCGTGGCGGCTTGAAGATTGCTGCGGTGAAGGCACCTGGCTTTGGCGATCGTCGCAAGGCGATGTTGGAAGATATTGCGATCCTCACCAAGGGTGAAATGATCAGCGAAGATCTGGGCATCAAGCTTGAAACCGTCACCTTGGGCATGCTTGGCCAAGCCAAGCGCGTCACCATCGACAAAGACAACACCATCATCGTCGACGGTGCTGGCGAAACCGATGCGATCAAGGGCCGCGTAGAAGCGATCCGTGCGCAAATCGAAAACACCACGTCGGATTACGACAAGGAAAAGCTGCAAGAGCGTTTGGCGAAACTCGCCGGCGGTGTTGCCGTGATCAAGGTCGGTGGTTCGACCGAAGTTGAAGTGAAAGAGCGCAAGGACCGCGTTGACGACGCGCTGCACGCAACCCGCGCAGCCGTTGAAGAAGGCATCGTCCCCGGTGGCGGTACAGCACTTCTTTACGCTACCAAGGCTCTCGAAGGCCTCAAGGGCGCCAATGACGATCAGACACGCGGTGTCGACATCATCCGTAAGGCGATTGTCGCTCCATTGCGTCAAATCGCAGCCAACGCCGGATTTGACGGCGCGGTTGTTTCGGGTAACCTGTTGCGCGAAAATGACGAGACCATGGGCTTCAACGCATCAACCGATGTGTATGAAAACCTCGTGGTTGCGGGCGTTATCGACCCAACCAAGGTTGTGCGTACTGCGTTGCAAGATGCGGCATCGGTTGCTGGTCTGTTGATCACCACCGAAGCAGCTATCTCCGATGCGCCAGAAGACAAGCCTGCGGGCGCCGGCGGCATGCCAGGCGGCATGGGCGGAATGGGCGGCATGGGTGGTATGGACTTCTAAGTCCAAACCCTCAGCGCACGCTGAAACAAAACGGGCCGGAGGGGAAACCTTCCGGCCTTTTTTGTTGTGCGATGACAATGAGGAGCGGGCGCAGGCACAGCGTTAGACATCGTCATCGTTTGAAATTTCGTCATCCTGAACTTGTTTCAGGATAACAGGCTAGTTTTGTGCGTTATCCCGAAACAAGTTCGGGATGACGATATGGATTTACATTTTCGCCATATAAAGTAGTATCTTAGCTAATCAGCCACGCATTTGCTGAAGCATCTCGCCCATTTTCTGGTGCAGCATGTTCATGCCCTTTAGCGGGCGCACCATGACTTTGAAATGGGTGATGAGGCCGTCATTATCGCATGTGATCATGTCGATGCCGTTGATGGCGATGCCGTCGATGATCGTTTCAAACTCAAGGATGGCGCTGTTTTCACGATGCCATTCGCCGACATATTTGAATTCGGCATTGCCCAGCGTATGCCCCGCCGCCGCGAGATATTTGGCGGTGATTGCCTTGCCAAGTTGCGGGGTATGGACAACGGGGCTTTCGAAAATACAATCATCGTGCAAGATCGCGGCGATGGTGTCGACATCGCGTGATAAGGCAACTTTATGCCAGATTTCGGCGGCGTTTGGCATGTTCAATATCCCAGATCGAGGTTCACCAATGGGGTAAGCGCTTCGCCCTTGCGATAGCGTTCGAGATTTTCAAAGAAGCGCGTGGCGGAGCGGACGAACATCTTGTCCTGCGCACGGCCCGACAAATGCATCGTGACATGGGCGTTATCCAGCGTCCACAAGACATGGTCCGCGGGCAACGGCTCCGGCGTGGTCACGTCCAGAAACGCGTTGGCGATTTGCTTGGCTTGCAATGCGGTGACCAACGCATCCTGATCGACCACTGATCCGCGCGCGATATTTATCAACGTCGCGCTGGATTTCATCGCGGCAAGTTCATCTGCGCCAATCATATTGTCGGTTTCCGGCGTAGCGGGGACGGCGAGGATGACCCAGTCATATTCGCCCAACTGCGCGCGCCATTGGTCGGGCGTCAGCGTGTTAGGCCCCGCCGTGCGGCGCACCACGGTGACGTCCACGCCAAAGGGCTTGAGGCGTTCTTCTATCAACTTGCCGATGGCACCATAGCCAAGCAGCAATGCCTTGGACCCGAACAGTTCGACCTTACCCGGCGAATCGAGCAACCATTCGCGGCGCTCTTGCGCACGCACGACTTCGCGATAGTTTTTGGCAACGGTCAGGATGCCCATGACGACATATTCCGCGATGGTGATGGCGTTGATGCCCGCGCCATTGGTGACAACGCAGCCTTGCGCCTGCAACTGCTTTAGCGGCATGCCGTCGACGCCAGCATAAATGCTGTTCAGCCATTTCATATGGGTGGCGGCGCCAATAACTGCAGCCATGTCGCCTTTGTCATACATGTCGAACCAGCCGATCTCCGCCTGTGGCGCGAGCGTCAGTGCCTCCTCCTTGGACATGAAGAAATGCGGCTCAATCCAGTCGGGCAAGCGCGGTTCAATCAACGGACGCACAAGGCCCGACATTACGAGTTTCGTTTTGGTCATGCGGCAAAAGCCTTCCAAGTGACAAAGATGAGAAACGGGATGCCGACAAGATCGGTCATTGCAATGGTTTTTAGTGCAGGCGGAGAGCCCGCAGACCAATAGAGGATCAAGAAGGAGATCATGCTGACGCCGACGCCAATGCTGGCCATACGGCGGCTCGCAGGGTCAAACGCAGCCCAGACAGCGAGCAGAAAGATAACGAGGAACAGTGCAGCGCGATGATGCAGCAACAGGAATAAGGGGTTGTCGTTAGCCACGCGATAAAGCTGCCCGATCATTGCCGGACGGAACAGCGCCAGCGCGGGCAGGGCGTGGATAGCAGCAAGGACGAGCCAGGCAATTTTCAGCATCATATGTCGAGCTTCCAATCCCAACCCAACGGGTCGCCGTCCATCACTTCAACGCCCTTGGCGATAAGGTCGTCACGGATCGCGTCGGACTTGGCAAAGTCCTTTGCTGCGCGGGCCTCTTTGCGGGCGGTGAGGGCGGTTTCGATGTCTTCTTCGGTGATAGTGGCAGCCTTGGGCCGGACGCGTAGGTCCTGACGGGTGAGGGCCATCAGGTTAAGGCCGAGGACCTTGTCCATGTCGGCGATAGCCGCAAGTTGTTGTGCGACATCGACCTTTTTGATGCCGATGATGGTTTCCAGTGCAGTGATAGCGATGGCGGTGTTGAGATCGTCCGCTATTGACGCCGCAAAGTCTTTAAGCGTAGCCGAAATTGCCGGAGCAACGTCACCCTGAACACCCGAACCGTCACCCTGAACTTGTTTCAGGGTCCATGTATCAGCCTCACCGGTTTGGGTATCAGCATGACGGGCCTTGAGGTTGGTCACTCCCATCACCATCCGCTTCAACCGCACAAACGCCGCCTGCAAACCTTCCCATGAAAACTCCAACTCGCTGCGGTAATGCGCCTGCAAGCACATCAGGCGGTAGGCGAGGGGGTGGAAGCCTTTGTCGATCAACAACTGCACGCGCAGGAATTCGCCCGATGATTTGCTCATCTTGCCGCTGCGTTCGATCAGGAAGTTATTGTGCATCCAAAATCGCGCGCCGCTATGGTCACTGCCGCAGCGCGCTTGGTTCTGCGCGATTTCATTGGGGTGGTGGATCTCGCGGTGGTCGATGCCGCCGGTGTGGATGTCAAACGGCAGGCCAAGCAGCGCCTCTGACATGACCGAGCATTCCAGATGCCAGCCCGGCGCGCCTTTGCCCCATGGGCTATCCCACTCCATCTGCCGTGTTTCGCCCGCTGGCGTCTTACGCCAAATCGCAAAGTCCGCGGTGTTGCGTTTGCCGTCCACCTCTTCGATACGGCCTTTGCCCTCTTCGGTCTTGGCACGCGCCAGTGCGCCATAATGGGCGACGGTCGAAGTATCGAAATACAGGCCGCTTTCGAGTTCATAACAATGCTTGTCGGCTATGCTTTTGGCATAATCGATCATCTGCGGCACATAATCGGTGGCGATGGACCAATGCGCGGGCTGACGAATGTTCAGCGCCTTGATATCGGCCCAATAAGCTTGGGTATAATGGCGCGCGATGTCCCAAATGGACTGCGCTTTCTCCGCCGCCATTTTCTCCATCTTGTCTTCGCCTGCATCCGCATCGTCGGTCAGATGCCCGACATCGGTGATGTTGATGACATGGGTCAGCTTATAGCCCTTGTAGGACAGCACGCGGCCCAACGTGTCGGCAAAAACATAAGCGCGCATATTGCCGATATGTGGGTAATTATACACCGTCGGTCCGCAGGTATAGACGCGCGCTTCGCCTTCATGAACGGGTGTGAAGGTTTCCAGTTGCCGGGTTAGGCTGTTGAAGAGTTTAAGCTCGGACATGGTTTGGCGATGGTGGAAATGGCGGCGGAGGTCAAGTCACCGTCACATCAATGCTCGGTGGTGCGCTGGGGCGACGGGATTGGGGTTTTTTTAAAACCCGTCCCAGCGGATCGCTTGATCAATCTCCACGCGTGGCACGGTGAAGTTGTTCACCGCGGCCTCTGCATCGCGATAGCCAATGGCCATGCCGCAGAAGAAGATATGGTCATCATCAATGTTCAGCAATGCGCGCATCGTCGTGCCGTACATGGCCCAGATTTCCTGCGCGCAACTGTCGAGGCCCTCTTCGCGCAGCAACAGCATCACGGTTTGCAGCCACATGCCCATGTCCGACCATTGTGGCGGGCCCATATATTTGCGGGTGTAAGTGAACAACTGCACCGGCGCGCCGAAGCTGTCCCAGTTTTTCATCATCTGCGCAACGCGGCCAGCGCCGTCTTCGCGGGCGAGGCCAAGCGCATCGAACATCGCCTTGCCCACACCGCGCCGTTGTTCTTCGTAACGACCTTCTAAGTCTTTGGGATAGATGTCATATTCATGCCCATCGCCCATGGGCGCCGTGGCAGCCTTCGCCTTAATCTTGGCGGTCAAATCCGCCAGCGGTGCGCCCGTCAAGATGACCGCATTCCAAGGCTGCGTATTGCCGCCCGAGGGCGCACGCTGCGCCTTGGTGAGGACGCGTTCGAGGATCGCTTGATCGACGGGTGTATCCAAAAATTGCCGGACAGAGCGCCGTAAGGCGACGGCTTCGGTAACGTTCATCTCTATTTTCCCACAGGTTTAATCGTTTGATTAATTCATATTCTGCGGCGTTGGAAAGGCAAGCTTATTCCTCGTCAAACAATCCAGCCAATTGTTCAATCATCGTCCCGCCAAGCTGTTCAACGTCCATGATCGTCACTGCGCGTTTATAGTAACGCGTCACGTCATGGCCGATGCCGATGGCGACCAGTTGGACGGGACTGCGGGTTTCAATCATTTCGATGACCTTGCGCAAATGTTGCTCCAGATAACCGCCATGGTTGACCGACAAGGTGCTGTCATCAACGGGCGCGCCGTCCGAAATGACCATGAGGATGCGGCGGTCTTCGGCGCGGGCGATCAGACGGTTATGTGCCCAAAGCAAAGCCTCGCCATCGATATTTTCTTTCAATAGCCCTTCGCGCATCATCAGGCCCAGATTGCGCTTGGCGTGCCGCCAAGGCTCATCGGCTTTTTTATACAAGATGTGGCGCAGATCGTTCAGGCGACCGGGCATGGGTTGGCGTCCGGCGGCGAGCCAGTCTTCACGTGCTTGCCCGCCCTTCCACGCACGGGTGGTGAAGCCCAATATTTCGGTTTTGACGCCGCAGCGTTCCAACGTGCGCGCCAATATGTCGGCGCTGATGGCGGCGATGCTGATGGGTCGTCCGCGCATCGACCCTGAATTGTCGATGAGCAAGGTGACCACAGTATCGCGGAAATCGGTTTCGCGTTCGACTTTGTAGGACAAGGAACTGCCCGGCGACACCACGATGCGCGCGAGCCGCGCGGCGTCGATCATGCCTTCTTCTTGGTCGAAATCCCAACTGCGGTTTTGTTGCGCCATCAAGCGGCGTTGCAGGCGGTTGGCGAGTTTTGTGACCACCGATTGCAAGTTCGATAATTGCTGATCAAGATACGCGCG
>NZ_JBIICD010000013.1:0-71277 GCF_044239045.1 Sphingorhabdus sp.
CGAACGCAACAAACCTTGCAGTCCAGAACAAGTGCTTTGCAACGACTGCCTCTTTGACTGGCTTCCCGATCAACGCACCGGGCTTTGTTGGACAAATTCCAGTGCCATTTATCTTTGCACCAGCGACTGGCTCAACCTTCGGTGCGTACAGCCCGACAACGTGCGACGGTACGCAGCTGCAAATTCGCAACCAAAAGGACATCAGCGGCGAAATCCGGTTGGCCTCGAACACGGATAGCGCGCTGAACTGGCAATTGGGTGTCTATGGACTGCACATCGACCGCACAGTAGGCGTCAGCCTCGGCGCGGATCTGGGTCAGGGTGTCAGCCGTGCGCTGTACAATGCCCCGGGTAGCAGCAACCCGACTTCGCAGTTGTTCAATGACACGTTCAAGACCGATGTTTATGCGGCATTTGGTTCGCTCGACTATAAAATGTCCGATCAATTCAAAGCTGGCGTTGCATTGCGCTATGACGTTGAAGATCGCACAACGTCCAACCTCGTGCCAAATGTGTTCGACCCGATTACCGGTGCGAAGATCAATCCCGGCCTTCCCGCAACAGGCGGAATTGCCGATAAATCGGCAAGCTTTAAGCAAGTCCAGCCTAAGGTCACACTTAGCTACACGCCGAATAGCTCGACAAACATCTACGCCAACTGGGGCATCGGATTTAAATCGGGCGGCTTCAACAACACCGGTTCGTCTGCACTGGTGAACGCAAACTTCAACATTCCTGCAATCGGTGCAGGCGTGACGATCAATGACCTGTTCCGCAAAGAACGGTCGAGCTCATTTGAAGCGGGCATCAAGGGATCGTTGTTCGACAACCGCGTGACGTTTGATCTTGCTGGTTATTACACCCGCATCACAGACATGCAGTTCTTTGAATTCTTCGTGGGCTCCTTTGGTCTACTCCGCGTTGTTTCCAACATCGATCAGGTCGATGTTAAGGGTGTCGAGCTGAACACAACTGCCAAAATTATGGATGGTTGGAAGGTGTTTGGTTCGGTGAACCTGACGGACAGCGAAATTAAGGAAAATGCGTCACGGCCTTACACCGTGGGCAACAAATCGCCATATACCGCAGACTACACAATCAACCTCGGTAGCCAGATCGATACACCGCTGAATGACAGCATGGATGTGGTTCTGCGCGCCGATTACCGGATTACCGGTGCGACGTGGTTCCACACCGTTCAGGATCAAACACGGTCGACGATTTTCAGCCAGCTGCTGCCAATTTCTGCGCTCGCACTTCCCGGGGCAGTTGGAAACGCCAATTACAGCGTAGCCAAGCGTGATCCGTTCGGTGTCTTGAACCTGCGCTTTGGTCTCGAAGGTGACAACTGGAATGTCACTGCATTCGCTGACAATTTGCTCGACCGCAAATATATCAACGAAGCCATTCCAGCGATTGAATTTGGCGGTTCATTTATCTCGCCAGGCGCACGTCGCCTGATGGGTGTCGAAGTGGGCTACAAATTTTAATCAGACCGACCATACGCTCTAACAAAAGTTGGTAGTTGAATTCCATTCTCGCACTTTGGCTAAGTGCGTGGGACAAAGGTACCGGTAGGATGGCATCGCGAGTAATACTCGTGGTGCCGTCTCGCTGTATCTCATGGCATTTTGCTTAGCCGAAACTCCGCAAATAAATAAGCGGATGTCTTATTGCTCTCGGGGCACTGTTACCTTCCGCACGCCTCTGGAAACCTGAACACCGGAATCACAAGTGGCGGGATCGTTCAATGTGGCGGCTTCCGCCAAAACATTGCACAAAAGCCGTTCTGGGCAAATTGCGTGGAGAATGTTCGGATCGTGTTCGGATTTCCCAAGAGCCAAACAACAATCTGAAATAAAGACAAAATTTCATAGAGCCGAATCTTGCCAAGGTTGGGGTCGAGGGTTCGAATCCCTTCGCCCGCTCCAGTTTTCTTAAACACGATGATAGCCATCGCGGCCCTTTTGGGTCCGCGATGAATGGTGCCGTTTACGCGCCGCGCGCGAAGGTGCTGCGTGTCAGGCGTGCCACCAATCCGGCCAAACCGTCATAATTTGCGCGGTGGTAAGCGGAGTCGGGGGCCAATTGTGCCGTTAGGCGGCGGTGGGCTTCACCCAGTGCATGATAAGGCACGCTGGGGAGCAAATGGTGCAGCGCGTGGTAGCGTAGCCCTACGGGCGCCCAGATCGATGCCAGCATGCCCGGCGGCGGCACATTGACGCTATCAAGGAATTGCGCAGTTACGCTCAAGGGCTCGCCATCATTTTCCCACAAATGCGCAACCAGCGTGCGGACTTGGTTCAGCGCGGCAACGCTAGAGACGATGGCGAGGAAAATCACGAAAGCGTTTAGCGGCATAAAGCCACTGAACACCCCGCCAAGCAGGACAATGGACCAAATGCTCGCGGCGGTTTCTTGTATGATCCAGTTGCGATGCGCTTCGCCTTCGGCCGGGCGACGGCGGAAGGCGGGATTGATTGCCAGGCCCGAATATCGTTCCACCACAATTTTACGAAGCGCGGGAATTAACAGCGACAGCGGCGCAAGCACAGCGTTGCGGAATAGTAAGGCAAAGGGCGCGAGCAGCGAGGCGAATATGAACAAAGGTAAGGTCCAAGGTTTCATCAACGCAAGCGGCAGATATTCAGGATCCTGATCCGTGCCATATCGCGTGCGCGCATGGTGAAGATTGTGAATGCCTTCATACATGTACGATGGCACGAGCAGAGGCACACCGATCACCGCGTTAAATCCAAAGCGGAAACCCGGCAGGGCGGAATGTTTTACATGGCTGACTTCATGGATGAAACCGCCCGCACGATATAGCGCAAGTACTGATATCAGCCCCGCCACGCATTGCAGCCAAAGGTTTCCGGAGAGGATTGCAACGGCAAGGCCAGCATAGCCCACACAGGACGAAGCCAGAAAGTCGGACCAGAAAATGCGAGGGTTGGGCGTGGCCAAGTCGCGGGTCAATTCAGCCACTGCGCGCAGCATAGCCTTATCATCTGGCACGCGCTTGAGCGCCGCTGCGCGCATCGCAACATCGGTATCCTTTTGGAAATCGGTTGTTGGTGCTTGCGCGGTCAAATTGCTGTTACGCGTAGGCGAATCAATGGGGCCAGCTATTGTCATACCACCTCAGATAAGCGCCAGTCATGGCGAGAAAATGGCAGAAAGCGCAAATTATGGGGCTGCCTGTCGTTAGCGTTCTTTGGTCGCGCTGAATTTTAGGTCCGGATGCTTTTCCTGCTGATACCCTACATCCCATGATGAGCGCGCCATAAATACAGGGTGGCCATCGCGGTCTTTGGCCATATTGCCGCCATTGAACGATACAAACTGCGCCAATGCGCTTTCCGAACCAATCAACCAGCGCGCGGTGTCGTAAGGCGCGGCTTCCAAAAACGCATCGACCTTATACTCCGCCTCAAGCCGCGAAATCAGAACGTCCAATTGTAATTGCCCGACAACGCCAATGACCCAGTTGGAACCGATTTCAGGATAGAAAACCTGAATCACGCCCTCTTCGCTTAAGTCATCGAGCGCCTTGCGCAATTGCTTGGTCTTGGTGGGATCGCGCAAAACAACGCGGCGCAGTATTTCCGGTGCAAAATTCGGTAGGCCGGTAAAGCGGACATCATTGCGTTCCGACAAGGTATCGCCAACGCGCAAGGTGCCATGGTTGGGAATGCCGATGATGTCGCCGGGTTCGGCACTATCGGCAATTTCGCGATCTTGGGCAAAAAACAGGATGGGCGAATGAATGGCAACCGGCTTGCCAAGTCCCGATGGCGTCAGCTTCATGCCGCGTTTGAATGTACCCGAACACAAACGCATGAACGCAATACGGTCGCGATGTTGCGGGTCCATATTGGCCTGCACCTTGAAAATAAAGCCTGTGACTTCCTTTTCCGACGGATCGATATCACCATTTGAACTTGGCTGCGGCCGGGGCGGCGGGGCGAAAGCGGCGATGGCGTTGATCAGCTCGACCACGCCAAATTCCTTCAACGCGGAACCGAAATACACCGGAGTCAGGTCGCCATTTTGGAATGCGGTCAGGTCAAATTCCGAATATCCTGCTTGCGCAAGTTCCGCTTCCTCACGCAGCCGGTTTACGCCCGCCGGTGTTAGCACCTGTTCCAGCGTTGCCGCGTCTAAACCTTCATGATCACTGGTCTTGCCTTCAAATGCCTTGCTGTCGCCGGATGGTTGGCTCAGGCGACCGCTGTTGAAATCATACAGACCTTCAAATTCACCACCCATGCCAACGGGCCAATTCATCGGACAGACATCGAGGGCGAGCGCATCGGCGACCTCGTCAATCGTTTCAAATGCGGCACGGCCTTCGCGGTCGACCTTGTTGACGAAGGTAATGATCGGCACACTGCGCAGTCGGCAAACTTCGAACAATTTGCGCGTCTGCGGCTCAATGCCTTTGGCGGCATCGATGACCATGATGGCAGAATCGACGGCGGTTAGCGTGCGGTAGGTATCTTCGGAAAAATCTTCGTGCCCAGGCGTGTCGAGTAGGTTGAAGACAATGCCATCTTTCTGGAATGTCATCACCGATGAGGTCACCGAAATGCCGCGCTGCTGTTCAATCTTCATCCAGTCCGAGCGTGCGCGCCGGGCTTGCCCGCGCGCCTTGACTTCACCGGCCAAGTGAATAGCGCCACCTTGAAGCAGCAATTTCTCCGTCAGCGTGGTCTTGCCCGCATCAGGGTGAGAAATAATAGCAAAGGTCCGGCGGTTCAGCGTCATGCTGCGCGGCTTAGGGATGATTGATTGCCGCTTCAACCCGTTTGTCAGTAGGTCAGCAGCAATCACCCAGCCTTTTTTATCCCCGCAATATAGCGGCCAATTTTGTGGCTGCGGCAATGACCTTGTCCGAAATGGCTTTCAGTTCGTCATCGCTATAGCTTTTGTCGGTGGGTTGTAGCGTAACTTCAACTGCCAAGCTCACTTGTCCTTCAGGAACGCCTTGTCCGGCGAAGCGGTCGAACAGACGCACCGCGACGATGTTATCCTTGTCCGTGCCCTTTATGGCGCGAAGCAGATCATTGGCCGGCATGCCTTCTGCGACGAGAAAAGCAAAATCGCGTGTCACGGCTTGCAAGGCAGGCGGTGTGAACGCGGGCCGCATGAAGCCGCTCGCCTTTTTCAACGGTATGGCATCCAAAAAGATTTCCGCCGCAACGACCGTGCCATCAAGGTCGAATGCTTTTGCAGTCGCCGGGTGCAACGTGCCAAAAGCCGCCAATATGTTTTTGGGGCCCATGCGCAAGGTGGCTGACTGCCCAGGATGATAATGCGCGCCGGCATCATCCATCACCAACAGGCTGTCGGTGGCAACACCCGCCGCCTTGAGCAAGGCAATCGCCTCCGCCTTTGCATCAAACGCGTTAAAGCGCTCTGCCTTACCCGTTGCCCAATTTCGTGCGGTACGCTCACCCGCCAGCACAATGCCTGCGGTCGCGCGTTCGTCGCTCGCGCCGTCAGCGCCAACGAAATAGCGCCGCCCAATTTCGAACAGCCGAACCGATGATGCGCCGCGGTCCATGTTGCGTTGTGCGGCAGAAAGCAGCCCTGGCAACAAAGAAGGCCGCATGACCTTCATGTCTTCGGATATCGGGTTGGCCAGAGCCCATGCGCCGCCACCAAAGGCGTCTGCGGCCTTTTGCGGTAGGAAGGACCAGTTAATCGCTTCATTGAGCCCGCGAGCCGCCGCAGCGCGCCGGACTTTGCGTTCCAAGGATTGCGCGGGTGTCGCTGTTGGCTGGGCCACCCCATCGGCGCGCGGTAATGGCACTGACATCACATTGTCTAGACCAATGATGCGGACGACTTCTTCCACAATATCAGCCGGGCCATCAACATCACGCCGCCATGACGGAACCGTAATGTGCCAATCGGCAGTCACTGAAAAGCCAAGCCGCTCGAGTATATTGCGTTGTTCCTCTGGCGGCACATCCACCCCGCCAAGGCGGTGGCAATAGTCGGTGTCGTAAGCAAATATGCGCGGCGCAACAGGCGCCTGGCCAACGCGGGTGATGGCGCTTGCCTTTCCGCCCGTAAGGTCAAGAACGAGCTTGGTCGCAATTGCCAACCCATCGTCGAGAAATTCAGGATCAACACCGCGCTCAAAACGCTGACGGGCATCGCTGGTCAGGCCAAGCTTCTGGCCAGTGCGGGCGATATGTTCGGGGTCGAAAAAGGCGCATTCGATAAGAACATCAGTCGTGTCTTCCGAAACACCGCTATGCTCACCGCCCATGATACCACCAATGTCATGCACCATCGCGTCGTCGGCGATGACCGTCATGCTGGAATCCAAAGCATAGGTTTTGCCGTTAAGCGCGACCATCTCCTCGCCGTCTTTTGCCTTGCGGGCGACAAGTGCGCCGTTCAATTTTGCGCGGTCATAGACGTGCAAGGGGCGGCCAAGGTCAATCGACAGGAAATTGGTAATGTCGACCAATGCCGAAATCGGCTTTTGTCCAATCGCTTTCAACTTGGCGCGCATCCATTCCGGCGCTTCGCCATTGCGTACGCCGGAGACGGATTGCGCATAAAATGCGGGGCATCCGGCTTTGTCATCTGTGCGTACATTCGGAGCAGGGTCGCTGCCCTCCAAAGCCTTGGAGAGATCAATTTTATACACGTCGTCCAGCGGCTTTAGCGCGCCCAAGCCCGCTGCCGCTAAATCGCGCGCAATGCCTCGCACACCCATGCAATCCTGACGATTGGGCGTAATGCTGACATCGATGACTGGGTCATCAAGGCCCGCCCAATCGGCATAAACTTGCCCGATGGGGGCATGGTCTGGAAGCTCAATAATACCATCATGGTCATCGCCAAGCTCAAGCTCTGCGACGGAACACATCATGCCATTCGATTCGACGCCGCGTATGGCCGCGACCTTCAGCACCATACCATTGGCGGGCACGACTGCGCCTGCTGGACCAAAGACGCCAAGCATGCCTGCACGGGCGTTGGGCGCGCCGCAGACGACCTGAAGCGGCTCTCCGCCTGCATCAACCGACAGGACTTGCAACTTGTCGGCCTGCGGATGTGGGGCAGCGCTAATAACTTTTGCGATGCGGAAGGCGGATAATGCCTCGGCAGGGTTTTCAATGCCTTCGACTTCCAAACCAATGCGGTTCAGGCAGTCCGCGACGGCTTGCATATCTGCGTCGGTGTCGAGATGCTCTTTTAACCAAGATAAGGAGAATTTCATGCGCCTACTCCTCCGCTCAGCGTCGGTACATCGAGCGCATTGAATCCATAATGTTGTAACCAGCGATTGTCGCCGTCGAAGAAGGCGCGCAAATCATCCATACCATATTTTAACATCGCGAGACGGTCGACGCCGGTACCAAAGGCAAAGCCTTGCCATACATCGGGATCAAGGCCGCAGGCCTCAATAACCTTACGGTGGACCATTCCGGATCCCAGCACTTCCATCCAGCCTTCGGACCCACCGATAACGCGCTTGCCGTTAATGACGGAATAGCCGACATCAACCTCTACCGACGGTTCGGTGAAGGGGAAATAGCTTGGGCGTAGACGTAGGACCACATCTTCGCGTTCGAAAAAAGCCTTCAAAAATGTTTCCAGCGTCCATTTCAAATGCCCCAGATGAATGCCCTTGTCGATCACAAGGCCCTCAATCTGGTGAAACATCGGCGTGTGGGTCGCATCGCTGTCGCTGCGATATACACGGCCCGGCGCGATGATACGGATGGGGGGTTCCTGTGACGTCATGGTGCGAATTTGTACAGGTGATGTGTGCGTACGCAGTACCATTTTTTGGCCATCTCGGGCCATGTCGTCAGGGAAATAAAATGTATCGTGCATCGCACGGGCCGGATGCGTTTCGGGGATGTTGAGCGCGGTGAAATTGTGCCAGTCGTCCTCAATTTCCGGCCCCTCGGCCACGGCAAAGCCCATATCGGCGAAAATCTCCGCCAACTCGTCCATGACTTGGCTGACAGGGTGGATGGTGCCGCGCGGGGCGTCTGGCGCGGGCAGAGTCATGTCGATACGCTCGGTGGCGAGGCGGCGATTTAGCTCAGCGGTTTCCAGTTCCACTTTCTTCGTGGCAAGTGCCGAAGTGATGCGTTCACGCAAGCCATTGATGATCGGCCCTTGGGATTGCCGCTCTTCGGGTGACATCCCACCCATCGTCTTCAGCAAAGCCGAAACGCTTCCCTGTTTACCAAGCGCAGAAACGCGGACAACCTCAAGTGCCTCCAGCGTGTCCGCTGAATCAATAGCCGCTATCAGCTCGGTTTGGAGGGTTTCAATATCACTCATTTTCGTCATTCCTGCGAAGGCGGGAATCTAACGCCCGCACTTTCCTAAAATTCACTGCCAGAACTGAATAAGCAAAAGGGCGCGAACGGCAAGTGCCGCCCACGCCCTTTTGCGCAATATCGAAGCTTTAGAAGCTTAGGCTGCTTTCGCGAGCGCCGCCTTCGACTGCGCAATGATCGTGCTAAACATCGCGCTTTCGTTCATCGCGAGGTCTGCAAGAACCTTACGGTCCAATTCGACGTTGGCAAGCTTCAAGCCATGCATGAACACGCCATAGGTCATACCTTCAGCGCGGACTGCGGCGTTGATACGCTGGATCCACAATGCGCGGAAGTTCCGCTTGTTTACCTTACGGTCACGATATGCATATTGGCCGGCCTTTTCGACGGCCTGACGTGCAACGCGGATCGTATTTTTGCGACGGCCATAATAGCCCTTCGCCTGCTCTAAAATTCTTTTATGTTTAGCTTTGGTGGTCACACCACGTTTGACGCGTGCCATAATCTATATCCTTTTCTTAAAAAAGTACGCGGGTCTTACAGACCGTAGGGCGCCCATTTCTTGATTGTCTTGGCATCGGGATCAGAGATCACGCTGGTGCCACGGTTTTGGCGGATATACTTGGCATTATGGCTGCTCAGACGGTGCCGCTTTCCAACGACGCCATGTTTGATCTTGCCTGTTGCGGTGATTTTGAAGCGTTTCTTCACACCGCTCTTGGTCTTGAGCTTGGGCATTTTGGTCTCCTTTGTTGAGTCCGTATCAAGCCGACATGGCAGCCCTATTGGCCAGCCTGCTTATTCGGAAGGCGCGCGACTAGCGGGATTCGCAGACGAATGCAAGTCTATTGCCCGTTTGAAGGCGCGGGACTTATGTCCATCAATGGTTGCAGGCGAGCGCCTCAAGCAAATCGTCAAGGCGCGCCGGATCACCCACCGCAATGATATGTCCATCCGAAGCCCCATGCAGCGGGTCTCCTGACCAGTCGCTCATCATGCCCCCTGCGCCCGTTATCACCGGAATCAAAGCCGCAAAATCATGGAGTTTCAAGCCCGCTTCCACGACGATGTCGATATGGCCGCTGGCCAGCAATGCGTAATTATAACAATCACCACCAAATAGCATTTTCTTATGCGCTGTTTGCGCGGCAAGCGCCATGAAATGGTCGCCATCATGTTGGCTGAAATATTGCGGGCCAGATGTTGCCAGAGTCGCGTCGGCAAGCGCCCTGCATGAACGGGTTTGCACCGGCGCACCATTCAGCGTTGTCGGATAGCCAGCCGCGCCAACCCAGCGTTCGCCGTTGATGCATTGGTCAATGACGCCCAGCACGGGCCAATCATCTTCCAACAAAGCGATGAGCGTGCCGAATATAGGGCGCCCGGCCATGAAGCTGACCGTGCCGTCAATAGGGTCGATAATCCAACGGCGGCCAGATGCACCTGCCTTCTCGCCAAATTCTTCACCAAGGATGCCGTCGCGCGGACATTCGGCGTCCAATATCCGGCGGATCGCGCTTTCGGCTGCGCGGTCAGCTTCGGTTACGGGTGACGCATCAGTCTTTGTTTCATGCGAATATGTCGACCGAAAAAATGGCCGGATTGCTTGCCCGGCCGCGTCCGCCAAGCGATTGGCTAGGAGGATATCGGCCGGCGTCATCAATCGAACAAGGAGCTAACTGAGCTTTCGTCGGCAATCCGCTTGATGGCCTCACCCAGCAGGGGGGCAATCGGAAGCTGGCGGATTTTGGTGCTCGCATTTGCTGCATCGGATGCAAGAATCGAATCGGTGATGACCAGCTTACGCAGCGATGATGCGTTCACGCGGTTGACGGCCTCACCAGACAATACGCCATGCGTAATATAGGCAACCACGTCGGACGCGCCGGCCGCTTTCAAGGCGTCGGCGGCATTGCACAATGTGCCAGCGCTATCAGCAATGTCGTCGATCAGGATGCAGAAACGGTCTTTTACGTCGCCGATGATGTTCATAACTTCGGACACACCGGCCTTTTCGCGTCGTTTGTCGACGATGGCGAGCGGCGCGTCGTCGAGGCGCTTAGCGAGCGCGCGCGCGCGAACAACGCCGCCAACATCGGGGGATACAACGGTGATATTTTTGTCGCCGTGCCGTTCCAATATGTCCGCACTCATGACCGGCGCGCCATAGAGATTGTCGGTAGGAATATCAAAAAAGCCCTGAATCTGCCCAGCATGCAAATCAACGGTTAACACGCGGTCAGCGCCAGCTTCGGTAATGAGATTGGCAACGAGCTTTGCCGAAATCGGCGTGCGCGGGCCGGGTTTCCGGTCCTGACGCGCATAGCCGAAATAGGGCAGAACGGCGGTGATGCGCTTCGCCGACGCTCGGCGCAATGCGTCGATCATGATCAGCAGTTCCATCAAATTGTCATTTGCGGGATGGCTGGTGGATTGAATCACAAACATATCTTCGCCGCGGACATTTTCGTGAATTTCCACGAAAATTTCATTGTCTGCAAAACGTCGGACGCTGGCATTGGTCAGCGGCAATTTCATATAATCGGCAATACCCTGTGCCAGTGGCAGGTTGCTGTTGCCCGTCATCAATTTCATATGCGTGTCCCCGAAATCTGTTGTGCCGCTCTAGCGATGCGAGGCTGGCCTGACAATCGGCTTGCTCCGCTAGTTTGTGGACAATATGAGTGGAGGTATGACAAACCAGCTCAACATTGCAATCGCGCAGCTTAATCAGCGTGTCGGTGACCTAACCGGTAATGCGGTGGCAATGCTGGAATGGCGGGCGAAGGCCGAGTCAGCTGATCTGATTGTGTTTCCGGAGCAGCAATTGATTGGATACCCTGCCGAGGATCTGGTTTTAAAGCCTGCATTTGCGGCACGTGCTGCCGAAGAATTGGCCAAGCTTGCGGCTGCGACTGCTGATGGCGGACCGGCAATGCTCGTCGGCTCGATCTTTGTGGATGATGGTGCGCTTTATAACGGCATTGCCTTGCTGGACGGCGGGCGGATCGCCGCCGTGCGATATAAGCATGAACTGCCCAATTACGGGACTTTTGATGAAAAGCGTATTTTTACGGCGGGTCCATTGCCAGAGCCTATCGAATTTCGGGGTGTGCGTCTGGGTGTGCCCATTTGCGAAGACGGCTGGTTGGCGCCCGTCAGCCTGCACTTACAGCAACGCGGCGCGGAACTGCTAATTTCGACCAATGGCAGCCCTTATGAAATCGATAAGGATGATCGGCGGCTGGAAGAAGTTTTTGCGGCGCGGGTCCGCGAAACCGGATTGCCGTTAATGTTCCTTAATAGGGTGGGCGGACAGGATGAGCTCGTCTTTGACGGCTGCTCCTTTGTGCTCAATGCCGATGGTGTAGTTGCGCATCGCTTGCCAGATTGGGAAGAACATCTGCGCATGACGCATTGGCACCGCCGGGCAGGGGGCTGGGAATGTGCCGATGGCGCCAAGGCGCTGTGGGAGGAGCATCCCGCCGACATTTATAGTGCGATGGTCGTCGGCTTGCGCGATTATGTCGACACCAACCGCTTTCCGGGCGTGGTGCTTGGCATGTCGGGTGGTATCGACAGCGCTTTATGCGCCGCTATCGCCGCGGACGCACTTGGACCTGATCGCGTCTGGTGCGTCATGATGCCCAGTCGTTACACCAGCCAATCGAGCCTACATGACGCAGCTGAATGCGCCGCGATGATTGGCTGTAAAATTGACACTATCCCCATTTCACCAGCGGTAGAGGCGTTTGATGACATGCTTTCGGGCAGTTTCGCCGGCAGCAACGCCGATATTACCGAGGAAAATATTCAGTCGCGTATCCGTGGGCTCACCCTCATGGCTTTGTCCAACAAATTTGGCCACATGCTGCTAACGACCGGTAACAAGAGCGAGATGAGCGTTGGTTATGCGACGATCTATGGCGACATGGCGGGCGGATATAATCCGTTGAAGGATGCCTATAAGATGACAGTCTTTGCCATTTCAAAATGGCGGAACAGTCACAAGCCAAGATTTGCGCTTGGGCGTGACGGTCCAGTGATTCCGGATAACATCATCACCAAGCCACCAAGCGCGGAATTGCGACCGGACCAAAAAGATAGCGATTCGCTGCCCGATTATCCCATTCTCGATAAGATGCTCCATGCATTGGTGGAGGAGGAGCGCTCCGTGGATGAGGTTGTCGCGCTGGGCTTTGACAGGGACGCAGTCACGCGGATCGAACGTTTGCTATATCTTGCCGAGTATAAAAGGCGGCAGGCCCCGCCGGGTGTAAAGCTTGGGACACGGAATTTTGGCCGCGACCGGCGTTACCCGATCACCAATGCCTTCCGCAGCGGCGGATAATCTGCCCGCCTTGTAAGTGGACACTGGAAATCCCGCAGCGTGCGCCTTATTGGAGTGTCATGGCGTTTTTCAAAGATGTATCGTTCCGCAATGCTGGCCGCGACCTTGTTGGGTTTCTGCGCACGTCAGGCAGGCATAGCCCTTGGTTGTTTTTGGCGGCTTGCCTGCCAACGGCAATCATCATCTATACATTTTATCTCGATTCCATCGCGAAGGCGACGCCACCGCCGCGTGAAATCATTTACATTGAAAGCTGGCCCGCCACGCGCTCACTTGATGAGACTAAGGCTGCGATAGCCGAGCGCCAGAAGCTGAAAGACGAAATGCGCGCTCGCGAGAAGGAGGCATATAAAGCTTTTGGACGGGCCGTCGGGATGGACGTCGAGAAGATAGAACGCGAAGCACAAAGCGCGCAGGAAGCTAAAAAAGCTGTTGCGACTCCTACTGCTGCAGGAGCAGGGAAATAGCTATCACCAGCGACCCTCAATTCATGGCGGCGGCTTTGTCGCTGGCTGAACGCGGCGTTGGACGAACGGGTCAAAATCCCTCCGTCGGTTGTATCATCGTGAAAGAAGACCGCGTTATTGGCCGCGGATGGACCCAGCCCGGTGGCCGCCCGCATGCAGAAGCCATGGCGCTTGCGCAAGCGGGAGAAGCAGCGCGGAGCAGCACAATCTACGTCACGCTTGAACCTTGCGCCCATATGTCACAACGCGGCCCGGCCTGCGCCCATTTATTAGCTGCAGCAGGGCCCGCGAGAGTTGTTATTGCATTGCAAGACCCCGATCCTCGTACAGCCGGCGCAGGCATAGCGGCGCTTAAAGCCGCTGGCATAACAGTCATCGTTGACGTCATGGCATCTCAAGCACGGCAAAGCCTAGCTGGCTTTATGAGCCGGATAGAACGCGGGCGCCCGTTTGTAACCTTGAAGATCGCAAGTTCGCTCGATGGCCAAATCGCGATGGCGGATGGCAGCAGCCGTTGGATTACCGGCGACGTTGCGCGCGCGCATAGTCATGTCGAACGGGCGCGCACGGACGCAATTTTGGTGGGGGCAGGCACCGTTCGCACCGATGCGCCGCAGCTTAATGTCCGGCTCGCTGGGCTGGGCGCATACCAGCCCCGCAGGATCATGCTTGGCAGCGCGGACGCCCCGCAGGGTTGGGAGGTTATTCGAACGCCGCAAGACATTGCAAAATTGGGCTGCAACAGTTTGCTAGTTGAAGGCGGCGCGGCGACAGCGGCAGCTTTCTTGCGCGACGGGCTCGTTGACAGGCTCATGCTGTATCGCGCGCCTATATTGATTGGCGCTGGCAAGGCATGTTTGAACGACATCGGCCTTGCCCAACTTAACGATGCCCACGGAAGCTGGCAGCTTATGGATTCCCGCAGCCTTGGCAAAGATCGTCTCGAAGTCTACGAAAAAGCGAATTAGGAAAAGGGTGCAGCATTTATGTTTACAGGTATCATCACGGACGTTGGCAGCATTCGGACATCCGAACAGCGCGGTGACCTGCGCCTCGTCATATACTGCGCCTATGACATGGATACCGTTGCCATTGGGGCTTCGATTGCCTGTTCGGGTGTATGCCTGACCGTGGTTGATAAAGGCGATGGATGGTTCGCGATTGATGCATCGGCAGAAACGGTTTCGCGCACAGCAGCGGGCATGTGGGAGCCTGGTACCCGACTGAACCTCGAACGGGCCTTAAAAGTAGGCGATGAACTGGGCGGGCATATCGTCACCGGCCATGTCGATGGTGTTGGACAAATCGTCGCCAGCGAAACCATTGGGGACAGTTGGAAAGTGACGGTTGCGGCGCCATCTTCGCTTGCGGCTTATATCGCGGCAAAGGGCTCGATCACCGTCGATGGCGTGTCGCTTACCGTGAACGACATTGCAGACCAAGCTGATGGCACAGCGCATTTCATGCTGAATATTATTCCGCACACGGCGCAGATGACCACCTTAGACACGCTCGATGTTGGGCGGCACGTCAATTTGGAAATTGACGTGCTTGCCCGCTATCTCAAGCGGATGGAAGATATCCGCGCGGCTTAAAAGGGCAGCCAGCGCTGCTTTTTGGAAAAGCGCATGTAGCCGACATTTGCGCCCAGACGAAGTCCTGCACCGACCCGGATCGGGATCAAGACAACATCGCCACGACGTAGGTAGCTGGCGTTGAAACCGCCACCCAAATAGGCAACGCCTTCTGCCGCTGCGAAGCGTTCGTAGAGTTCTTCTGTGTCGTACAGATTATACACCAAAATGAAGGTGTTTCCTGCATTTGCCCCTGCGTCAGGACCAATGGAGGGACCAGTCCAATAGACCGGCTTTTGGCCTTCCACGCGGTGGTTCAACGTGCCGGATCCATAACGAAGGCCGACTAAAAAAGCGCCGCCGCCTTCACGTCCAACAATATATCCATTGGGGCGGCCCTGTTTTTTGAGGATATCCTCAATGAACAAACCAAGCCCTTGTGCGCCTTTTCCAAACACACCTTCGGCAGCGCCAATAAGGTCGTCTTGTTGAAATGTGTCGCCTGTCGGCACAGCTACTGGCGCTGGTTCATCGCTGGGTTGGGCGCCAGAGCCATCTGCGGGCATTGCCTCAGTTGGCACGCCATCTTGCATGACCGTTTCGCCTTGTGCCATTGGCGCACTACCCGTGCTGGCATCTGGGCTAGTAGGCGGGGTGCCAAGATCTGCATCAATCGCGTCATTCGGATCAACATTACTGATCTGCGCCTGTGCGGGCGAAGCAATAAGCGCGCCCGCAGCCAGCAGCATCACCAGATAATGCATCGGTTTCTTTAATCCCATTTTCGCAAAAAACATGTGAACCCACCTCAAAAGTTATAATTCCTGCGCCATGGACTATCTGGATGAGCGCATGATGAACAGGAGATAAAGCAAGTACACTGCGCGTCAAATTGAACCTGCACTCTTAATTTTCTTCTTATCCGTCGTCCGTGTCAATAACCATTGCAGCCAAATGCTTGGGCCGCTATAGGCCGCCGATGCCAAGCGCACTGGAGACGTGGGTGAGTGGCTGAAACCAACGGTTTGCTAAACCGTCGTACTGGTAAATCCGGTACCGAGGGTTCGAATCCCTCCGTCTCCGCCACGCATTTAAATATATCAAAGACTTGCCTGGAAAGTGTTGATTTACCCACCTTTCTAGACACCTTTGTACAGGGGACTGCCTCGCGCCCAAATGCACCCCACTCCCTCCGAAAACCTACCTCACGTGACCCCACTGAGGTGCCTCCTATTCTGCTCGGTTGATCGAACTGAAGCAATTACAATTGCCCATTCAAAGAAAAATGATAGAATTCTAGTCAGTATTGTGAGGTGTTATGAAAAAACCATTGCTTTTAGGCTTGCTGGCACTGTTTCTGGTACCACCATATCCTGCATGCACAAAGAACG
The DNA here is from genome assembly GCF_044239045.1 of Sphingorhabdus sp. Taxonomy (GTDB): domain Bacteria; phylum Pseudomonadota; class Alphaproteobacteria; order Sphingomonadales; family Sphingomonadaceae; genus Sphingorhabdus_B. Next base: position 16,108 of record NZ_JBIICD010000013.1, read on the forward strand.
ACAATGCAGAATGCTTATGAGTGAAAAGACTTCGCTGACCCTAAAAGAATGGCCAATGCAGGAGATCCGGTAGCGCAGGACGTTGCGATGACGGTTAATTGCTACCCCAAGGCTGCAGAGCAGGGAATTGCCGACGCGCAGATCGCACTCGGGCGTGAGGCCTGCGCCAGCCAAGCGGAATAGTTTAGGGCTCCTAAAAGATTGAAGGCAATAATACTTTCATGCGTCTGGCTTGGTAAAGCACAAAAATGCTTACGCTCAAAGCTCTCGCGCTAAAATCTCATTGCAAATTAGCGAAATTTACAACCAATGAGGAAATGTCGGGTTAAGGATCGATTCATGCGATATTCGTTTTTACATTCCAGCATCGCGGCGCTGTCATTGATGATACCTGCTCAGTCCCTTGCGCTGCAAGCGCCAGGCGAGCGGTCTGCGCGCATTGTGGTTTCGCCGGAATTCGCGAAATTCGTGCCAGCGCCAAAAAAAGATCTGAAAATCGATTACAACTATTGGAACGAAATTCTCAACAACCTTGTATTCCTCACGGGCGTTTCCACCCGCCAAGTCGCGCCTAAACCGGAGCCCCTGACCGGCAGTCGCTTCGTCGTGGAACATACATCGCCCTATCGTTTGGAAGGGAACAAGATTCCCTTTTCGAAACTGCGAGCGGAACATGTCCTCACACTTCAGGAATATAAACGCGACCTAGAGGATCTCGCCAACACAATCGAGATAGCAGCATTGCCCAAACAAGAGCAGTTGGTCTATTGGATCAACCTGCACAATTTGACAGTGACGATGCTGATCGCCGAGAACTATCCCGTTATGCAACCTAGCAATCTGTTGATTGGCGAGGGCAAGGTTCCTCTCCAAGATGCAAAAGTGATTTCCGTAAACGGTTCGAAGCTAAGCCTACGCGACATCCGGGAAAATATCGTATACCCCAACTGGGAAGATCCAAAGGTCATTTACGGCTTCTTCTTGGGCGACATCGGTTCACCCTCGATGCAAGGGCAATCATTTACTGCAGAAAACGTCGACCGCCTCCTCGATCAGAATGCTAACGAGTTTGTAAACTCGCTGCGAGCCTTCAGTCGCGGTGGTGTCTCCAAGATCTACAAAGATGTGGCGCGCTTCTATTTCACAAATTTCGACGGCGACCTTCGACAGCATTTCCAGCAATATATGTGGGATGAAGTCTATGAAGAATATGCTGCTACGAAAACGTTTAAGGTCAACTCTTATGAATATGACATCGCTGACATGGAAGGCGGTCATGCAGATCATGTGATCGGCAATGTGACAATCAACGGCAAACCTGTAAAAGACTCGCGAACTTTTGCGATCACTTCCTACACAAACCAGATCAAGGGAAAGACCGAGATACTGCTCAAGCAAGGCAGGATTAAACGCGGGAAAGTAATAGTTGGCGATGAAGAAGATACATTGGGCGAAGGCAATAAGCCGAATATGAAAACGTCCGAGCAACGACCTTAGAGGCGAAGTCGCCATGGTTCAGGCACTGGAAAACTGGATTCCCGACCAATTGTTTGAACTGGAGAATCCGTTAACACCCGAAGAATTCTGCGAAGTCATCGAAAACAATCTAACACATCATTTCCGGAAGACGTGAAAGGTGTCCTTATACGATGATTGTCAGTTAGTTCTGACGACGGACAGACAGCTATCAGGTCGTAATTTTGACCTTGTCTTGCGTTTTGGTGTCGAAGTCGCTTGCGCCATGCCGTTCATGCAATTGGCTCGCGGGGTCGCCCATCACGCGGTTGACCATCCGTCCGCGCTTAACCGCAGGTCGCTCGGCAATCTGGTCGGTCCAGCGGATGACATTTTTATATTCATGCACCGAAAGGAACTTCCCAGCGTTGTAAATCAGGCCTTTGACCAGCGCGCCATACCACGGCCAAATCGCCATATCGGCGATAGTATAAGCATCGCCTGCCATATATTCGCGCTCCGCCAAATTGCGATCTAGGACGTCCAATTGCCGTTTTACCTCCATCGCAAAACGGTCAATGGCATATTCGAATTTGAACGGTGCATATGCGTAAAAATGACCAAAGCCGCCGCCTAAATAAGGCGCACTGCCCATTTGCCACATGAGCCAGTTGATGGTCTCAGTTCGTGCATGATGCTCAGTCGGAAGAAACGCCCCGAATTTCTCTGCTAAATACAGCAAGATCGATCCGGACTCGAACACGCGTGTTGGTGTCGGCGTTGAATGGTCGAACAAGGCGGGGATTTTGGAATTGGGGTTGGCATCGACAAAGCCGCTCGAAAACTGGTTGCCATCGCGGATGTTGACCAACCAGGCATCATATTCTGCGCCGCGATGGCCAAGCGCCAACAACTCCTCAAGCATCACGGTAACCTTCACGCCATTTGGCGTTGCAAGTGAATAAAGCTGCATCGGATGCGTGCCGACTGAACGTCCTTTGTCATGAGTGGCTCCAGCGATCGGCCGGTTGATATTGGCGAATTGACCGCCATTTTCGCTGTTCCATTCCCAGACATCAGCAGGGGTGTATTCGGAAAATGTCTGGGTCATGAAGATGCCTCAAATATTAGGGTGTTATTGCGATGTAGGGCTGCGCAGGCGTTACGCCGAGGTGTGCGGCGGTGCGTGCATATTTTCAAGTTGACGTGAACGTAAAGCGCGGCTTTAGTCTGAAGATTAATCCAAGGGAGAGCCATTATGTCCGCAACCGTCGAAATCACCAACGACATTGCCCTCATCCGCATGGATGATGGTAAGGCAAATGCGATTAACTTCGACATGCTGGCGGCTTTGAACGCCGCGCTCGACACAGCCGAGGCCGAAGCAAAAGCCATTGTCCTGATCGGTCGTGGTGGGCGGTTTTCGGGCGGGTTTGACCTGAACGCTTTTGCCAGCCTTGGCGCGGATGGCGTGTATAAGTTGCTGGATGCAGGTGCGGAATTGTTGCTGCGTCTCTATGGTGGACCGTTGCCCGTAGTCGCGGCCTGTACGGGTCATGCGATCGCAATGGGTGTGTTCATCCTACACGCCTGTGACACGCGCATTGGCACCGCGGGCGACTATAAAATTGGCGCGAATGAGGCGATTACAGGCATGAACTTGCCCATCTTCGCAATGGAGCTGGCGCGTGATCGGCTCAATCCGTCGCACCTGACCCGCGCGATGATCCAAGGCTTTATTTACAACCCGCAAGGCGCGCTCGAAGCGGGCTATCTCGATATGCTGGCGCCAGCAGATGAGGTCGAAGCGAAAGCCTTAGCCGTTGCCAGCCAACTCGCGCAGTTGCCAGCGCCCGCTTATGCGTGGAACAAGAATGCCATCCGCAAAGCAACGCTTGACCGGATAAAGGCGAGCTTGGGCGCGCATCATAAGCTTTGAGGCGCGTCAGCCTACCGTTAACGGCGCACAAGCCTCCGTCGCCCACGCCAGCGCTTCGCCGTCCAATTGCGGACCGACAATCGCAAGCACCTTGGCATGGTAATCATTCCACCAGCGTAGCTCGTCGCTATTCAGCAAGCTGACGTCGACCAAATTCTTGTCAATTGGCGCGAAGGTGAGCGTTTCAAACCCGAAATAGCGCCCTTCCGCGCCGGCGATGGCGCGGTCTTCGACCAGCACCAGATTTTCGATGCGGATACCATATTCGCCTGATTTGTAATAACCGGGCTCATTGGACAGGATCATGCCCGCTTGTAATGGCTCGTCGCTGCCGGCTTGTCCGCCCGCGAATTTGGCGATGCGTTGCGGGCCTTCGTGCACGGCAAGGAAGCTGCCGACGCCATGACCTGTGCCGTGGGCGTAATCCAAGCCAGCCTGCCACAGGGAAGCGCGGGCCATGCTGTCCAATTGCGCGCCTCTGGTGCCTTCGGGAAAGACCGCGCAGGCCAAGGCGATATGGCCTTTCAACACGCGCGTGAAGCGGTCCTTCATCTCGGCTGTGGGCTGCCCTGGGCCGACCCAGATAGTGCGCGTGACGTCGGTTGTGCCGTCCAGATATTGCCCACCGCTATCGACCAGATAGATGCTGTTGGGTTCAATGCTGCGGTTGGTGCTTTCATCGACCTTATAATGGCAATGCGCGCCATTGGGACCGGTGGCGGAGATGGTGTCGAACGACAAATCCTTGAGCATACCTGTATCTTCGCGGAATGCTTTTAGCCGTGCAGCAGCGGATAACTCGTTCAATTCGCCTTTATACGCGGTCTCGTGCATCCAATGCAGGAAACGGCTTAGGGCTGCGCCATCGCGGGCTTGTGCGGCGCGGTGGCCCGATTGCTCAACGGGGTTTTTGACCGCTTTTGGCAGGATGGTTGGATCGCGCGTCTCGACGATGTGCGCGCCACCCGCTTGCAACGCGCCGAAGATGGCGGCGACGGCGCGGTCGGGATCAACGGCAATGCGCTTGCCGTTCATCGACCGCAATTCTGGTACGAATTCAGACGGATCGCGTAAGCGCACGGCATTGCCAAGATGCGCGCGAACGGCGTCATCAAGCTTTTCGGGCGCGACAAAAAGGTCCGCCGTGCCATCGGCATAAGCCAGCACAAAGCTGAGTGCTACAGGGGTGTTCGACACGTCAGAGCCGCGGATATTCAGCAACCACGCCACCGAATCGAGCGCGGAAATAACGGTGCTGTCAAGCTTATGCGCTGTCAGCCATTCGGCCACAGCGGCGCGTTTTTCGGCGCTGCTCTGTCCTGCATATTGGGTGTCATGTATGATTAGCTTGGCCACGCTTTTCTGCGGCTGTTCAGCCCACACCCTGTCGATTGGATTGCTTTTGACGGCGACCAGCTCCGCGCCCTTGGCGGCTAGTGCCTTGGTCGCACTTTCGACCCAGCCTTTGGTGTGAACCCATGCATCATAGCCGATGCGCGCACCGGTCGGGGCATGGTCCTGCAACCAGTCAGCGATGCTCGTTTGGGGCACACCCACATATTGCCAATGTTTGCCATCGACCTGTTCGCGCACTTGCAGCGTGTAACGGCCATCGGTGAAGATCGCAGCCTCTTCGGATAAGACCACTGCCGAACCCGCCGAGCCGCCAAAACCCGTAAGCCAACCAAGCCGCTGTGCATAATCGCCGACATATTCCGACATATGCTCGTCGCAGATAGGCACGACGAAACCGTCGAGCTGTTCGTTCTTCAGTTGCGCACGCAGCGCAGCAAGGCGGGCTTCATAGGTAGACATGTCGGACTTCCGTTCATATGGTTATGACATCCATATACGCGAGGAAGTCGTCTCATGAAAGCACTGCTCCCACTCATTTTTGCTACCAGCGCATTATCCTCGCCCGCATTCGCCCAGAAAGAACCCATGACCGAAACAGCCACCGCGCAAACCAAGCCCCCCGTTGCCGCAAAGCGTCCGCATCAGGCGACCTATCACAATGTGACGATTACCGATGATTATCACTGGCTGCGCGATTCAAGCTACCCGACGATTGATGACGCGGAAATTTTGGACCATCTGAAGGCCGAAAACGCCTATTTCGAAGCGCAAATGGCCCCGCAGGCCGCGCTGACCGAAACGATTTTTCAGGAAATGAAAGGCCGCGTCAAAGAGGATGATAGTAGCGTTCCGCAAAAGGATGGCGACTATATCTATTGGTCGAAATTTGAAGAAGGCGCGCAATATCGTAAACATTATCGCAAGCCCGTCGCGGGCGGCGCGAATCAGCTTATTCTCGACGAAAATGAACTGGCGAAGGGCAAGGCCTATTTCCGTTTAGGCGCTGCAGAAATAAGTCCTGATGGCAAGATTTTGGCTTATGCTTATGATGATAACGGGTCAGAACGCTTTGACCTGCATTTCCGCAATTTGGAAACTGGCGAAAAATTGGCCGACATCATCCCCGGCACGCTGTCCAGCATTGTTTGGTCATCGGATAATAAAGGCGTTGTCTATGGCTTGGCCAACGACAATTGGCGCACGGACAATGCGTGGTATCACAAATTGGGTGACGAACTCAGCAAGGCGAAGCTGCTCTATAAGGAAGACGATATCGGCTTTGGTGTCGGTGTTGGCCTGACCGCGCAAGAGGATTGGATTGTCATTGGCACCGGCGACAATGTCACCAGCGAAGTACGTTTGGTGCCGGCCAATGACCCGACGGCAACGCCCATTTTGGTCTCTCCGCGCAAAGTCGGACGGCAATATAGCGTCGATGTGCGCGACGGCAGTTTGTTCATTCTGACCAATGATGATCATGTAAACTTCCGCGTAGCCACCGCCAGCCTGAAGGCACCCGGCGACTGGAAAACATTGATTGCTGGGTCCGACCGCCATTATTTGACCGGCCTGTCTTTGTTCAAGAATTTCTATGTGACAGAAGGCCGTATTGACGGCCTCGATCAGGTCGAAATTCGCGATTATGCCGATGCTAAAAAGGTCGAGCGGATTAAATTCCCAGAGGCAAGCTATGACGCTGGCTTGGGCGATAATCCCGAATATGATGTGACTAAGCTACGGCTTGGTTATGAATCGATGGTCACACCGGATACCGTTTTTGACTACACCCTCGCCGACGGCCAGCTGAAAACGCTGAAGGTTCAGGAAATCCCCAGCGGATATGACCCAAGCCAATATGTGACCGAGCGCGTAATGATTAAAGCGCGTGATGGTACAAAGGTTCCGGTGTCGATCCTCACTCAAAAAGGTTTCAAGAAAGACGGCAGTCAGCCGCTGCATCTGTATGCCTACGGCGCTTATGGCTATGCCATGCCGCCGGGTTTCAGCGCCAACCGCCTGTCGATGGTCGACCGCGGCTTTGCCTATGCGATTGCGCATATTCGGGGCGGGGATGACCTTGGCTATCAATGGTATCTCGATGGCAAGCTGACGAAGCGGACCAACACCTTCAACGACTTTGTCGATGCGGCCAAGGGTCTGATCGACTTGGGCTTCACCAGCAAAGGCAAGGTGACCGCAAGCGGCGGATCGGCTGGCGGTGAGTTGATGGGCGCGGTGGTTAATCAGGCGCCGGAATTATTCGGGGCAGTCGTCAGCCATGTCGCCTTTGTCGATGTGCTCAACACCATGTTGGACAAGGACCTGCCGTTGACGCCAGGCGAATGGCCCGAATGGGGCAACCCGATCACCGACAAAGCCGCGTTCGATTATATCCGCAGCTACTCACCTTATGACAATGTCGAAGCAAAGGCCTATCCGCCGATGCTATGGACAGCAGGCCTGAATGACCCGCGTGTCACTTATTGGGAACCCGCCAAGATGGTCGCAAAACTGCGCGCTATGAAGACCGACGACAATGTGCTTTTGCTCAAGACCAATATGGGCGCTGGCCATGGCGGTAAGTCCGGACGGTTTGAACGGTTGCGCGAAAATGCGGAGGAAGCGGCGTTTATTCTGTGGCAGATGGGGTTAACCACGTCGGCCAAATGAAATCGTTTGGACGGAATATATGCCGCGGTAAAATTTTATTACCGTGTGTAAATAAATACACACTTCTTGACTCGAATTCGCGCCTACGCTAATGCTACGTCATGGAACGCGACAGCAAGCGCATTGTCAAAAGGTTGCTGGCCGAGGGCTTTGAACTGGTCGCGATAAAGGGTTCGTATCACAAATTCCGCAAAGATGCGCAGGTTGTTGTGGTGCCGCATCCGAAAAAGAATTTGCCGCTCGGCACCGCGCGGAGCATCGCGCAAATGGCGGGCTGGCTTGCAGAAGGTACGAAATGATGATCATCTATCACGCCGTCGTCCATAAAGATGAAGATAGCGCATGGGGGGTGCATTTCCCCGATCTTCCCGGCTGCTTTTCGGCGGCCGACGACCTCGCCGATGTGCAGGCCAATGCCAGCGAAGCGGTGGCGCTGTATCTGGAAGGCGAAAAGGCACCTAAGCCTTCGACGATAGAGAAAATTCGCGATATGGCCGCGGACGATTTGGCCGATGGCGCATTTCTGCTCGCCGTGCCTTATGTCTATGTTAGCAACCGGCCGCAACGAATCAACATTTCGATTGATCGCGGAGTTCTGGATGCCATCGACGCCGCCGCGACGTCGCGCAAATTAACACGCAGTGCTTTCCTGACCGAGGCCGCACGCAACGAAATCGAGGGACGGCGTTGACGCCTTTCATCCACAGCTTCACCGCTGCGCCGTCCGACATTGACGAGCTTGGTCATGTCAACAATGCCGTTTGGGTGCGGTGGATTCAGGATATGGCGACGTCGCATTGGCAGGCGGTCGCGTCGCCGGAGCATATCGCGGCCTATTATTGGGTCGTGACGCGGCACGAGATTGATTATCGCGGCAATATTGCGGCAGGTGAAAGCGTCACGGCGCGCACATGGATCGAGAGCGAGCCCAAGGGAGCACAGTTTGATCGGCGGGTCGATTTTGTCGATACCAACGGCAAAGTGATCGTGCGTGCGAACACGACTTGGGCGATGATTGATAAAGTAACGGGACGGCTCGTCCGCGTCCGGCCAGAGGTATCTGCGCCATTTATGGGATGACCGTTGTCGGCCTGATCCTAGAAATCAATCGCAACGCCCTTTAATTCCCAATCACCATAGCGGACGGGATCTGGCCGTTCGGCGTCGGGTTCAGGCGCGCGACCGACCTCTTCGGGTTGTGGAACTGGCGGGCTTTTGGAGAGATATTCCGGCGCTTTGACATGTGGTGGACGCGTGCCCATATTTCGAAATTCCTTGAGCGAAGTGGCTAATATTGAATATCGGCTTTCATCCTCGCATTTGCAAGATGTGGTATTGCGCGTTGGAGCGCGCAGAACCGCTCTTCACTTGTCTGCCGCAGACGCCTAGTGCGCATGTCTATGACTGAAGAAATTTCTGGCTTTCCCACCCGCCGCGCTGCCTTGCGGCTGCTTGATACCGTGATGCGCATGGGCACGCCGATGGACCAAGCGACCGCGAATGCGACCAAAGGCCTGTCGCCACCCGATCGCGCCTTGGCGATTGCAATCGCGCAGGAGACTTTGCGCTGGTCGGTGGATCTGGATTATTTGATCGACAGCAAGACCAAACAAGTTCTGCCGGACGATTCCAAGGCACGGATGTTGCTGCGCCTCGCACTTGCGCAGATTTTGCGCTTGGGCACGCCTGCCCATGCGGCCATCGCAACGGCCTTACCTTTGGTCGATGGCGGTCCAAGGCGGCTGGTGCATGGCGTCTTGGGATCCTTGCTGCGCGCTGAAGTCACCTTGCCGGAATTGCCGTCCTTGCCAGAGGCGGTGATGATGCGCTGGCACCCAGTATGGGGCGATGAGATGATTGTGGGCGCGCAAAAGGCATTGTCAGAACCACCGCCATTGGACCTGGCCTTGCGGGAACCAGCCGCGACCGATGCATGGGCCGAGCGCCTAAATGGGGTCAGCCTGATGCCCGGCCATGTGCGTTTGCCGCGCGGTACGGCGGTCGAAGAACTTGATGGCTATGACGAAGGCGCGTGGTGGGTTCAGGATCTGGCTGCCAGCCTACCTGCGCGGCTTTTGGGTAATGGTGCTGGTAAACGCGCGCTTGATCTTTGTGCAGCGCCGGGCGGCAAGACAATGCAGTTGTCGGCGGCTGGTTTTGCGGTCACCGCGCTCGACAATAGCGCGCGGCGGATGGACCGGCTGATGTCTAATTTGGAGCGCACGCAGTTGAATGCGGAGCGGGTAAATGCCGATGTCATGGATTGGAAACCATCGCAGCCGTACGATGCCATTTTGCTCGATGCCCCTTGCAGCGCAACGGGCACAATGCGACGCCACCCCGATGTGTTGCAGCGCATAGACCTGAAGGCGATCAACAACCTCGCGGCAATCCAAAGTGCGATGCTGGACCGCGCTGCGGATTGGGTGAAACCGGGCGGTATGTTGGTATTCGCCACTTGCTCGCTCGAACCGCATGAGGGTGAGGCACAGGCTGAGGCATTTCTGGCGCGGCATCCCGAATTTATAACATTGCCCGCGACCGCCGGCGAGTTGCCCGCTGGCGTGATTGCGAATGCAGCTGGACATGTTCGCACAATGCCGCCGATGCTGGCCGCACAAGGCGGGCTGGACGGGTTTTTCGTGGCGCGGTTTTCCAGAAAAGCTTAATCAATGAACCACGTCGCTTCAGCGCAGGCTGGAGCCTATTTCGCATATCGTTCGAGATTGATAGACGTGATGGGCCCCAGCCTGCGCTGAGGCGACGGGGAGTATATGAAAGTTACCGCGCCCACACTCACAACCGAACGCTTATCCATTGAGCCCATGTCGCTTGCGCATTGGGAGGATTATGCAGCGGCATGGGCTGATCCGCGCATGACGGCGTTTATTGGCGGCGAACCACGCAGCCGCAATGTCAGTTGGGGCAAGATGCTTCAGGGCATCGGCATGTGGTCGCTGTTTGGTTATGGCTATTGGTCATTTGTGGAGCGGGCAAGCGGGCGCTTTGTGGGCAATGGCGGGCTGGCGCAGTTTGAACGCGGCATCCAAGAGCTGCACGGCTTTCCCGAGGCCGGCTGGGCCTTCACGCCCGACGCTTGGGGTAAAGGTTACGCTACCGAGGCGATGACCGCGATATTGGACTGGGCGGACGGCCAAGGACTGGGCGAAATTCGCTGCATCATTGATACCGGAAATACCGCATCGCATAATGTCGCGGGCAAGCTTGGTTTTGCCAAATTTGCAGAATCGCATGATGTCATTGGCGACCTGTTTATCTATCGGCGCTAGGCGCGCATATTGCGATAAGCTGTGCATAACGCCCGCCGCCGCCTTGCCCGCCTGTAGAGCAGCGTCTAAGCGGGTAGCATGACCAACGCCATTCGCATTGCGCCATCCATCTTGTCCGCCGATTTTGCAAGGCTGGGCGAAGAAGTGCGCGCCATTGATGCGGCGGGATGCGACTGGATTCATGTCGATGTTATGGACGGTCATTTTGTCCCCAATATCACCATCGGTCCCGCTGTCGTAAAAGCCCTCCGCCCGCATAGCGATAAGCCATTTGACGTGCATTTGATGATCGCACCGGTTGACCAATATGTGCAGGATTTTGCCGACGCTGGCGCGGATATCATCTCGTTCCATCCCGAGGCTGGGCCGCACCCGCACCGTACAGTGCAGTTGATTAAGTCGCTTGGCAAAATGGCGGGCATTGTCCTCAATCCGCATACGCCAGCGAAGATGCTCGATTATCTCATCGACGATGTCGATCTCGTTCTCATCATGAGCGTGAACCCCGGTTTTGGCGGGCAGAGCTTTATCTCAAGCCAGTTGCGCAAAATCGAAGCCGTTCGGAAAATGATCGAGAAAACGGGGCGCGACATCCGGCTTGAAGTAGATGGCGGCATTACGACCGCCACGGCACCGCTCGCGATATCGGCAGGCGCGGACACGTTGGTGGCTGGCACGGCCACATTCAAGGGCGGCGAGAGCCATTATGCTGCCAATATCCGGGCGCTGAGGGGTGAATGACCGGTAATTTTGAGGACGATACTGATCAACGGCAGGCGGCCTTAATCGTCAGGCCCAAGGGCGCGGGCCAAAATATCCTCGAGCGTCTTTCTCTCGAATTTTACAAGCTGACATGGCGCACGCCGCTGCACAATGGGCGGTTGAAGGGCAAGGTGCCTTTGCGCCTTCTGGCGGTGCCGAAGGATCCTTTGGAAGGCAATTCTGCGCGTGGGCAGGCCCTGCGCATGGGTAAATTTCATTATCAGGGTTTTGAACAAGCATTTGATACGCTGGATTATGACCGGCTCGATCTGTCGCCATCGCTGACGGATTATATTCACCGTTTTGACTGGCTGCGTGATCTGGCGGCGGCGACCAATCGCGGCGAAGGCGCGCCGGCCGCTGCGCATATCGCCGATGCCTGGTTGCTCGCCAATGGCATGAAAACGCGCGAGCCAGCTTGGCGGGTCGACAATTGTGCTTGGCGGTTGTTGAACATGGCCGCCGGATCACCGTTTTTGCTGAGCAGTTCTGACCCCATTTACCGTTCGCGCGTCATCAACCATTTTGCGCGGGTGGCCCGCCATTTGGACCAGTCCGCACCAAGAGCGCAAAGCCACTTTGCCAAGACCGTTGGCTGGGCAGGCGTCGTTGCCGCGTCGTTATTATTGCCCGAAGGCAAAATCCGCCGCGCAGTGGGTGAAGATGGACTTTCGGAATCCTTGCGCGCCACAATTTTCCCCGATGGCGGCGTTGTATCGCGCTCGCCAATACAGTTGATGGAGCTCATCGGACTGTTGAGCCTTTTGAAGCAATGCTATGTTGCGCAACACGAGCCGGTGCCGGAGTTCCTCATAGAGGCCTTGGGCCGTGCGGTGCCTGCCTTATTGGGCCTGACCCATTCGGATGGCGGGCTTGGCGCGTGGCAGGGGTCGGCCCATATGACCGCCGACCGGATTGACGCACTTGTGGCGGCGAGCGAAGTCCGCGCCCGTCCACATCGCCAAGCATTAGATTGGGGATATCAGCGTGTGTCAGCTGGCAAATCTGTGCTTTTGTTGGACGCAGGGCCGCCGCCGCTCGCGCGCCAGTCGGCATCGGGCTGCGCTTCGACCCTCGCGTTCGAATTGTCGCATAATGGGCAGCGGATCATCGTCAATTGCGGCGGCGCGGCGTTTGTCGGCGCGACCCTATCGGCGGAACTGGCCCGCGGGCTGCGGACCACGGCGGCGCATTCGACCTTATGTCTGAATGACACCAATTCGACCGCCATTCTGCCGGGTGGTCAATTGGGCAAGGGCGTAACGGAAGTGGGTCTTGACCGCCGCGATATTGATCAGGCGACACGGATAGAAGCCAGCCATGACGGCTATGCGAAAAGCTTTGGTTATAATCACGCCCGCTTGCTCATCCTGCGTTCCGACGGCATGGAATTGCGGGGCGAAGATACGCTGCTGCCGCAGGACAAACCGCGGAACGATGTAATGGCGCATATCCGCTTTCATCTGGGTCCAGATATTGAGATCGCACCCTCTGACCAGCCGCAGACCGCATTGCTGCGCATGTTTGATGGCAGCAACTGGGCGTTTACCACCTCCGGCGGATTATTGTCCGTCGATGATAGCTTATGGGTTGACCAAAATGGACGCCCGCACCCGACCCAACAACTTGTGATTGCCGCCGATACGGGTAAAGGCGAGCTCCATATTAGCTGGCAACTGCGCCATTTAGGATAATATTATGCACGACGTCGTCATTAAGCGGGCTCTGTTATCAGTGTCTGACAAAGCTGGATTGTTAGAGCTTGGCCATGCGCTGGCGGCACGCGATGTCGAATTGGTCTCGACCGGCGGGACTGCCAAAACGCTCCGCGCTGCAGGCTTGACGGTAAAAGACATAAGCGAGCTGACCGGCTTTCCCGAGATGATGGACGGACGCGTCAAGACATTGCATCCGATGGTGCATGGCGGCCTACTCGCGGTGCGGGATAATCCCGAACATGCCGCCGCGATGGCCGAGCATCATATTGGCGCCATCGACCTTGTGGTCGTTAACCTTTACCCCTTTGCGCAGACGGTGGCCAAAGGTGCGTCGCGTGATGAAATCATCGAGAATATCGACATTGGCGGGCCATCAATGGTCCGCAGCGCAGCCAAAAACCATGCCTTTGTGACGATCCTGACCGATCCAGCAGATTATGCTGACTTGATTGCCGAGCTTGCGGAAAGCGACGGCAAAACCAGCTATGACTTCCGCCGCAAATGCGCGGCAAAGGCATATTCGGCGACGGCGGCCTATGACAGCATGATCAGCCAATGGTTCGCCTTTGCCGATCAGCAGCAACTGTTTCCGGACATGCTGGCGGTCAATGGCAATCGCGTGGACGAATTGCGCTACGGCGAAAATCCGCACCAACGCGCGGCGCTATATGTGCCTGTTGGGCCGCATATTGCGGGCATCGCACAGGCCGAGCAAGTGCAGGGTAAGGAATTGTCCTACAACAATTACAATGATGCAGACGCCGCGCTCGAGCTGGTCGCCGAGTTTCGCGATGGCCCGCCGACGGTCGTGATCGTCAAGCACGCCAATCCCTGCGGCGTGGCGACGGGCGCAACCCTGATCGACGCCTATCGTGCGGCGCTGGAATGCGACAGCGTTTCGGCCTTTGGCGGTATCGTTGCCGTCAACCGCCCGCTGGATGCGGCGACAGCTGAAGCCATTACCGAGATTTTCACCGAAGTCGTGGCGGCCCCGTCCGCCGATGACGCGGCAAAGGCAGTATTTGCCAAGAAGAAGAATTTACGCTTGTTGCTCACCGGCGAATTGCCCAATCCAAAACGTGGTGGCCTTTCTATCAAGCCGATTACCGGCGGGTTGCTCGTGCAATCGCGCGACAATGGCCATGTGGCTGATGATGCACTAACGGTGGTCACCAAGCGTGCGCCAAGCGCCCAGGAACTGGCGGATTGCCGCTTTGCATGGACGATTGCCAAGCATGTGAAGTCCAACGCGATTGTCTATGCCAAGGACGGCGCAACCGCAGGCATTGGCGCAGGCCAAATGAACCGGCGTGACAGCGCACGGATCGCCGCGATTAAGGCCATTGAGGCCGCGGAAACTTATGGTTGGGATGCCCCGCGCACAGTGGGTTCCGCCGTCGCCTCAGACGCGTTTTTTCCTTTTGCCGACGGCTTACTTGCAGCAGCAGAAGCAGGCGCAACGGCGGTCATTCAACCCGGCGGATCGATGCGCGATGATGAGGTGATTGCCGCCGCCGATGAAGCTGGCTTGGCCATGGTCTTCACCGGCATGCGGCATTTTAGGCATTGATATAAATCCCCTCCCGCAGGCGAGAGGGGTAATTAGCCTTAACCAACGCGCTTCACAGCCTTTTTGTAACCACCCTTTTTGGGGCCGTAATTGCGTGCCGGTGCGCCGGGATCGCGGCGGTTTTCGCTGCGCGCGGCAAAGGCGCGGTCGGCAGTGGGGCGACGGTCACCGGCAGCGGCATTGTCGCTGCGCGGACGCGCATCGCGGCCACCTTCGCTTTTACCTTCACGGCTGCCGTCGCGTGGACCAATGGATGGCTGCCAGCCGCCTTGCGGGGCGTGCGTGCGGTTGCGGGTTTCGCCGTTCAAGCCTGTTCCACCATTATTGCCACCCAATTTCTTGCCAGCATAGTTTGTCCGTCCGCCGCCGGGCTGACCGCCACCGCGACCGCCACGGGCTTGCTGCGGTTTCTTATCGGCAACCGGGGGTGGTAAGGCTGCGACGGCCGCACGGAAGCCTTCGGGAAGGCCAAGTGTCATCGCGCGGACGCCCGTGAGGCGTTCAATATCCTTCATATAGCCGCGCTCATCACCCGCAACGAAGCTCATCGCGATGCCTTCACGGCCGGCACGCGCGGTGCGGCCGATGCGGTGGACATATTGTTCGGGCACATTGGGCAGTTCGAAGTTGAACACATGGCTGACGCCGGGGACGTCAATGCCGCGCGCCGCAATGTCGGTCGCCACCAGAATTTTGATTTTGCCATCCCGGAACGCTTGCAGCGCAGCGGTACGCTGGCCTTGGCTTTTGTTGCCGTGGATCGCGGCGGATTGAATGCCAGCGCCCGCCAGCCCACGCACAACGCGGTCGGCGCCATGCTTTGTGCGGGTGAAAACCAATGCGCGGTCAATCTCTTCGCTTTGCAGTTTGAGCGTCAGCAAAGTCTGCTTTTCCCGCTGCTCGACAAAGGTCACAAATTGCTCAACGCGCTCTGCCGTCGTCGATGCAGGTGCAACTGAAACGCGGACAGGGTTGTTGAGGAAACGGTTGCCAAGCTCGGCAATCGCCTTTGGCATTGTCGCTGAAAAGAACAATGTCTGACGCTGCTTTGGCAATAATTGGTCGATACGCTTCAAGGCATGGATGAAGCCCAAGTCCATCATCTGGTCGGCTTCATCGAGGACGAAAATTTCAACGTCCTTTAACGTTACCGCGCGTTGCTCAATCAGGTCAATCAAGCGGCCGGGCGTGGCGACAAGAATATCGACGCCGCCGGCAAGACGCTTTTTCTGGCTGAAAATCGGCATGCCGCCGAAAACGCAATCGACCTTCAGGCCCAAAAACTTGCCATAAGTGCGGAAGCTGTCGGCGATTTGTGCCGCAAGTTCGCGCGTTGGCGACAGGACAAGCATCCGGCAGCTATATTGCTGACGCGCCTTTGGCTTGGTGGCGAAATGGTGGAGTGAGGGCAACGCAAATGCAGCGGTCTTACCCGTTCCGGTCTGCGCGATACCGCATAGATCGCGGCCTTGAAGTAAGGATGGAATGGCCTGTTGCTGAATGGGGGTTGGCGTATCATAGCCAGCCGCCTCAAGCGCCTTCAGGATAGGTTGGGCGAGGCCCAGGTCTTGGAAAAAAGACATTTTTATACTTTCAAAATAGTCGTCACAGCCCGTGATGCGCGTCCTTTCATCAGGACCGCACAGGCGCAACAGCAGGTGTTCGGGAGCAGCTTATGCTGACCCGTTGGAAACAACCCTGCGTGATATGGGAAGCCTCTAAGCTTACGCATCTTGTTCGTTTGGCGGAGCCTGTATTTAGGCCCTCACGCTACCAAAACTGCGGCGGTATTGTCCGCTCGCCTCATGCGCTTGAGCGGCCTATGGCGAAACAGGGGTGAAAACGCAAGTTATTTGTGCGTTCGCGCAATAATCGTTCGCAGATGCCCGCTAAAGATGCATGAAGTCGCGGTCAAAACTTTTCAGATGTGCGCCACCGTCGACGAAAATGACTTGCCCGGTAACATCTTGCGCTTGAGCGAGATAGACGACAGCTTCCGCGACAGCCGATGGCGATGGCAATGCGCCCAAGGGCATCATCTGGGCAAGCCGGGTTTCTTGCTCTGCGGTATAATCATCGGTCGCAATGACAAGACCGGGGGCAACGCCATTGTACCGCGCGCGCCCCGCGAAGGATGCGGCCATGGACCGAATGGACGCCGCTAGCGCTTGCTTTGATAAAGTATAGCTCATCTGATCCGGATGCGGATTGACGATGCGTTGGTCGAGAATATTGACGATCGCTGGCCGCGCCTTTGGGCCGGCGATTTGCACCAAAGCCTGGCTTAAAAATAAGGGTGCAAACAGATTCAACCGAAAATGCGCCTCCAGCGTGTCCAGCGTCATTGTCTGCCAGTCATCTTGCCCGAACATGGCCGCATTGTTCACTAACAGGTTGGGTGCGCGCCCAAAATGCCCGGCAATCATGTCCATAAGCCTGGCTGGATCGCCGGCGCTCAGGTCGAAGGTGAATGCGTGCCATTCGCTTGCGTTCGCCTGCAGCGCCGCTGCTAGAGCAGCCTCGGGCGGTGTATCCATATGGCTTACTAAAGCCAGCGCATAGCCAGCCGCGGCCAGTTTGGCTGCGATCTCCGCGCCCAGCCTGCGCTTGCCACCGGTGACAATTGCAAGCGGCTGAACTGTCACTTGCGGCTCCGTGACATGGTGATGCCAATCGCTTCATTATCCTCGGCAATCGCCAGCTTGACGATTTTGACGACGATGTTGCTGATCCGCGGGTCGTCGGCGAACAGATTGTCCATGATATGATCGGCGACCGCTTCAATCAGCGTAAAGTGTACGCCCTCAGGCAATTTTGTCGCCGCTTCTTTCAAGGTCATATAATTTTTGGACGCCGACAAGGGCGTGTCTGGCGCGTAATGCGGAGACATATCCAACGTCGTGCTGATCGATATGCGCAGCGGTTGCGGCAGATGCGTTTCCTGACTGTAAATACCCGTCAGGACATTGACGACAAGATCGTGCACTTCAAGAATTAAACTGTCGCTCATATCACTCCTTAACGCGACCAGCGGGCGAAGATGGCGGTGGGCAACAACATGCCCCGGCCTTGTTCGCGCACCGCTAGTTCGCCAAATTCCACCTTGCCGCCAAGGTCTGCAAAATGCGATTCCAATAGCCCGCCCAATGCCAAAGCGGACATGCGCACGGCGTAGACAGTCAAAAATAAAAATCTCGATTCCGCATCCAACAGCTTGCGGCAATTGGCGATCAGCTCAGGCAAGTCTTCCTCAAGCCGCCACACTTCGCCTTCGGGGCCACGGCCATATTTGGGCGGGTCCAATAATATGCCGTCATAGCGTTTTTCGCGGCGCACTTCGCGGGCAACGAATTTAGCGGCGTCATCAACGATCCAACGGATAGGGCGGTCTGCCATGCCCGACATTTCGGCATTGGCCCGCGCTTGCCCAACAGATTTCTTGGACGCATCGACATGCACCATCTGCGCGCCCGCCGCAGACAAAGCGAGCGTGCCAACGCCCGTATAGCCGAACAGGTTCATGGCAACCGGGTCAGTAACACCCGCCAATTGCCCGCGCATCCAACGCCACACCGGGTCCATATCTGGGAAAAAGCCCAAATGGCGAAACGGGGTGCAGGACGCCGTAAAATGCACTTCGTCATTCCACGATAAAGGCCATCCATCCATAGGAACGGGTTTGTTATTATACCAACGACCGCCGCCATCATCGTCTGATCCAGGAACAAACTCAGCGTCCGCGGGCCATTCTGCTAAGGCCGGTGCCCACATCGCCTGTGGTTCTGGGCGGATGAAATGGCGGTCGCCATAGGATTCATATTTGCGGCCATGGCCTGAATC
The DNA here is from genome assembly GCF_044239045.1 of Sphingorhabdus sp. Classification (GTDB taxonomy): domain Bacteria; phylum Pseudomonadota; class Alphaproteobacteria; order Sphingomonadales; family Sphingomonadaceae; genus Sphingorhabdus_B. Next base: position 34,708 of record NZ_JBIICD010000013.1, read on the forward strand.
TATCAGCGTGTAATCGCTGCGCGGTTCGCTGATCAGGGTGACGAAATCCGGCTTCATATTCAACGCGTGGCGCGCGCTAACACATAATCGCGCACCGCGTCATATTCGCCGGGCAGAACGTCAAAGCGTTCTTCGCGGTCAAATAATTGCGCGACACGCGCCGGCAAAGCGGGGCGGATGCCCGTGGCATTTTCAACGGCATCTGGGAACTTTGCGGGATGCGCCGTTGCCAGTGTCACAACAGGAACATCGGGGCGGATGCCGGCATTGCGCGCGGCGTGCAAAGCGATGGCGGTATGCGGATCGATAATTTGGTCCGTAGCACCATAAGCCCAGCGCATCGCCGCAGACATTTGTTCGGCATCGGTGCGCGCGCTGGTGAGCAATGCCGCCTTTTTGCGCATGTCGACCGACAGCACCATCTTACCCATTTGTTCAAACCATTTCATCCGCGCGCCCGTGGTGAGGCCATCACGGCCTTCCAGATCGAACAATAAGCGTTCAAAATTGCTCGACACCTGAATATCCATGGATGGCGATGCTGTCGGGGTCACACCCAGCACCGAATAGTCGCCTTTTGACAAGGCGCGATGCAAAATATCGTTGATGTTGGTGGCCACAATCAGGCGCTCAATCGGCAGGCCCATTTGCGCAGCGACATAGCCTGCGAACACATCACCAAAATTTCCGGTCGGTACCGAAAATGCGACCTTGCGTTCCGGACCGCCAAGCCGAAGCGCGGCATAGAAATAATAGACAACTTGGGCCATCAGGCGGGCCCAGTTGATGGAGTTGACCGCAGATAAGGTTAGCGGACCATTCACATCCTTGTCGTTGAACATCCGCTTCACCATCGCTTGGGCATCATCAAAGCTGCCGCCGATAGCGATGTTATGCACGTTTGGCGCAAGAATGGTTGTCATCTGCCGCCGCTGCACATCGGACACGCGGTTGTGCGGATGCAGCATGAAAATCTCAATCTGCGCGCGTCCGGCAACGGCATCAATTGCGGCTGAACCAGTGTCGCCAGAGGTTGCGCCGACAATCGTCAGCTTTGTGTCGGTGCCCGAAAGAAAGCGTTCAAAAAACTGGCCGAGCAATTGCAGCGCCACGTCCTTGAACGCCAAGGTCGGGCCGTGGAACAGCTCAAGCAACCAGTGCTGACCATCCAACTGCACCAGCGGCGTAACCGCTGTATGGGCGAAGGAACCATAAGCTGCGGCGCATAGGCTTTTGAGCTCCGCCTCGTCCAAAACGCCTTTGGTAAATGGCGCCATGACCCGCGCGGCCAGTTCCACATAAGACAGCCCGCGCATCGCGGCAATTTCGTCGCGCGAAAATTGCGGCCAATGGCGCGGCACATAGAGCCCGCCGTCGCGTGCCAAGCCCGTCAGCGTGACGCCTGCAAAATCAAGCACGTCTGCGTTGCCGCGTGTGCTGATATATTCTGTTCCGTTTATCGCCATAGCGGCCATGCGGTTAACCGCAGCGCCACATTTACGCAAGATTATTGCAAATCAGCGCGGACGAATTCAGCACATCTTTCGCCGATCATGATGCTTGGCGCGTTGGTGTTTCCAGAAACAAGACGCGGCATGATGCTGGCATCGGCCACATATAGCCCTTCTATGCCCCGATATTTCAGGCGCGAGTCGACAACATCATCGGCATTCGGTCCCATGCGGCAGGTGCCAACGGGATGGTAGACGGTGTCGGCGCGGCTGCGGATCAAATCATCCAAGGCTGCGTCATCATTGAGATCCACCGGATGCCGGTTCTTGCCATTATAGGCGGCAAGTGCAGGTGCTTCGAATATCCGATGCATCGCGCGCACGCCGGCGCGCAGGGTCGCCATGTCGCGGTCATCGCTTAAGAAGGCCGGATCAATGACCGGGGCGACTTTGGCGTCCGATGACGCCAAACGCACGGTCCCCCGGCTTTCCGGGCGTAGAACGCAGGCGTGGCAGCTAAAGCCATGGCCTTTCACTTTGGAACGGCCATGATCTTCCAGCATGGCAGGTACGAAATGATATTGAATGTCAGGCGCTGGCAAGCTTGGGTCCGAACGCCAGAAGCCGCCCGCCTCGGCAAAGCAAGTTGTCATCACGCCCGTGCGCTTGCGGCGATGTTCGATGATCGCCTTGACCATCTTGGCCGTGCCAGCCAGCGAATCGCCGAAGAAATCATCCTTGGATTGGGTTTCAAAGCTAGAGACATAATCGATATGGTCTTGCAGGTCCGCACCAATCGCGGCCTTGTCATGGACAACGTCCACGCCAACACTGCGTAAATGTTCGGCTGGCCCCATGCCCGACATCATCAGGATATGCGGTGAACCAAATGCGCCCGCCGACAATATGACGGCCCCGCGCGCTTTGATTGTCCGGCGCTTGCGGCCCTGACGAATGACCACGCCGGTGGCACGGCCATTTTCGACGATGATCTTTTCGGTCAACGCGCCAGTCAAAATCTCCATACGGTCGCGTGCAGGTTCAACATAGGCGCGCGCGGCGGTCCAGCGTTCGCCGCCTTTTTGCGTAACCTGATACAGGCCAAAGCCGTCCTGCGTCGCGCCGTTGAAGTCCGTATTGACGGGCAATTGCAATTCGGACGCGGCTTCGATGAAGGCAAGGCTGCCGGCTTGCGGCCAGCGTTGATCGGAAACCGAAAGCGGCCCGCCTGATCCGTGAAAAGCATCTGCGCCGCGTTCATTATCTTCACAGCGTTTGAAATATGGCAACACATCGTCATAGGACCAGCCATCGCAGCCCAAGGCGGCCCAATTGTCATAGTCATATTTATGACCACGAATATAGACCATCGCGTTGATCGCGCTCGACCCGCCAAGGCCTTTGCCGCGTGGTTGATAACCCGTGCGGCCATTCAGTCCTTTTTGCGGGACGGTTTCATATTTGTAATTGGACGCATTGCGGATGAACGGCATGAAGCCGGGCGTCTTGATCAGCATGTTATTGTTATTGCCGCCCGCCTCAATCAAGCAGACCTTATATTTGCCACCTTCGGACAGCCGTCCGGCGGCGGCGCTGCCTGCGGAACCACCGCCAATAACAATGATGTCAAATTCGTCCATAACGCCTGCTCCCTCTTTGTGAGGAGGTTTAAGCGGACGATTAATTACTGGCAAGGGTGTAAATAGGCTATGCGTTCACCTTTGGATCGGCTTTGGTTTGCTGGCTTGCCAACCATTGCGCACGGATGCTGTCCGACGTGTCCCGGCTGCCATCATGGCTCCAGCCCGGCGGGCGCCACAGATAGGAGAATTTATGCCGCCATGGTGCGGACCAAAAATCCTGGGCGATGCCGATCCATTCATGAAACACGCTCCACAACAGGTTGAATGTGCCCAATTGCTTGACGATCCCATAGCGGATTTTTTCGCCCTCCACTTCCTCGGTAAAGGTGCCGAACATGCGGTCCCAAATAATGAAGGTACCGGCGTAATTGCGGTCCAGATAACGCGGGTTGGTTGCGTGATGGACGCGGTGATGGCTGGGCGTGTTCATGATATATTCGATCCAGCGCGGGAATTTGTAGATGGCCTCGGTGTGGATCCAGAACTGATAAATAAGATTGAACGCGCCGACGAACAGCAACATCGCCGGATGAAAGCCCAGAAATGCCAAAGGTATCCGGAAGATAAAGCCAAGCGCGATAAAGCCTGTCCATGTTTGGCGTAGCGCCGTCGATAGATTATAATGTTGGCTACTGTGATGGTTAACATGGCTTGCCCAGAACCAGCGCACGCGATGTCCCGAGCGATGCGCCCAATAATATGCAAGATCATCGAGCACAAAGCATAAGGGCCATGCCCACCAGACCCATCCGATTTCAAACACACGATTCTCGTAAATCCACATGGCAAGGCTGAACACCAACGCGCCGGTCAATGCGCCGGCCACGGTGCTGCCGGTACCCAAAGCGAGCGATGTGAGCGTATCGCGCGGTTCATATTTTTCTGGCGCGCGCCGCCTTGCCCATAACATCTCTGCAACGATCAAAATGATGAACGCTGGAACGGCATAGTCAATTGGGTTGAACAGTTCAGGCATGTGGGCGTCCTATATTCAAATGGCGCAGGCCAGCGGCCCAATGCGATGCTTGCGCACCCAGATTAAGCGTCACCGATCCAAAGGTTTTTTCTCCCGTGCCAACGGTCAGAAAATTCTGGTCAAGGCGCGCCTCATTGTGATGATCGAGAAGACGCCCGGCCCATTGCACGCCATGCCGGCGGACCAGCAGATGCCTGCCGTCGGCATCGCGCAGTAGCGCGGCCATGCCCGCTCTATCAATGACGATTTCCACCGGATCGAACCCGCATAAAGTCTCTTGGGCAATTTCGCGTGCTTGTTCTTCGCTGCGTATGCGGACGTCGCCGCCGAGCTTCCAGAAACGCGCCAGCCAAGCGATGAACACAATCCCGGCGATGGACCCCGCAAGCTTGAGCAATTCTGCTGTCACGAAGCCCGCCCGCGCAGCATGTCCATCATCGCGGTCACCGGCGTTAAATCATAACCGGCGTCCGCCGCCTTTTCCGCCAACACCGCAGGATGATCGCCTTTGGACGCCTGCGCCAAAGCCCAAAGCAACGTCGAGCGCGTGCCCGAACGGCAATACGCAAGGATTTTAGCGTCTGTTTTTGCCAACGCATCGGCCATGGCTGTCACCTGCCATTCGGCAAAGCCTGCATGCGTGACCGGAATGGCGACATAATCCAACCCAGCGGCCCGCGCTGCAATCTCAATCTCTGCACCCGGCGTTTGATCGGCGGATTCATCTTCAGGACGATTGTTGATGATCAGTGTGACGCCCGCTTGCGCAGCGTCCTTCACGTCGCCAAGCGCAATTTGCGGTGCTACCAAGATACGGTCTGTGAGTTGGCGAAACATCTGAAAAATCCCGTTATACAATCGCCTGAGCCAGCGACAATTTAACCGTCCTATTTTAATCCGCAATCGATAACAAGGAAGGACAATAGAGCGATAAATTTCGGGCCTAATATTGCGCGATTACCGACAGAAATTCTTCGCCATAGGCCTCCAGCTTGCGCGCGCCGACTCCGCTGATCCGGCCCAAGGCACGGATATCGGCTGGCCGGGTCAGTGCCATTTCGCGCAAGGTCGCGTCGTGGAAAATGACATAAGGCGGCACGCCAACATTTTCGGCAAGCGTGCGGCGTTTGGCGCGCAAGGCCTCAAACAACGGATTGCCAATAGGGTTGTCGGGACGGCCGCCGCGGGGTGTGTTGCCGGGTTTGACCACAGCAATCTCAATCTTTTGATCGCCGCGCATGATAATGCGAGCATCGCCGCCAAGCTTTAGACCGCCATGTTCGTTAGCGACCAGCGCGCCGCGCGCCTGCAATGCACGCGACAAGGGCTTCAGCATCGCCGCCTCGTCCTTGTTCACTATGCCAAACACCGAAAGCTGATCATGCCCGAATTGCGTAATCCGTTCGTCCTGTTGCCCCGTCAGGACCTTTTCCAAATGCCCCATGCCGAACCTTTGACCCGTCCGATAAGCGGCGGAGAGCAATTTGCGGGACAGCTCGGTCGCGTCGTGTACATCGGGTGCGTGCATGCAATTGTCGCAATTCCCGCAGGTTTCAGGCGGGCTTTCGCCAAAGTGACGAAGCAACACCGCGCGGCGGCAGCCGGGGGTTTCCACCAAATGCGACAATGCGGCAACGCGCGCCAATTCGGCTTCGCGCCGTTCCGGTGGTAACTCGCTTAAACGCCCACGCGCGCGGGTGAAATCGCCTGCTGACCATAGCATATGGGCAACTGCCGGGTCGCCATCGCGCCCCGCACGGCCGCTTTCTTGATAATAAGCTTCGATGGACTTCGGTAGGCCTGCATGCACAACAAAGCGGACATCAGGCTTGTCGATGCCCATGCCGAAGGCGACCGTTGCGACCATGACCATATCTTCGGAAGACACAAATTCGGCCTGCGCACGCGCACGCGTCTGAGGCTCCATACCGGCATGATAATATAAAACCCTTCGTCCCGTCTCGGCGATCTGGGCGGCGATTTTCTCGGTGCGGTCGCGCGTTTGGGCGTAGACAATGCCAGCGCCCGGCAACCCCTTCACCAATGACGCGATGCCGCTGTTCGCGCCGGCTTCGGCGATGTAGCGGATGTTGGGACGGTCAAAACCGGCTACCATGACGCCATCTTTGGCGATGCCCAATTGTTCGGCAATATCATCGCGCGTGTGGGTGTCGGCGGTGGCGGTCAGCGCGAGGCGCGGCACATGCGCAAAATCATCCAGTAACGGCCGCAACAAACGATAATCGGGCCGGAAATCATGGCCCCATTCGGACACACAATGCGCCTCATCAATCGCAAAGAGTGATATCTTTGTCTCGCGCAATAGATTGCGGAATTCTTGGCCCGATGCCCGCTCCGGTGCGACATATAATAGGTCAAGTTCGCCCGCGCGGAACCGTGATATGGTCTCTGCGCGATTGTCGTCTGCGGAAGTCAGCGTCGCGGCGCGAATCCCCACGGCATCGGCCGCGCGCATCTGGTCATGCATCAAAGCAATCAACGGCGATATGACGATGCAGGTGCCGTCCATGATCATTGCGGGCAATTGATAGCATAAAGACTTGCCCGCACCCGTCGGCATGATCGCCAGAGTCCGTTGACCCGCGAGAACGCGCGTAACCACCTGTTCCTGTTGCCCGCGAAAGCCAGCGAAGCCGAACAAGCGGTGCAAAACATCGGCTGGCGTGGGGGGAGGAGCGACGGTGGCCATGGCCTGCCCTAGCGTGACAGCAATATCAATGACAGGGCCCACATGCGTTTGATTCAACACGCTTGTGGATAGCGTGACATTTTACGCGCCGGGAGGGACCGCTTCCTCAGCTTCGCTTTGTTGGCGTGCCCACATGTCGGCATAGAGGCCATTTTTGCGCAGCAGTTGAAGGTGTGTGCCCTTCTCCGCAACGCGGCCCGCCTCCAACACAATGATCTGGTCCGCGTTCACCACTGTCGAGAGCCGGTGCGCGATGATGATCGTAGTGCGGCGTTCCGAAATGCGCTCCAGCGTGGCCTGGATTTCTGACTCGGTTCGGCTATCCAAGGCGCTGGTCGCCTCATCGAGGATCAAAACCGGCGGATTTTTAAGCAAGGTGCGGGCAATTGCCACGCGCTGCTTTTCGCCACCGGATAGTTTCAGTCCGCGCTCGCCAACCTTGGCCGCATATTGGTCGGGCAACGATTCGATGAAGCCGTGGATCGACGCCCCACGCGCCGCCTCTTCGATTTCTGCTTGATTGGCGCCTTCGCGGCCATAGCCGATATTGTAGCCGATACTGTCGTTGAACAGCACCGTATCCTGCGGAACGATGCCGATAGAACTGCGCAGGCTGGATTGCGTGACATCCCGCACATCCTGCCCATCAATGCTGATCCGGCCGCCTGTAATATCGTAAAAACGATATAACAGCCGCGCGATGGTCGATTTTCCCGCGCCCGATGGGCCAACAACGGCGAGCGTATGGCCGGGTTTGATTTCGAAACTGACACCATTCAGGATCTGCCGTTCGGTGTCATACGCGAAATACACATCATCAAACACCACCGCGCCGCCATCAACTGCAAGCGCAGGCGCATTTGGTTTGTCGGTAATTTCGGCGGGCGTGTCGATAAGTTCAAACATTGCGGCCATATCGGTCAGGCCCTGGCGAATGGTGCGATAGACCATGCCCAACATGTCTAACGGCCGGAAAAGCTGCGCCAACAAGGTGTTCACCGTGACCACATCGCCTGTGGTAAATTGCCCGCGCGACCAACCCCAAACGACATAGCCCATAGCGCCTGCCATCATCAGATTGGTAATCAACGACTGCCCAATGTTCAGCGCGGCGAGTGAGTTTTCCGATTTGACCGCGGCATTGGCATAATGGCGCACGACCTCCGCATAACGCCGGGTCTCGCGCTTTTCTGCGTTGAAATATTTGACCGTTTCATAGTTTAATAGGCTGTCGACGGACTTGGCCACGGTCTGCGTGTCGAGTTCGTTCATTTCCTCGCGCAATTTGTTGCGCCAGTTGGTGATCAGGGTCGTGTACACAATGTAGCTGATGACCATGATGAGCGTGGCAATGACCATGCCCCAGCCAAATGAAATCTTGAAATAAACGGAGACTAAAAACAGCTCTAACAAGGTAGGGGCGATGTTGAACAACAGGAAATAGAGCATGATGTCGATGCTCTTGGTGCCGCGTTCAATTACCTTGGTAACGGCGCCGGTGCGGCGGTTCATGTGGAACCGCATCGACAGATTGTGCAAATGGCTAAAGACATTCTCGGCCAGACGCCGCGTCGCTTCCTGGCCGACGCGTTCGAATACTACGTTGCGCAAATTGTCGAATAATACCCCGCCAAAACGCGCGCCTGCATAAGCAGCGGCCAATGCGACGGCGATGGCGACGCCGTCTTCCATGCCGGGCACCATGCGGTCGATAGCCTGGCCATAAAGCCATGCCATGCTGAGCTGGATGAGTTTGGAGACAACCACCAGCAACAGCGCAAAGACAATGCGGGCGCGCAAACCCGCTTCATTCTTCGGCCATAAATAGGGCAAGAATCGCCGCATGACGGCGAAATCTGGCTTGGCATCGTTGGTGGGGGCTAATGGCGGCACAGGGGCCGTATAGTTATTTTAGGGAAAAGCACAAAGCCCGATCACGCCTTGTTCGACAGCAGCAACCAACTCGCAACGCCGTTTATGGCGGTGTAAGCGGCGTAGAGGAGTGACGCCGCTAAGGAACCTGCATTGGCCAACCACAGGGCGCCGATGAGCAAAGCCAGTTCAATGGCATAGCTTCCATAAGGGCCAAATTGGCCGCCGAAATAACGCTTGGTTTCTTCGACAAAAGGGTGACCAGATTCCGCCACCGCTTTGTGCATATAAAAATTGGCGATACCCAATAGAAAGCAGATGGTCAGCAACATAGGGTTGGGATCACGGTCCTTCGCGGATACCACGTGCTTCATTGCGCTCTGATTGCCGCTCCAGCGCGACCTTGATCATGGCGATGATGGGGTCGGCCAGTGCCAGCCCGAAAATGCCGAACAACGCGCCAAAGAGTATCTGTGCGCCAAGCACTAAAGCAGGAGCCAAATCGACCGCGCGCTTTGCGACCATCGGGACGATCAAATAACCATCTACCATCTGCACGACGAAATAGACGAAAATGGCGTAGAGCCCGACATCAACTCCGGCAGAAAATCCAACGAGGATGATAAGCGCCCCAGATATAATCGCTCCGATATTTGGCAGGAATGCGAGCAAGCCCGTGAGCACGCCCAGTAACGCCGCCATCGGCACGCCGCCAAGGCTGAGTAGCGCCCATGTGCCCACGCCTTCAACCGCCATGCCCAGCAGGCGACCCGCCATGAGGCGGCGCAGGACGCTCCCTATTTTTTCGGCGGTCCCATAAAAATGCGCACGCTCTGCCAAGGGCAACATCCACGCAACCCCGCGCTCATACATACGGGGCTCAGCGGCAATGAAGATGCCGAGAACGAGCATCATTGCAAGGTTTGTAACTGTGCCTACAACCGACGATACCGCTTCCGTGACGCGGCCCACAGAGTTTAAAATCTGTGAACCTAGGCCCTTCACATCCTCAGCAGAAATGTTGAAACCTGCAGCCTCAAGCTGGATGCCGATCCGTTCAATTTGCGTTCCGACAATAGCCTGAAGGCTTGCGGCCTGTGCGGCGAGTTCAGAACCTGTGAAAACAAATGTCCAATATATAAACCCAAATACAGCCAGCACGACAATGGTCAGGCGGAAGCCGCGCGGAATGGGCAATATGCGGCCAAGTAGCCGCGCGCCACCGTCGAACATCGCGGCAAGAACGATGCCTCCAATGATGAGCAGAATAGGTTGCGCAAGCCAGATGAAGGCAGCAACCAAGCTAGCCATGCCAATCCATACGGCGGCGCGCTTTATCTCGGAACGAATGAGTGGGTCGTAAAGCTCAGTAGGGCCTACCTCTTCGCGAAAGTTTTCATGCAGCTGCGCTGCTGGCTTTTTCCGCGTCCGGCGCGGCTTGCTTTGCGCAAGAGGAGGGATATCACTCACCTTGGCTGACCTTTTTAGGCCGCAAGCTGTCACCAGCGCGATCACCGCGGAGTGAACTGAACCAACTTGCCGGATTAAGGCCCGTGCTGCCATCGACCGAGAAGGTAATGATTTCTGCCCGGCCACCGATGCGATCCCATGATACCGGACCACCAAGGCCGCCAAGTTCTGCCGCTACGCGACTGTCGGAGCTGTTATCGCGGTTATCCCCCATCAGGAAAACATGACCGGCAGGGATTTTAACGGGCGCCATGTCATCGGTATCGCGCTGACGCGCATCAACGGTGTCATATTGCACCCCGTTTGGCAGGGTTTCGCGCATGATCGGCAAATGGCACTTCAGCACACCATCATCACCGCGTCTCAGTGCGCCCGGAAAGTCATAGTCATTGCAAGGGTTGTTGGCATCGATTGGTAAAATGAGGCTTGGCTGGGCTTCCTGCTTCACGGGCTTTCCATTCAGGAAAATCTGGCCAGCGCGCAATGCGATGGTATCGCCGGGCAAGCCAATGATGCGCTTGATCCAATCCTGATTTCGGCCCTTGGGCGTCAATATGACAATGTCCCCGCGCTCCGGCATCTTGCCCCAGACGCGCGTATTACTCTCCGGCAATGGCACCGCCAAGGCGTCCACCTCTTCGCGCAACACCAGCCAGCGGAATATCGCCACAGGATTGGGTATAGTCGGCGACACATGGCTCCATCCATAAGGATATTTGCTCACGAACAGCCGGTCCCCCACCAGCAAGGTTGGCATCATGGAGATTGACGGGATGTAAAATGGCTTCGCAATGAAGCTGTGAAAGGCCAGCACAGCCAGTAGAAGCCAGAACATGCCCTTGAACTCGGTCCAAGCTGCAGAAATCCAGCCTTGCTTTTCAGGTGGAGGGGTTGGCGGTGTTGCCTGGGTATCATTGTCGGTGGTCAAACTGGTCATGCCTTTTGCGACCTCAACGCCTCTATAATGACAAATGCCTGTGCCCACGGGTGATCATCCGTCAGCGTCAAATGAATATGGGCTTCATAGCCCGAAGGAATCATTGCGTCGAGCCGTGCTTTTGCGCCGCCCGTAAGCGCTAGGGTCGGCGCACCTGAAGGTGCATTGACGACGCCAATGTCCTTCATAAAAACGCCATGTTTGAAACCGGTTCCAACGGCCTTTGAAAAGGCCTCTTTGGCAGCAAAACGCTTCGCATAGGTTCCAGCTTTGGTAAATGGGCGCTTCGCTGCCTTGGCGCGCTCCACGTCGGTGAAAACCCGATTTTCAAATCGCGCACCAAAGCGTTCAATCGATTTGGCGATGCGTTCGATATTACACAGGTCGGAACCCAGGCCTATGATCATCGGGCAAGGTCCATAAGGTTGCGCATTTTACGCACACTTTCTTCCAAACCAATGAAAATGGCCTCACCGATGAGATAGTGTCCGATGTTCAGTTCGGCAAATTGCGGAATAGCGGCAATAGGCTGCACATTGTCAAAAGTTAGACCATGACCTGCATGGGGCTCGATCCCATTCTTTGCTGCGAGAGCCGCGGCATCGGCAATCCGGCGCAGCTCCATTTCGCGTTCCTCACCTTGTGCATGCGCATATTTGCCCGTGTGGAACTCCACAATAGGCGCACGCAAACGGATTGCCGCTTCGATCTGGCGCGGATCAGGCTCAATGAACAGGCTGACGCGGATCCCTGCGTCCGTGAGCCGCGTGACTATGGGCGCAAGATGATTGTGCTGCCCTGCCGCGTCCAACCCGCCCTCGGTCGTCCGCTCCTCGCGCCGTTCAGGGACGATGCACGCGGCATGCGGCTTATGCCGCAAGGCGATCTCGAGCATCTCTTCGGTCGCTGCCATTTCAAGGTTCAGCGGTAAATGTGTCGCGGCCATGATACGTTCGATGTCGGCATCGCGTATATGACGCCGGTCCTCCCGCAAATGCGCCGTAATGCCGTCACCGCCGACGGCCGCCACGATTTGTGCCGCACGCACCGGATCTGGATGATCCCCACCGCGCGCATTACGAATAGTCGCTACATGGTCAATATTCACGCCCAAGCGCAAGCGCGGCGACACGGGCGCTTGCGTCATAATTTCCGGCTACCCGGCTTTACCGCTTCGGTCGCAGCAAGCTCAGGTGGCAGTTCATCGGATGCGTAGGTTGGAAAGTTCAGCTGAATCAGCGGGAAAAATGGTACGCCGAGCTCAACTGCCCCCGCCGAACGGTCTACTACAGCCGCCGCGGCGATAACAACGCCGCCCGCCGCTTCGATCGCGGCAATTGCTTCGCGTGAAGACAGGCCAGTGGTCACGACATCTTCAACCATGAGGACTTTAGTGCCCGGCGCGAGTGTAAACCCCCTGCGCAAGCCAAAAACACCTTCGGGACGCTCCACAAACATGGCATCAACGCCAAGTACGCGTCCCATTTCATGGCCGATGATGATCCCGCCCATGGCGGGCGAAATAACCGCCTGAATCTCGGCCCGCAGCTCGCGCGGCATCTTTTGATTCATCGCCAGCGCAATGCGCCCCGCACGTTCGGGGTTCATCAGCATGCGTGCGCATTGCAGATAATGTGCGCTATGTCGGCCAGACGATAGTAAGAAATGCCCTTCAAGCAGCGCGTCGACGCTACGGAATTCCGACAGTATTTCATCTTCAGTCATGATGGGGAGAGTTTTCCTTGTTGGCCAATGTCGTCTTTTGCATGTCCGGTTTAACGGATTGCAACGCAAATAGGTAGAAGAGTGGTGCATTTAAATGCTAAAAATATTAAATCGACCGCTTGAGGGTTCAGGTTAGCGCGACTATAGGTCGCGCAAGTCCGGCCACCCACGGGTGAACCAGACATGCGCAAAGTTCCTGCGCCGCACCAAGGATACGGGGCCAAGTAGATGAATATGTTGAAGAAATTACTGGTTGTCTTCGCTGCAATGACTATGCCGTCATTGGTGATGGCGCAGCCAGCGAATCCTGCACCAGCGCCATTGACGAAAGAAGTGGCGGCGCCAGTTGTTGCAACGCCTGCCGCGGCACCGACCGCTGCGCCCGCCGCTGACGCGGCTGCACCAGCCGAAGCTGCGCCAAAATCCATGGATGGGTCGTTGCCGGGTTACACGCCAATGCGTCCTAATTATGAAGATAGCGTTGGCATGCCAAAGCCGAAGGAAATAGATTTCCAGGAGCAATTCACCGAAAACGGCCAATATGCAAAATGGATCAATAATGCGATCCTGCTGCCAATCATTACCATCATCTCCTTGTTTGTCCTTGGCCTCTTGCTTTGGGTGATCGTGCGTTTCAACCGCCGCGCCAATCCAGTGCCATCAAAGACGACACACAACACCTTTATCGAAGTCGTGTGGACCTTGGTTCCCGTGCTCATCCTGTTGGGTATCGCTTACCCATCGCTCGATTTGTTGGCGAAGCAATTTAAGCCAGCGCCGGCAGAGGCCGTGACCATTAAGGCAACCGGCTATCAGTGGTATTGGGGGTATACTTATCCCGACCATGGCGGGTTCGAAGTCATATCGAACATGCTAAAAGAAGAAGAAGACGTCGCCAAGGGCGAACGTTTCCGTACAGAAAATGATGGACCGAAGCTGTTGGCAGTCGACAATCGTATGGTCGTACCTGCGGGCGTGCCTTTGCGCATTCAAACCACTGCTGCAGACGTTATTCACGCATTTGCCATTCCATCGCTTTGGTTCAAGCTTGATGCGGTGCCTGGTCGTTTGAATGAGAAATCGGTGACGATTACCAAGCCCGGCGTTTATTTCGGCCAATGTTCCGAACTATGTGGCGCGCGCCATGCATTCATGCCGCTGGTTGTGGAAGCCCTTCCACCCGCACAATTTGCGGCTTGGGTGAAGGCGCAAGGCGGATCAATGCCCGGCGAAGAAAAGCCTGCACCTGCAGCGCCTGCTGCAACCGCGACCCCAACTGAAGCCGTTGCTGCACCCGCAGCAGCTGCGACCAATTAAGAAGGCCTAGACGGATGACAACGATTGCTGCCACAGGTACCGACCTCCACGCGCATGACCATCATGACGCAGACCATAAACCCGGATTTTTCGCGCGTTGGTTTATGTCGACCAACCATAAAGATATCGGAACGCTCTATCTGATTTTTGCAATTTTCGCAGGGATTGTGGGTGGTGCGATTTCTGGCCTGATGCGTATGGAGCTTGCTGCTCCTGGCATTCAATATCTGCAAGGCTGGGCATCGATGATGGCCGGCAAGGAAGCGTCGCTCGACGAAGCCTATCACATGTGGAACGTGCTAATCACGGCCCACGGCCTGATCATGGTTTTCTTCATGGTCATGCCCGCCATTATCGGCGGCTTTGGTAACTGGTTTGTGCCTTTGATGATCGGTGCGCCTGACATGGCGTTCCCGCGCATGAACAATGTCAGCTTCTGGTTGACCGTTGTGGCCTTCATCATGCTGTTGGGCTCGAGCTTTGTGCCGGGTGGTACGGGATTGGGCGCTGGAACCGGTTGGACCGTCTATGCGCCGTTGTCGACATCAGGCTCGGTTGGCCCCGCTGTCGACATGGCGATTTTCTCGCTTCACCTTGCCGGTGCAGCGTCGATTTTGGGCGCAATCAACTTCATCACCACCATTTTCAATATGCGTGCGCCGGGCATGACCTTGCACAAAATGCCATTGTTCGTTTGGTCGGTGTTGGTCACTGCATTTTTGCTATTGCTCGCTTTGCCTGTATTGGCGGCGGCGATCACTATGCTTTTGGTTGACCGCAACTTTGGCGGCGCATTCTTTGATGCGGCTGCCGGCGGTGACCCAGTGCTGTATCAGCATCTCTTCTGGTTCTTCGGCCATCCCGAAGTGTATATCATGATCTTGCCAGGTTTTGGCATCATCAGCCAAATTGTCGCCACCTTCAGCCGCAAGCCAGTCTTCGGCTATCTCGGCATGGCTTATGCTATGGTCGCAATTGGCGTCGTTGGCTTTGTCGTCTGGGCGCACCATATGTTCACCACGGGCATGAGTGTTGACATGAAAATGTACTTCACCGCCGCAACGATGGTGATCGCGGTGCCCACCGGCATTAAGATCTTCAGCTGGATCGCAACTATGTGGGGCGGCTCGGTTAGCTTCAAGACACCTATGGTCTGGGCAATGGGCTTCATCTTCATGTTCACCGTTGGTGGCGTGACGGGCGTTGTTCTGGCCAATGGTGGTCTCGATGATAACTTGCATGACACTTATTATGTTGTGGCCCATTTCCATTATGTGTTGTCGCTGGGTGCGGTGTTCTCGCTCTTTGCTGGCTTCTATTATTGGTTCGGCAAGATGTCGGGTCGCCACTTGAACGAATTCCTGGGTCATTTGCACTTCTGGATATTCTTCATTGGCGTGAACGTCCTGTTCTTCCCGATGCACTTCCTTGGAAATTCGGGCATGCCGCGTCGTTACCCTGATTATCCAGAGGCTTTTGCTTATTGGAACGGCGTGGCTTCGTTCGGCTATGCCATCATGGCCGTTGGCGTGCTTGTTTTCTTCGTCAATGTCATCTGGTCGTTGGTCGCTGGCCGCCGTGCCGAAGACAATTATTGGGGTGAAGGTGCGACCACGCTTGAGTGGACGCTGACAAGCCCGCCACCATATCACCAGTTCGAAACGCTGCCGGTTATTAAGTAACTGGCGGCGGTTCGCCGCTTTGAACGTCTCGAACGTTTGGGAATAGGCATGACAACCGCAACGCGTGACATCATTTTGCCAGCCGAGTGGCGCGATTTCTGGGCTTTGACCAAGCCGCGGGTTATGTCGCTTGTCGTGTTCACAGCGCTTTGTGGGTTATTGGCGGCACCTGGCAGCATTCATCCGGTGATTGGCTTTACCGCGATACTCTGCTTGGCCTTGGGTGCGGGTGCTTGTGGTGCGTTGAACCAATATTTCGAAGCGGACATTGACGCCAAAATGGCACGGACGGCTGGTCGTCCTCTGCCTGCGCGCCGGATGGACCGGCCGGCGGCGCTGAACTTTGGCATTGGTCTTGCCGCTTTTTCGGTGGGCATCATGGGCGTTGCGGTCAATTGGTTATGCGCTGCGCTGCTGGCTTTCTCGATCTTTTTCTACGCGATTGTCTACACCATCTGGTTGAAGCCCAACACGCCGCAAAACATCGTCATTGGCGGCGCGGCTGGTGCATTCCCGCCGGTTATTGGATGGGCGGCGGTAACGGGTGATGTAACGCTTTTGCCAGTTCTCCTTTTTGCGATCATCTTTTTGTGGACCCCACCGCATTTCTGGGCGCTCGCCTTGTTTATGAAAACGGATTACGGCGCAGCTGGAATTCCCATGCTCCCCAATGTGAAGGGGCAGCGGGTCACGCGTAACCAGATTTTCGGTTACAGCTTTCCCATGGCGGCGACGGCGATCTTGCCCTTCGCTTTGGCTGAAACAGGCTGGGTCTATGGCGTAGCCGCGGTTGTTCTAAACCTCGTATTTCTTGGTCTCGCTTACCGCGTCTGGAAAAACGATGCGGCTGACGCGACCGCGATGAAACCGGAAAAGCAACTTTTCGCGTTCTCGATCCTTTACCTGTTTCTCCTTTTTGCAATTTTCGCCTTTGACCGGATGGTAATATCATGACCCCGAATGAGCCGACTGCCTATACCGCCGAAGAAACGGCAATTATCCGTAAACGGCAGGCGGGACGCGCGCGGGTCATGGGCATTGCTTTGGTTGGATTGTGTATCTTGTTCTTCTTAATCACCGTGGTGAAAGTGGGAGTCTGGGGCTGATGGCTGTATCTAATGTAAAGACGGGTTTCCTCGCTGCTGGACTTGCAGTGTCAATGGTCGGCGTTGGCTTTGCAGCGGTGCCATTATACCGTTTATTCTGTCAGGTTACGGGTTTTGGCGGCACTACCATGCGCGTTGATGCTGCACAGGCTGCTACCGTTCCGGTTTCCAACAAAACGATCGTGGTGCGCTTTGATGCTAATCAGCGCGGCGGCCTGCCTTGGGAATTCAAACCTGAGCGCCCGACTGACACGGTCAGTATCGGCGCAAAGGATATGTCGATCTACCTTGCGAAGAATCTTTCCAATGAGCCAGTCACTGGCACTGCCACGTTCAACGTGACGCCAGCGCTTGCAGGTCAGTATTTCAATAAGATTCAGTGCTTCTGCTTCACGGAACAGACGCTGAAGCCCGGTGAACAGGTCCGCATGCCGGTTCTATTCTATGTCGATCCAAAAATTATGACCGACCCGGAAACCAAGGATATTGAAGAAATCACCCTTAGCTACACTTTCTACCCAGTCGAGAAGCCAAACATAGTGGACCCGACGGCGAACGGCAGCTAAGACATTTGTTAATCGATAAGACTACAGGGAATTGACCATGGCGGGTGCCAAGAATCACG
The DNA here is from genome assembly GCF_044239045.1 of Sphingorhabdus sp. Lineage (GTDB taxonomy): Bacteria > Pseudomonadota > Alphaproteobacteria > Sphingomonadales > Sphingomonadaceae > Sphingorhabdus_B. Next base: position 52,222 of record NZ_JBIICD010000013.1, read on the forward strand.
ATTATCATATTTTGCCGCCAAGCATTACGCCGCTGCTCGGTTCGTTTGCGGCCCTGACGATGTTCTTTGGCTTGGTGATGTGGATGCATCCCGAACAGTTTGCTTATGGCAGCTTGATTTTCGGCGCAGGCTTGATTGCTGTTCTCTACACTTTCTACGCCTGGTGGGCGGATGTCGTAAATGAGGCGCAATCGGGTGATCATACGCCTGTCGTGCAATTGCACCTGCGCTACGGCATGATCATGTTCATTGCGTCCGAAGTCATGTTCTTCGTTGGCTGGTTCTGGGCTTGGTTTGATTATGCCTTGTTCCCGGTGCCGCTGGAACTCGTCATCGACCCTGAAACGCACGCGTTTACGGTGACTAACCTTATCGGCCAAGAGGGTGCCGCGGCGTTGATGCAGTGGCCACCAAAGGGTTTGGAAGTTCTCGATGCGATGAAGCTTCCATTGCTCAACACGTTGATCCTGTTGTGCTCGGGTACCACCGTGACTTGGGCGCACCATGCGCTGATCCATGGCGATCGCGAAGGTCTGAAAAAGGGCCTTTGGCTGACCATTTTGCTCGGCCTGTTGTTCAGCTGCATTCAGGCTTATGAATATGCCGTAGCGCCGTTTCCATTTGGCGGATTGAACTATGGAACCGCCTTTTACATGGCGACAGGCTTCCATGGTTTTCACGTCATTGTGGGTACGATCTTCTTGATCGTGTGCCTTGCGCGTACTTACAAAGGCCATTTCACGCCAAAGCAGCATTTCGGTTTTGAGGCTGCCGCTTGGTATTGGCATTTTGTTGACGTTGTCTGGCTCTTCCTCTTCATCGCCATTTACATCTGGGGTGGCTGGGGCGCACCAGTCCACGCGTAAATGACGCCAGAACAATCCACAGAAGGGCAGCCCAGCATTGCTAAGGCTGCCCTTTTTGGTCTCTGCCCCCAATGTGGCAGTAAAACCCTGTTTGCGGGGCTTGGCCAGTTTGCGGACACATGCCCGAACTGCGGACTTGATATCAGCAGCTATAATGTCGGCGATGGACCAGCCGCATTGCTCACTATGGGCATTGGCACGTTGATTATCATATTGGCGTTGGTGGTCGATTCAGCTTTCCGTCCACCCTTTTGGGTGCATGTTATCATTTGGGTGCCGTTTACGGCGGCGCTTACGGTGGTAACCTTACGTATGGCGAAGGCTGGGCTTTTGTCTGCGGAACATCGCAACCGTGCGCGCGAAGCTGGAAAGAGTGATTTGCTATGAACCGTCTGCCCGTCATTCCAACTTTATTGGTCGCCCTTGCCGTTGCCACGATGATTGGCCTTGGTATCTGGCAGTTACAACGCAAGGAACAGAAAGACGCATTGCTGTCGCGCTATGAATCGGCGGTGGGATTACCAGCCGTTATATGGCCAACGGATCCTGACCCTGCAGCATTGCCGCTATTTCGTCGTTCCAGCCTCCTTTGCGCGCGCGTGGTGAAGATTGAGACAGTATCGGGTTCCAATGCTGCCGGTAAAGCAGGCTTTGCCCATATCGCGTCTTGCCGGACCAGCGAAGTAGAAGGCCCAGATGCCAAAGTGGCCTTTGGCTGGTCTGAACGGCCGCAATCACCCAGTTGGGGTGGCGGTCCCGTAGAAGGTATTGTCGCGCCACACGGAACGCAGCACATAAAGCTTGTTTCAACAGACGCGGTTGATGGTTTAGAGATATTAGCCGAGCCTTCGCCACGCCAGATTCCCAATAACCACCTGCTTTATGCCATACAGTGGTTTATTTTTGCCGCGGCGGCGACCATCATCTATTTATTGGCGCTTCGAAAGCGCACCAAAGCGTCTTGATCCTACCGACGGATATTCTGTTTTATTGTGTTGCTGGCGCCGCCGTCATCCTGGTGGGGCTTGCCAAGGGCGGCTTTGCAGGGCTAGGCGCGGCCGCCATCCCGTTGCTGGCGCTGGTCATGGATCCTGTGGCCGCCGCAGGGATGTTGTTACCCATTTTGATGGTTCAAGATATTGTCAGCGTCTGGGCATTCCGGCGCAGTTATGACGCGCGCACCTTGCTGCTCACCTTACCTGGCGCGGTAGTGGGGATATTTTTGGCCTGGTATCTCGCCTCTGTCATCCCCGCAGACGCCGTGCGCGGCTTTGTGGGCGTCATTGCCTTGGCCTTTGGCACCTATCGCCTACTGCCACTGCTTGGCCGCCCAGTGAAGCTCTCTGGCCCTGCACCCGAGTGGATCGGAACGATCATGGGAGGCATTGCGGGTTTCACGAGCCAGATCGCCCATGCTGGCGGACCACCGTTTCAGATTTGGGCGTTGTCGCGCAATTTCCCGCATCTGGTGTTCATCGGCACCTCGTCGATATTCTTTGCCATTATCAACTGGTTTAAAGTGCCCGCTTATGCCGCTTTGGGTCAGTTCAACGTGCAGAATATGACGTTGACAGCAATATTCCTGCCGCTCGCCATATTGAGTACATTGGCGGGTGTACGGCTGGTCAAACGCGTTTCGCCCGCGCGATTCAACGTCATCATAAATCTGTTAATGGTCATCATCGGCGCCGAACTGATTCGGCAAGCCATCTGGTGACTGCGCCCTATTTGGGCGACAGCACCATCAGCATCTGGCGACCTTCCATACGGGGATGTGCTTCAATTTTTGCGGTCTCGGTCGTATCGGCCTGAACCCGTTGCAGCAGCTGCATACCCAATTGTTGGTGCGCCAATTCACGGCCACGGAAACGCAGTGTGATCTTGACCTTGTCACCTTCTTCGATGAATTCGGCGACCTTCTTCATCTTGACCATATAATCATGGTCATCGATGTTGGGACGCATCTTAATTTCTTTGATTTCCTGGGTTTTCTGGCTCTTACGCGCCAAATTGGCCTTTTTCTGGGCCTCATATTTGAACTTGCCGATGTCCAGGAATTTGCACACGGGGGGATCAGCGTTCGGGGAAACTTCCACCAGATCGAGCCCAACTTCCGCAGCCTGCGCTATCGCCTCGCGGGTATACATGACACCCAGATTCTCGCCGTCATCATCAATGACCCGTACTTTTTCAACGGTGATTAGATTATTGTAGCGCGGTCCACTTTTAACAGGTGGGGTCATAGCGCGCCGGGTAGGCGGGGTGGCGATAGTCGATACTCCTTGTGATGTTCGGCAACGCCAATACAGCCAATTTGTCTGCAGATAAAGGCTTTAGCGGCGTAACTCCTGCTTTTGTTGCCGTTTGTGGCGCAAAAGTCGCTGGGGGAGGGCCAACGAACGCAATTTCAAGGCATCAAATTTGGTTAGGCTTTTATTCTGAAAGCGCCGTCAGGTCGTCCACGGTCAAGATTTGCGGCAATAAGCGGGCGTCGGCGTTCGGTGGATAATATACATATAATGGCACACCTGAACGGCCATGCTTTGCCAAAAAGCGCGTGATATCCGGATCTCTGCGCGTGTAATCGCCCACCATCGTCTGGATACCTGCTCTGGCAAAGGCCGCGCTGGTTTCTGTGCGATCGATTGCGGCCTTCTCATTCACTTTGCACGTCACGCACCAGTCGGCGGTAAAGTAAAGAAATACAGGCTTACCCTCTGCGCGCAATGCGGCCAGCTGCTCTTCATCAAAGGCCAAGCTACCATTTTTCATCGGCTGCGGGGCAGGCGCCAATATGGGGACATTGTCGATGATCAGCGCAGCTGCGACTGTGATACCTAATATGGCGGCAACCACAATTTTGCGGGGCGACCCGGCTTTTTGTTTCCGGCCAAGTTCAAACAGCCGTGACAATAAGATGAGCGCGGCCGTGCCGCCAATGAGCAAGCCGCTGAAACCCGCCAGCTGATATAGCAGCCATAACAAGGCCAATGACGTGAGCGCCATGGGGACAGCCATCCACTGACGGAAGCGGATCATCCACGGACCAGGGCGGGGCATGCGTTTGCGCAAAAGCGGGATGAACGCAATGGCCAGGAAGGGCAAAGCAAGACCAAAGCCAAGCCCTGCAAAAATCAACAATGCCAAGGTCGCTGGCAACAGCAAGGCCGCCCCCATCGCCGCCGCCATGAATGGGCCGGTGCAGGGCGTAGCGACAACAGCTGCCAGCACGCCCGTCCAGAATGAGCCTGACATGCCGCCCTTGCGCGTCAATTTCTCGCCTGCGCCGATGCCGCCGATTTCAAATAGGCCAGCCAGATTTGCGGTGACCGCAATCATGAGCAATAGCAGCAGCAACACAATGGCGGGATCCTGTAACTGGAATGCCCAGCCCACCTCTTCGCCTGCCGTGCGCAAGGCCAGCATGATGCCGCCCAGAACAAGGCAGCTCAGGACGATGCCGACGGTATACGCAACGGCATCACGCCGCGCTTCGCGTTCATCCCCGCCCATTTTGGCAAGGCTCAAAGCTTTCAATCCCAATATCGGGAATACGCAAGGCATGAGGTTCAGGAGCAAGCCACCAAGCACCGAAAAGGCCAATATCCAGCCAAAGCTAAGCGGCGTTTCTTGCCCCTCAATCGCTGCGCCTTTACCCAAAACGGATATAGCCGCACCGCCCGTTGGAATATCGCCGGGCGAAGCACGCACATCAAGTCCCTGCGCATCGTTGAAACGCAATAGGCCCTCAATCTCTCCGGCAAAGGGCTCTTTCACTTCACTGCTGACAATCAACCAGTCACCGGTCCGTCGCGCCGATTGCGGGGCGGCATAGCGGAACAGATTTTCGCTTTGGGCGAAGAACCAGACCCGGTCTGCATCGGCGCTGCGCGGATAGGGGATGGCGATATCAATGCGGTTGCCCTGAATGGTATATCGCGCCTTCCGGTCCAGCGGCACCGGTAATGCACTACGCCACGCATCGAAACCTGCGCGGTCGGACTTACCAATCGACCCTGCGCCCACCGTGATGGGCACCGACAATGTCGCGCTTTCGGGTACGCAGACCAGATCGGAGCAGGCCGACCAGCGCGCGTCGACTTTGATAGCCAAATTCTGCCCAACAATCGCGCTATCCGGGATTTTCAGATCCACCAGAAAAGCATGCTTGGACTTGTAAATATGGTTCATGAAACCGCTGACGATCAACGTGTCAGGCACGGGCGCACGAAGCGGACCAGCATGAATGCCAGCGGGCAGCTGCCATGCCAGCTCAAGCGGCGTTCCGGCATCACCTGGGTTCACCCAATAATCATGCCAGCCGGGCTTCGGATCCATGACAATCGCGACTGTCACGATATCGCCGGGTGCGGGGCTGCGTGTTTCTATCTCCATCGACGCGCGGACATATTGCGGCGCGGCCGCGGCGGGCACTTGCGCATGCGCCATGCCAGTCGTCACAAAAAGCGTCAGCAGAAACTCACACAACCGCAACATTATGCGCTTGGACCTAGTTGATTCTGACGACAGGGTGACGTTGCGGTTCATGCTATTCTCAATGGCACAATGCCCTATGTGTAGGACAGCGGATTATTCAGACCCCAGTTGCACTGGGCCTGCACCCATAGATGGCATCGCCTTTGCCTTTTTCCATCCGCCATGCAGATAATATCCAATTGATAGAATGCAGGATGTAATCGCAGTCGCAACAAATGACCCCCAAATGGCATCCGCACCGAAACGGTCATGTAAACCAAAACCAATGCTGAAACGCACCAAAACTGCGCTGAATATCAGAATGAGCAGAGGAGCAAGCACGGCGCCATTCGCACGCACCGCAAAGGTCACGACAACCGACACCCCCATCAGGACGAAGGTCCACCCAATGACATGGTTAATGTGAATCGCAATATCGATGGCGGGGCTGCCCATGGGTAAAAACAGGCCAAGCAAAGGCGCAGCGAATACAGTCATGAGTAAGATGAGTACACCTGCCAGTAGCAGGTTGATGCCAATTCCTGACCATACAACGCGGCCAACGCGGTCCCATTTATTGGCACCGATATTTTGCGCAACCATGGCGCTGACGGCGCTGCCGACGGCGACCGCTGGCATTTGCACATAGCTCCAAAGCTGATTCATCACGCCAAATGCCGCAGTTGTATTAACGCCTTCACGGTTGACGAGGCCAATCATCACCACAGCAGAGCCCGACATGATGATCATCGACAGGCCCATAGGCAGGCCCATGCGCGCAATCGGTTTCAAGAACCGCGCATCGGGCCGAAGCCATTTTAGTTCAGGCCCGCGCAGGCGAATAGTCAGGTCTCGCGCATAGACCTTGCGCAGCAATAGGCCGAGGCTGATCACCCCAGCCAGGATGGTTGCCAGCGCCGATCCGGCAATGCCCATCGCGGGTATTGGGCCGAAGCCCAAGATGAAAATCGGGTTCAAGATGATGTCGAGAACCACGTTCAACACCGTGTTCCAAAATGGCGTAACCGAATCCCCCACGCCGCGCAGCGACGATGACACAAGCACCATCACGAAAGAGGCTGGCATCGACAGGAAGATGACACGCAAATAAGCAAGCGCCAGCGGATAGACCGATTCTGGCGTTGCCATCAGGCGCAGCATTTGTGGTGCAAAGATCCAGCCCGCCGCCGCCGTGACAAGGCCCGCCGCAAGGAAAATGCCGAATGCGGTGCCCATGATGCGGCGGACAGATTCCACGTCACGCCGGCCCATATTCTGACCAATCAATATGGTCGTTGCCATGGTGAAGCCGAACAAAGTGGAGAACATCAAAAACATGATGAGCCCCGCATTGGCCGATGCAGCTAGCGCCTCTTCACCCAAAAATTGACCAATCCATACCGAATTGACCGAATGGTTCAGCGACTGGAGAATGTTCACCCCAAGCGAGGGCAGGGCGAATAGAAACAAAGTCTTCGCTACTGGACCAATGGTCAGGTCGCGTTGATGGGCGGGCGCAACTATGACGCAATACCTTCGCTATTATTGGTCCGGACGGCAGTCACCCTAACCGCTTTAGTGCCGCGGTCAGCTGTTCGGCTTCCGCAGCTTTCTCGGCATGATCCGCGCGCGCCTTTTCCACCGCTTCGGGCTTTGCCTTTTCCACGAAGGCGGCATTGGACAGGCGACCAGCGAGCGCATCACGCTCTTTGGTGGCGGCCTCAATGGCCTTGGTGATCCGGCTGCGTTCGGCGTCAAGGTCGATGACGCCGTCGAGTGCGAATACAATGGTGTCTTCGCCCACGACAATTTGCGCGACATTATTGGTTTCAACGGGCGCATAAGCAAAGGCATCAATGCGACCGAGACGCGACAAAGCAGCGCCTTGAAGTTCGATGACGGAGATTGTCGACGGCTGTGGGCCCGCGATATTGGCGATCAGGCGCGTGCCCGGCGCTATGTTCAATTCCGCCTTGAACGAACGGGTTTTACTGATCGTGTCGATGACCCAATTGATCTCGGCCACTGCCTCTGCATCAACCGTGGCATTTAGCTCCGGCCACTTCGCGTGGATGATGTCAGACGCGCGAGGATGATCTGCGTCGGACAAAGCGTGCCATAATTCCTCGGTAATGAACGGCATGAAGGGGTGGAGCATCACCAAAATCTGGTCGAGCACCCAGCCTGCGACGATTTTGGACTCTTCATCCATTTCGCCTTTTTCACCGTCGACGAAAGCTGGCTTGATCAGTTCGAGATACCAGTCACAAAACTGGTCGAAAACCATGTGATACAGCACATCGGCCATGCCGTCGAAACGAAACTCAGCGAAGGCCTTATTCAGTTTTTCAACGGTGCTGACAACTTCGCCAATGATCCAGCGGTTGACTGCCAATTCCGCCTTAGGCGCTTGTACGTTGTGCGACCCGCTTATGCCATTGGATTGCGCAAAGCGTGCGGCGTTCCAGAGCTTGGTTGCAAAGTTACGATAGCCGGCAACGCGGCTTTCATCCATTTTGATGTCGCGGCCCTGGCTTTCCATCGCGGCCATGAAGAAGCGCAAGGCATCCGCGCCATATGCGTCAATCAGCCCAAGCGGATCGACCGTATTGCCCTTTGACTTGGACATTTTGCTGCCATCTGCTGCGCGGACAAGGCCGTGCAGATAGAGCGTTTTCCAAGGCACTTCTTTCATGAAGTGAATGCCCTGCATCGCCATCCGCGCATCCCAGAAAAACAATATGTCGAAACCGGAAATCAGCACATCATTGGGGTAATGGCGGTTGAGTGCATCGCTTTCGTCCGGCCAACCCAAAGTTCCAAAGGGCCAAAGCGCGGACGAGAACCATGTGTCGAGGACGTCAGGGTCGCGCGTCAGTTCGACACCAGCACCCGCAAGTGCTTGCGCGGCCTCTTCGGTTTCGGCAACATAGCATGTGCCATCGGCAGCAAACCACGCCGGTATTTGGTGCCCCCACCATAATTGGCGGCTGACGCACCATGGCTGGATATTTTCCATCCAGTTGAAATAGGTTTTTTCCCAAGACTTCGGCACGATGTCGAAACCGCCATTGGCCTTGCCTTTGCGCGCGGCTTCGATGGCGGGCTTAGCCAATGTTTCGGCGTCCACATACCATTGGTCGGTCAACCATGGCTCAATCACTTGGTTCGACCTGTCGCCAAAGGGTGTTTGGATGACGCGGTCTTCGACTTTTTCGAGAAGGCCCAAGGCGTCCATCGCCTCAACCACCATCTTGCGCGCATTGGTCGGCTCGCCTTCAATGCCAAAGCGATATTGCCCGATATATTCTGCCGGAATAAGCCCATCGGCAGTTTGCACGACGCGGCCTTCGCCATCGAGCATGTTGAACATGTCGCTCGCCTTGAAACCGGCGCGCTTGCCGACCTCAAAGTCGTTGAAATCATGTCCCGGTGTGATTTTCACAGCGCCCGAACCCAATTCAGGGTCAGCATGCTCGTCGGTAACAATCGGGATCAAGCGGCCGGTGATCGGCAAAAGGACATTTTTGCCCACCAGATGCGCGTAACGTTCATCCGACGGGTTCACCGCAACTGCCATGTCGGCCAGCATTGTTTCGGGCCGTGTGGTGGCGACACTTATGTATCCGCCGCCATCTTCCAACGGATATTTGAAATGCCAGAATTTGCCGTTGATCTCGCGCGTTTCAACCTCAAGATCCGAAATCGCCGTTTTCAGGCCGGGATCCCAGTTGACGAGGCGCTTGTCGCGGTACAGCAGGCCTTGGTTGTAAAGCTCAACAAACACCTTGATGACGGCCTTTGAAAAGCCTTCATCCATGGTAAAGCGTTCATTCTCCCAATCCATCGAGCAGCCGAGGCGGCGTAACTGGCCGGTAATCTCGCCGCCGCTTTCCGCCTTCCATTCCCACACCTTGGCGACAAATTCGTCGCGGGTGAAATCGGTGCGCTTTTGCTGCCGCGCATTTAACTGCCGTTCGACGACCATCTGTGTCGCAATGCCCGCATGGTCCGTGCCCACCACCCATAACGCATCCTTGCCCTGCAAACGAGCGTGGCGGATCAGTATATCCTGCAAGGTATTGTCGAGCGCATGGCCGATGTGCAAGCTGCCCGTCACATTGGGCGGCGGGTTTACGATTGTGTAGGGCTCTGCATTGGGACGATTGGGACGAAATGCGCCCGTGGATTCCCAATGCGCATACCATTTCGCCTCAATCACGGCGGGGTCGAAAGTCTTATCGATAGTCATGGCTTCGTGCCATAACGAGCCTAGCCGGAAAGGGAAACCCTCCCGGCGCGTCCTGCCAAAACAAGTTCAGGATGATTGGAGTGCGGCTACGCCACCCGTCGCCGGAAAACGAAAAACGCCGCTGCAAAACCGCCCGCTACGAGCAAGCTCAACCACAATTCCTTCGACGCCGCCGGATCAAGGCCCTTTGCGACCAAGATTACCAACATCGCCGCTATCGCAACATAAGTGCCAAAGGGGTGGAACCACATCTTGATTTGCAATCGGCCGGGGTCCTCCGCCTCATATTTACGGCGCAGCTTCAGCTGTGCAGCGGATGTCATGAGATATAGAAGAAGCATCGTCACGCCGCAGCTATTAATGAGGAAGCTAAACACCACATCACGCGACACCGCGTCGGCGGCGAGCGCGAAATAGCTGAACAGGCTAGCGATCAATATGGCGCGCACGGGCACTTTGCGGTTGTTGACCTGCACCAGCCATAAAGGCGCGTCCTTATGCTTCGCGAGGCCGAACAAAGCGCGCGAGGTAACATATAGGCCGGAGTTCAAGCAGGACAGCACGGCGACAAGCACAACAGCCTCCATAATCAGCTGACCCGCGGGTAAGCCCATATAGGCAAGCGTGGTGGCAAAGGGCGACACCTTGGGCACGATCTCAGTCCATGGCACGACGGACACGATGAGGAAGATTGACAGCACATAGAACACAAGGATGCGCAGTGTGACCGATACGGTCATGCGGCTAATGACTTTAGAAGGCTCTTCGGATTCGGCGGCAGCGATGGTCGCGATTTCCGCGCCAACAAGGCTGAATATGGTCGAGGTTGCCGCCGCCAATACGACGCCCCAGCCATTGGGGATAAAGCCGTCATGCGCGGTCAAATTGCCAAAGGTCGAACCGCTGCCTGAAGTTAGGCCAAAGGCCCATGCCGCGCAGACCAGAATGAAGACGATGATTGCGGCGACCTTGATTGACGAGAACCAAAATTCAAATTCACCATATGCGCGCGCGGACATAAGGTTCACGGCGGTCAAAATCGCCATCAGCGCTATGCCGATACCAAGCTCAGGCACGGCAGGGAACCATCCATGCAGGATTTGCGCGCCAGCAATTGCCTCAATCGCGACCACGACAACCCAAAAATACCAATAGAGCCAGCCGGACAGGAATCCGGCCAAATGGCCAAGGCCGGCGCGCGCAAAGTCCGGGAAGGTTTGTACGCCATCAACGGCTATCGCCATTTCGGAGATCATCCGCATGACCAGCAAGATAATGAACCCGGCAATGGCAAAGGAGAATACAGCGGCAGGACCGGCTTGGCTGATGGTGGTCGAAGAACCAACGAATAGACCCGCACCAATGATGCCGCCAATCGCGATCATGGAGACATGGCGCGACTTTAAACTGCGCGACAGCTCCGCCCCGCCATTGGTTTCGGTTGCCACATTATGCGCAATGTCCGTCATATTCTTCCCCCACTTTATTCGGCGCAATAGCACATGGCCATTAGCGGACGGTTTTTCCGCCCTGCATCACATGCGCAACATTTTCCAATATACGGATATTTGTAAGCGGGTCACCGTCCACCGCCACCAGATCGGCAAAGCGCCCCGGTGCGATACTCCCGAGGGCGTCGTCCTTGCCCAATAACTCGGCCGCGCGGATTGTTGCGCTTTGGATGGCCTGCATCGGGGTCATGCCGTAGCGGACCATATATGCAAATTGCCGCCCATTTTGTCCGTGTGGATAGACGCCGCTGTCGGTGCCATATGCAATATTCACGCCCATTTTGACGGCCTGTGTAAAGCGAGCGCGCTGAATATCGGTGGTTTCACGGTTCTTGCGCAGATATTCTTCAGGCCATTTTTCGCGTGTTCCGATATCATCAATATAATCGCCATTATAGATATCCATCACCAGCCAGGTGCCGCTGGCTTTCGCCATTGCCAGCGCTTCATCGTCGATCAGGCTGGCATGTTCGATGGAACGCACGCCTGCACGGATCGCGTTTTTAATGCCAACCGCGCCATGGGCATGTGCGGTGACAAATTTGCCCTTTGCCTTTGCGGTTTGAACGACCGCGCGCAGCTGCGCTTCACTAAGCTCCGGCTCGCCAGGTTCCGTGCCGATGGCTAGCACGGCGCCCGTAGCGATGGTTTTAATGAAGTCAGCGCCTTGTTCTATGAGGAACGCCGTCTTACTTGCGGCTTCTTCAGGTGTGCTGGCAATCCCAAGTCGCATGTCGGCAGGCAATTGGTCATTGGGCACAACACCGTTCAATTCGCCGCCGCCCTTGGGCAGGGTGATATAGGCACCGGCAACGAACATGCGCGGCCCCGGAACATGCCCAAAGTTGATCGCATCGCGTAAGGCGATATCGGTGAGTCCCCTATAGGTGCCGACATCGCGGACCGCTGTGAACCCAGCCTCTAATGTCAGCCGGGCATTATGCGCGCCCAGCAAGGCCGTTGCCGCAGGTGATGTTTTGATGGGCAGCGCGAGGTCTGCGCTTTGGCCGGCGTCCGCCAAATGGGTGTGGAGGTCAATCAAGCCTGGAAGAACGGTGAATACCGACCAGTCTACCCGTTTCGCGCCCTTTGGCGTTGCGCCACAGGGTGCAACTGCCGTGATCCGGTCGTCGGTGACGCTGATGCATTGATTGGCGAGAACGGTGCCTGCTCGAACATCCACGAGCTTGCCCGTTGCAATGTAAAGGTCGGAGGCATGTGCCGCCATTGGCAGAAAGGTGAAAAGCACCGCCAATGATGCCAGAATGGGCATGATACGCATGTTGCCCTTACGGCACACAGTTTTCATCACCCTTTTTTGGTGATGCGTGTGATTTCGCGTTCGACCATCGCTTCGACGATGGGTGGCAAATGCGTGTCGAGCCAATCTTTCAGCATGGGACGCAACAGGTCGCGCGTCAGTCCCTCAAGCGAGGTTTCGCCGGACCGAACAATCTGTGGTGTTGCGCCAGGCTCTGACAAAGTCTGTAGCGCGGAAAAGCTGTGGCGCAGGCTCTGCGCCTTATTGTTATCTAACAAAACTTCGCCACTGCGCGCATTTTGATCGGCGTCAGTTAGCTCAAGGACTTCGTTTTCTTCGATATCCGACACGGCGGACTTCGCCGCACGCTTTGTAACGGGGCGATCGCGGTCATCGTCAGCGATGATCCGTTTGATCGAGGCCAAGATTTCATCCATCGAAGGTTCGTTTCGGCTGTCCGCCATATTTTCAGCCCTTAGGTAAATTACCGACTTCTGCCGTCGGTAACGATTGGCTCTATTTCTGCCTTTTGCGCAGCCGTGTCAACGGTACGGGTTGATTTGGCGACGGGGTCACGTTGTGACGACCAGTCATTCCACGCACCGTCGACCTTTTGATAATCAGCGACGGGATCGTATAATGTTCCGCCTTCTAGGCCCAAATCGCGCGCTTCGGCTTTGCCCATTGCGGCCAACAAAGTGAAACCGGCAACATAGGCGTTGCGGCGTGCGGCGACGAGTTGCACCTTGCTGTTCAGCAATTCTTGCTCCGCGTTCAATATGTCCAATATGGTACGGTTACCAACGCCATTTTCTGCGCGCGTGCCCTCAAGCGACAATTCGTTTGCAGATACTGCGCGTTCGGAAGCGGCGATGACATCCAGTGCAGCCCGCCAGCTCGCGAAAGAGGCGCGGGTCTGCGCAATCACCTCACGTTCGGCGGCGATTTCCAGTTCCTGGGCTTGGCCAAGCCGAGCTTGCGCCTGTCGGATTTGCGCAGCAGGCTGTCCACCTTGATATAAGGGTAAAGTAGCCCGAACGCCCGCTTGCGCATTTAACGCGCTGTTGTCTGCTACAAAGCCCGGAATATTTGAAGAGATCGAATTCAAAGCATTGGAGTAAGATGACGACGTAAAGACGCTGATCGTTGGCAGACGCGATGCATTTGCTGCGCGGCGATCAAAGCGGGCTGCTTCACGTGCTTCGCGTGCCGCGATCAAATCGGGGTTGCTGTCCAAAGCCACGGTCACGGCGCTGTCGGGCGTTGATGGCAAATTGGGTAAGGGCGGCGGCGCTTCCAACTGCCCAGGTTCCCGCCCGACCAATTGGATATAGACCTCTTTCGAACGGATCAGATTGGCGCGTGCGGTTTCCAAGTTGCTCGTTGCGAGCGCGAGCCGTGCTTCGGATTGCGCGACATCGGTGCGGGTCAAATCGCCGATTTCAAAACGGTCACGCGTGGCATCCAGATTTACCGACAGCACCCCAACCTGCGCGCGGTTCAGATCAACGATCGACTCATCGCGAATGACATCCATATAAGCGCCGACCACCGCCGAGAAGATCGCGCTTTCGGTACCACGCAGATTGGCAAAGCCTGCCTCCACCCGGTTTTCCGCTGCGCGCACCGCGTTTTTAATGCCGCCGCCGGCGTATAAGGGCGCTGCAATCGTGCCGTTTACATTGATGCCACGGGCTTGAACCACGGATCCGCCGCTGTCCTGAACGACATTTTCGACATAGGTTGGCTGCACCGTGATATCCGGACGACCATTGGCCTTCGCCAACGGAACGCCTTCATTGGTTGCGCGCTGCCCCTGACGTGCTGCGGTTAGGTTCGGGTTGGTTTCATAAGCGGACACCAAGGCGTCACGCAGCGTGTCCGCGTTGGCAGGCGCGGCCAATCCGGCGGAGCTCAGCAAAGCGACTATGAGCAGGCGGCGGGTGCTCAAAATACGAACTCCGGTTTGCGGGCAAAGGCCGGCAGCGGGGCAATTTCGCTATCCTCAAATGATTTCAACGCAATCTTCCCCTTGTGAACATAGCCCTTGGCCAGACGCGTGACCGCACCTTCGATGATGCCGGTCACCAATCGCGCGCCGTCGGCGGCGAGATTCACCAACGCAGAGGGTAACTCTTCTGCTGCGCCATCAATGATGATCAACGCAAAGGGCGCCGCCGATTGTGCTGCCGAAACATTGTCCGCCGTTACACAAACGAGCGCGTTGACCCGTGTGCGCAAGATCGCGGCGACATAACCATCCGCTTTGCCAACCAACAAAACATGATCATCTGCGCGCACATCAGCCGCCTGTAGTAGCAACGCGGCAGAAACAGCAGGGTTGAGGGCAGAACCATCGTCCAACGCAATCGACCGGTCCATATACGCCGTGGATCGGTGGATGACCGGCACGAAATCTTCACGCGGGATGTTGCCCATCGCGGCCAGCACCCATGCGTCGGTTACGCCACTGGTACGCAGCTGGCTGTCCACCATAGACCGCCGCATTTCTTCAAAATTCACTGATTCCATCGGAATATTTCCATTAACTTGCTGGCCATGTGGCACAGCTGTATTGCAAACACAATACAGCCCTTGAGTCTGGTTCTAGCCAGCCTTGCCTCTTACGCCAAGCGGGATTCAGACAAACAGCCTATTTCGGGATGCAAATAGCAACTTTTCCTGCCGCTTGTGGCGGACGGGGCACAAGGCGTCAGATTGCCGGTTGCATTGAATTGGCCAAGCCGCTAAACGCCCGCCTTCACCACATAATGGCGTTGCTTTTCAGGCAAGTTATTGTTCAGGGGCCCGATGGCGGAGTGGTGACGCAGAGGACTGCAAATCCTTGCACGCCGGTTCGATTCCGGCTCGGGCCTCCATACACCTCACAGATAAAACCCCAACGACACCTTCAGCCCCGAAACGCCGCCTTTCTGCGGCCCTCCGGGCTTAGTGCCGCTGCTCTAAAGTCTCTGCAGAGACCAAAAGAGGGCCAAATCGCCTTGATTTGACCCTCAGTCTCTACGCGCAATAGCCTGTGACACTTATAGTAGGAGGTGCATTCTATGCAGCATGCCGGATGCCTAAAAACTTCCGTTGACCATCCCAGTCCAGAGGCATATCCCGAGACAGCAGTTTCTCCGGATCAAGCCCTAAAGGTGCCTTTCCAGTAAGCAGCGCTTTCTGGATATCGGGCGCCAATAGTCCGATAGCAATGCGCTCACGTGTCCATTCGTTGATGGGCGTGGACATTTGCTCGTGCATCTCGGGATGAAGTGGTGAGGCGTTCAACTCTGTCAGCTTGCGGTGCGAGGTTCGTACCAGTTCGGCTAAAACTCTTCTTTGTTCCGGGGCATCCAAGAAGCAGTCGGAGGATCGCACCGACCTGCCGCGTCGCACTGGCCGCGCATCAAGAGACAGTAAGAGATCGTCACTGTCTATTTTAGCTGCCGGGTCGATCTGCTGTGCTTTGTCGAGAAGAGTATCTCTGCAGGCATTGGGTTCGATCAATGCCTGAATGTCGAGTATCACCGTTAGCGTGGTCGCTGAGAATGTTACCCTCTTCATGGCGCCGAAGATCTCTGGTTCAGACCCGTTTGGAGGAAGAAGAGAGACGAGCTGAGACTGCACGAACCTCTCAGTGCGCTCCGCCGACAGTCTATCGCCAAGGGGAGTTGTACTTCCAGCTTTGAGCCTACCGAGCGGAAGCAATGTGCCGCTTACATAATAACGATATATCTTCTTACCTCGCCCATACCCAAAGCTTGGCCGCATTGGCTGACCTTGAGCATCAAAGATTTTGTCGTGAAGAGGGCAGGCTGCAGAGCGCGCTCGCCTTTGCACAAACTTGTGGTGGTTTGCGGCAAGACGGTCCTGCACTTGCTGGAACAGGTCCGTGTCGATGATGGCATCATGCTCGCCAGGATAA
Organism: Sphingorhabdus sp.; assembly: GCF_044239045.1. Lineage (GTDB taxonomy): Bacteria > Pseudomonadota > Alphaproteobacteria > Sphingomonadales > Sphingomonadaceae > Sphingorhabdus_B. The sequence goes on from NZ_JBIICD010000013.1 coordinate 68,516, forward strand.
GACTTATCCTTGTGGGTTATTTCGCCGAGGTAAATCCGATTACGCAGCAGATAAGAAAGCCCGCTTGGGCCGTAAAGATATCCGCCCCGCTCCTTCCCACTTCGCGCTGTCCATCGTTTGGATCGGATGTTGTTTTGGTCAAGATCTTTGGCGAGAGAGACGAGGGAGTTTAGCTCAAGATAGCGCTTGAATATGTAACGGACCTGTTCCGCCTCTATTGGGTTTGCATCCAGCCTACGGTTCCCGAGGTCATAGCCTTTAGGGATGCTCCCGCCCATCCAGATACCACGTGCCATGGATGCAGCAATCTTGTCCCTGATTCGCTCGCCTGTGACCTCGCGTTCGAACTGCGCAAAGGACAAGAGGACATTGAGCGTAAGCCGGCCCATACTGTTGGTTGTATTGAACGCTTGGGTCACGCTCACGAATGAAGCTTTATTGTTATCGAACGTTTCAACGATGCGGGCGAAGTCCGTGAGGCTTCGGGTCAATCGATCGACCTTATAAACTACTACTATATCAACCTGGCCTTTGGAGATCTCATCGAGAAGCCGTTTAAGAGCAGGTCGCTCCATATTACCGCCCGACCATCCACCATCGTCATAAACTTGCGGCAGGCATTCCCAGCCTTCGCCAGCTTGGCTTTGGATATACGCCTCGCAGGCGGCACGCTGCGCATCCAAGCTGTTGAAGTTCTGCTCAAGGCCTTCATCGGTGGATTTACGGGTATAGATCGCGCAGCGGAACTTTGTCTTGGCTTCGGTCATCGTACGTTGACACCCCGCAGGCCAAAGAACCGCGGTCCGTTCCACCGGCGGCCAGTGATATGACGGGCAACTTCTGAGAGGCTACCAAAGGTCTGCCCCTCAAAGACCACGCCGCTCTCGATCACGACCACCTCGTAGCGCTGGCCTGCCCATTCGCGCGCCAATCGCATACCTGGCTGGGCAGCAGGCCGCAGGACGTTTTGCTCCTTAGCGAGTATCCGCCGCGTCGCAGCATCGAGATCGCCGAAAGCATCGGCTTGGATGCGCCAAGCCAGCACGCGCCGCAACAAATCTGCCGCTCGATGCTTAGGCGGCGGACCATAGCGTTTCTGCCATTCTGCTCTAACGTCCGCTAATGACATATCAATAAGCTCGGCGGCGACAGCGGTGGCCTGCTTCTTGCGGCTTGACGATTTTAACATAGGTGGTCTCCGATCGCAGCAGGCCCAATGCCTGCTGCCACCACCCAGAGCCCCCCGGTTAGAGCCGGCAGGGCAAGCCGCTTCGATCAGTGCCGAAGTGCAATGTGCTGTTGCTCGTATTTAGAGCACAGTCCAGTCGAGTTTGCATTAAAAGTGGATGCTCGGGACTGTAAGGGTTGGGTGTATGCAGTACCCGTCATTAACCGCTGATAAATTCTACCGCTCCGGCAAATGTCTGCTTTGCGCCCAGTTACAGACATTCTGCGTCCTAATTGGCCATTACAAAGGCGGACGCTAGAAAAGCACATTGGAGAAGGCTAACATGTTGGGCGATCCGGAATGGCGGCTTTTGAATTAGAATTTGAGGTAAGCTGCGCTTCATTCAGAAAGCTGCCTACGATGATCCAACAGTGTGAATTTCCGGCGGACTAATGCAGTCCTCAAGGGCGTCGGATGACACAACGAAAACCGATATGGCTGGTCGAAGTGTCGATCATTTCCGGGTGTCTCGCAGCCGGACGATAGCGTTGACAGTAATTGGCAGCGCAAAGATGCGATCCACCCTTCAAAACTTTGCGGCCGATCCGGATTTGGGGTTGGCTGGGATCAAAGCTATCGCGCAGGCTGCCGCCTCTCGGATTGCTGACAGAGCAACAGGCGTTCCGGACCTTTTCCCGATGGAGTAGGTCGTGTTGGTCAACCCACCAGTCTGAAGTCCACTCCCAGACATTGCCGATCATGTCGAACAACCCATAGCCGTTGGCGGGAAAACTCCTTACTGGCGAGGTCCGTTCCCAACCGTCGTCGAGCGTATTTGAAATTGGGAACTGGCCTTGCCAGTAGTTCGCCATCATTTGCCCTTCGGGCGCGAGTTCATCGCCCCAGGCGAACTCTTTTTCATCCAGCCCACCGCGCGCGGCATATTCGTGCTCGGCCTCGGTCGGCAAGCTCTTGCCTGCCCATTTTGCAAATGCCGTAGCATCGTGCCATGAGACATGGACAACAGGATGGTCCCAAAGGTCGAGTGCATCGAGATCGCTATCTAGGCCCCATGGATGCCGCCAGTCCGCGCCAAGCGTGAATGACCACCAAAGGTTGACCTGGTCGAGCGGAACCGGATGGCCGGTCTTGTTGAAGACAAGCGATCCGGGATGCGCCAGTTCGGGAAGCATGCCGGGATAGTCTTTGGAATCGGGTGCGATTTCCGCAGTGGTGATGTGCCCAGAATGCTCAACAAAGCGGGCGAAACTGCGATTGGTTACCGGGACCTCATCGACCCAGAAACTATCGAGCTTGACCTGCCTTGTTGGGCCTTCCTCTGGGTATCCATGCGTCGATCCCATGGTGAAGGTTCCGCCGGGGATATGACGCATTCCTGCGTGATCGGGCGGCAGGAGGTTCGCAACCATGTCATTCCTGCTCCCTTGCGACATCACGCGTTCTGGTGGCAGGTGTCAGTGCAGCCATTGCAGTAAGGCCAAGGACAAGCGAAGCAATCATTACCCAGTCGCTGCCCTTGACGCCATATACAGCCGCAGCAATAGCTGGACCGACGGCGATGCCGACTTTCTGC
>NZ_JBIICD010000024.1:0-22815 GCF_044239045.1 Sphingorhabdus sp.
ACAACGTTGCAGCAAGGCGTCGTGTTTGAACGCCGCTTGTTCCATGGCTTATTTGGCACTGAAGATCAGAAAGAGGGCATGGCCGCGTTTGTTGAGAAGCGCCCCGGGAATTGGACAGGGAAATAAGCATGAAAATAGCATTTATCGGATTGGGGAACATGGGCGGCGGCATGGCCGCAAACCTCGTTAAGGCAGGGCACACGGTAAATGCGTTTGACCTGTCGGTGGAGGCATTGGCGCGGGCGCAGGAAAATGGCTGCGCCACGTTTACGTCTGTGCGCGAGGCGGTCGATGGTGTTGACGCTGTCGTATCGATGCTGCCCAATGGCAAGATCGTCGATAGCGTGTTTGAAACCGATGTATTGGGCCATGCCCTCAAGGGCGCGGTGTTGCTCGATTGTTCGACGATTGACGTTGATACCGCGCGCAAGGTGACGGCGGATGCGGTCGCAGCCGGCTATGACATGGTCGATGCGCCGGTCTCGGGCGGCATTGCGGCCGCCAATGGGGGCACGTTGACCTTCATGGTGGGTGGCACCGATACCGCCTTTGCGCGGGCAGAGCCGATCCTGTCGGCGATGGGCAAGGCTGTCATTCATGCTGGCGGATCAGGGGCCGGTCAGGCGGCAAAGATATGCAACAACATGCTGTTGGGTGCATCGATGATTGCGACGTGCGAAACCTTTGCCATGGCGCAAAAGCTTGGGCTCGACCTTCAGACCTTTTACGACATTTCGTCGAAAGCTTCTGGTCAAAATTGGTCGATGACAAGCTATTGCCCGGTTCCAGGTGTCGGGCCGACGACGCCTGCGGATAATGATTATCGGGGCGGTTTTGCGACCGCACTGATGCTGAAGGACCTTAAGCTGGCGATGGAAGCTGCGCAGTCCGTCAACGCTGATGTGCCAATGGGCGCGCGGGCGGCCGAGCTATACGCGCAATTTGATGCAGATGGAAAAGGCAGTCTGGACTTTTCAGCGATTATTCAAAGCCTGTAAATCGGTTACGCGATGTATAAGTTTGATGTGATTTTGATCCAGCGAAAAGGGTTGCTAACCTTACGAAACACCTGTGAGACTGACTCAAAGCAAATCTTGCATAGAGCTAAACGGCATTAATGATCAATTCAGGCGGAAATCGATGGCGATCCCATCATTTTGTCTGCATCCTATTAGTTTATCGGGCTTGCTCGAAGATCGCTCGCTAAGTTAACATAACAATGCTCGCGCGCTACCTCTCCCATATATTTCGTCGATACATGTGTAAAAACGCTCCGTACACTGGCCTCTCCAAAGGAATTTCCGGTACCATTTTCAAATTCGATGAACTCGCCGCGGCCTTGGATGCTAGATTAGAAGCGCAGGTGTTTGCTCACTTCAGAGAGCTGACGGCCGAACGGTTTGCCGTGCTTATCTGCGCCGTCATCGTGTGGGCAACTTCATTATTGACTGGTTGTAGACAAGCGAGCATTCTCGGCCACAATTCATAGGAGATGTTCATGCGGATTATGCGCTGGCCTTTTATCAGCCTCATGTTGCTGGCCGTAAGCGTTCTTCTGTCGCCAGAGGCCAAGGCTGAAGCCTCCTCTGCTGGCAGTGTGGACTACCAAAAATACTGTGCGGAATGCCACAATGCCAACCTGAAGGGCGGTGGTCATGGTGTCGCTTTAACCGGCGAGCGGTTCCGCACCCGATGGGGCAAAGGCGGCGTACCTCCCTTGGCGACCTTCATCCGCAGCATGATGTCGATGAACGTGCCGGCTAACGCGCCGCCCTCCGTAGTCAACGGCATCGCAGCCTTCCTGCTGCGCAGCAACGGCATTGCGGTAAGCGAATTAAAACCAGCGGCAAGCGAACAAAAGTCAGATCAAACCAATTGGCAAGGGGCTGCTGGCGTCATGGAGGCAGCCCAACGGGCCGGGGGCTGGGTTAACCGCGAAGCACCGCTGACCTCACCGGTTACCGATGCGCTGCTGCAAAACCCACCCGCCGCAGACTGGCCCCAATGGCGCCGCACTGAAGATGGGCAGGGTTTTAGCCCGCTGTCCGGCATCAACACCAACTCGGTGGGTCGCCTGCGGCTTGCCTGGGCGATGACGATGAAAGACGGCAGCAATCAACCCACACCCCTCATCCATGAAGGCGTGATGTACCTGACCCATCCGGGCAATGTGGTGCAAGCAATCGAAGCCGCGAGCGGCAGTCTGCTGTGGGAATATGCCTACCCCTATCCCGAAGACTCACGCACGCTCGGTGGCCCTACACGCAATATCGCGCTGTATCAGGACAAGGTGTTTCTGGCCACTTACGACGCCGCCATTGTGGCGCTGGAGGCGCGGACCGGTAAGCTGCTGTGGCGCGCAGTGAAGGCAGACTATCGTCAAGGCTTCACGCACACGGCGGGGCCATTCATCGCCGGTGGCGTCGTGGTGAGCGGCATCAACGGCTGCGAACGCTACAAGAAGTCCGGATGTTTTATCACCGGACACGACCCAAGCACAGGCAAAGAACTTTGGCGCACCTCCACTATAGCACTGCCGGGCGACCCCAATGATGCCAGCTGGGCGGGCCAGCCCGTTGAATTGCGGGGCGGCGGCGACAATTGGATTACCGGGAGCTATGACCCGCAGTTAAACCTCTATTATTTCGGCACCGCCCAAGCGAAACCTTGGGTAGCAGCCAGCCGCGGTATGACTGCGGCGGACGCCGCCCTCTACACCAACGCAACACTGGCACTCGACCCACGCACCGGCAAATTGCAATGGCACTTTCAGCACGTACCCGGTGAAACACTCGACATGGAAACCGGCTTCGAACGCGTGCTGGTCGATATCGGGCCGGACAAATTCGTGCTCACGGCCGGTAAGGATGGCCTGTTGTGGAAACTCGACCGTCGTAACGGCAAGTTTGTTGCTGTCACCGAAACGCTGTATCAAAATATCTTCAAGTCCATCGACCATAGCACTGGTCGCGTGGAATACCGCGATGACATCATGAATGCAGGGGTGGATGACACGGTGTCGGTCTGTCCGAGCATCTATGGCGGCCACAACTGGCAGGCCAGCGCCTATGACCCGGCCAGCAATTTGCTGTTGTTGCCGTTGCACCAATTGTGCGTCGACATGACCGGCCGTGCCGTGGAGCGCAAAGAAGGCGGCGGCGGTTATGGCGGCGAATCCACCATCCACCCCATGCCTGGCACTGACGGCATGCTCGGTCGCCTGAGTGCCATCGATGTCACGACGTTAAAGCCGCGCTGGTCACACACCCAGCGCGCGATGTTCATGACCTCTGCTCTTACCACTGGAGGTGGTCTGGCGTTCATTGGCGACCTGGATCGTTACTTCAAGGCCTTCGATGTGAATACCGGCAAGGTGCTCTGGCAAACACGCCTTGGGTCAGCGCCGCATGGCTACCCAGTCACTTATGCGGTAGGCGGCAAACAGTATATTGCCGTGACCACGGGCATGGGCGTGTTCAAGCTGGTGACGGCGCAACAAAGCCCGGACATCTACCAGCCGAGCGGTGGCAATATGCTATATGTGTTTGAGCTGGCCGACTAACGAGCGAGCGATCTGCCAAATTACCGGCGTCGGACGGGTCGCATGATCATCAATCTTGGTCGGTCGCCGCGTAGCCTAGCGTCAGGACCTATTAAAATGGAGGCAATTTAGGAGGTCAGGCCACCGAACAAAAAGTGCTGACGATATTGTCTGCCCGCATCGCGTCTTCGACGATTCGACCCTGTGGATAACTTCTGCTAAAAAGAGAATATTCCGATTCGTTTGTATCTTTTATGTAACTAAAAATCGCATTCTTCGGGGGGAGAATTGAAGTGAGCTTTGTTCAAAAAGAGCCGCTTGTGGGCGAGATGGAATTGATTGGCGCTAGGCTTAACCACGCGCGCACGATGGCTAATCTTGTTCTCCAAGACATCGCAGATCGCACGAAAATTTCACTGCGCTTTTTGGCAGCGATTGAGAATGACGACTTCTCGGCATTGCCTGGGCATGTGTACATTTATGGTTTTACGAGAGCCTTTGCCCGTGCAGTAGGTCTCGATGAGGAAAGCCTGGTAGCCGCACTTAAAGAAAAGATGCAGTGCGCTCGGTTTGATTAACCAGCGATCCTTGCATCATAGCGACTTTGCCGTCTACGATATTGGCCAAGGCCGCGGATGACAATCAGCTCCATTATGAGACGATATCGCCAAGCTCGTCGGGCGGGATACGCCAAGACAAGCGCATAGAGGCTGGTTTGGGTTTTTGTAGGCACGGAAAAAGGAGAAGCAAATGACAGGGCAACTTGCGGGAAAGACGGCGATCGTAACTGGAGGCGCTAGCGGTATCGGGCTAGCCATAACTCGTCTTTATTTAGCTGAAGGCGCAGAAGTGCTGGCCGTGGATCTGCAGCCCTTTGACGCAGCGGATCTGCAAGCTAGCGATAAGCTAGCACGCCTCTTGTGCGACATTACAACACCGGATGCCGCAGATTCAATAGTCGCCGCCGTGCTTTCCCGCTTCGGCAAGGTCGATATCCTTGTCAACAATGCGGGGATTTGCTTGCCAGGCACTGTTGAAGACCAGACGCCGGAAAGCTGGTTGAGAACTATGGAGGTCAACGTCACGGCACCCTTTATGATTACCCGTGCCGTGCTGCCGCACATGAAATTGCGCGGGACTGGTCGGATCATTAATCTTGGTTCAATCATGTCGGACTTTGGCGGGCCTTCGCTCTGCGCATACGGAACCAGCAAGCACGCCGTTGCGGGCCTTACCAAATCACTATCTGCTGATTTGGGTAAATTCGGTATAACTGCAAACTACCTGCAGCCCGGCGCAATAATGACGCCCTTGGCTGCCCCTTCTATGTCAGACCCTGCCTTCCGCTCTTATTGGGAAGAAAAAGCTCCTGTCGGGCGTATTGGAGAGGCGCATGAAGTTGCCGCTGCGGCGCTTTTTCTGGCAACAGATGCCGCTAGCTATGTGAGCGGTGCTGGCATCAAAGTGTGTGGAGGAGCCATCTCGCGTTTTTAATGCGTGCGAAAACAAATTGGCAGCGTCGGGATGGATGTGAGGGTGTTCAATTGCTGTCACTTGGGTTAGGACAGCTTCAACCTGAAGCTCCCCGCTCTCAATACTCATACAGGCCCTGCGCCGTCAGGCTAAGCCTCTTGTCTTACAAAGCTAAGGTGGCGTGATAAGGGGCACGCGACTGGACCAAAGCGTTACAAGTCCACATTCCTCATAAGCAGGCATCCATGCTTTCACGGGCGAGAGCGACAAGCTTTGGAAAGCTTTTAGCGCGCTCTGTCGCGTGTGCGGATGCAGCAGTACCGCGAATTACACGCCCCTTAATACCGTGGAAAATTGCGGCAAGTCGGAAAAAATTGAATGTGACATAAAAGGCGTAGTCGGCCTCAGAAATCAACGCGCGGTTAGTTCGGCGACAATATGCGGCCAGATAGTCTGCCTCAGACGGAATTCCGAGCGTGGCTAAGTTGGCGCCCCCTAATCCTGCCACTATGTCTGGAGGCATCCGAAACATCATCGCATGATAAGCAAAGTCGGCCAGTGGGTGCCCTAGAGTTGACAATTCCCAATCCAGAACCGCCAGCACACGTGGTTCTGTCGGATGGAATATCATATTATCGCAGCGAAAATCACCATGTACGATGCTAATCTCATCGCCGAGCGGGATGTTAGCTGGCAACCATTCGACCAATTTGTCCATTTCCGTATCGCGCCCTGCATCGGCATCTTCGAGATACTGCTTCGACCAACGCGCAATCTGTCGCTCAAAATAATTGCCTGACCTGCCAAAGTCAGAAAGGCCAACCGAAGCGGGATCAATCTTATGAAGGGACGCAATTGTGGTATTCATCGCATCAAAATAGGCTGCACGATCGCCAGTTTCGACATCAGGAAATGTGGCATCCCAAAAAATACGCCCTTCAACCATCTCCATGATAAAAAACGAAGTTCCGATAATGCTGTCATCTTCACAAAGACCGTAAACCTTAGCCACAGGAAAACCGGTAGCCCCAAGCGCGGATAATATTCGCGCTTCTCGGTCAACCGCATGGGCACCCTTCAACAAATCACCCGGTGGTTTGCGGCGTAATACGTACGACTTTGTATTTGTTATGATCTTATAAGTAGGATTAGATTGGCCGCCTTTAAATTGTTCAACGGTGAGAGGCCCGTCAAAGCCCTCAACATTTCCAATCATCCAGTCTGCCAATGCCTGCTCGTTGAACCGGTGTTCTATTCTAACTGGCGTTGTGCCCATATTTGCATCTGAGCCCGTAATCATAATCTTAACTCCACAGCCAGAATTTAAAGGCGCAATAGGTCCCTACCAATAATCATACGCCTAACCTTATTGACAATCTCGCGCCTCTATCGGTCAACAGCCGTTTCGTCATCAGGGGAAGAGTATACCGTTTCATGCGCGTTGGCCGTGATCTTGGCTGCGGCAACGTATCACAAGGCACGCTGTACTAATGCCCACGCCACCGTTGATGCAATGATCGATAAGACTCATATCATCTCTGTTTTTTCATCAAAATGGAATTGCGGATTATTTTGCCCCTAGCTCGGTTACCCACTGACGACATTGAAAACTGCCACCTTATCGTTGTCGTCGTCGTGGAACTCAGGCTGTCGGATTATCAATGCTCGTAGTTCTTGAGCGCCGTATCGCGATTATAGGGCGTTAACTCGTTAATGCGTCCCTGCTCTACCTTTTCCAGCCAGTTAGGATCCGCAAGAAGAACGCGACCCAGTGCGACGAGATCAAACTCGTTGCGCTCGAACATCTTTACAAGATCCTCCAGGCGACCCAACATGGGAGACGACACGCCTTCGACAAAATCCTGCATCAAATCTCGATCCATGCCGATCGATCCTACGGTGATCACGGGCTTACCCGTGACCTGCTTGATCCAACCACCCAGATTTTTGTGGTCGCCTTCGAACTCGGGTTCCCAGAAACGACGCTGCGAAGCATGGAAAATATCCACCCCAGCGCGGGCCAGCGGGTCAAGCCAACGGTGCATCTCGTCCGGATTAGCTGCTAATTTTACATCATAGTCATACGTCTTCCATTGTGAGACACGAAAGATGATAGCAAAATCTTCGCCTACCGCTGCTCGGCAGGCGGCAATAACCTCGGCCGCAAATGTGGCGCGGTCCGCAATGTCCGGCCCGCCATAGCGATCATTGCGTAGGTTGGTTCGATCCCAGAAGAATTGATCAAAAATATACCCATGAGCCCCGTGCAGTTCGATGGCGTCGCATCCAATTTCTTTTGCCAAGCGGGCAGATTTTGCGAAGGCGGCGATGGTATCATCAATATCCTGTTGGGTCATGGCGCGACCACCCTCAATGTCCGGCCCAGCGAAGCCTGACGGACTAACCAACGGAGCGTGGGGTGAATCGGGGAAGTTGAAATCCATACAACCGCCGACATGCCATAATTGCGGAACAAACATCCCGCCTTCGGCGTGGACGGCATCAATTGCGCCCTTCCATCCGGCAAGCGATTCCTCTCCATCAAATAGCGGGATATTGTCTGCGGCAACAGCGTGATCAATCGCCACTCCAGTGCCCTCGGTTATAATCGTACCGACACCACCCGCAGCACGACGGCGGTAATATTCTGCCCCATCCTCTCCTAACACACCCCCAGGAGCAAAATAACGCGACATCGGGGCCATGCAGAAACGGTTTGGAGCTTTCAGCGACTTACACGCAAATGGAGTATGCAGCGGTGCAAGCAAGGCAGCTAAATCGTCAAGTGGAGCAGTAGACATCAGATTAAATCCCTTAAAAATGCGAGCAGTGCCTCATTATAGGTAGAGGGGCTCTCGAGCTGAGGGGAATGCCCAGTGCCCATAGTTAGAAGCGTGCCATTCGCAGCGCAGTTTGCGGCAAAGCCTGCAATCGCAGGGTCAGCGATTGCATCTTTTGCTCCGCCAATCGACAGGACAGGGAAAGTAAAAGATGCCAGCAGTTCGCGCTGATCAAGCGTTGCAAGTCCAGCAAGTGTTTCGCTGGCACGCGGCGCGGTTGCCAAGAAGCCTCGCTCGACCCAACCAATCATAGCCTCGCTTGCGCCTTCGCCCGAGGCGCCCTCAGCCAGCGCCCGGAAAAATCCGGGGCGGTCGGCGGTAATTGCGCCAGCGATTGCGAGAACGTCCTCAGGCATGCCGCCGTGCGGAAATCCGTCGCCTTGTACATAGCGCGGCGATGCCCCGCAGGTTAGAATAAGTCCTGCAACACGATTGCCGAGCAATGCGGCAGCCGCAACTGCAACGGCGCCGCCCAAGGACCACCCATTTAACGCGACCCGTGAGACACCACATCGATCGATGATCGCGGCAACATCGCCGGCAATCGCAGCAATCGACATATCGGTAAAATCCCGGTCCGAACGACCGCAGCCTCGGTGGTCAATCACAATTGCACCATGCCCCGCAGCAAGGAGCCCCTCGACAGCCGAAGCCCAATAATCTCCAGACATGCCCCAGCCGTGTATAAGCACGACCGGCAATCCGGGCGCACGATGGTGCTCAAAATAAACGCGGCCACCATCATCAGTATCAAAATAAGCCATATATGCTCCTATGCAGGCGGCGACAGTATGACGCCGGGAAGCGGATTAAAGTGGTGCATCTTCACCTTGCGGTGCGCGATCTTCCATATGCCATCGCGCCTTTCGAATTTATCGAAATAGGTCGCACTTACGGTTTGGGCTTGACCATCAGAGGTCGTACCAATGCAGTCAACGTCACACAGGCCGGTCGCGCGGTCATCACCTTCAAAGAAAACGACGAGGTTCGTGGTGAAGTGGCTGGATGCAAGCCAAGCTCCCCACAAAACATCCTGGGTGACTTGCGCAATGCTGTCAGCGCCCTCAAAGCTGCCAAAGGGAGGGCCAATGTCCCATATGGCATCGGGCCACCATATTGCACGGAAGCGTTCCCAGTCGCGCTTGTCAAAGCCGTGGCAATAGTCGCTAACCAAATCATGCATCGCGAAGCGGCTCTCAACACGGTCTAAACGTTTATCGATGTCAGAGATCTCTTTCATATCAATTCCTTGAGATATCGCACATCAGTCAAGATATGCTGCGAATTTCTCTCGCGCTGCGGCAAGACGGGCTGGCACATGATAGCTCGGGAAAGGCCCAGCGAACGGCTGAATATCTCTCAATATGTCCTTCGCCACGCCGATTTTGTGCACTTCGGTCGGTCCATCGACGATTCCCATTTCTGGAACATATTGCCACATATCCATCAGCGGCGTTTCGTTCGACATGCCAAGTGAACCGTGCAGATGCAGTGCGCGATACACAACGTCCTTAAGCACGCCCGGCATGGCGGCCTTAATGGCACTGATTTCGCGCCTCACTGGGCGGGTATAGGTCTGATCACGATCAAGCAGCCATGCGGCATAAAGGACATGTAAGCGAAATTGCAGAATCTGCGTGTAGCTGTCGGCGATTTTCTCTTGGACCATCTGCTTGTCGGCCAGACGTTCGCCCTTGGTGGTGCGGCTAACGACACGTTCCGTCATATATTCCATCGCTTTATTCAGCATTCCGACAGTCCGCATCGCGTGATGGATACGACCGCCTCCGAGGCGCGACTGAGCGACCTTAAAGCCTGCGCCGATTGGACCAAGATGGTTTGCTTGAGGCACGCGGCAGTTGGTGAAACGAAGATAGCCATGAACCCCGCTGCCAATCTCATCCTTTGGACCAACGGCGGTATTTCGTATTATCTCAAGTCCTGGCGTATCATGCGGGACGATTAACATCGTCGATCCCTCATGCACCGGAACATCAGGATCAGTGATGACCATGACAATTAGGAACTCAGCAATGCAAGCGTGGCTAGCATACCACTTCTCGCCCTCAATTACCCATTCGTCACCATCAAGATGGGCTTTGCAGGTGAACTCGCCAGGATCGGCCCCTGCTTGCGGTTCGGTCATCGAATAGCAGGAGACAATCTCACCATCGAGTAGCGGCTGGAGATATTTAGCCTTCTGATCCGAGGTGCCAAAACGCGCGAGTATCTCAGCATTACCAGTGTCAGGCGCTTGAGTTCCAAAAACAGTCGGCGCAAAGCGACTGCGGCCCAGAATTTCGTTCATCAGCCCAAGCTTCAGTTGGCCAAGGCCTTTTCCGCCGAGTTCGGGACCTAAATGGCAGGCCCAAAGGCCCCGTTTTTTGACCTCTTCCTTAAGCGGCGCCATGATACGCGCAGCTTGCGACCGCGGATCAACATGCGCTCCAGGATCGCGAAACACCAGATCAAGTGGCTCTATCTCCTCGGCAACGAACCCGCGCATCCATTCCAGCTGCAGTTCAAATTCAGGCTCGTTTGAAAAATCCCATGCCATCAGTAAATAGTTTCCTTACTTTTTTGTTCCAACCACACTCATCGACCGTCTTTTCAGGCACATTCGCTCCTAAGTTCCGTGTCAGGCACAAATACATCCTGCACTTCACTTGTTCCGGTCGCGCCACTCGAGATCGGAGCCGCTTTACTTGGAGGCTCGGGTCTCATGCTGCTCTTTCCCGTGACCGACAAAACTGTCGAATCTTTGTTGCATAGTTACTAGTTGAGAACAAGCAAGAATGGTAAATCAGCGAAATTATGAAAATTTTATATTTAAATACAGTTAGATAAGAAATATATTGTTATGTAACTCAAGTGGTATGCAAAATTTGCTTGTCGATAACAAGCAAGTGAGGCATCCTTTAAGTTGGAGCGTAAATTGCGACATCTGTAGGGGAGATCGCGATCAAATCATGCGCCCGTTTTTGGAGAGGAATGATCATGATAGATCGTATACAAATCACGCGGCTGCTAACCACCGCTGCAATCATATTATATCCTGCGTCAATAGTCAGTGCGCAGGAAACAAACACGGAGACACAGGCAGAAACGCAGGGGTTGGAAGAAATCCTTGTAACCGCCCGTAAGCGCGACGAAAACATTCAGGATGTGCCTGCATCGGTCAGCGCGCTGTCCGCCAGTGAACTGGAGAGGCGCTTCGACTCCGACGTTCGTGACTTTGCGGGCGCTTCACCCAATATTGTTATCGATGACACGCAGCAGGGTCCGGGAGGCGTTGCAGCTATATACATTCGCGGTATCGGCGTCGGTGATGTCGAGAAGTCAGTCGATCCAGCAGTCGGCGTTGTTTTTGATGATATTTACATCGGGCAGAGTTCGGGCAGTTTGCTCAAGGCGATCGATATTGATCGTGTTGAAGTTCTGCGCGGGCCGCAAGGAACTCTGTTCGGACGCAACGCTACCGGCGGCGTAATCAACCTTGCTCGTTCGCGACCGACGTATGATCTTACCGGAAAGGCTCGCGCCACGTATGGTCGATTTGATACATTTAAGGTTGAAGGCGTTACCAGCACTGGCCTTTCAGATAATGTAGCGGTCAAAGTCAGCGGCGCTTATGAGAAATCCGATGGCTATATGTATAACAAATTCTTTAAACAGCCGGGTCAGCGTTCTGAGTTCTATGCTGTTTCAGGCGCACTCTTGTTCGAGCCGACCGATAATCTCGACATCCAAGTCAGCTACGATCATCAGAAAACTAAGCAGGATCCGCCACAATTGCTTGCGGTTAATAAGTCGACCGACCTGTTCTGTGCGGCATATGCTCAGTGCTCGCCTACGCTGGGCGAACCCACATCTGGTGATCGCTTTGTGAGCGTCTCTGACGGACGGCTCGACAAAAATGCGACATTTAAGCTCGATATGGCAGTCGCCAAAGCGACCTATGATGTCGGATCCGATATGCAGCTAGATTATATTCTCGGCTGGCTAAAAACAGACGAAACAATCACTCAGGATTTCGATACCACGCCATTTACGCTGTATCATACTGATCGGCCTGCACGTTGGCGCCAGACCACGAACGAATTGCGCCTCACAAAGGGCGGTTCAGGCCCAGTGACGTTTGTTTTGGGCGCCTATTTGTGGGATTCTGAGTATACGATCAATTTGAAGAACTACATTGGGTTCGCAGGACCGCCTCTGCTTACAAGTGCACAAGATGTCACACAAACTAACAAGTCATGGGCGATCTATGGGGAAGGCGACTATGATCTCACTGATAAGCTCACTTTGACCGTTGGGGCTAGGTACACAAAGGATAAGAAGTCCAGCCTTGTCAATGACTTGCCTGTCAAAATCTATGGATCTTTGGTCGAAGCAAATCCAGTCGCCACATTGCCTGGAACTATAGTCATGGCAGCGCCAGTCGAGGAAAGCTGGAAGAAATTCACGCCCCGCGTTTCGCTTCGCTACGAATTTTCCGATGACGCGATGGTCTATGGTTTGTGGTCACGCGGCTATCGTGGAGGCGGGTTTAATGGACGTCCTGCAACTCTTGGCGCTGCAACGATTCCGTATGATCCGGAAACTCTCGACAATTATGAAGTAGGTTTCAAAGCTGAATTCGCGGATAGCCGGGTTCGTCTGAATGGATCAGCTTTCGTAATGAAATATAGTGACATGCAACAGGATCTGGACGTTCCGGCGCCTGGTACATCGACGGGACGCGAGAACCGAACGATCAACGCATCATCAGCTGAGTTCAAAGGCTTCGAGCTTGATTTGACCGCAAAGCTGTTCGACGGCTTTACGCTCAACGGTAACCTTGGCTATCTTGACGCGAAGTATCAGGACTTTTTAGGTGACATCTACAGCACAGGTAGGGCTGTGGATGCCTCATTCTTGAAAATCCGTCGCGCACCAAAATGGACATGGAGTGCCGGAGGAACATATGAAGCTGACATCGGTAACGATGCGTCGGCTTGGATTTCAGGCGATGTGCGTTACATAGGCGAGCATGAAATCACCTTCCTCAACAATCCGAACTTACGGAACGGTGGCCAGTTCTTGTTGGACGCCTCTGTCAACGCACGATTCGGCAAGACAACGGTGAGCCTGTTCGGCAAGAATTTGGCTAACGAAAAGGGCTGGACGATCGGTTACGACGTTCAGGGCGTTTGGAGCTATGCGGCACCGCGTCCAAGTCGGACTTGGGGCATTGCCGTGACGCAGGCGTTCTGAGTAGGACTGGCATGACTAAACAGCCAAAGCGTGAAACGCGGCGATGGGTAGTTACTGGCGCATCGCGAGGCCTTGGCCTCGCGATCGCCAGGATCGCCGCGAGCCATGGAGATAAGGTTGCTCTTTTTGCCCGCGGAGAGAATGTCCTTGATGAAGCCCAGGCCATTGGGAATAATGCGATGGGCCTAGTCACGGACGTAACAGATCCATCGTCTTTAGAAGATGCCTGTGCGCAAGTTGCGGAGCGTTGGGGAGGCATTGATGTTCTCGTCAACAATGCGGGTCTGCATCGTGGCGGGCTAGTTGGCACTCTTTCCCAGAATGATTGGCAGGCCGTTATTGACACCAACCTCTCCGGCCCTCTCAACTGTGTACGCGCCGCCTTGCCTTATCTGGGTGAAGGGGGGGCGATTGTAAACATCGGTGCCGTTGTTGGTCTTCGCGGTTTTACCGGTGATGCTGCATATGGTGCGTCAAAGGCCGGACTGTCCGGACTAACGCAAGTGTTAGCCGTTGAACTAGCACGCAGGGGCATCCGGGTTAATCTCGTCATCCCCGGTATGGTCTCGACCGAAATGACGGCGGGTATATCGGCGCGCGCCAAAGCGAGGCTTGTAGAAAGCATTCCACTTGGTCGTGAAGGAACGGCTGAGGAGCTGGCCAATGTCGTATGGTGGGTTGCAGGATCGCCATATATGACTGGCTCAACTATCTCCAACGATGGCGGCTTGCTGTGCAGGCTGTGAGCGATCCGGCTGAGCTGTTTTGCACTTGGTTGGAAGGGAATGCAGAATTCACCGAAGTACGCATTGCGCGCCGCCTTGCGGGCGGAAACGCAAATGTTACAAGCCTCGTCGAAACGGCAACTGGTCCGTTGGTGCTACGTCATCCGCCCACCAATACGGTATCTGACCTTGCCGGTGCCGGCATTGCTCGAGAATTTCGCTTCATTTCGGCCATCTCAGGCAATGCGCCGGTTGCCGAACCCATATTATTTTGTGAAGATGCGGAAATATTAGGTGCCCCATTTTCCCTCACGCGTTTCGTGCAGGGAACAGCGATTACTGACGTTTTGCCGCCCGCTTATTCAAACAATATTGAAACTATCGATGCTATTGGCATTGCATTGATAGATGCCCTCGCAAAGGTGCACGCGATTACACCCGTTCCTGAAGGGTTGGGGGATGTAAAGAAGGCGCGGAACTTTGTTGTTCGCCAGATTGAGCGATGGCGTGCGGTGCGATTAGCTTCCAAAGTCCGAGATCTGCCACTGATCGAAACGCTCGGAACTTGGCTAGCTGACAACGCTCCAGAGCCAGAGACGGCGCGGATCGTGCACTGCGACTATCATCTCGACAATGTGTTGATGGACCCGATAGAACCAAAAGTTAGGGCAATACTTGATTGGGAAATGGCAACGCTAGCCGATCCACTTGTTGATGTGGGGCTCGTGACGGCAATGTGGAATCGCGATGAAAGTCTGCCCCTCGGCTTCGCGTTTGTGCAGCGCGTGTCAAATGTTCACGGAGCCATTGAAGGCGGTGAATTGGCGCAGCGCTGGTCAAATTCAACAGGGCTTTCCATTGAACATCTTCATTATTTTCAAGCTTTTGCACTATGGCGTCTCGCCGTGATCGTCGAGGGCGCTTACGTATTGTTCCGCAATGGTCAAGTAGACGGACCTTATGAACGTGGTCTTGAGCATGATGTGCCGGCATTACTTGATGCCGCTCAGCGCATTGCTCAGATAAAGGGTATGGCATGATGGACGCCACAATGATGCACGAACCGCTCGGTACCGCTGCAATTTTTGCTCACGGTGAACGCATTCATGCTTCTAGCCGTATTGGCCTATTTGACGGCGCGCAGATGAATTGGCGTAGCTATGCCGAGACAGCAAATCGCGCGCGTTGCCTTGCGTCCGCGTTACGGTTGGCGGGCGTGGATAAAAATACGCGTGTTGCTACATTAAGCTGGAATGATTTTGCCCATTTCGAAGCGTATCTTGCAGTGCCAGCAATGGGGGCTGTGCTCCATACGCTCAACCTGCGGCTTCACCCCGATCAGTTGCGCTACATCATGGCGGATGCTGACGATGCCTTTCTGATTGCCGACGGCGATCTGCTTGCTGGCCTCTTGCCTCAGATCAATTCGCTTGAAGGTCTGAAACAAATAATCGTTACCGGTAATGTCGCCGGGCTCACGGAAATTAAAAAGCCATGGACGCTCTACGAGGACTTCATTGCCGATTGTGAGCCGATTGTCGAATTCCCGGATGTTGAAGAGACCGCTGCTGCCGCTACCTGTTATACGTCCGGAACAACGGGCAACCCCAAAGGTGTCGTGTATTCGCATCGCACGATATACCTGCATAGTCTCGCATCTATGGCCACAAACGCCTTTGCTTTAGGCGATAGCGATAAAATTTTACTCATGCCGCCTATGTTCCATGCAAATGCTTGGGGACTGCCGTATTCGGGCTGGCTCGCAGGCGCAGACTTCGTGTTGCCTGGTCCCCACCTGCAGCCGGAAGCGATCCGCCGGATGATCCGCGCAACAGCGCCGACATTCACTGCCACTGTGCCTACTATCTTGAACGATCTGCTCCGCGCAGATTCCAAAGACCCGATCGATATGGGAAGTTTTCGCGTCATCGTAGTGGGTGGATCAGCAGTTTCCGAGGCTCTAATCGCCGAGGTTGAGCGAAGCTGGAATGTGCCGCTTATCCAAGGTTGGGGAATGACGGAAACAAGCCCGCTTTGCGTTCTGTCTCATCCGCCAGCCGACACATCGAACGAAGAGGCACGCCGTTTGCGCGCCAAAAGCGGACGACCTGTCGCAGGTATGCGCGTACGGTTGGTCGACGACGATGGTAAGCGGCTCAGCGAAGACGGCAAAACCATCGGGCGCTTGCAATTACGGGGTGCATGGGTTGCGCGGGGATATCACGGCGTGGGTTCGGATGGCGTGTTAACCGAGGACGAATGGCTTGACACTGGCGATGCCGGCACGATTGATGAGCGGGGATATGTGCAGGTAACAGACCGGTTGAAGGATTTGATAAAATCGGGCGGTGAGTGGATTCCTTCCGCCGAACTCGAAAATCATGTTTCGAGCCTTTCCGGTGTTGATCTGGCTGCGGTTGTAGCAGTCGCAGACCCGCGTTGGGAAGAGAGGCCGCTGGCGATCGTTACAACGTTAGATGGCGCAATGCCTGATTTCGTTGCCTTGCGACGCGCTTTGCAAGGTCGCGTTGCACGTTTTTGGATACCCGAATACTGGACGCATGTGGATAAATTACCGTTGACCAGTGTTGGCAAGATTGACAAGCAGGCACTGCGCCAGGCGGTTGCGACCGAGAAGATTAAAATTGTGAAAGTTGACCAGTAGTCATGAACGCACCAATCAAGGTGAAGGGTAAGGCTTCTCTTCGCGAGGTGACGGAATTTCAACATGCCGTACCGACTAAGGCGCGAGTCAAACCACGCGCTCAACGACGCACGCAAGCGGAACGCACTGCGCTTTCCGATGCGCGGATGTTCGACGCGGCAATGCAGTTGATAGTTGAACAAGGTACACACGCAACGACGCTCAAGGCCGTTGGCGAACGTGCCGGATATTCTCGAGGTTTGGCGTCCAGCCGCTTCGGTTCGAAGGATGCGCTTTTCGGTCAGCTTGTTCTGCATTTCAATACCAGCTGGACACGGGAACTCGCTAACAAAGTGGGAACAAGAGGTGGCGCACATGCCTGCCTAGCCGCTTTACATGCTGTGGAAGATTTTCTCTCAAGCCACTCAACATATATGCAGGCCATGTATATCTTGTGGTTTGAGTCTATCAGTACGCACAATGATGTGCGTGATCATCTTGCGGCATATCATCAAATTTATCGCGATGACGTCGCCCATTGGGTCGAAGAAGGTATCTCATGCGGTGAAATTGATGCCGATGTAGATGCAGAATGCTACGCATTTGGCTTTTGCAGTTTCATATTCGGGACGGTCTATCAATGGCTTGTTGCACCAAATAATCTCGACCTTTCCAAGCAGTTTGAAGCGTTTCGCCGACTGACCCTGAAGGCATTTAAAATAGATTAGTTTTCTTCAAAAATTTTTCTTCAAAAACATATATATATCAATAGTTTAATCCCTATTATTTGTGCTTGATTTTTCATTTGCTAGACGCTAGCAAATAAGCGGTAAAAATGTCGTGGGCGGCACCCGATATTGTGGGAGGGTTTGCTTGGCAAAAGTTGTCAATTCGCTAATGTTAAGAAGCTTGGCGCGCCAGTGCATCGCTGTAGTGACGGGTTTTGGCGCTGTCGTATGGATTGCTGATGGCGAAGCAGTTGGACCGTCCCGCATATGACTGGTCCGGCTATCCATGACGTGAATTTGAAGCTGCCGGTTCTTCATGGTGTCCGCGTGATCGAATTAGCAGGAATTGGTCCTGCGCCGTTTTGCGGCATGATGCTTGCCGATCATGGAGCGGATGTCATCCGTATTGATCGCCCTGGAGCTAATGCGGAGGAGCAGCAGTGCGATGTGTTGTTGCGTTCGCGGCGTACAATCACGCTTGACCTGAAGGATCCCGCATCAATTGAGGTTGTCGCTCGGCTCGCCGAAACAGCCGATGGATTTATTGAGGGTTTTAGACCCGGAGTGGCAGAGCGTTTAGGCTTAGGACCCGATGTTCTACTGAAACGTAACCCCGCCTTAGTATATGGGCGGATGACTGGTTGGGGTCAGGATGGGCCGCTTTCCAATGCCGCAGGACATGATCTCAATTATATATCCATCAACGGGTGCCTCGCGGCGCTGGGTCAGGATGGAAAGCCGCCAATGCCGCCGCTGAACCTGATCGGCGACTATGGTGGTGGCGGTATGATGCTCGCCTTTGGTTTCGTTTCGGCTCTGTTGGCTGCTCGACAAAGCGGTCATGGCCGCGTTATCGACTGCAGCATGGCAGAAGGGTCCGCAGCATTAATGGCGGGGATGTGGTCTCTTAAACACAGCGCCATGTGGGAAAAAGAACCTGGCCAGAACCTCCTTGATGGCGGTGCACCTTTTTATTCTAGCTATGCGTGTGCAGATGGCGAACTCATTACCATTGGAGCTATCGAGCCACAATTTTATGCACGCTTGATCGAAGCACTCGAACTTGACAACGACCCGCTGTTTGCGGCGCAGCGGAATGAGGAAAATTGGCCCGCTATGAAGGTCCGCTTGGGCGAGATTTTTGCATCGGCACCTCGGCAGGTTTGGACAAATCTGCTGCAACACCGCGACTGTTGCTACACCGAAGTTGTTTCGATGGCTGATGCGCCAGAGCATGATCACAACCGTGCTAGGGGAAGCTACCTGGAATCCGACGGCCTCATGCAGCCGCATCCAGCCCCGAGATTTGCCGACACAAAAGTCGTTCTGCCTAAGATGTGGCAGCGCGATGCTGATCGGGAGGATATTCTTGCTGAGTTAGGAATGGCTGACCCTTATCGGGTAAAACAGACACATTAAGAGAGAATAACGGGCACTAACTAAGGTGCCGTTGGATAATTGGAGAAGATGATGACTATAGGCACTGCAGACGCAAGCGTTGCGCTCAAAAATCGTAATGACGCACCAAAACTCGACTATGACGCGATTGTCATAGGTGCCGGTTTTGCTGGACTAGCCCTCATCCATTATCTGCGAAAATTGGATCTGAGTGTGCGCGTATTCGACCGCGCTTCAGATGTTGGCGGTACATGGGCGTGGAACCACTATCCCGGTGCGGCTACCGACAGTGAAAGCTATTATTATTGCCTTACCTTCTCTCCAGAACTGCTGCAGGAATGGTCCTGGACGAAGCGTTATCCGGGTCGGGAAGAGACACAGAGCTATATGCGGTTCGTCGCCCATAAATGCGATATGTGGCCTCACATTCAGCTTAACACAGAGATTGTGGAAGCGCAGTATCTGGAAAATCAGGGCCATTGGCAGGTTACGACCGGCGATGGCAGTGTCTTTACCTGCAAATATTTCATCAGTGGCATGGGGATGATTTCCGAGCCGATGATTCCGAAGATCGCAGGGATGAGTACATTCAAAGGTCCGATCTTCCATTCTTCCCGCTGGCCGAGCGAAGGCTTGGATTATGCCAACAAAAGGGTAGGCATTATTGGCGCAGGCGCAACAACGGTACAAATGTTGCCAGTTGTCGCCGAAACCGCGGGAAGCGTGACGGTATTCCAACGCACGGCAAACTATATCTTGCCCGCAATGCAAAAGCCGATGACACCCGAATGGGAAAAGGAAATCAAAAGCAATTACGCTGACATCGTCGCGAAGTGCCGTAACCACGTGTTCGGCATGGCTTTCGATAGCCCAGTAGGCCGCAATGTAATCGATACGTCGCCAGAAGAGCGGGAGCGCATTTTTGAAGAGAATTGGACTGGCAGCTTCCGGTGGGTTTTTGAGACTTTTGACGATCTTCTGGCCAGTCCGGAAGCCAACCGGATGGCAGGCGACTTTATCGGCAAAAAAATGAAGGAGCGCATCAAAGATCCGGAGCTAGCCAAATTGCTTGTACCGAATTTTGATGATTACCCTCTTTTTGCAAAGCGTCCTCCGCTTGACCATGGGTATTTGGAAGCATTCAGCAGAGACAATGTGCAGCTCGTGGACATTAAAAACCATGAACCCATAGTCGAGATCACAGAGACTGGCGTGCGTACGACCCGGAATGAATTTGAATTTGACATCATCGTATTGGCGACCGGATTTAAGGCGTACACGGGCGCGTTGGAGGCTTTCCCGATCCGCGGGTTGGGGGGCCAAACATTGAGCCAAAAGTGGCAGTCCCAATCGAGCAGCATCATGGGTGTGTGCGTCACCGGTTTCCCCAATATGTTCGTGGTTACTGGTCCCCAGGCACCCTTTGCTAACCTTCCGACATCCATTGAGCAGAATGCAATTTGGATTTCGCGTTGCATCGATAAAATGGAGCGCGAAGGTTTGGACGTTTTCGAGCCGCAGGAACAAGCGGAGCTTGAATGGACCGCCGCGACCAGCGATATTCACCAGCAGACCCTTATGGCCAATGGTGACAAGGTTAATTCCTGGATGATGGGTGCCAACCGAGACGACAAAGGCGCACGTGTTCTAATTTACTTTGGCGGTGCAGGTGCCTATTATGACGCACTGGATCAGTCAGCTGCCGACGGATTTCCGCAACTGAGCTTCAAAAAATTGTCATAGGCTGCGGGCATTCGACATTACATGAGATTAACCACATCCATACGTCGTAAAGATGTCGGGAATGGCAACAAGGATATCAACAAATGCGGCTAGAAAATAAAGTAGCGGTCATCACCGGCGGAGCAATGGGTATCGGTGCGGCAACGGCGAGCCGATTTATCAAAGAGGGCTGCAAGGTCGTCATAGGCGATATACAACGTGGACCGGGCGAAGCTTTTGCCGCGCAGTTTGGCGACCAAGCTGCTTTTGCCGTGTGTGATGTGACAAAAGAAGACGATGTCGCGGCGCTTGTAGATCTTGCCATCAGCCGGTTCGGCAAGCTGGATATTATGTTCAACAACGCCGGCATTGTCGGAGCAGTCGGACCAATTGACACGACCCCCGCCAGCGAATGGAACGCTTCGCTTGCCGTTCTGATCAATGGCGTGTTTTTTGGCATGAAGCACGCAGCACGTGTTATGAAACCCGCGGAATGCGGCAGCATCATTAGCATGGCCAGTACCGCCGGTTTGATGGGCGGCCTTGGGCCACACGCCTATGCAGCCGGAAAGCATGCTGTTGTTGGGATGACCAAGAACGTCGCTGCTGAGCTCTGCCATGTAGGAATTCGCGTCAATGCAATTGCCGCGGCGAGCATGGCGACCCCTATGGTCGCAAATGTTCTAACCGGCGATCCCAGCAATATTGAGGAAGCCAAACGCATCTTAGCTGAAGTCTCGCCATTGCATGGTCGGCCAGGTTTAGCCGAAGACGTGGCTAACGCTGCTCTATGGCTCGCAAGCGATGAGTCCGGTTATACAACTGGCCATACGCTGACCACGGATGCCGGGACCACCATTGGCGCGACCTCTGCAAAGCCGAACTTTAGCGAGTATCAGCCAATGATCGGCGAGGCGGTGATGAAGACGAGCTGACAGCGGTCGCGCGGGCGTCGGGGGTACTCGACGCCTCGCGCTGCTTCAATGGATGTTGGTTCAGTACGCTGCATCGTCCGGGCTGCTCATTCATACGTTCCGGGGACTGCGAAAGCCTCAGCGGTGATTGCGACTGCCCAGCAACACGGGTTGGCTTCTTCCGATATCCGCACGCGACATTAAGTGCCCTCCTAAGGCAGGCCAAGCCGGACATAAATGCCAAACTACGCCTTTGTTGGACCAATATCTGGTATGGATTTAGTCATGACTTTCAGATAAGCGAACGCGAGACGTTGTTAGAGACTTTTTTGAAAAGCAATTGAGTATGAGTGAAGCACCACAACGGTTAAATTCGCCTGAGCCAGGTAAGGATAAATTTGTAAGTACAAATGGGCTGTTGAGTGATGAGTTGCTTTCCTGCATCGGCCGAACGTCGGCGCGCCGGACCGAAATTGCCTCTCGGCGGGAAATACGTAAATATTCCATTGCAACGGGCTGGAAGAAAAAAGAATATCTGGATGGCGATGAAGCCCCACCTTTATTTCACCTCGCTCTGTTCTGGGACATGGTTGAGCTGGACAAGCTAACCCCCGACGGCGTTTCAATCGATGAATTGCTACCCAAATTTCCGCTTGAAAAAGCAATGGCAGGCGGCCTCAGTATCGATTATTTCAGACCCATCATGGCAGAGGATGTTCTGGTTGCCACCCGCACCCTGACCAATATCTATGAAAAATCTGGTTCGCAGGGACCGATCATTTTCTATGAAGTTATCATGCGCGTGGAAACGGCCGCTGGCGAACTTGTCCTCACTGAAAAAACAACACGGCTCTTGCGATAATGAACACATCGAAAATAACAGACCTAAAGCCAGGCGACACCTTACCGGGTCGTGCTTACTCTCCAGATAACGTCCAGAATTTCATGTATAGCGCCGCGCTTTGGAATGCCCATCGCATCCATTTCGATATGCCTTACGCCACTGAAATCGAGGGCTATCCGGGCATTGTGATGTCGGGGCCGATGCTTGGCGACTGGCTGACCCAATGTGTTATAGAATGGCTGGATGGTGCGGGCCAGATGACGCAGCTTGAATATTCGAACCGCAAAGCCGCATATATAGGCGAGACAGTGACCTCAGGCGGGCGGGTGCTTTCAGTCGATCACGACACGGGTTCCGCAAGACTTGAAATCTTCATCAAGAATGAAGCCGGCGACGTAATCGTTCCGGGCACTGCCGTCGTTGCTTTCAACAAGGCCTGATCGGAAACAATCATGGATAACTTGCGGGGAAAAGTTGCCATTGTTGGGGCTGCGGACTCTCAGGTGGGAAAACTTCCCCAATTCAGCCCCACCGGCTTGTGTATCGATGCCGCACGGCGCGCTATGGTAGATGCCAGTATCACAAAGGACCAGATTGATGGGCTAATCACCTGCAATTCGATGGCCGAACCCTATATGTATCACGCCGAAGCAATGGCCGAATATATGCAAATATTCCCGCGCTATTGCATGAGCGTGGGTGCTGGCGGCAGCACGACCTTTTCGATCCT
>NZ_JBIICD010000014.1:0-70387 GCF_044239045.1 Sphingorhabdus sp.
GTTGGCAGGCAGCCAGCCGCGCGGACATTGTTATACCAGTGATCCCATGTCGGGGAGTAGCGCAGCCTGGTAGCGCATCTGGTTTGGGACCAGAGGGTCGCAGGTTCGAATCCTGTCTCCCCGACCACTTTCTAAAAAATCATATTAGTGCAGACGTTTTTTTTACGGCGTGGGTTCCGCCACAGCTGGCACTAAAGCCTCCATTTCGGCCTTTGCATCCGCTTCAATCAACTGGGTGGCTTCTTCGGCGGCTTGTTCGATGGTCAGCTTTTGTTTGGTCACTTCATCCTGTTGTGAGGTCTCAGGTATATCCCCTTCTGCCGGTGCAGCATCGGGCGCTGCTGGGGTATCGTTGCAAGCGGCAAGCATTGCGACCGCAAATGCTAGGCACAGGACACACCTCACTGTGCCGCTTCCGGCTTTAATTCGCCGTCATAATTGGCAAGATAGGCTAAGGTCGCGACCCAAGCTGCAACGTTTTGGCGCAATTCGGATTTATCGATCTTGTCCAAAGTGTCGTCGGGTGTGTGGTGCAAATCGAAATATTTTGTGCCATCTTGCTGCAAATCGACGATACCTAATTTCTGCGCAGCGATGATTGCACCAATGTCAGCGCCCCCGCCGGCCAAATCGCGGCGTGGTACCACGCCCAAAGGCGCTAGCGCCGAAATAATCTGCGTACGGACCGCATTTGCGCTTTCCGGCAATCGGAAGTCGACTGCCCAGACTTTGCCTGCGCCAAAGTCGGATTCCATGGCCAACGCATGCGGTTCGTTCGCGTGCTTTTCACCATAATCGCGGCCACCCCAAATGCCGACTTCTTCTGCGCCAGCCCAAAGCAACCGCACAGTGCGCTTTGGTTGACCCATGGACTTCAAATGCTTGGCGGCTGCACCGATGATGCCGCAACCTGCCGCGTCATCAATCGCGCCAGTGCCAAGGTCCCAGCTATCCAGGTGACACGCGATAACGATGATTGGCAATTTCGGGTCCGATCCCTTCACTTCGGCCAAAACATTGCCTGAGGTCTGCATCCCGATATTCTGCGGGGTGAGCTTCAGTTTCATACGTACGGGCTTGCCGCGCGCAATCATGCGTTCAAGATTCTCTGCGTCGGGAATCGACAGGGCGCCTGCTGGAATAGGGGTGACGCCAGGTTCGAAATTGGTGTTCCCGGTATGTGGATTGCGGTGATAGTCCGTGCCTACGGAACGGATGACGATCGCCGCCGCGCCTTTTTTGGCAGCGATATTTGGTCCGACAAAGCGGGCAGGGCCAAATGCGCCATAGCTACTACCGTCTTGCGTCGCCTTCATATTGTTGCTGACAAAGGCAATTTTGCCTTTCAGGCTGCCATCCGGCGCAATGCGCAAGTCATCGATAGTTGGGAAATAGACGATCTCCGCATCCAACCCCGCATCGCCCGTGCTTGCACTATTACCTAATGCCGTGACGGCCAGCTTCTGCGGAAATGGCGCTGTGATTTCGGCGGTTTCTTCGCCGCGCACCCATGTGGGCATCTGATATTCTTCAACCCGTACATTGTCGAAACCCAATGCCTTTAATTTGTTGACCGACCAAAGCCGCGCGCGTGCCTCTGCTTGCGTACCGGCCTGTCGTTGGCCAATCTCGGTCGTGAGACCCTCTACGATGTCATATGCAATATCATCGGATTGCAGCGCCGTGTCACGCAATTCGGCAACCGACGTCGACTTTGCGGCCATTGGCGCGGCGACGGTGACGGCGGGGTTAAGGAACAGCGTGGAAGCTGCGGCGAACAGAGCGATATTTTTTTTCATAGGTTGAAGGCTTAATCGCATCGCGCCGTTTTGCAATCCCACCTTGCGAGGAAAGGTGCAGATAGCTAGGGAAGCGGCCAAATCATAGTAATACAGCACAGGAACTAATCCCCATGGCAGCGCAATATAGCTTCGTAATGAAGGGAATGACCAAAACCTTCCCCGGCGCGAGCAAGCCGGTTCTCAACAATATCAATCTGCAATTCTATCCAGATGCAAAGATTGGCATCGTCGGGCCTAACGGCACGGGTAAGTCAACGCTGATGAAGATCATGGCGGGCATGGACACCGAATTTACCGGTGAAGCATGGCCCGGCGAGCATATTCGCGTGGGTTATCTGGCGCAGGAGCCAGAACTTGATCCGAACAAGACTGTGCGTGAAAACGTGATGGACGGCGTCCGTCCAGTGGCGGACTTGGTCGACCGTTTTAACGAAATTTCGATGATCATGGGTGACCCGCCTGAAGATGCGGATTTTGACGCATTGATGGAAGAAATGGGCTCGCTTCAGGAAAAGATTGATGCCGTCGATGGTTGGTCGCTCGATAGCCAGCTTGAACTTGCGATGGACGCGCTACGGTGCCCGCCAGGTGATAGCCCGGTCACCAGCCTTTCGGGTGGTGAAAAACGCCGGATCGCGCTCACACGGCTGTTGTTGGAAAAACCTGATATCTTGCTGCTCGACGAACCGACCAACCACCTTGATGCGGAATCGGTGGCTTGGCTGGAAAAGCATTTGGTCGATTATAAGGGCAACGTCATCCTCGTTACCCACGATCGTTACTTCCTCGACAATGTTGTCAGCTGGATACTTGAGCTCGATCGTGGGCGTTATTTTGTCTATGAAGGCAATTATTCGACCTATTTGGAAAAGAAGGGCAAGCGCCTCGAGCAAGAATCGCGCGAAGATGCCGGTCGTCAGAAGGCGATTAAGGACGAGCTGGAGTGGATTCAGCAAAGCCCGAAGGCAAGGCAGACTAAATCCAAAGCGCGTATCAAATCTTTCGACCAATTGGTTGAGGCACAGGAAAACCGCACCCCCGGCAAGGCACAAATCGTCATTCAAATCCCGGAGCGTCTTGGCAGCAAGGTTATCGAGGTCAAGAATGTCACCAAGGCATATGGTGATAAATTATTGTTCGAAAATCTGTCCTTCACCATCCCGCAGGGCGGCATTGTTGGTGTTATTGGACCAAACGGCGCGGGTAAGTCGACCTTGTTCCGTTTGATCACTGGTCAGGAAGTACCCGATTCCGGTGAAGTGGAAATTGGCGAAACCGTGAAATTGGGCTTCGTCGACCAAAGCCGTGACGATTTGGACCCCAACAAAAATGTGTGGGAAGAAATTTCCGGCGGCGCTGACTTTATGAAGTTGGGCAAGCATGAGACGCCCACCCGCGCCTATGTCGGCGCGTTTAACTTCAAGGGCACCGATCAACAGAAAAAGGTTGGCTTACTGTCCGGCGGTGAACGTAACCGTGTGCACATGGCAAAGATGTTGAAACAGGGCGGCAACGTACTTCTGCTCGATGAACCGACCAACGATTTGGATGTGGAAACGTTATCAGCGCTTGAAGAAGCGCTTGAAAGCTTCGCTGGTTGCGCCGTGGTGATCAGCCATGACCGCTTCTTCCTTGACCGTTTGGCCACGCATATTCTCGCTTTTGAAGGCGATAGCCATGTTGAATGGTTTGAAGGCAATTTTGAATCCTATGAAGAAGACAAAATTGCCCGCCTTGGCGATGAAGCAACGCGCCCACATCGTGCAACTTATAAGAAGATGACACGGTGATGTTGGCATAAAACCCCGCACCTCGTCATCAACAGCATTAACTCAATGCAGAGATGGCGAGGTCGGGTTTGAACGGGATGGCGACCTTATGGGATCAGCCAGCTACCCGCCCATGCATTTTGCGCCTCGTTCCATTGCCAGCGGGCGCGTCTGTGGCCGGCATTGGCAAGATACAGCCATTCGATTGTATCAATCTCAACCAGCAAGGCCGCAAAATTTCCGCGATAATCGGCCAGTTGATCTTCCTCAGGTTGCTTACCTTCTATCCATTCGGGCAAGCCTGATGAAGCTTCAGCCGCGGGTGTACCCGGCGCAGCCTCGGCCATGTAACAGCGCCGCGCAAATGGGGTTGAAGTTGACCAAGCGGCGTCAGCTATGTCGCCTGTGGTCATAAAATGTGTTTTTCCTGACATGCGGATTTGAACCTTTGCCGCCGGGTCATAGAACAAGACGCTGGTCGCAGGGTTTTTGCGCAATTGCTCTGCCTTAATCGAGCGCGAATCTGTGTGAAATCGGAGGCTGCGGCCCGGCTGCGATACGTCGCGCAATATCATGATCCGCATTTGTGGGACGCCCAATGCGTCGATAGTGCCCACGACGGGCATATGCGCTGGACTATTTCGATTGCTCACACCCGTGGCGATAAGGCCCCATGCTTCATTAAAACTTAACGCGAGATCATCATAATAAGCGGGGAAGCTGCCGGGCTCGTTCATTGTACCTCAAAACTGTCGTTCTCATTATTGAGAATGTAAAGATTACCGTCGGCTATGCCGAAATAGGCGCCGTGCAGCTTCAACTGTCCGGAATGTTCGCGTGCGGCAATAAAGGGAAAACTACGCAGATTGGCCAGGCTGACACGGATTGCCTCTAGCTCCAAATCTCGTTGCGGGTCTTTGGACGCGGATGCAAGCACCTTGTCGCGGGCAGGGCGAACAATGTCGACCCAGCCATCAATGAAGCTATACCCTGCTTCGCCAAGATCGCCGCCGTCCAGTGATGCCTTGATACCGCCGCATTGGGCGTGGCCCAGAACAACAATATGCCGAACCTCAAGTCCCAATACGCCAAATTCGATAGCCGCCGATACGCCATGCAATCCGCCGCCGGTTTCATATGGGGGGACCAAGTTTGCCACGTTGCGTAAGGCGAAAACTTGCCCCGGCGTGGTGTCAAACACTGTCGCAGGATCGACCCGGCTATCACAACAGGAAATGATCATGATGGGCGGGGACTGTCCATCGCTCGCAAGCGCGTCATAACGCGCCTTTTGCCGAACATAGGCATCTGATTTGAAACGTTGATATCCTTCTACGAGAACAGCAAATTCGGGCACTAGAAACGCTCTCCTCGGACAACTTGAACGTCGCCTACAGTTAACAACATGCCATAACTATCGAGCAAAGGCGCAATTGCGTCGATTAACTGTTGTGTCTTTGTGTCTGACGCGATGGCAAGCACGATAGTTTTCGCACTTGCGCCAGTGACGTCGTCATGCTGCCATTCGCCTGCACGTCCACCGCCAGAGTCCACATGAATGACACTCCATCCGGATATGTCCACGGCTTTCAACTTGCTTACAATACGTGGAACAAGCGGCGTATCGACCAGGATTTCAATACGTTTGCGGGGGGCGGTTTGAACCATTTGGCTATCCTAAAGCTTGGGCGAGCGCAGCAAAAATGCTGATGCCAAAGATGATATTGAAGGGGAACGTTACGCCGAGTGACATGCTGAGATATATACCCGGATCTGCCTGAGGCAGGGCAAGTCGCATCGCCGCTGGCACCGCGATGTAGGATGCACTTGCAGCTAATATGCCCAAAGCTGCCGCTGAAGCAATATCGAGACCGATAACAGTGCCAACCACGGTACCAATGGTGCCGTTGACCAGAGGTAACAAGATAGCAAGGAATACCAAGCGCAACGTCATCTTACGCGATTGCATCAGACGCCGTGCCGCAATCAAGCCCATATCCAGCAAGAACAGGCACAGCACACCACGGAAGCCAGTATCAAATAGTGGCTTTACCGCTGCAAAACCATCGCTTCCGGCGATAGCGCCAATGACGAAGCTGCCAACCAGCAGGATCACCGAAGCATTGGTAAGAACCTCGTGCCATGGCGTTCCGTTGCTTTCACCAGACGTCGTTTCACCCCGGCGGGCGAGCATCAGACCTGTAATAATGGCAGGTGTCTCCATTAATGCCAGAACGGCGACCATATATCCTGCCGGGCTTAAACCTTCGCCCGTTAACAATTCTATTGCGGTTACAAAGGTAACAACGCTGACCGAACCATAATGCGCGGCAACTGCGCCAGCATCGACTTTCGACAATTTGCCTATGCTGCGTAACAACGCAAAGGCGATAACAGGTAAAAGGAAGCTCAAAGCCAGACCGGCAGCGGCGGCAACCATGATCTCGGCAGTTATACCACTCTTGGATACCTCAACCCCGCCCTTTAATCCGATGGCTGCCATCAAATAGATGGACATCGCCTTGGCGAACGCCTCGGGAATAGTCAGGTCGGATTTGAGCGTAGCGGCAACAAAACCAAGTACAAAAAACAGTATCACCGGCGAAGTGAGGGTATCAACGATCATCTTTGCCCCTTTGCGGATTTTGCAACCCATAGCAGGCAAGTTGCAGTTGGCAAGATGGCGTGATCCGTCTATTCGGTCATTATGAACGCTCCAATAAATATGACCGATCGTCCAGTGAGGGAACGCAAACCTGACTGGATCAGGGTTAAAGCGCCGACGGGTGCTGAGTTTAATGAAACGCGCCGCTTGATGCGCGATCTTAATTTAAACACGGTGTGCGAAGAAGCCGCATGCCCCAATATCGGTGAATGTTGGACTAAGAAACACGCCACTGTGATGATCCTTGGAGATGTCTGCACAAGGGCCTGCGCGTTTTGTAACGTAAAAACGGGCATGCCGCGGGCGGTTGACCCGCTGGAGCCGGAACATGTGGCAATTGCTGCGGCCAAGATGGGCCTTGAACATATCGTTATTACATCGGTTGACCGCGACGATCTGCCAGATGGCGGCGCAAGCCAGTTTGTGAAAGTGATTGAGGCATTGCGGCGCAATACGCCCAACACCACAATCGAAATCTTAACGCCCGATTTTCGTAACAAGGCGCAGGCGGCGATTGAAGCGATCGTTACGGCGCGTCCAGATGTGTATAATCACAATCTGGAGACTGTTCCGCGCCTGTACCCAACCATTCGGCCCGGCGCGCGATATTATGCCTCGCTACGTTTATTGGAAACGGTGAAGCGGCATGATCCATCTATTTTCACTAAGTCTGGCGTGATGCTTGGACTGGGTGAAGAACGGATGGAGGTGCATCAGGTCATGGACGACATGCGCAGTGCGGACATCGATTTCCTAACTATGGGGCAATATCTACAGCCAACCCCCAAGCATGCAAAGGTAATGGATTTCGTGACGCCAAGCGCATTTGACGCTTATGCTGCCATTGCCCGGGCTAAGGGCTTTTTGCTTGTCGCGGCTAGCCCGCTGACGCGCTCCAGCTATCATGCGGGTGATGATTTTGCAAAGATGCACGCTGCTCGTGCGGCGCAACTTGCCAAGGCGCGCTAAGGCTCCAACGGTCAATGCCGCACCATCACGAACGCCGCAGTCTCCCGCATAACGCCGCGCAAATGTATGATCTGGTGGCGGATGTCCGCCGCTATCCTGAATTTTTGCCGTGGGTCAGTGCCATTCGCATCCGCAAGGATGAAGAAAGCGAAATGCTCGCGGATATGATTGTCGGGTTCAAATCGCTTCGAGAAACGTTCAGCAGCCGCGTGGTGAAGACCCCTAAGTCATCCATCATCGTTGATTATCTCGATGGCCCCATGAAGCACCTGCACAACGCCTGGACGTTCGAGGATGTCGAAGGCGGCGGCTCAATTGTCGAATTTACCGTCGATTTCTCTTTCCGTAACCGCGTGTTTGAGGCGCTGGCTGGTCAGTTTTTTGATTCCGCACTCCGCAAGATGACTACGGCATTTGTTGAACGTGCGGACGCGCTTTATGGTGTGGGCGGGAGCAACAGTTCCAACGCATGAAGTGTTGCAAAGGCACGGATGTCCGCGCGGCTTTTGTCTGCACCAAAGGCCTTTTGGTCACCCATAACCTCTTCCGGATTTTGTCCCTTAACGGCTACTGCAAAAACCACGGTGCCAACGGGTTTGCTGGGGCTGCCGCCATCGGGGCCAGCCACACCGCTAATCGCAACGGCGATGTCTGCGCCGCTTTTTTTCAGCGCGCCTTGCGCCATCGCCCATGCGACGCCGACGGACACAGCGCCGAAAGCATCAATGATGTCCTCATTTACCCCGAGGAGCTTAATCTTCGCGTCATTGCTATAGGTAACAAAGCCATAGCCCAGCACGGCGCTGCTACCGGGTACTTCGGTAATCGCGGCTGAGACAAGGCCACCAGTGCAGCTTTCCGCGATTGCGACCATCCGGCCTGCTGCCTTATTCTCGGCAACAACGCGCGCAGCCAGCTTGGCAATCTCGGCGGGTAAAACGGTGTCCATATTCAGATTTTCTCAAAAGTTGCGGTCGCTTGCGCGGCGATGCCTTCACCCCGGCCAGTAAAACCAAGCATTTCGGTTGTTGTTGCCTTTACCGATATCCGGTCCACATCAACAGACATAATTTCTGCAAGTCGTTCGCGCATTTTTGCTCGGTAGGGACCGACTTTGGGCTGTTCGCAGATGATAGTGATATCGGCATTTGATAGCTCAAATCCTTCTGCGCGCGCCAGCTCTATGGCATGCGCTAGGAATCGATCTGAAGATGCGCCGCGCCATTGTGGATCGCTTGGCGGGAAGTGATCGCCGATGTCACCCTTGGCAATGGCCCCCAAAATTGCATCGGTCAGCGCGTGCATCGCAACATCTGCGTCACTATGGCCCTCAAGGCCTTTGTCATGGGGGATTTGCACGCCGCATAGCCATAACTCTGCACCCGGTACCAGACGGTGGACGTCAAAACCATTTCCGCTTCGGAATGAGGGCATATTGTTTCCTGCAAAATCGCTTGAGAAGGTAAATTTATTGAGCGCCTCCGCGCCTATTACGATGCGCACGTCGCTGCCCTTAGCCATCAGCATCCGTGCATCGTCGGTCGGTTCTGCGCCCTTCCATGATTGGTGAGCTGCGTATATTTCCTGAAAGGCAAAGGCCTGAGGTGTTTGAATCCGCCACAGATTATCGCGTTCGACGGTTTCCGATAGGTTATCAGTACCGCGTGAAAGGCTATCGACAACGGGCAAAGCGGGCACTGCGCCAGGCGCGTGCAACAGCGCGTCTAATAAGTCTTCAATAACTTTCGTTGGCAGGAACGGTCGTGCCGCGTCGTGAATCAGAACCTGATTGACCGCTTTATGTGCCGCAATCGCCCTCAATCCCAAATAAACACTTTCACGCCGCGTTGCGCCGCCTTGGACAAAAATAGGCTCTTCTAGACCTGCAAGCGCTGCCATAGCCTCAGCTTCTTGACCTGCGCCAATGGCGACAAACACCTGTTCAATATCTGGGTGCGCCGCCAACGCGGCATAGCTGTGCCATAGCATGGGTTTACCACGCACAAGGCGAAACTGCTTAGGCTGCGCACCGCCGACACGGCTACCTGAGCCGGCGGCGACTATAAGTGCAACGGTGGTTGGACGAGATACCATTTGCGCGCTCTAGCGACAGCAGACTTGCCCGCCAAGCTGAAAGCGGGTATCGGCCTGCCTAAATTTTAGGCAGTGTTTGAAGATGCAACTTAAACCCATCCATATCGGCGACATCAAAATCGATTGCCCTGTCATATTGGCGCCGATGACGGGCGTCACGGACATGCCGTTCCGTAAAATTGTGCGTGAATTTGGTTCCGGCCTGAACGTGACCGAAATGATCGCCAGCCAAGCGATGATCCGTGAGACGCGTCAAAGCATCCAAAAATGCGAATGGGACGCTATTGAAGAGCCAGTCTCGATGCAGCTTGCTGGTTGCACGCCTTATGAAATGGGCGAGGCGGCCAAGCTCAATGAAGAACGCGGTGCAGCGATCATTGACATTAACATGGGGTGCCCGGTTAAAAAAGTTGTCAACGGCGACGCTGGCTCCGCGCTGATGCGCGATTTGCCCTTGGCGGCGCGTTTGATTGAAGCAACGGTGAAGGCAGTTTCGGTGCCTGTGACTGTCAAAATGCGCATGGGTTGGGACCATGGAAGCCTGAATGCGCCTGAGCTTGCGCACATTGCCGAAGATTTAGGTGCAAAGATGATTACGGTGCATGGCCGCACACGGAACCAGATGTACAAAGGCTCCGCTGACTGGGCATTTGTGCGCAAGGTGAAGGATGCGGTATCATTGCCGGTGATTGTCAATGGCGACATCTGCACGATTGAAGATGCGCAAACTGCTTTAGCGCAAAGCGGTGCAGACGGCGTTATGGTTGGCCGTGGCGCCTATGGTAAACCCTG
This sequence comes from Sphingorhabdus sp., assembly GCF_044239045.1. Classification (GTDB taxonomy): domain Bacteria; phylum Pseudomonadota; class Alphaproteobacteria; order Sphingomonadales; family Sphingomonadaceae; genus Sphingorhabdus_B. Next base: position 10,092 of record NZ_JBIICD010000014.1, read on the forward strand.
GTTGCTTGGCCAAATGATGCACTGGTTCCGCACGGGACAGACCATTGACGACCCGAACATAGATACGCAATTTCAGCTTATCATGAACCATTATCGCGCCATGCTTGACCATTATGGCAGCGAAGTTGGGGTGCGTATCGCGCGCAAACATATTGGCTGGTATACCAAGGGGCTGAACGGTTCAGCAGAGTTCAGAAATTTTATGAACCGTATCGATGATCCAACCGTGGTGATGGACGAATTAACGCGCTTTTATGAGCCGTTCCTGATTAAATCGGCCGCCTGATTGATGTCGCCGGCCATACATCGCCCCGATTATGGCCAGATGCTGGCGAGCCTCTCGGTTCCGGTGCTATTGATTTCGCCTGAACATATCGTCGCTTACGCTAATGACGCCAGCGAGGCCTTTTTTGGACGAAGCCGACGGCGCCTTGAGGGGCAGCGCGTTGACGAAACGCTTATCTTCGAAAGCGAACGTATGAATGCCGCATTATTGTCGGCTGATAACGATATCTCGGCGCAAGATATGGAGCTTAAAACGCCCCACGGCATCATTACAGTTGATGTAAACCTCTCGTCTGTATCGAAGGAGCCGGAATGGCGCATCGCCGTCATATCGCCCCGCAATGGCGGTCGTGAGCATATCGGTGATCAGCGCGACAGTGGACAGCAACAAGCGATGGGTGCGCCTGCGATATTGGGACATGAAATAAAAAACCCACTGGCGGGCATTAAAGGCGCTGCTCAGTTGTTGGCCAGGATCGTCGATGAAAAAAATCGCGCTTTGACCGAATTGATTGTTAATGAAGTCGACCGCATTGCCCGTTTGTTAGATCAAATGCAAAAGCTTGGGCGTTCGGAACCAGCTGAGTTGGCTCCGGCCAACATCCATTTGCTGATTGAGCGCGCCATTCGCTCATTACGTGCCGCGAACCGGGCTATGCCCGAAATTTCTATTAACTATGACCCGTCCTTGCCGGATGTGCTGATTGATGCCGACGGGATGGTGCAGGTACTGATCAATCTTCTACAGAACGCGACTGATGCGCTGCAAGGGCGATTAGACGGCGTGATAGGCATTTCAACTCGTTATGTGATGAGCGGCGCTCTTCTGGACGCTGATCTTGACCGGCGATCGATTAAGCTTCCGGTTGAAATTGCTATTTCGGACAATGGGCCCGGCGTGCCCGAGCATATTGTCGATGAATTATTTTCGGCCTTTGTGACGACAAAGCGCGATGGGCAGGGTCTTGGCCTCGCCATTGTACGCAAGCTTGTGCAACAGATGAACAGCCGCGTTTTGTTCGAACGCGACGCGGTGCAGGGGCAAACGACGTTTCGGCTATTGTTGCCGGTTGCATCAGGGAAAACCAACGCATGACACCGCCACGGATACTCATTGTTGAGGACGACGCATCCATTGGTCTTGTGGTGAGCGCCGCGCTTCAGGCTGAGAATATCGAAACATTTTTATGCGATTCCGTGGCAGCCCGGGACACGGCATTGGCCAATGGGCATTTTGATTTAATGCTGACGGACGTATTGTTGAAGGACAGTGATGGTCTCGCTACCTTAAAAGAGGCGATCGAACGATCGCCCGACATGCCGGTCATCATCATGTCCGCGCAAAACACGCTAGAGACTGCGGTGCGCGCCAGCGAAATTGATGCGTTTGAGTATTTTCCTAAGCCGTTTGACCTGAACGACCTTGTCCTCGCGGTGAAGCAAGGTATCGAAAAGCGGCGTTCCACGGAACATGATCCTTTCGAGTCGCTTACTGAGGCCAATATTCCGATGATCGGGCGAAGCGCCGCGATGCAGGATGTTTACCGCATGGTCGCAAGGCTGTTGCGTAATGATTTATCGGTTCTGATCTCGGGCGAAAGCGGAACGGGTAAAGAATTGGTGGCCGAAGCCATCCACAATCTTGGCCATCGCAAGACCGGACCATTCGTCGCTGTCAACATGGCCGCAATCCCAAGCGAGCTCATCGAAGCTGAGCTATTTGGTCATGAAAAAGGCGCGTTTACAGGAGCCGTGGGCCAGTCGATTGGTCGGTTTGAACAAGCCCAGGGTGGCACTTTGTTCCTCGACGAAATTGGCGACATGCCCATGCATGCGCAGACACGACTGCTGCGCGCCTTACAAAGCGGCGTTATTAGCCGTATCGGTGGCAAAGCCAGCATTCGCCTGGATGTACGCATCGTTGCCGCGACTAACCAGAATTTGCCAGCATTGATCGAAAAAGGCGGCTTTCGCGAAGATTTATTCTATCGGCTGAACGTCGTTCCTATCGAAATGCCGCCATTGCGCGACCGGACGGAGGACATTGGGCTTCTTGCGCAACATTTCTTGATCATGGCGGCGAAAGACGGCCTGCCAATGCGAAAAATTGATGACAATGCCATTGGCCATTTGATGGCCATGCCGTGGCGCGGCAATATTCGCGAGCTGAAAAACTTAATCTACCGTCTCGCGTTATTGTGTCGCGAAGATACCATCACGGACGCGACGATCATGCAGTTTGTGGAACCGGCGCAGGATACAGAGCCGCCCATTCAAGGGGCAAGTTTTGAAGCCGCGGTAGCGCAGTTTTTGAGAGATCAGCGTCAGCGCGGTTCAATGCGCGAAAAATTATATCCCCGCGCACTGGCACAGTTCGAAATCCCATTGCTTCAGCATGTCATGAAGCAAGTGAAGGGTAACCAGTTAAAGGCAGCAGCATTGCTGGGTATAAACCGCAATACCTTGCGCAAAAAATTGACGGACTATGGCATTGGCCCTTCTGGCGGCCGTTAGATCGAAGAATTAACGCGATACGTTGCATGAATGCCACTATTTTGTGCTTTTCAGGCAACGCAATGAATGCCACAGTGTCTTTATGGCAACAATGGACCCTGAAGAAGAACGTGCTTCACCTTCCGTTGTCCGTCGTCTTTTTGAACGGGGCATTGATCTCCTCGGCAAAAGTCAGTCGATAAAGTTTTTAGAAATTGCCAGCGCCGCGATGTTGATCGTTATGGGCGTTATCACTGCGATTTTATTGGTCGGGCAGGGGCCACAATCGGAGCCTCTGGCGCCTGCGGCATCGGCAACGATGCTCGTCAGCAACCTGCTGCCAGCCACTTTGCTCCTTGTGTTGTTTGGCCGCCGCGTCGCACTCAAGCGCGCCGAGAGTAGCAGCATTGGCAGTAAGCAACTTTTGCATGTCCGTTTGGTAGCGATTTTTTCGGCTATCACGGCCGTGCCTACGGTTCTTCTCGTTATCTTCGCATCATTGCTGTTTCAAAGCGGCGTCCAATTTTGGTTTTCTGGATCTGCACGCGGGATGCTGGAAAATGCAGGGGAATTGGCAAAAGGCTATTATGAAGTAAACGCCAGGGATGTCGGCGACGAAACGGTAACCATGGCGGGTGACTTTCGGAATGCACTAAGCCAAACAAACGCGGATGATCCTGCTTTTTTGAGTTACTATCTTGAACAAGTCTTCCGCAGGCGGTTGAGCGAGTCCGCGATTGTTTCGGTAGGTGCCGACGGAATTCAAAGGACAGAAGCTGTCGCGACTGAAAATGATGACCGGAAGCAGGATTGGATCGCTGCCGACATTTTGAAGAAGCTGAATGCAGGCGAAGGGGTGGTTATTGCCAACCGCGCCGACAGAATTGAAGCTGTGACGATATTGTTCGATACACCGCGAAGCTATTTATACACTAGCCGTGCCTTATCTGTTCCTTCCTTTGCGCTGGGTGAGAAAGCGCAATCGGTGCTGCAAGACTATGACAATATGGTCAGTCGGTCACGTGCGCTGCAAATACAATTCAATCTCGCGCTCTATTTCGTATCATTGATGATTATCGGGATCACTTTGTGGGTCGCCTTGCGGGTCGCCGACCGACTTGTACGCCCGGTCAATAATCTCGTTAACGCGGCACAATTGATTGCGGATGGGGATTTATCCGCGCGCGTTACCATTGACCAATATCGCAACGATGAAGTGGCGTTTCTCTCGCAATCCTTCAACCGGATGACAGAGCGTCTGCAGCAACAGACGAGCGTGTTATTGGCAACCAACCATCAACTTGGTGAGCGACGTCTGTTTATCGAGGCCGTTCTGGAGTCTGTGTCCGCCGGCGTTGTTTCTGTTGACGGCAATGGCGTTGTGCAGCTTGCCAACTCCACCGCTGAAAAGCTTTTGAAGAATATACATGAGACAATCGTTGGCCAAAGCTTTGCAAGCGTCGCGCCCGCACTTGCTGCATTGGCCAACGAAAGCCCGCGCGGGGTGGTGCAATTGGGCGACGGACCTGAGCCGCTGACGGTCGCTGTCACTGTCTCCCCGCGTGAGCAGGGCAGTGTGGTAACCTTTGAAGATATTAGTCAGCAACTGGCAGATCAGCGCAGGGCGGCATGGTCGGACGTTGCGCGCCGTATTGCGCATGAAATCAAAAATCCGCTGACCCCGATCCAATTGGCAGCCGAGCGCCTGCAACGCCGGTTTGGCAAGAATATCCCTCAGGATCAGGCTATTTTCGAACAATTGACCAGCACCATTGTCCGACAGGTTGGGGATTTGCGTAACATTGTCGATGAATTCTCATCCTTTGCACGCATGCCCAAGCCATTGTTCCGCGCAGAGAATGTGCACGATATTGTCGGTCATGCGGTATTTTTGTTTGAGGTCGCGCACCCCGATATCACATTCAATTTTAATCAAAGCGGCGCAGTCCCCACTCTGATTTCTGACAGGCGACAGCTTGGGCAGGCGATTACAAACATCCTAAAAAATGCGACTGAATCCATTGAAGAAAAGAGAAAATCAGGACCAATTGATGGTGTAATATCAGTTGATTTGTTGATGGATCAGGAGGTGCTGGTGATCCGCATTGCAGATAACGGCATTGGCCTGCCGTCAGACCGTCAACGGATTATGGAACCCTATATCACTAACCGCGCCACCGGGTCGGGGCTTGGACTGGCGATCGTGAAGAAGATTATTGAAGAACATTTCGGGGAGATATCATTGTCAGACAATGATCCCGTCGGCGCAATCGTCACGTTGAAATTTAATCCGCAATTCGTGGCATCTAAGGTCGCGAAAGTGCATTCTTCCGCACCGCTTTCCAATTCAGATGAGGCTAAAGACTAATTATGGCACTCGACATACTGATTGTAGACGATGAACAAGACATTCGGGACTTGGTCTCCGGCGTACTCAATGATGAAGGTTATGGCACAAGGACGGCAGCGTCGGCAGAAGAGGCCTTAGCCGCGCTGGATGAACGTTTGCCATCGTTGATATTGCTCGATGTCTGGTTGCGTGGGTCTTCGATGGACGGGATTGAATTGTTGCGCGCTATCAAAATGCGCGATCCGCAGATCCCTGTCATCGTGTTCTCCGGTCATGGCAATATCGACACGGCCGTTGCGGCCATCGGACAAGGCGCGGCTGACTTTATCGAAAAGCCCTTTGAAGCCAGTAAATTGTTGCACCTTGTGTCAAAGGCAACGGAAACGGAACGGCTGCGCGCAGAAAATGCAGATCTTAAGGCGCGGGTAGGGCATTCGGAGGTACTGACTGGTTCATCGGTCTCGATTAACACAGTGCGCGCAACGCTTAAGAAGGTTGCTGGCACCGGAAGCCGAATGCTGATCACTGGGCCGGCAGGGGTTGGCAAAGAAGTCGCAGCGCGGTTGCTCCATAGTTGGAGCCCACGGGCAGGGGCCCCTTTTGTGTCCGTGAGCGCCGCACAACTATCTCCAGAGCGATTTGACGAAGTCTTGTTTGGCATAGAACAGGATGGCCATCTGATGCAGGCGGGTATGTTGGAGAAAGCGCATGGCGGGACATTGTTTCTCGATGAAGTTGCGGACATGCCGCGTACCACCCAAGGCAAAATACTGCGCGTTTTAACGGACCAAAGCTTTGTTCGTGTGGGCGGCGATCGGCAAATACGCGTTGACGTTCGCTTTGTGTCCGCAACAGCCCGCGATTTGGCAATCGAAATCGCCGAAGGCCGATTCCGCGAAGATTTGTTTTACAGGTTAAATGTAGTTCCGGTCGAAATTCCGCCTTTGTCGGGACGGCGCGAAGATATTCCCGACCTCGTTAACCATTATGCCGCGCGCTTTGCATCCGAACATCGCATTTCTCCGCCAAACTTCTCAGGAGACGCGATGGCTGCGCTTCAGGCCTGCGAATGGCCGGGCAACGTCCGGCAATTGCGTAACATCATTGAACGCACCATCATATTGGCGCCAGCAGAGGGCGTTGCGACCATTGAGGCGGATATGTTGCCGTCAGAGATCATTAACAGCTATGAAGGCGCAGAACATAATGTGACGGCCCTGATGGGGGCGCCATTGCGCGAGGCGCGCGAGGCATTTGAACGCGAATATTTACGGGTGCAGATCAAACGTTTTTCCGGCAACATTTCCAAAACGGCCGCTTTTGTTGGCATGGAGCGATCTGCGCTGCACCGGAAGTTAAAGCTATTGGGTATTTCTGTCCGTAAAAACGCAATGGATTTTACCGACGACGCAGAGACCTGAGCACAATTGCGAATTTGGCTTCATTCGTGTAACCGTAACATTGCCCAGTTATAAAGCTGAATGCTCGGCGTTCAGTGAAACTTGGCATAACGATAAATATAAACGGATAATAAAAATGACTGAAAAAAATAACGGGCTTCAAGACCTGTTTCTGAACTCCCTCAGAAAATCGAAGACCCCTGTGACGATGTTTTTGGTTAAGGGCGTAAAGCTTCAAGGTGTTGTAACATGGTTTGACAACTTCTCGGTGCTGCTGCGCCGCGATGGCATGTCCCAGCTTGTATACAAGCATTCAATATCGACAATTATGCCATCGACGTCACCCGACCGTGCGTTATTTGACGACATGATGTCGCGCACCACGCACCGAGCGGGAATGCTGCAGGATGTATTTCTGCACGCCATGTGCGACAAGAATGAATCCGTGACGACGTTTCTGGTCAACGGCGTGATGCTTCAGGGCATTATTGTTGCCTATGATCTTTTTTCGGTCATGCTAGAACGTGATGGCACGACGCAGCTTGTCTATAAGCATGCCATTTCGACTATCCAACCGGCTAATCCCGTGAACCTTGCGGATTATAATCAGGGCGTTGACGAGAGCGATATTTGAGCGGGTTTGAACGCAGCGAAACCGACGAGTTCGCGCGCGGCGCGCGAGCTTTGGTCATTTATCCTGAGTTGCCTGGACGGGCCTCTGTGGGGCCGGAGGCGCGTCTTGCAGAAGCCGAGGGGCTTGCACTTGCGATTGGCCTAAATGTTGTCCGCAAAAAGCATTATCGTGTCCGTTCACCGCGCGCGGTGACGCTGCTCGGCGGTGGCCAGGTTGAAGAAATTGCCGAGATGGGCCGTGATCTTGAGGCCGATCTTCTGATTGTGGATGCCTCGCTGACCGCCATTCAGCAACGCAATCTGGAAGAACGCACCGGATTGAAGACGATCGATCGGACCGGCTTGATCCTTGAAATTTTTGGGGAGCGCGCTGCTACGGCAGAAGGGCGATTGCAGGTCGAGTTGGCGCATCTGGATTATCAAGCGGGGCGCTTGGTCCGTAGCTGGACGCACTTAGAGCGGCAGCGCGGTGGTTTCGGTTTTCTCGGTGGTCCGGGTGAAACGCAGATTGAGGCCGACCGTCGTATGATCCGGGACCGCATGGCGCGGTTGCGGCGGGAAGTGGAAGAGGTCAAAAGGACCCGTTCGTTGCATCGCGCCCGGCGTAAACGTGCACCTTGGCCTGTGATCGCTTTGGTGGGATATACAAACGCCGGTAAATCGACACTGTTCAATCGGTTGACCCGTGCAACCGTTCTTGCCGAAGATATGTTGTTCGCAACGTTAGATCCAACGATGCGCCAAATCACGCTCCCGGGGGTGGAAAAGGCGATATTGTCGGACACGGTTGGCTTTGTTTCTGACCTGCCCACGCAATTGATCGCGGCGTTTCGCGCGACATTGGAAGAAGTAATATCGGCTGACATTATCGTTCATGTACGCGACATCTCGCATCCGGAGAGTGATGCCCAGCGTGAGGATGTTTTGCAGATTTTGCGAGATCTGGGTGTGCTTGACGATGCGCAAGGTGAAAATCAGCCGCGGATGGTGGAAATTTGGAACAAGCTGGATCTTTTGGATGACGAACGGCGGGCCGAGTTAACCGGAATCGCTGCCCGCGACGATAATCTCTTGATGATATCGGCCGAGACAGGTGAGGGCATTGATGTTTTTAAGGGCCATCTCACCGCGCTGATTGCCAAAGGAAATGATCTGCGCACTGTTAGATTGCGCGCCGATAATGGCGCGGCTTTAGCCTGGTTGCATGGTCGCGGTGTAGTCAGCAGCCATTATCTTGACGGCGACATTGTCTCGGTGGATGTATCATTGAGCCGGCAATTATGGGGGCAGTTCGAAAAGAAGTTTGAGCAGTTCGACGCTTAAACCTGCGCCTTATTTTTTCTCTTTTGTTTTCGCTTGCTGCCAAAGTTCTTCTTTTTCTTCTAAAGATAACCCCACAAAAGCATTGCCGGCAGACAGTTCCATGTCGCGAAACCGTCGTTCGAATTTCGCGCTCGCTTGCTTCAATGCCCGTTCTGCGTCCACTTTATGAAAGCGCGTGAAGTTAACGACGGCGAAGAGCAGATCGCCTATTTCTTCCGCAATATCTTCGTCGGAACTTGCTTCGTTAACTTCATCTAATTCTTCAATAATTTTATCGCGGGCGCCGGATTGATCTGGCCAATCGAAACCGGTGCGTGCGGCGCGCTTTTGAATTTTTTCGGCACGCAATAAGGCGGGAAGGGCGAGGGCGACGCCGGCCAACGCGCTGTTGTCTTCATTCCCGCTGCGTTCAGCGGCCTTAATGGCTTCCCAATTGTCCGGTACCTCATGGCTTGCGGCCTTTACATCGCCAAACACATGCGGATGGCGGCGCACCATTTTACCACAAATGCCGTTTACGACGTCTTGCAAGTTGAACGCGTTTTGTTCGCTTGCCATCTGGCTGTGAAATACGACCTGTAGAAGAAGATCGCCCAGTTCGTCTTTTAGCGCGTCCAGATCATTACGCTCTATGGCGTCTGCGACCTCATACGCTTCTTCAATCGTGTAAGGTGCAATAGACGCAAAGTTTTGCTCAATATCCCAAGGGCAGCCAGTGTCACGATCCCGCAAGCGAGCCATGATGTCGATAAGAGGGGTAATATCTGCGGTCATTCGTTTGCCATATCATTAAGTTCGATAATATATATTATGTTAAATAAAGTATTATATAAGCGCTGCGTGTACGTCAATTAGCAGCATAATATTATGGTATGATTATCATTACATTGGCTTCCACGCGCCAACTTTGCATGCTGTTAAGGAAATTCATCCCCAATAGATTGATGTCACCAAAACTCTCCGACACAACCACTGGATGATTTTCAATTCTATGCGGTCCTAAAACCAATGATTGCACATTTGCCCGCTTCGCGGCCACACGGCCGTTTGCGGTGCTGAGGATGATGGGATAGCCGTCGGCTTCAATACCTGCATCTCTTGCTGTGGTCGCATTGATCGCTGTCATAGTTGCGCCGCTGTCGACCATGAAGCGGACGGGTTTGCCGTTTATGTCGACCATTATCCAATAATGACCGTCATCCTGTCGGCGTAACTCTATAGCTTCGCCGCTGATGCTTTGTCCGGCGGTCCCTGATATGTCGGCTTTTACGCGCTCCCAGATGCTTATAAATTCAAAACGAAAGCTGAAAATCGCAAATAAGGCCGCAAAAATGGCGATCCAAGCGAACCCTGCCTTGGCAACATAGCTCAAGGGCAAGCGCCGCGCGGCCAATGAGCTGACAAGCAGCAATATGCAAACAACGCCCCAAATCAGCGATGGGCCGTCTTCCATGATGTTCATCGACTTGCCTTTGTAAACAGGTCGTAGAAATTGTCTGAAGTCTGCTGCGCCAGAGTTTCCGGCGGAACGTCACGCAATTGCGCCACAAAACGAGCGGTATCGGCCACAAAGGCCGGTTCGCCAGTGCTGCCCCGATGCGGGATTGGCGCCAAAAACGGCGCGTCAGTTTCCACCAGCAAACGATCCGCGGGCAACCATTTCGCTACATCTTGAAGGTCTTTGGCATTCTTAAATGTCACAATGCCCGACAGCGAAATATACAGGCCCAAATCCAATGCAATTCGGGCAAATTCGGCGCTGGCGGTAAAACAATGAATAACGCCGCTGAAAGCCCCTTCCCGCATTTCTTCCGTCAGTATCGCCGCCGTATCGGCTTCTGCATCGCGGGTGTGGATGATGATTGGTAGGCCCGTTTGCCGTGATGCCTTAATATGTTCGCGAAAGCCTGTGCATTGCTGTGCCCGGTCGCTTTTGTCGTAATAATAATCGAGACCCGTCTCGCCAATGGCTACGACACGCGGATGGGCGGATTTTGCCACAAGTTTTGCGCAATCCATGCCGACATGCTGGTCGGCCTCATGCGGGTGAATACCGACGGATGCCCACACATCCTTTTCCTGCTCGGCCAGACCAATGACATCATCCCACTCGCGTTCGCGCGTCGAAATATTGAGCATTGCTGACACCCCGCTGTCCCGCGCCCGCGTCAGCACGTCAGCCTGCTGTTCGATCAAGCCTTTGTAATTCAGGTGACAGTGGGAATCGACGAACATCAGGCGGCAGCCCCCTCCTCCGCTGGCAATTCTAACCGCGGGAATAGTCCTTGAGGTTGGGCAATTTGGAAACCGCCTTCGGCCAGTGGTGAATACCAATGCGACCCTGCATTTGCAAAATTACGCACATCCTCTGGCACACCCATTTGATCGAGCAGCTTAGTCGCTGATCCCGGAATGATTGGCTGCACGGCTATGGCCAACTGCGCGATGCAGATGAATAATGTCGCCAATACGGTCTCCATCCGCTCGGGATCGGTTTTCTTGAGCGCCCATGGTGCCTGCACGTCGACATAGGCATTACATGCAAACACGGCCTGCATCCAAGCTTCCAAAGCCTGCGACATGGCGAGTTCTTCAAAATGCGCCGGGATTTGCGTCGAAACAGCTTTGCCGACCAATTCCAACAAGGCTTGGTCGTCGGCATGATGGCCGTGAATAGCTGGTAGATGGCCCGCGCAGTTTTTGAAGATGAGCGACAATGTCCGCTGCGCCAAATTGCCGAAGCTGTTCGCCAAATCGGCATTTACACGGGTTACAATGGCTTCTGGACTGTAGCTGCCGTCTTGGCCAAAACTGACTTCGCGCAGAAGGAAATAACGCAAGGCATCTACGCCAAACAACTCAGCCAGCTCCATAGGGTCGACAACATTACCCAAGGATTTAGACATTTTCTCCCCGCGCGACAGCAGAAACCCGTGGCCGAACACCATTTTCGGCAAGGGCAAGCCTGCCGACATTAGGAATGCGGGCCAATATACGGTGTGGAACCGAACAATGTCTTTACCGATGATATGGACGCTGGCGGGCCAGAATTTGCGCCATTCTTCGGTGTCATCGGGAAAGCCAATGGCAGAGATATAGGTGGTCAGCGCATCGAGCCAGACATACATGACATGGCTTTCGCTACCAGGAACCTTGACACCCCAGTCAAAGCTGGTGCGCGAGACCGATAAGTCCTTCAACCCGCCTTCCACAAATTTGACGGTTTCATTTTTACGGCTGTCAGGGCGGATGAACTCTGGGTTCGCCGCGTAATAATCCAACAATGGCATTTCATATTTGGAGAGCCGGAAAAACCAGCTTTCTTCAACCGTCCACTCAACGGGTGTACCTTGGGGTGACAGCTTTTGGCCCCCTTCCCCGTCGGTTAACTCGGCTTCATCATAATAAGCTTCGTCGCGGACAGAATACCAACCTTCATAGCGGTCCAGATAGAGGTCGCCGCTCGCTTCAAGTCGTTTCCAGATCGCCTGACTTGCTTTGTGATGATGATCGGCTGTCGTACGGCAGAAATGATCAGCAGAAATATCAAGTGTTGCGCACATTTGTCTGAAATAGGAGGACATTTCATCTGCAAGATCGCGCGTTTCCCTCCCCAGGCCGCGTGCCGTTTGGTCCATTTTTAGGCCATGTTCATCTGTCCCGGTGACGAAACAGACTTCGCGGCCATTCAACCGCTGAAAACGCGCAATCGCATCGGTGGCAATGGCCTCATAAGCGTGGCCGATATGCGGCTTGCCATTGGGATAAGCGATGGCGGTGGTAATGTAGAAAGGTTCGGACATGGATACTCTTAACATAAGCTATGGGCGCGCTGTATGCGCTTGAATCGATGCCAGCAAGCTTCCCATTTGGAAGACGACACTTTGTTTATCTAAACTTAATGCAATTGCCCGAGCGGCAAGTCCGCTCGCGGCCTCCCAAGCGGTGACACCGTTATTTGCTTGCGCGGCATCGAGTTTACGCGTGTATTCCGCGATCAGGGACGGCGCACGGCGCAAGAAAGCTTCATATCGCGGTTGCGCAGCCTTTAACGCTAATTTGTCTGCCAAGCCATTGCGCAAGGCATTGTCGCGGTCGCCTGTACGCAGGATGGACAACATGGCGTCCTCAATTTCCTTAAGATCAAAACCAAGAAAATCAAGCGCTTGCCCCGGTGTGCCATTGCCTAATCTGACAAGTGTTTGAAGTTCGCCTGTGCTGACCTCCGGTGCCGCGCGTTGCAGAACGTCTACCATGTCGGCATCGCTCAAAGGTTCAAACCGTAAGATTTGGCAGCGCGAACGAATGGTGGGTAGCAGGCGGTCACTGGCATGGCTGACAAGAAAGAAGAAAGTGCCAACGGGTGGTTCCTCTAGCGACTTGAGCAATGCGTTGGCGCCACCCCGCTCCAAATCGTCCGCAGCATCGATGATGATTGCCCGCCGGTTGCTTAAGCCCGGGCGCGTGGTCAGCGACTGCTGCAGCCCGCGGATCTGATCGACGGTGATGCTGCGCTTGAACTCGGTAACATCATCAATGTCCTCATCCTCCTTCAACGGCTCCTTAGGTAGCCGCTTAACAGACAGGATATCGGGATGCGACCCGCGCGCAATCATGCTTTCATAAGCATTTTCCGGGTCAACCAGCATTGCCGCGGCGCGCAATGCAAAGGCAGACTTGCCGATGCCCCGGGGGCCAGCCAAAATCCAGCCATGGTGGATCTTATTGCTGTCGCAGGCGGTCGCGAATTGCCGCCATGCCTTATCATGTCCGACATAATCGTTCATGCAGGCTCCAACAGGTCGCTAATTTCGCTCAGGAGCCGCGCCGTTACCGCATCCGCCGTGCCCGACGCGTCGATAAGCCGCACGCGCGGTTCACGCTCAGCAAAGCCTACAAAGGCCACATCTACATCGGAATGGAAAAGCTCGGCGCGTCCCTGAATGCGGTCAGGCTGGTTTTGGTCACGCGCAGCAGCGCGGCTTGCGGCCTCTTTGGTATCCAGACGCAGTACCAATGTTCGGTCCGGTAGCATGCCCAGGCTGCCAATCTGGTGGAGTGTCATGATATCGGTGTCAGACAGGCCGGAACCCGCGCCCTGATACGCACGGCTGCTGTCGACGAAGCGATCGGAAATGACCCATTTTCCGTTAGCTAAAGCGGGCTCGATGAGCCGCTCGACATGGTCACTGCGTGCTGCGGCAAACAGCAAGGCTTCTGCGCGTGGCATCCACCGTTCCGCGCTTCCACCCAGCACCAGTTGCCGGATGGTTTCAGCACCTTCGGTTCCACCTGGTTCGCGGGTCAACACAACTTCAAAGCCTTTTTGTTCGATAAAGGCGGCAAGCGCAGCAATCTGAGTCGACTTGCCCACGCCCTCCCCGCCCTCAATAGATATAAACCGGCCGCGCGCGGTCACAGGTGCGTCCAATCGATAGGGATGATTATGTGCTTCGCATAATTAGGCATAGATTCTATTTTTCCGTCATCGCCTATAGCCGTCGGCAAGGCAGCGCTTTCTGCATCTGATAAGAGATTTTAATGGCTGCGTATAGCGGTCAGCAAGAGCAACGGGAAACCCTAATTGCGCACTTCATCCGCCAACAATCCCACCGACAGCGCATAGAAATTCGAACAGTTATAATCCAATATGACTCGGTAGTTCCCGCCAAGAAGATAGGCCGTATTGCCCGCGCCATCTGGCTCAATCAACGTTGCCATCATATTGTCATTCGGCCAAAAACCCCGCTGCGGTGCTATACCTAATTGCCGCCATTCGGCAATTGTCCGCCACTGGCTGTGTCGTGCAAAGACGCGCGGGCATCGCGGTGATGTCATGCGCGACCGCATGCCGCTGCGGTCGAAGGATGGCGGCACGTTGACTGCAAAACCCCAATCCTCACCCCGCCGCCAGCCTGCATTGACGAAATAATTGGCGATTGACGTCATGGCATCGACTTCGCTGCGCCAAATGTCGGCATAGCCGTCACCATCGCCATCACGGGCAAGCCGCAGATATACCGATGGCAGAAATTGAGGTTTGCCAAGCGCCCCTGCCCAGCTTCCAGTGATCGCATATTGGGGGACCCCTTTGTCGATCATCTTCAGCGCCGCGATGAACTCGCCTTCAAACAAGGCACGGCGACGCCCTTCATATGCCAAAGAGGCTAAGGCTTGTGGCGCGTTAAAATTGCCCATGAAGGACCCGTAATTGGTTTCATGGCCGTAAATGGCAATCATGATCTCTTCAGGCACACCAGTTTCATCCTCTATGCGCTTCAGCAACGGTCGAAGCTCTGCATATTTGGCGCGGCCTCTGCTGATACGCGATGCATCGACATGGCGCGCTTTATATGGGGCAAAGTTTGGCACCGGTGCGCTGGACGCCCCTTCGGGTTGCTGCCGGTCAAGCCGGACCACACGATCATTATAGGTCAGTGACGGCAGCACGCGGTCGAGCGTTACAGGCGTCACACCCTCCCGCAGGGCGCGCTGACGCACTATTTCCAGATAAGAGCGGAAACCAGCTTGCTGTGCATTATTGGTTTCCTCAGAAACCACAGCGGCATCCTCCTGTGCCATACACGCAGTACCTAGCACAGACGCACTCGCGCAAATCGCCATCGTCATCACAATTTTACGGTAAAAGCGCACTGAACTTCCTCATGTCTGATTGGGCATAATGCCACAATCCATTAAGGCTGTGAATTGTTTTGGTCCCGAGAGGCAATCATTTCATCGTACGCTTTGGCAAAAGCGCGCATCATCTGCGCTTGCCATCGCAAAGCGCACTGGCTAGGGGACGCATCGTAAGCGGACAGGTGGCCGAGTGGTTTAAGGCAACGGTCTTGAAAACCGTCGTGGGTGGAAGCTCACCGTGGGTTCGAATCCCACCCTGTCCGCCAGCATCTTACTTATACCAAGAGTTTGAAGTAATGATGTGGAATTCTAACCTTTGAATCCACCTTTGCTCTGAAACCCAACACTCAGCGTAATTGCTACATCTCTTTACCTGCACGAAATACATAGTCGAACGGTGAAGGAACGGTTCCATCGACCTTGTTTTTCAAGCCTACACCTATGCCTAGGCTCAAAGCCGCACCAATCGCTGCGCTTTCAAGTGACGGCAATATCGCCGTTGCACCTACTGCCCCGGCTATAACAACTTTTGAGGCATCGGTAAGGTCGAAAGAGATATCTAACGACGTTAATCTTTTCAAGAAATTCTTCTTTCTAGCCACTTTGTAATAGTCACCCAAAGCCTTATCAAACTTCTCGAACGCTACAGTTTGGTGGTAATTCGAGAAACCACTCTGGCTTACTTCTAATGCTAACCCGTCTATGTAATGACGTAAAGCGGTCAACTCGTCCCGGCAGTGCGCCTTGAAAGAAAGGACATCATCATAAGCTACCTCGGGTGCAGGTAATGGTAAAGCGTTCTCTAACCTCATCTTAAGCCCAGATAATGGGGCAAGTTTATCCGCTGAAATAAGTTCTTGAGTGGGGCCTCGCGCTACCGACCACATTCCCTCTTCCCTGATGTTTAGAAGCCGCAAAACTTCATCTACCATCGTAGGGATAACTTCAGAGAGACATGGTGCGGTCAGATCCAATCGGGATCGCTGGAAACCAGACCAACCTTCTAGACCAGGAGGACAATCTCTGCCAAATTGAAAATAGTTGTTCATTGGATAATCTATGCGGTCAAATAAAAGTAATGCCGCGCGCACCAAATGTGGGTCAAACTCGCCGACGTTGATTTCAAGTGCTTGATCGCCCAATAATTGACCGTCGCGTGATTTAACTGAAATGTCGGGTAGCATAATGGCGCCACGTTCAGTTTCCGCTAGTGACGGCGCTAATTCAAAGTTATGGACATTTAAAATCTGTGTATCGGCATTAGGTATTTTGGTTACATCCCGCCCAAAGGACAGTGCTGGTAGGTTGGATGCACCTGAGTACAGTCCCGCCCTGTGCTTATTTCCGCTCCTAAATACCCTAGGCATCATGAAACTCCGTCTAAATTTTGATAAAAATTTATAGAACGGAGTAACTTTGTGCAATGACTATTGATAACTTATTTTCTTAACCTTTGTATTACTACAAGGGGACAGAAAGGAAAATCGGTTAGATATGGTATATGAGTAGAGATAAACTTGAACGCTCAACATGATTACTTTACATGCTGTTACAGATTAGAAGAACCAAATTTTAGAAAAGGGTCATTTCAGGGCATTTGGTATTTACACCCTGTCCGCCACCACCCTTCTTCGCGCGCCTTACTTCTCCGGTGTCAACTTTGCGCCATTCTCAACATTTTCATTAAAGCTTGTCACCACCGAGTCGACCAGCATCTGGATTTCTTCGGCCGCAAACTTCTCCGCGTCCGCTTGGCTTGAACCAAAGGACCGTTCGGACTTCACCAATATCGCCTTATAGGCTGCGCGTTCTGTCGGACATGCCTCATCGGATCTTTTGACGAACGCGCTTGGGGCGGCTTTCTCCGCGACTGCAACATTGTGGACTTCAATCATGCAGTTGTTGAATGCCTTGCGCGCGTTGTCCATCGGGTCGCCTTTCATGGCGGCCATGCTGAGTAGTGCGGTTGCGATGATAGTGATCATGTTTCCAAACCCCTGATGTTCATTTGCGGACGTTTATGCGCCCGCTGATAAGACAGTTTACACAACCGTCATGACGCAATCAATGCGCTATGACAGATTGCCTTAAGCGCCTTTACCGGACGATTTTGCCGCCCTTCACAACGGCATCGACCGACTCCAGTTCGCGCACATTGGCCAATGGATCACCATCGACCGCGATGATATCGGCAAAGCGGCCAACGGCAATGGCGCCGACATCTTTCTCACGGCCAAGCGCTTGGGCGGCGTTACGGGTTGCGGCCTGAATGGCCTCCAGCGGGGTCATGCCATATTCGACCATGACCTTGAACTGACCGCCGACAAGCCCGTGTGGCATCACGCCTGCGTCAGAGGCAAAGACCATCTTAACGCCTACCTTGTGCGCTTTACGGAAATTGTCGCGCTGAATCTGTGCGACTTCGCGGTCTTTGCGCAGATTGTCTTCCAATACACCGTTTTTCGCGCCCTCGGCCTGCGTATAGTCGGTGTTGAAGATATCCATCGAGAACCAGACCGGACGCACGCGCGCGGCGGCAAGCTTTATGCCTTCGTCGTCGACAAGACTTGCATGTTCAATCGTGTCGATGCCCGCTTTGATTGCCGCTTTAATTCCTTCTCCGCCATGGGCATGTGCCGCAACGCGCAAGCCCCATCGATGCGCTTCTTCAGCTATCACGCGCAATTCGCCCTCAGAAAGCTGCTGCTGGCCAGGTTCGGTATTGCGTGAGAACACGCCGCCTGTGGCGCAGACCTTGATGACTTCCGCACCATATTTACGTTGGCGCCGGATTTCGTAGCGCAGTTCGTCATCACTATCGGCAATGCCCTCTTCCTTGGAAGCCCCTTCAAGGCTGGGAGGTAGGAATGTCGAGTCGCAATGTCCGCCAGTTGCGCCGATGGAATAGCCAGCTGGCACAATGCGGGGACCAATCGCATAGCCATTTTCAATCGCTTGTTTTAGACCAATGTCATTGCGATTTTCCGCCCCGACATTGCGCACGGTAGTAAAACCAGCCTTGAGCATCGCCTGCGCTGCGCCGACGGCGGACATGCCCCAAAAGCTGTCGGTAAATTCAAGGCCGCGATAACCGCCAATGTCAGCGGGGCTGTCGAGATGGACATGCATGTCAATGAGGCCGGGCAATATAGTTTTGCCCGACATGTTGATATGTGTGACATCGCTGCCCCATTTGACCGTGCGTGCATCGGCAATGCTGGTTATACGGCCATCCGCGCCAACGAAAACAGCCGGAAAATCGACCGTTTTACCAGTCAAAACATCGACCATCTTATCCGCGGTTATTACCGTCGTCTGCGCCTGTGCCGTCGAGGACAAAATGGCGGCACCTGAAAGCGCCAAGACCCGCAGATTCTTCCGCAAGTTCACACTATATGACATATCTGTTTCCTACACATTCTAGTTGCCGGAAAGGATGGCAAAAAATGGACGTGTAGGACAGTAAAAACGTTGCCGACAAATTTTAAGGCGTAAAACCTAATCGCCTTTGTTGCGTTGTTCGGCGCGCACCATTCACATATGCAGCATCTTGCCATAAGCGCCGAGCACGCTTTCGTGCATCATCTCGCTCAAGGTCGGATGTGGGAATACGGTGTGCATGAAATCGGCCTCAACCAATTCAGCGGTTTTGCCGATGGTATAGCCTTGGATCAACTCGGTCACCTCTGCACCCACCATATGCGCGCCAAGCAATTCGCCGGTCTTCGCGTCAAACACAGTTTTGATGAAACCTTCCGCCTCACCCAACGCAATGGCCTTACCATTGCCTAAGAATGGGAAATTGCCGACCTTGACGTCATAGCCTGCTTCTTTTGCCTTGGCCTCAGTCAAGCCGACGCTTGCGACCTGCGGATGGCAATATGTGCAGCCCGGAATGTTGCGGGGATCCATCGCATGGGGATGACCGCCAGCGATGGTTTCGGCAGCGATCACGCCTTCATGGCTTGCCTTATGCGCCAACCATGGCGGTGCGGTAATGTCACCAATCGCCCACAGGCCGGGCACGTTGGTGCGGCAGTTGGCATCGGTTTTCAGGAACCCGCGGTCCATCTCTACGCCCAGCGCTTCCAAGCCGATATTTTCGGTGTTTGGCACGATGCCGATGGCGACGATGCAATGGGTGAATTCCGATGCTACGACTTTGCCGTCCTTGCCCTTAATCGATGCGGACACACCCGAGGCGGTGGCCTTCAGGCTTTCGACCCCTGCCCCAGTCATGATATTCATGCCTTGTTTAGTCAGAGCCTTTTCCAAGAAGATGGAAACATCGGCGTCCTCGACCGGCACAATGCGGTCGAGCATTTCGACAACGGTAACATCAGCGCCCATATCATTGTAGAAGCTAGCAAATTCAATACCAATCGCACCCGACCCAATGACGAGCAACTTTTTCGGCATTTCGGATGGCACCATCGCGTGGCGATAGGTCCAGATGCGCTTTCCATCGGCAGGCGCAAAGGGCAAATCCCGCGCCCGCGCGCCGGTAGCGAGGATGATGTTTTTCGCGGTCAATTCCTCCGCCTTGCCGTCTTTACTGACTGAAAGCCGATTAGCGGCGAGCAACTTTCCATCACCCATATGGACGGTGATCTTGTTCTTCTTCATCAGATGCGTGACGCCTTGATTTAACTGCTTCGCTACGCCGCGCGAACGTTTCACTACGGCATCAATATCGGCGCTGACATTCGCAGCGGTCAGACCATAATCGCCCGCATGCTGCATATAATGATAAATCTCGGCCGAGCGCAGCAACGCCTTGGTCGGGATGCAGCCCCAGTTGAGGCAGATACCGCCGAGATTTTCGCGTTCAACAATGGCGACTTTCAACCCAAGCTGCGCGGCGCGGATGGCGGCAACATAGCCACCGGGGCCAGAACCAAGGACGATGAGGTCGTAATTAGACATTTTACGCCACCAACCCTAAAGGCTTCTCCACCAGCTCCTTAAAGACCTTCATGAACATAGCCCCGTCTGCGCCGTCGATGGCGCGGTGGTCGAAGGAGCCGGTGACGCTCATGACTGTCGCGATGGCGAGGGCGTCATCGACGATATAGGGGCGCTTTTCCCCTGCCCCGACCGCGAGGATCATCGCCTGTGGCGGGTTGATGACGGCGTCGAATTGCTTGATACCCATCATGCCCATGTTGGAAATGGACGCCGTGCCGCCTTGATATTCATGCGGCTGCAACTTGCCATCCTTGGCGCGCGCTGCAAGTTCGGCCACTTCGCTCGAGATTTTGGACAGCGATTTGTTCGCGGCATCCGTTACAATGGGCGTAATCAATCCAGTAGGTACGGAAACGGCCACGCTGATATCGGCGCGGCTATATTGCAGCATATTGTCGCCCGCGAAGCTGACATTGCACTTCGGCACCTGAATGAGCGCAAGGCCGAGCGCCTTGATCAGCATGTCATTAACCGACAGCTTGATGCCGCGGCTTTCGAGGCTGGCATTCAATTCGCCGCGTAGTTTCAACAAGGCGTCAAGGCGGACATCGACCGTCAGATAAATATGCGGCACTTGCTGCTTGCTCTCGGTCAGCCGGCGCGCAATGGTCTTGCGCATATTGCTGAGCTTGACGACCTCATGTGGGATGTCGGTACTAATCGCTACGGGCTTAGCCATGGGAGCTTCCGCGCGAGGTCCGGCATTAAAAGTGATGGCCGCAACAGTGCTCCGGCTGTCGCCATCGAGTGCTTCCACATCGGCCTTCACGATACGCCCATTTGGGCCAGTGCCAGCGACTGAGGTTAGATCAAGGCCCTTGTTCACGGCTATCCGCTTGGCGAGTGGGCTTGCTTTGATGCGGTCGTTTTTAGCTAAATCGGCCATTTTTGGGTGCGCTGGCGGTTCGTTGACAGGGCTCGACACGATCGGTGCTGGAATATTAGCGACAGGCGCAGGCGTCGATGCTGCAACGGCCTTCGGCGCAGGTGCCGCATCATCCTCGCCTTGAATCATCGCGATTACCGCGCCGACCTTCACGCCATCTGTTCCCTCGGCGACCAATATCTGGGTCACGATGCCCTCATCAACCGCTTCGAACTCCATCGTCGCCTTATCGGTCTCAATTTCGGCCAGCAAATCGCCGGAAGATACTTTGTCGCCTTCCTTGACCAGCCAGCGGGCTAATGTGCCTTCTTCCATTGTGGGCGAAAGGGCTGGCATTTTGAGTTCTATGGGCATCGGGTACTGGCCTTTTATAGACGTCGTTAAAGGTCTCCGAATAACCAAGCTTTCCCAAGCGTCAAGCGTGATAAGGTTGCCAATCGGTCAATTTTCGCGCAGGCTATACGAATTCTTGAAATGCTGCGGGCAAAGTGGGCTCCGGGGGAAGCTATGCGGACATATTTGGTGGTTATCGACGAAACCGAGGAAGCACGGCTTGCCTTGCGTTTTGCTTCGCGCCGTGCCGCCAAAACTGCAGGCACTGTGCATATTTTGGCGCTTGTGGAACAAGCGGACTTTGTCGCATGGGGCGGCGTTCAGGCGACGATGGAAGAAGAGGCGCGCGATCGGGCTGAGCAATTAGTGACTGCCGCAGCAGGCTCTATTTTTGACGAAATGGGCGTTCGTCCCGATATTACGGTAAAGCCTGGTGAGGCTATTGATGTCGTAAAGGCTATGCTGGAAGAACATCCCGAAATCGCCGCGCTTGTGCTAGGTGCCGCCGCCCAAGGTGCACCGGGCCCGTTGATAAGCCACTTTACGGGTTTGAATGCGGGGACTTTGCCCTGCCCGGTCATGGTTATCCCCGGATCGCTCAGCGATGCGCAATTGGATGAATTGAGTTAGGGCCGAACTTTTACACCCCCTCGTCATCCAGAACGTGCGTCAATTTCCTCCCTATTGTCATCCTTCCTCCCTATCGTCATCCCGAACTTGTTTCGGGATAACGCGCGGCGGGCTTTGGTATCCTGAAACAAGTTCAGGATGACGAACATCTATTCTATTAGGATGATGTAAAGCAGGCTCAGCGCCTTTTTCCCTGATGCCGGATATTCCCCGGACGCCCGCGCTTTCCTGCATCATATTTGCCAGCCTTGGGCTTGCCCTTATGCTTAAACCGATCTGGGGCATAGCTTCCGCCCTCCGGCAATTCAAAGCGTAGCGAACCGGAAATCGGGTTCGCCTCGGCCAGACGCAATTCAAGGCACATTCCCGGCCGATATTCCTGCCTTGTTTTTTCGCCAATTAACGTCTGGCTTGCCTCATAATAATGGAAATAATCCTTACCCAAGGTTGAGACAGGGACTAAGCCATCGCCGCCAATACCTTGTACTGTTGCGAAAAATCCAAAATTTTGCACGCCTGTAATCCGCGCTTGAACAATTTGCCCTACTTGGGCGGATAGATACGCCGCAATGTAGCGATCTGTTGTCTCCCGCTCTGCTTCCATCGCGCGGCGTTCGGTGCGGCTAATGGCTTCTGCGGTGGCGGCAAGCTTCGTAATCGCGGCTTCGGTCAAGCCCGTTATGGGCTCCACATCCTTGAGTTTTGGCTTGGGCATTTCAAGCCCATACGCGCTCACCAGCGCGCGATGGACGATTAGGTCCGCATAACGTCGGATGGGTGAGGTGAAATGAGCGTAGCTGCCTAATGAGAGACCGAAATGCCCCACATTGTTCGGACCATAATAAGCTTGTGTCTGGCTGCGTAAGACCGCTTCCATGATTTGCGGCCGCACTTCATCGTCGATTATTTTTTCGAGGATACTGTTGAACGTTTCAGGCTTAACCACCTGACCCAGCGCAAATTCGATATCAAAGGTCTTCAGATATTCCTTCAGCGCCACCAGCTTTTCTCGGCTTGGTGGTTCATGTGCGCGGTAAATCAAAGACGACTTTTTGGCCTCCAGCGCCTTAGCTGCGGCGACATTGGCGGCAATCATAAAATCTTCGACCAAACGATGCGCTTCAAGCTGCTCACGTTCGGCAACGCCCGTGACCCGGCCTTGATCGTCGAGCGTAATACGCTTTTCAGGCAAATTCAGTTCCAACGGTGCGCGCTTGTGCCGCGCCTTGGAAAGCAATCTCCAGCACGCCCAAAGCGGCTTGAGCGCCGTTTCCAGCAGGGTATTTTCCATCTGTCCATCGATGGCGGCCTGCGCATCTGGATACGGGATATTGGCCGCAATCCGCGCGATAGCACGCGTGAAGCGCCATGACGTCACTTGGCCGGCCTTGCCAATGGCAAGATGGCAGGCGATTACGGCGCGATCTTCCCCTGCCCGCAATGAACATTTGTCCGAAGATAATGCGTGCGGCAGCATTGGCACCACGAGATCAGGGAAATAGACACTGTTTCCACGCTTCGACGCTTCATGGTCTAATGCGCTACCAGGGCGGACATAATAGCTCACATCGGCAATCGCGACGATCGCGTCAAAACCGCCCGTGTCGGCATTGGGGGCAGCCCATATGGCGTCATCAAAATCCCGCGCGTCGCGTGGATCGATCGCGATGATGGGCAAATGGCGCAGATCTTCACGATGGTCGTCAGTGACCGGTAATTCGCGGACGCGCTCTGCTTCGCGTTCCACGGTTTCGGGCATCTCAAACGGAATACCAAATTTATGGATTGCAATGAGGCTGAAGCTTTTGGGCGCAAATGGGTCGCCAAGGACTTGGGTCACCCGCGCCGATTTTTTATGCGCGTTGCCTGTTAATTCGGCAAGCACGAGTTCGCCAGCTTGTGCCTCGCCAACATCACCAATTTGCGTATCAAACCGGGCTTTTTTGTCGACGGACTTCAGCCAAAAACGGCCATTCTCGCCGCCTTCGACCACGCCTAATATCTGTTCGCTGCCTTTGGCTAGCTTCTTCATGATGTGCGCAACATGGCCGCTGCCGCGTTCCTCGGTGCGCGCTAATATCCGGTCACCAATGCCCAAAGCGCCCCGTTTACCTTTGGTTTCTATGACGCGAATTTTGGGCAAAGGAATACCTTCGGCCTCCCAATGCTCGGGTACAGCCACCGCATTATCGCCGTCGATTGCGACAATCTTGAGCACCGTAACCTTGGGCACACCGCCCATTTTGTGAAAGGCGCGGCCCGGGGCCATGTCGATCAGCCCTTCATCGGTCATGTCCTTCAATAATGCCTTCAGCGCAATTTTCTCATTACCGCGTAAGCCAAATTCCCGCGCAATTTCCCGCTTGCCCGCAGGATCCTTCGACGTCTTGATAAATTCAAGGATCTGATCTCTATTGGGGAGCCCTTCAAATCGCGCATTTTTGGTCATTATTTGGTTATTCCAATTTTGTTCGCACGAAGACGGGAAGACACAGAAGATGTTCGGTCGTTCACTAACCGCCTTATACCGTCTTTGAACATCGCGGTACCGAAGTTAATGACAAAGCCATGGCTCAAATTTGTTAACCGCAGATAGGTTATCACTTGCTTCGCGTGGACCGGCAGCGTTTTCTCGACAGATTTTATTTCCAAGATAACGCTGTCTTCTACAAGCAAGTCTAAACGAAAGGCCGCTGGTAACTCTACGCCGTCATATTCAATATCTATGGCCACCTGTCGTTCGACGTTCAGCCCTCGGCTTTGGAGCTTAGCCGCCAAGATTGCTTCATACGCACTTTCCAAGAGCCCTGAACCGATGTCTACGTGCAATTTAAAGGCGCAGTCGACAATGATATTGCAGATATCTTCAATGTCCATTCCGCCCTCTTCGTGTCTTCGTGCGAAACTCTAATAAGTCCGCCCAATCAGTATTCGTTCCACTGCTGGGTCGCCTGTAAAGAAGCAGGGGCCGTCGGCGGGTGCGGCATCGATGGGGCTGTTACGCATCGTGATTTTCAACGCCTTGAGCTGTGCCACAATGTCGTCAAGTGCCGCCCCGCTCGGGCGCGACCATTGTACTTCGACCCAGCCCGCAAAGCCCGCTTCGTCGCCGGCGAAATGTTGGGCAAGGTCAGTGACGTCGCGCCGAATGTTGGCCTCCAGCCGTGCTTTTGCTTCGGCATATAGGCTGCTTTGGATGTCCTCTAACAAAGCAGGCGCGGACGCCACAAATTCGGCGCGCGGCGTGAATGCGGTCGCAAGCTTTCCGTCGTCTTTATACAGGCTATCGCGGCGAATGACCGCTGCCTTGCCTTCACCCATGTCGCGGGGGCCAACTTCCACGATAATCGGCGCGCCCTTTTTGACCCAGGCCCAGCGCTTGTTCGACGCCTTCGTCGCTTTTGTATCCAGCAACACCCGCAAAGGTTCGCCAAAGGCGCTGAGCGCCAGCAATTCCGAGCGCAAGCTGCGGCAATATGCGAGAACGGCCTCGTCTTCGTCATTATCCCGCAACATCGGAATGATGACGATTTGATGCGGTGCAATTTGCGGCGGGCAACGCAGGCCATCATCATCGCCATGCGTCATGATCACGCCGCCAATCATACGCGTGGATACGCCCCAGCTGGTCGTATGCGCGAACTGCTGATTGCCTTCTTTATCCTGATATTTGATGCCCGACGCTTCGGCAAAGCCCGTGCCCAGATAATGCGACGTCCCTGCTTGTAGCGCTTTACCGTCCTGCATCATCGCCTCGATGCTATAAGTAGCTACGGCACCCGGAAAGCGTTCATTCTCCGGCTTCTCACCCGCCACAACGGGCATAGCCAGCGCGCCTTCTGCAAAGGCCCGATACATTTCCAGCGCGCGCATCGTTTCCTGCATCGCATCTGCACGGTCGGCATGGGCGGTATGCCCTTCCTGCCACAAAAATTCGCTGGTGCGCAGGAACATCCGTGTGCGCATTTCCCAACGCACAACATTCGCCCATTGGTTGACCATTAAGGGCAAATCGCGCCAGCTTTGCACCCAGCGGCTCATGGCCGCACCAATTACCGTTTCAGAAGTTGGGCGAACGACCAGCGGTTCTTCTAACTTCGAGCCGGGATCAGGGATCAGCTTGCCATTGCCATCACTGACAAGGCGGTGATGCGTAACAACCGCCATCTCTTTGGCAAAACCTTCGACATGGTCGGCCTCTTTTTCAAAGAAAGATAACGGGATGAACAAAGGGAAATAGCAGTTTTCAACGCCTGCGGCCTTTATCTCTGCATCCATAAGCTTTTGAATGCGTTCCCACATCCCATAGCCCCATGGCCGGATGACCATGCATCCACGCACACCGGATTCCTCAGCCAAATCGGCCTCCGAAATGACTTCCTGATACCAGCCAGCGAAATTTTGCGCCCGCGTGACGCTTAAAGCATGTTTTATCAAAATCTTACCTGTGTTCTGTGAAAAGTTTATGAGGCGCGTTCGGCAGCCATTTTGTCAATCTGGGCCTGAAGCGCCGCGATTTGTTGTTTGAGTTCGGCAACAGTTTCATCACGTTCCGGCTTTTTGCCGGTGAGATTGCCCAAATTCGGCATCAAGGCTTCTCGCGCAGAACGCATGAATTCGATATTCTGCTTTGCCAAATGGCCAAAAGGACCAGATGTGATCGCGGTTTCAATCACTTCTTGAACCTGCCGCTGGTTCTTGCGGAAGTTATCCATCGAGGTTTCCAAAAACTGCGGCACCATCCCTTGCATGGAATCGCCATACATCGCGATCAACTGCTTCAGAAAGCCAACCGGCAACATTTGCTGCCCGCTATTTTCCTCATCCATGATGATCTGCGTCAGGACACCATGGGTGATATCCTCATTGGTTTTGGCGTCGAGTACTTTAAAATCAACGTCCTTGCGTGTCAGTTCGGCAAGGAAATCGAGCGTAATATATTTAGACGACTGCGTGTTATACAGCCTGCGATTGGCATATTTTTTAATGATGATTGGGCCATCACCATTTTTGTTGGCTGTGCGTGCCATCGTGGGTCCTTCCGGGAAAGTTAATCCCCGTTAGCACTATGTCATAGTGCACTGCAACATTGGTGAAGGTTTGGTTGTCTTACTCTGTAACATTGGTGCTCAGCAGTGCCAGAGGAGAGAAGCCCGCACATCAGCGCGTCGATTACTGGCACCGAAACACAGGCCGACGTTTACGATCCGTTTGGCCGCAGGTTCTATGCCGGTATCCGCTTTAAGATATAATCTTATTCAAAGATTATGAATTGCGAAGGGCCGTCTTCTATGGAAGGCGGCCCTTTCTTTATGTACTGCTATTTTGAATTGGTTATCTCATTTACAGTGAGACATATTCGATCTTGGTTTAGATCGACAAAGCATTGTCGCAAGGTACGTAAGCTACTTTTATTGCTGTGCTGGGCAACTTGGGTCGATCCCAACTTCTCTATATAGGAAACTTGAGAGCGGTCGTTTTTACGCAGGCTGTATGTGCCCTTTTGTTGCGCACGACGAACCAGGGTGCCGCAAATCAAACGCAAGGATTGCGATAGCTATTCCCCAATAAAAATGCCCGAAAACCGGGTAGGCTTTCGGGCAATATTTTGCGGCACCGTATTCTCAAGGGCTGGGAAAAGGCAAATCGATAAAGACGGTAACCCGCTTTAGCGAAAATTATAACCCGCCGGGACCGCAGTCCTTTTTAAGATAATCGAGCAATTTCGAATAAAGCGTTGTCTGATGATCGAACATTAATGTGCTGGAGAAGTGGTCTGCTCCCTCGAGTGTCACATACTGAGCGTTAGTTTTGCCTGCTTTTTCCATCGCTGCTTTATAATCAGTCATGTGATAATATAGCACACGTCGGTCTTGCCTTGGGTGGATCATCAACAAGGGAATATTAGACTTTTCAACATCCTTAATAGGATTGATACCAATCATACCCCGCCTCTTTGACCAATCATCCAAAGCCTTTGGCGATGAAGGATTACGTCTACCGAAATATTGTTTTTCTGGATCCGCAACGGCTGCACCAGCAATGGCGCATTGATAGATGTTGTTATCTCGCTGAGTGGCGACAAGTGCAGCATAGCCACCATAAGACCAACCAAACATGGCCATCCGGTTTTTGTCGACCAAACCTTCCTTTACAAGGTACATCGCGCCATCATCTTTATCGTCTTGCATAGCCAGGCCGTGCTGACCGTAAGCGGAGTCAAAATGTTCCTGACCCCAGCCCACCGACATCCGGTACTGAGGCTGCAAGACCATATAACCGGCGTTTGCAAGGAACTGCCCCCATTCGTCATAGCCGATGACTTCGTTCACCTGCGGTCCGCCGTGCGGGACCACGACCAATGGAAAAGGACCTTTGCCCTTCGGCACAGTAATGTAGGCTGGTATCATTTTCCCGTCGCGTGCAGGGTATCGAAAAAACTCGACCTTGTTCAAATCTGCCGATCGTACAGACGGATTTCTACTAGCCAGCTTAACAGCCTTACCGTCCTTAACTAACCAATAAGATCCGGGGTCCTTGGGGCCACTATTGTAAGCAACGATGATTTTGCCATCTCGCGAACGGCTAGTAATCCGGATTTGATGCGCGTTTTGGATCTTTAGTTCAAGATCATCGTAAAGCGCCTTTTCTTCCATATCGAACCAGTGACGTTCATATTTCGCACCGGAATAGATCGCAGCGACAATGTTGTTATTGCCCGCCCAACGCATCGAGTGACGTTGCACGCCAATAACATCCGCATCAGGGTTGGAATAGATTTTTTTACCGACTTTTCCTGTAGTGAAATCGAACTCGTACAACCCGACTTTGTCTTCACCACGAGTATCAGTAATATAGCCCTTTGTTGGATCGCTACCATTGACACCTGCAAATCCAGTGAGGCCACTCAAAACACGATATAGATTTTTGTGCTCGTTCAGATCATACCGTTCACCGAATTCTTTCCATGCACTGTCACCTGGCGCACGATAGTAGTCAACCTGCTGAAAGCCATCGAGGCCCGATGTGAAACGCGGGTTGCCATCATCATCAAAATCTGCCGTCGGATATTTTTCGTTACCTCTCAACACTAGTGACTTCGTGCCTGTTTCAAGGTTAAACCTGAAATATGAT
This sequence comes from Sphingorhabdus sp., assembly GCF_044239045.1. GTDB lineage: Bacteria > Pseudomonadota > Alphaproteobacteria > Sphingomonadales > Sphingomonadaceae > Sphingorhabdus_B. The sequence continues at coordinate 39,166 of NZ_JBIICD010000014.1, forward strand.
CTGGGACGAAATGCCTGAAATGGGTCAACACCAGTAGCGTCTGCCACCGCGTTACCTTCGGCTATAAGGACATCATCGGGTTCCTTCGGCAGCACTGATACCAAACGGAAAGACCCATCGATGTTAGAAAACTTATTCTTTTCGAGATTATACGCAAATGATTTGTAGCTACGCACGTCTTCTTCAGGACCAGTTACCGATTTGCGGACAACCTTCCAAGCTGAACCATATATGTGCTTGTCGCTCACCCAGCTCGCAGAAATCATCTCCATCGGATTAGAGTTCAAGCGTTTGATTGGTTTTGATAAATCGCTGGTATCGTAAATCTCAAGGATGTTCGTACCTAAATTGCCACCCTCGATCTTTAGCAACAAGATGTGCTTTCCATCTGGTGACAATTCTAGCGTGCCGACTGCATCACGCTGGCCCCAAACGCTAATGGGTACTGATGGGGTACCGTTTCCTACCTCCGTTTTGGGGGCAGTTACAACGATCGTTGCTTGCGCCATCGCGGTTGATGATATGCCCAGCGACAAAACTCCAACACTGACGGCGAGGGAAAACGATCCATATCTTTTCATGTTTGTACTACTCTCATTTCAAATTTTTGTTGTCTAAAAAAAAAGCGGCCTCGCGATATTGCAAGGCCGCTTTCTATAATCCTTAAACCACCGTGTGTTTCCTAGAACTTCTTTTCTACAGAGAAAAAGAATTCACGGCCGTTATAATCATAACCGTTTCCGATTGCGGTGTTAGCGATTGCAAATACTTCGTTGCTATCAACCATTGGTGGGTTCCGATCAAAGATGTTCGAAATACCGGCACGAAGCACTAAGCCGCTAGCAGCGTCACGATACCGGACCGAAGCAGTGTGCGTGAAGTACTTGTTGGCAAAGCCGACATCGCGGCAGAAATACCCATCGCCAGATACAGCGCCGCTTCCGTTACCAAGGCATGTGTCACCAACGAACCCAGTCGCAACACCTTCAGCGTTTCTTCCAAATGCGCTAGACAATGGATCGATACCATCGGCCTGCTGCTCGACGGGACCTGTATACTCAACCTGCCATGTGAACCGGAACTTTTCGATATCAGCAGTAAAGCTCGTTTGACCAGTCCATTTTGGCAAACCAAATTCACCGGCATCATCATCGTAAGTGGCGTCACCATTATCATCGATAAACGTGGTGCTGCGCTCAATCAAATGGTTGGCACGAACATTTAGCCCTAGATCAATGTTCGTTCCCAAAAATTGAACTTCCTTACCAAAATCAACATTGAAATCTATGCCGCGGACAGATTCGCTATTGAGATTGATAAAGCCTGATGAGACCTTTTTAACAAGGAACCGTTCCGATTGAAGGCTGCTTGCCGTGATACGTTCACAAAATGGACTGCGCTTTCCATCCTGACGCGTGTAACAATCGTTCAAAATGAACTGAGAGGATGGTTCTACAACTGCCCCCTTGACCTTGATATCAAAATAGCTGGCGCCAAGCGCAACACGGAAACCAGAGCCAATCGTCTGCTCAAAGGCAACACCTGCCGTTATTGCGGTAGATGTTTCTTCGTTCAGGTCAAGACTTCCGCCTGACAAGATTTCTGAACTTGATTGTTGGATTGTAGTTCCAAGAACGGGGTCAAAACCAACTTTTGTTGGATCACGTCCCTCGCGCAAACAATTTTCAAGTGTGGTCTTTTCACGATCATCCAAGGCAGCACTATAACTACCTGCGACAATCGAAGCCTCGGTCACCGCACAAGGATCGAACAGAGTTGAAAATCCAGACTGCCCAGCAAGGAAGTTTTCGCGCAAATTTGGCGCACGGAACGAAGTGCCATAGCTAAATTTGAACGCAATTGGATCAAACGGACGCCAACGGCCCTTAACCGAGTAAGTTCCTGCACTACCGTAATATTCCTCGTCCGTGAAACGACCGGAGAGATTTAGCGACAGTTCACGCACCAAAAATTCGTCCGCTTTCAGCGGCAGGCTAACCTCACCAAAGGCCTCCTTGATAACTTTACTGCCTACTGCACCGCGGTCGGCAAAGAATCCGAAGAACAAACCATTGGACGCAACAAGCGACGGCGTAGAATTGATCTTGTCCTTCCGATACTCGGCACCCACACCCACAGTTACGTCGCCAGCTGGCAACGAGAACAGACTGCCGCCAACAAAGCCCGACAGCACCAGTTGCTCATAAGTTGTGTTGAACTCGCGCACCCCAAACAGATAATCACGTTCAGCTTGTGTGGCAAAGTTACCGATTGGGGCATTGAGAAGGCTAGCAGCAAACATGTTCACAGGCACACAACCCTGTGTCAGATCGGCCATTGCCCCGCTTGGATTACGCAAGCCTGCTGCGCTACAGGGCGCCGCTAAAGATTGAGAACTAATACCACGGATCCCTCCCGTGAACAGATTTGGGTTGTAATCATCAGCAATGCCATCGCCATTGTTATCAAAAACACGATCTCCATTGTAATCAGCGGTAGGATCTAGGCCAAGAGCGAACGCCAACTTGTCCTCACGTATACCGTAGCGTGTCGATTTACCTATAGCTTTTGAATATACGCCTGATGCTTCAAAATCCCAGCCAGATCCCAAGAACGGCAAATCACCTTTTACACCCAAAACACCCCGATATTGCTCTTGGATGGTCGAAAAATTATTTCTATCCCCTACCACAGCAACAATCGGCTGAACGGACAAATCCCAGTTAGTTGAAAGGCGTGTTCCAAACGCTGCGTTCTGTGCAGCGCGACAATCTACACCACCAACGGCCAATCGATTACAAGGATTGAACGGGTTCGTCGCTGGTACAGCAGGAAATAGCTGGGGTGCACCAGTATTATCTGCCTCAGCCTCGTTACGGCTATAATTAAACTCGAAAAACGGCGTTATATTAGCATCACCTTCAAAGGTATATTCACCAACAGCCATGACGTTGAGAAGTCGGCGACCGTTCTGGAAAACCTGATTTTCGTTTGCGCCATTAGTGTTAACGTCCTGAAAATCAACGTCAACTATACCATCCCTGTTGGAATCAATGTCCCTGCCGCCAAAGGAATTTTCGTTATAATTGGGAATTCTGGTGTTACCAACACCTGGTGTATAATAGACGCTTCCATAGTTAGTTTGGTCAATGAAAATACGACCAGAAATACCGTCCACTTTACATTCATTTACAGATACTCTTAAGCCGGGCGTACGGGCGCCCACAAGCGCATTAGAAGCAACGTCCATTGTCCGCGGGTTGCCATATTGATCAATTTCATAATGCTTATTGCAACCACGGAAGAACGCCCGATCTTTTAGACGGACTGTAGCGGTCTTGGCATATTCAACACCTACACCAAAGAAGCCCCTGTCGTTATTGACGCCCCATGATCCGCTAATCGTATAATCTTCACCCGCGCCTTGTGGGTTGATGTTGCCGTTAGCGCGCAGTGTCAGGCCGTCAAAATTCTTCCGCAGAATGACGTTTACAACACCTGCCATAGCATCCGAGCCATAAACCGACGATGCGCCATCAAGCAGTAAGTCATAACGATCAACCAATGATGAAGGGATTAAGTTAAGCGATGGGCTCGTTGGCGCGCCCTCGACACCTGCAGGCGCCATGCGGCGGCCATTGATGAGCAGTAGCGTGCGGTCAGCGCCAAGGCCACGCAGGCTCAGGGTTTGAGAGCCAGGGCCATTATCAAGAACGAAGCCATTAAATGTCCCGTCGATCTGTTGGCCAGCGGCCGCTTCTGACTTCTGCAACAGCGAGGCTGCTTCGAACTCACCGGTATCCTCAGCCTCGTCATTTGTGATAACTTGAAGTGGGGAAATGCTGGTAAATGTAGTTTGACGGAGGCGCGAACCGGTTACAACGATACCGGCTTTTTCTTCTTCTTCTGCGCTCTCAGTTTTAGTTTGGTCGACGACGACAACCTCTTCCTCTGCAGGCTTTTCTTCGGCCGTGGTTTGCGCCAAAACCGGCGAAGCAGCACTCATCAATAGGCTGATTGTCGAGCCCGCGACCAATAATTGAAACTTCTTCATAGTAAATCCCCCCGCTACAAATGGTAGCAATTGTAAACTTGTGTATTATGCAAATGTAACTTGATATTTCAAGGGGCTTTTAAAAAACCATTGCTAAAGCGAAATACTGTGACAAATCAGCAACTATATATTGTGTGTGGCATTTTGAATGTGGCCGCGATGAGATTGATGCTCATGCTTTTTCGCGCGTGCTTTTGTGTGCTGCGCTAGGTGGCAGAATAGGCATCGGCAAAGAGTAGCTTCGGAGGTATCCTCAATGTGCTGGAGATATTAGATCCAGAAGCGGCTAGAGCGGTCACCTAACAAAGTCAGCAGTTCATATTGCGAGAGGCCCGTCAGCTCTGAAGCTGTAACAAGGTCATAATCAACATTGACCCAGTCACCTTCGCGCAATGCGGGCGCTGCATTCAGATCCAACGTCACAAGGTCCATCGACACGCGGCCGATAACGGGTAGCTCAAGTCCATCAACCCATGCCCTGCCCTTAGCCGAAAAAGCGCGCATATATCCGTCGGCATAGCCCATTGATATCGTACCCACGCGGGTCTCTTTGGAGCAGACATGGGTCGCATTGTAACCGACCATGGCGCCTGCGGGTAAGTCTCGTACCTGAAGAAGCCGCGCCGAGAGCCGGACTACTGGCTTGATCCACTCGGCCATTTCAGGGCGCGCAATGCCACCATAAAGGCTCAATCCCGGGCGCGTCAGGTCAAAATGATACGCTGCGCCCAACATTATACCTGCGCTATTGGCGAAGCTGTATCGTTGCGCCCGAATATGCGATCGCGCTTCTGCAAAAATTTCGAGTTGGCGGGCATTTTGTGCGACATCTTCGTCAGCCGACGCCAGATGCGACAATAAAATATCGATATCTAGGTCAGCCAATATGCCGGTTTGATCAGGCGCAACGCCCAAGCGATTAATACCGCTATCCAGCATGACATGGCACCGCCAGCCGCCTGCACTGCGCCAGTTGGAAACTTGTTCAGGGGTGTTCAGCACTGGAATGGCGCCCAATGCCTGCGCTGCGGGAATATCGGCTTGCGCAATACCGTTCAGCACCGATATCCAACTGGGCGGCACCAAATCGGCAATAAATTCTGCTTCAGCCCAATGGGCCACGAAAAAATCACGGCACCCTGCGTCACGCAAACGTGTAACAACCTCGCGGGCGCCCAAGCCATAGCCATTAGCTTTTACGGCAGCCCCTGCCCGCGCATCGCCGCTACGCGCATCTAGTGCACGCCAGTTAGAAACAAGCGCCTCTCCGTCATGGTGAAGGCGCAAGGAGGGCTCAAATTCAGTCATCGACCGCCTTTTGCCCCTGTATCACTGACTGTCAATCCAGCTCCGTTTTTCCGGATGTTTCCGGCAGCCAAATCAATGCTACAACAAATGCCAGTGCCGTAACCCCAACGGTATACCAAAGCCCCGAGAAAGGCTGCCCTGTCTGCGCCACGATATATTGCGAAATATAGGGCAGAAATCCGCCAAAATATCCTGCGCCAATGTGGTAAGGAATGGACATGGATGTGTATCTAATTTTAGCCGGAAACATTTCCACAAGGATTGCCGCGACTTGGCCATAGGTCATGCCCGACAACGTCACCATTAAGAACACCGCCAAGATGATTTTCCAAGGCTCGCGCTGCGCGGGGTCAGATTTATCCGGATAACCCGCCTTTTCTAGCGCGGCGATATAGGCTTTTTCATCAAAACCTTGCAGATTGGCATCACCGACGTTCAATGACACGGTGTCGCTCGCTTCTTTGCTATACGCAATGCCGCGCTTCGTTAGGAAATTCAGCGCCTGCGCACATTCGCTTTCATGTACGCGGTTGAGCGCGTTGAAATCACAATCGGGAATGGAAAGCGTGACCGGGTTGGTCTGTGTGGCGCGCGCAAGGGCTGGATTTGCGGCATCCGCCATCATCCAGAAAATCGGGAATACGCCAATGATGGAAAGGCCATAGCCAAGCAAAAGCAACCTTTTGCGGCCCCATTTATCCGACAGCCATCCGCAAGCCACATAAGTTGGCGCGGCCAACGCTGCTCCCACCGCCATATACATAAGCGCATCAGTCTCTGGAACACGCGCGGTCCCCGTCAAGAAATACAATGTGCCGAATTGCGATGTGTAATAAATGACCGTCAATCCCGCAGCGACGCCGAATAATGCAACGAAGATACGGCCCACATTGCCCGGATATTGGAAGCTTTCCAGAAATGGATTTTTGGACGTCGTGCCCGCGGCCTTCATCGCCTTGAAAACGGGGCTTTCCGACAATTTAACGCGCATGTAGAGGGAAATTGCGAGCAGAAAAATTGAGGTCAAGAACGGTACGCGCCAGCCCCATGCCTCAAACGCCTCGGTGCTCATGGACTGGCGTGTGATCAATACGACAATCACCGCGAGCAGAAATCCGCCGGCGACCGATGCCTGAATCCAACTGGTATATTGGCCGCGTTTGCCATCTGGCGCATGTTCGGCAACATAAATCGCCGCCCCGCCATATTCGCCGCCAAGCGCTAGGCCCTGAAGACAGCGCATAAGCAAAAGCAAGCCAGCCGCCCAAACCCCCGCCGTTTCAAACGTTGGCAACAACCCAATTGCGGCGGTTGCGACGCCCATTAGCGTAATCGTCACAAGAAACGTATATTTCCGGCCAATCTTGTCACCAAAATAGCCGAACAGGATGGCGCCAAACGGCCGCACGCCAAAGCCTGCACCAAAGATCGCCAGCGATGCCAAAGTCGCGGCGGTTGGATTGTCGGCAGGGAAAAACAGCTTCCCGATTAACGCCGCCAATATGCCATAGACGAAAAAGTCATACCATTCGAAAACGGTGCCAAGCGACGATGCTGTAATGACCAAGCGATCGCGTTTTGGATCCAGTACGACTTCAGTTTCGGCAGCTTTCGCCATGACGTTCCCCTAAAAACCCTCTGCGCATGTTTTAATACCAATGACAGTACTTACAAGCCGGTTCACTCCATCTCTAATATCACCGCGTCGACGGCTAGGCTGTCCCCGGCCTGCGCATTAACCAGCTTTACGGTGCCGGATTTTTCCGCGCGCAATATGTTTTCCATCTTCATTGCTTCGACAACTGCAAGCGGTTGGCCCGCTTCAACCGTGTCACCGACGTTGACATGTAAAGTCGTGAGCAGGCCGGGCATCGGGCAAATGAGGAATTTGGATAAATCTGGCGGAATTTTTTCGATCATGTGCGTTGCCAGATGGGCAATGTGGCCGGGCAATACGCGTGCGACATGCGTTGCGCCGCGTGTCGTCAGATGAAATCCAGTGCGCTTTTTGGCGATCTTTACCGCCAATTCATCGTCCCCAATCTCGGCTTCAATCAACCGATCACCGAGATCATATTCCATCGAAAGGTCAAAAGGCGTGCCGTCAACGTGCATATCACCATCGATCATTTCGATGTTGTGGACAGCGTCGCCAATCTTAACTTGCCAGCGCGCAGGTGGATTAAGTGTATCGCCCAGCTGACCGTCAACATGACGCGCGCGGTCGGCCTCAGCGGTCGCAACAAAGCCGGCAATCGCAGCGAGTGATTTGACCAGCTCGGGCGTTGATGCCGCACCATGGAAACCGTCAGGATATTCCTCTGCGATGAAGCCTGTCGTCAGTTCGCCTGAACGGAAGCGCGGATGCTGCATGATGGCGCTGACGAAATCAATATTATGGCCAAGCCCCTCAATTTCGAAGCGATCAAGCGCCGCGATCTGTAAGTCGGCGGCTTCATCGCGGGTTTTACCCCAAGTGATGAGCTTGGCGATCATGGGATCGTAGAACATGGAAACTTCGCCGCCATCATAGACGCCGTCATCTACGCGGATACCCTCGACCCCGCGACGGCCATTGGCATCGTCGTCCTCGGTCCAACCCGTCACGGGCGGACGATATCTCGTCAAGCGTCCCGTGCTGGGCAAGAAGCCGCGATAGGGGTCTTCGGCATAAACGCGGTTTTCAATCGCCCAGCCGTCGATTTTGATATCGTCCTGCGTCATGGCAAGCTTCTCACCCGCAGCGACACGGATCATTTGTTCAACCAGATCGATGCCCGTGATGCATTCGGTTACCGGATGCTCCACCTGCAACCGCGTGTTCATTTCGAGGAAATAGAAGCTCTCGCCACTGGGGTCCGCACCCGATACGATGAGTTCGACAGTCCCTGCAGAATAATAGCCAACTGCGCGGGACAGCGCCACGCATTGCTCACCCATCGCTTTGCGCATTTTCGGTGTGACGAAGGGTGAAGGTGCTTCTTCGACCACTTTTTGATGCCGCCGCTGGATCGAACATTCGCGTTCATTCAAATACAAAATGTTGCCATGCTGGTCGCCCAATATCTGAATTTCGATATGGCGTGGGTTGAGGATGAATTTTTCAATAAACACGCGATCATCGCCGAATGAATTCAATCCCTCGCGTTTGGTCGCTTCAAAACCTTCGCGGACATCTTGCTCATTATAGGCAAGCCGCATCCCCTTGCCGCCACCACCGGCGCTGGCCTTCATCATCACTGGATAGCCGATTTCTTCCGAAATCCTTACCGCATGTTCGGTGTCATCAATCTCGCCGACAAAGCCGGGAACAACGTTTACGCCCGCCGACATCGCCAGTTTCTTGGACTCAATCTTGTCGCCCATTGCGGCAATCGCGTTCACTGGCGGTCCAATGAAAGCGATATTTTCCTTGGCCAGTGCCTCAGCAAAGCTGGTGCGCTCGGACAGGAAACCGTAGCCGGGATGTACCGCCTCTGCGCCTGTTTGCTTGCACGCAGCAATGATCTTGTCTGCGATCAAATAAGACTGCGCAGCAGGCGAAGGCCCGATGTGCACCGCCTCATCAGCCATCTGCACAAATGGCGCCCGCGCGTCAGCATCGGAATAGACAGCAACCGTGGCAATCCCCATCCGGCGCGCGGTTTTGATGATCCGGCATGCGATCTCGCCACGGTTGGCGATCAGGATTTTTTTGAACATATAACTCCCCCAAAACCGTCACCCTGAACTCGGTTCAGGGTCAATCGTGCCACGCAGACCGACAGTTGTTGCTGCAAAATGGATGCTGAAACAAGTTCAGCATGACGAGAATTCGAGCTCACTCCGCCGCCTCCAACGCCTTACATGCCCGAAGCGGTTCCTCTGCTTCCATTGGGCGCAAACCCAACTTTGCTAGCATTGCTGCGTCCTTATCGTCGCCAGCATTAGCCGCAGTAAGTAACTTGTCGCCCGTAAAAATGCTGTTTGCGCCGGCCATGAAGCATAAAGCCTGCGTCGCTTCCGACATGCTCTCACGCCCCGCGCTTAAGCGCACCATGCTCATTGGCATAGTGATACGCGCCACGGCAATCGTGCGAACGAATTCGATATCGTCGATTTTCGCCAGCGGCGTATCGGCGAGCATATCTCCCAATACGGTGCCCTTTACCGGCACCAGAGCGTTGACCGGCACGCTTTCTGGATGCTGTGGCAAAGTTGCCAAGGTGTGGATGAAGCCTACACGGTCGGCGCGCGTCTCTCCCATGCCGACAATGCCGCCGCTGCAGACGTTGATGCCCGCACGGCGGACTTCGGCCAGCGTGTCGAGCCGGTCGTCCATGGTCCGCGTGGTAATGATCTCATTATAGCGCTCGGGCGAGGTATCGATATTATGGTTGTAATAATCCAAGCCAGCGTCGGCGAGCATGTCCGCTTGACTGGGGGTCAACATACCCAGGGTCATGCAGGTTTCCATACCCATCGCCCGCACGCCCTGAACGATTTGCACAATTGCAGGCATGTCGCGGTCCTTGGGGTTACGCCATGCAGCCCCCATACAGAAGCGGCGTGAGCCAGCATCTGCAGCTTCAGCCGCCTTTTGCAACACCGCTTGGACATCCATCAACTTGGTTGCCTCAACGCCGCTGTCAGCCTTCACGGACTGCGAACAATAGCCGCAATCTTCTGGGCAACCACCGGTTTTGATGCTTAGCAATGTGCAAAGCTGTATCTGCCCCGCCGCATGATGCGCACGGTGCACGGTCTGCGCCTGATATACCAATTCGTCGAACGGTAGGTCGAATAAAGTAGCAATTTCTGAACGGCTCCAGTCGGTGCGAACAGTCACGTTGCATCTCCCAAAGGCGGCATATTATGCCCCAATAACGTCAAAACATCGGCGGCACACTCAACGACATTGCTGCCGGGGCCGTAAATGCCCTGCACCCCTGCCTCCCGCAGAAAATCATAATCTTGGGGTGGTATAACACCGCCGGCAATCACCTTGATGTCGCCGCGCCCGGCTTCACGTAGACCTCTCACAAGCTCGGGTATCAACGTCTTATGACCGGCGGCAAGGCTGGATGCGCCGACGGCATCTACGTCATGCTGTAACGCCAGAACGACGGTTTCTTCGGGTGTTTGGAACAATGGTCCGCTGATCACGTCAAAGCCCATATCGGAAAAAGCAGACGCGATTACATTGGCACCACGATCATGCCCATCTTGTCCCATTTTTGCGACTAACAGCTTTGGTTTGCGACCCAAGCGGCGTCCCACCGAAGCCACGCCATCCAAGACTTGAGCCCAACGTTTGTCGAATTCATGGGCACTGCCATAAATGCCCTGAACGGGCACTGGGGTTGTGGCGTAGCGCCCAAATACGGCTTCCATCGCGTCCGAAATTTCACCCAATGTGGCACGGGCGCGGGCTGCCTCTACGGCAAGTGCGAGGAGGTTCGTTCCGCCTTTAGCCCCTTCCGTCAAAGCCATCAAAGCCGCCTGACACGCTGCCTCATCACGGGCGGCACGGGTGGCGGCAAGACGGGCAATTTGCCCTTGGCGGACGAAGTCATTGTCTACTTCCAGCGTGTCGAGTTGCTCTTCGGTGGCGAGCTTATATGTGTTGACGCCAACGATGACGTCTTCGCCTTTGTCGACGCGCGCTTGCCGTGCGGCGGCGGCTTCTTCGATCAGGCGCTTTGGCATTCCCGAAGCTACGGCCTTGGTCATGCCGCCAAGCGCGTCTACCTCGCCGATAATTTTCCACGCTTGGTCGACCAATTCAGCCGTGAGCGCTTCGACATAATAAGAACCACCCAAGGGATCTACGACCTTCGTAATGCCGCTTTCTTCGGCCAACACAATTTGTGTGTTGCGGGCAATGCGTGCCGAAAAGTCGGTCGGTAGCGCAATGGCCTCATCCAGCGCATTGGTGTGCAAAGACTGGGTGCCACCCAAGGTCGCGGCCATCGCTTCAATCGTTGTGCGGATGACGTTGTTATACGGATCCTGCTCCTGCAACGAAACGCCCGACGTTTGGCAATGGGTGCGCAGCATCTTGGAGCGTTCGTCTTGTGCGCCAAGCTCATCCATCACGCGGTGCCACAAGGTCCGCGCGGCCCTTAGCTTCGATACTTCCATGAAGAAGTTCATGCCGATGCCGAAGAAGAAGGACAACCGACCGGCAAAAGCGTCAATGTCCAAGCCCGAGGCGATAGCGCGCTGCACATATTCCTTGCCATCAGCAATAGTGAAGGCAAGTTCCTGTACCGCTGTCGCGCCAGCCTCATGCATATGATAGCCGGAGATGGATATGCTGTTAAACTTGGGCATATGCGCGCTGGTATAAGCGATGATGTCCGACACGATCCGCATCGATGGTTCGGGCGGATAAATGTAAGTGTTGCGGACCATGAATTCTTTGAGAATGTCGTTCTGAATAGTGCCGTCCAATTGCGCTTGGTCGACGCCTTGTTCTTCGCCAGCCACAATGAAAAACGCGAGTATTGGAATGACTGCGCCGTTCATCGTCATCGACACAGACATTTGATCGAGCGGAATGCCGTCGAACAATATTTTCATTTCCTCAACGCTATCAATCGCAACGCCAGCCTTGCCGACATCGCCGACAACGCGCGGATGGTCACTGTCATACCCCCGGTGCGTGGCAAGGTCGAAGGCTACCGATAGGCCCTTTTGTCCAGCGGCAAGATTGCGACGGTAAAATGCATTGGATTCTTCTGCAGTCGAAAAGCCCGCATATTGGCGGATGGTCCATGGTCGGCCAGCATACATCGACGCCCGTACACCACGCGTAAAGGGTGCAAAACCCGGAAGACCAGGATCGCCAGCATCATCCGCCGTATAAAGCGGCTTCACAGCGATGCCCTCTGGCGTGTGCCAAGTCAGGTCCCTGCCCTTGACCTCTTTTTCAGCCGCTTTTTTCCACTGGTCGATATTCGTCATAAAACTTCCATTCATTAATCGGTCACCCTGAACTCGTTTCAGGGTCCATTTTGCCACTCACTTCTTCGGCCAGAGTGGCATGATGGATGCTGCACAAGTTCAGCATGACGATTGGGGTTAATGCGCGGTCAGTGCGCTCCTACACCCACCTCCATAATTTCGGTCAAAACACCCTGCATGTCCTTGGGATGCACAAAGAATATCAGCGTCCCATGCGCACCAATCCGTGGTTCACCCAGCACGCGTTTGCCCATCACTTCAAATTCGGCCTTTGCGGCATAGATATCGGCCACTTCGTAACAGACATGATGCTGCCCACCCGCTGGATTTTTCTCAAGAAATGCCGCGATTGAGGCATTGCCCGGCAGCGGTTCGATCAATTCAATCTGCGTACCGTTCATCGCGCCATCCGCGCCGGGTGTATCGACAAAGCAGACCTTCACCCCCTGATCCGGCAAGTCGAACGGCGCATGAATTTTCGTCGCGCCCATGACATCGCGGTAAAAGACGATGCTATCCGCGATAGAAGGCGTTGCAACGCCAATATGGTTGAGGCGGCCGAGTTTCATGCTTCAACCTTACAACGGAATATTGTCATGTTTCTTCCAAGGGTTTTCGAGACTTTTGTTCCGCAATTTCCGTAGGCCCAAGGCGATCCGTTTCCTTGTGGAATGTGGGTAGATAACCTCATCGATGAAACCCTTGCTCGCTGCCACGAATGGGTTGGCGAAGCGGTCTTCATATTCTGCGGTTTTCACAGCTTGTTCTTCGGCCGACAGCCCGCGGAAGATGATCTCCACCGCGCCTTTCGCCCCCATCACCGCGATTTCTGCTGTGGGCCATGCGTAGTTGAGGTCGCCGCGTAGATGCTTAGATGCCATCACGTCATAGGCACCACCATAAGCCTTTCGGGTAATGATGGTAATTTTGGGCACAGTCGCCTCGGCATAAGCGAACAGCAACTTTGCGCCGTGCTTGATGATCCCACCATATTCCTGGGCCGTGCCGGGCAAGAAGCCGGGAACATCGACGAAGCTAACGATCGGAATGTCAAACGCATCGCAGAAGCGGACAAAACGCGCGGCTTTTTTGGAACTGTTGATGTCCAGCACGCCGGCCAACACCATCGGCTGATTGGCGACGATGCCCACGGTGCGACCCTCAATACGGCCAAAGCCGATGATGATGTTCGCGGCATGGGTGGGCTGGACTTCAAAGAAATCCGCCTCATCGACCGTTTTACGGATCAGCTCATGCATATCATAAGGCTGGTTTGCGCTGGGTGGGATCAAAGTGTCGAGACTTGGTTCAATCCGGTCCCATGCGTCCTCGGTCGGACGCTCTGGAACGCCAGTGCGGTTATTCTCGGGCAGATAGTCAAAGAAATCGCGGACCGACAGCAATGCCTCAATATCATTCTCGAACGCATTGTCGGCCACGCCCGACTTGGTGGTATGCGAAATGGCGCCGCCCAATTCTTCTTGTGTTACAACTTCATTGGTCACGGTCTTCACGACATCGGGACCTGTGACGAACATATAAGACGAATCCTTCACCATGAAGATGAAGTCGGTAATTGCCGGCGAATATACCGCGCCTCCAGCACATGGGCCCATGATCAGCGAAATCTGCGGTACGACACCGCTGGCCAAGACATTGCGTTGAAAGACCTCGGCATAGCCGCCAAGGCTCGCCACGCCTTCCTGAATGCGCGCGCCACCACTGTCGTTCAGGCCGATGACGGGTGCGCCAACTTTCATGGCATTGTCCATGACCTTGCAAATCTTCATGGCGTGCGCTTCGGACAATGACCCGCCGAATACGGTAAAGTCCTGACTGTAGAAATAGACCAGTCGGCCATTAATCGTACCGCTTCCGGTGACAACGCCATCGCCCGGTATCTTTTGTTCCGCCATCCCGAAATCGGTGCAATTATGCGTAACATAAGCGTCGAGTTCTTCGAAGCTGCCTTCATCAAGTAAGATATCAAGCCGTTCGCGCGCGGTCAGGCGTCCCTTGGCGTGCTGCGCATCGATGCGCTTTTGCCCGCCCCCCATTTTCGACGCCGCGCGGCGTGCTTCCAGTTCAGCAATATTGGCCGACATGGCAATCCCCATAAGCATTTTTGTTGCCCAAAGCCTTGGCATCCTGTCGCAGCAATTGCAAATTAATCGTGTGATTAAATTCTGTTTAACCTGCGATGGATTCCAGGCTGCAAAAAACCAAAAAGCGGGCTATAGGGCCGCATCATGGACGAACATCATCCCATTAAAGTCGCGGCACTCTATCGCTTTGTCGCATTTGACGCGCCAGAGGATCTGCAGCCAAGGATTCAGGCGCAATGCGCAGCCGGCGGTATCAAGGGCACGATATTACTCGCGCATGAGGGCATCAACGGAACAGTGGCGGGTGTGCCTGCCGCGATCGACGCCTTGATAGCATTTTTGCGCGGCATTCCCGGGTGCGCCGAACTCGATGTGAAATATTCACATGCCACGGAAATGCCCTTTTACCGTATGAAAGTCCGTCTCAAAAAAGAGATTGTGACGCTTGGCGTGGAGGGTATCGACCCAAAGCGTGAGGTAGGGACTTATGTGCAGCCGGAGGATTGGAACGCGCTGATTTCCGATCCTGACACAGTGTTAATCGACACACGCAATGATTATGAAGTGGCGATTGGCACTTTCGAAGGTGCGGTTGACCCACGGACCAAGTCCTTCAGCGAATTTCCCGATTGGTTTCGCGCCCATCGGGCGGAGCTTGCTTCAGGCAAAACAAAATTTGCAATGTTCTGCACAGGCGGGATCCGTTGTGAGAAATCGACCGCCTTCTTAAAGGCAGAAGGTATAGAAGAGGTCTATCATCTGGAAGGCGGCATATTGCGCTATCTGGAGAATATCCCAGAAGCCCAGAGCAAATGGCAGGGTGAATGCTTCGTATTCGACGAACGCGTATCAGTGACGCATGGCTTGGCGCTTGGCGAAATGGAGCTTTGCCACGCCTGCCGCCGCCCAATATCACAAGCGGACAAGGCATCCGCCCATTTCGTCGAAGGCGTATCCTGCCCGGCTTGTTATGGCGAGCGCACTGACGATGACCGCGCCCGCTTCGCCGAACGGCAAAAGCAGATTGCCTTAGCGAAGAAGCGTGGCAAGCAGCATATTGGTGTCAATCCACGGGATGATGGCTAGTTTTTGCTTTAGCCGCTGCCAGAGATAAATGACCGCCCTGCCTATCCTCTACAGCTTTCGCCGCTGCCCTTATGCCATGCGCGCACGGATGGCTGTCGCCGTAAGCGGCGTGTCCGTTGAGCTGCGTGAGGTCGTGTTGCGTGACAAGCCTTCTGAAATGCTCGAGGCCTCACCCAAGGGTACAGTGCCTGTTCTGGTGCAACCCGATGGCAGGGTGTTGGAGGAAAGCCTCGATATCATGCGCTGGGCGCTCTCTCAGGGCGATCCAGAAGGCTGGCTAGGGCATCATGACCAAAATCTTGTTTCGGCGTCTGACGGCCCGTTTAAACAAGCCCTGGACCGGTATAAATATCCGCATCGTTATGATTTAACCGATGGCAACGCACATCGCGACGCCGCCTTGGGCCATCTTGGTGCTCTGAACGATTTATTGGCCGCCGCACCCTATCTCGCCGGCGCAAGGCCAGCTTTCACTGATATCGCGCTGTTTCCCTTTGTTCGGCAATTTGCCGCAACCGATGCGGCATGGTTTGCTGATTTGCCTCTGCCCGGGCTGCAACGTTGGCTTTCCGCGCTTGTAGGAAGCGACCTTTTTGCGGCGATCATGCTCCGCTATCCGCAATGGAAAGCGGGCGATGCACCCGTTCCCTTTCCCTGATTATTTCATCAACACCAATTCTTCGGACATGCTGGGGTGCAAAGCAACGGTATCGTCAAAATCCTGCTTGGTCAGCTTTGCTTTAACCGCAATCGCCGCCGCTTGAAGAATTTCGCCGCTGTCAGGGCCGATCAAGTGAAGACCGACAACTTGCTCATTTGGACCTGCCACAATCATTTTATACAAAGCGCGTTCATTGCGGTCGGCCAACACGTTTTTCATGGCACGGAAGTCGCTTTTGTATACCTTAATGTCCCCAAACTGCGCACGCGCCTCGGTCTCGGTGAGGCCGACGCTGGCAATCGGCGGATTGCTGAACACCGCTGTTGGAATGCAGTCATAATTGACGGTGCGCGGATTGTTCCCAAACACGCTGTCGGCAAAGGCATGGCCTTCACGAATAGCAATCGGCGTCAGTTGCACGCGGTTGGTGACGTCGCCCACGGCATAAATGCTGGGAATATTGGTACGACTGTCATCGCCGACCTGCACCGATCCGTCTTTGCCAAGGTCAATGCCGACCTTTTCTAAGCCAAGCCCAATGGTGTGCGGTGTACGCCCAATGGCCCATAACAACAAATCGGTCTCTATCGTGTCACCATTATTGCCTTCAATCAAAAGGGTGCCGTCATCTTGCTTGGTCACCGATTTAATGCTGAAATGGAAACATATATCGATCCCTTTTTGGCGGCTCAGATCGACCAACCTGTCGACTATCTCCTCATCATAGCCGCGCAAGATACGGTCGCCATGGGTAACAAGCTTAACATCAACACCCAATTCGTTGAAAATACCTGCAAATTCATTTGCGATATAACCGCCACCCGCAATCACCGCGCGCTTGGGAAGTTCAGGCAGGCTAAAAACCTCGTTCGACGTGATCCCATGCCCTGCCCCCGGAATTTCAGGGACGGATGGCCAAGCGCCGGTGGCAATCAAGATATGCGCAGCTTTAATATCCCGCCCGCTGGAAAGTTGGACGCTGTTTGGCCCAGTCACTACCGCGCGTTCGCGAAAAACCTCGACTTTGTTATTGCCCAATGTCTGGCCATAGAGCCCTTCCAAGCGGTTGACTTCGGCAGCAACATTGTCGCGCAAGACGCTCCAGTTGAATGTCGCGCCTTCGGTGCTCCAGCCAAAACGTTGTGCATCATGCAGATCTTCGGCGAAATGTGACCCATAAACCAACAACTTCTTTGGGACGCAGCCACGGATGACGCAGGTGCCGCCAACCCGATGCTCCTCCGCTACCGCGACACGCGCGCCATGCGATGCAGCTATGCGTGAGGCACGGACGCCACCGGAGCCGGCGCCAATGACAAAGAGGTCATAATCAAAATCAGCCATAAATCATTCTTTCCTGTTTCCCCGCGATATGGGGATAGGTGCATATATTTACCAACGGGAATTCTTAGCCCGCGTAATCGAACAAATGCCGATAGCTCAAATATCGCCAAGCGCTGCTGCAATCAGCGCAGTGGTAGACGGGTCAAAACCGCTTGGGCCATTGTCACTAATGCTTTTTGCGATTTGCTTGCCGAGCTCAACGCCGAATTGGTCAAATGGGTTAATCCCCAACAAAGCCGCATTCACGAACGTCCGATGCTCGAAAAAGGCAATCAACCCGCCGACGGCTGACGGTGTAACGTCATCCAGTAATATCGTCGTAGATGGACGATTGCCTTCATAATTGCGGGCCAAATCATCTGATTGTTGCCCCGCCATCAGGGCCGCACCTTGGGCAAAGCAATTAACCAGCAAGGTTTCATGATGCGCCGTATCAAAATCATGCCCCGGCGTTTTGCTGGCGATGAACTCGACGGGGATCAGGTGCGTACCTTGATGCAGCAATTGGAATACCGCATGCTGTGCATCGGTGCCCACCCCGCCCCATGTCACAGGCGCGCTATTGCGTCCCAGTGGCGCGCCTTCGGCGGTCACCGACTTGCCATTTGATTCCATCTCCAATTGCTGAAGATAATCCGGCAACAAGCGCAAACGCTCGTCATAGGCAAATACCGCGCGCGTTTGACACGCCTTGGTTTGGGCGTAATATAAATCCGCAAATGCCGCCAATGTCGGGGCATTTTCCATAATGGGTGCATCGCGAAAATGCGCATCCATAGCGGCGGCGCCATCCAACAGTTCCTGATATGCCGCCCAACCAAGACCAAGTGCCACCGGAAAGCCTATCGAGCACCATAAGGAATAGCGTCCGCCAACCGATTCATTGAACGGCAAGATACGACTTTCGTCTATGCCCCATTCAATGGCTTTGTCAGGATAGGCCGTCAGCGCCACAAACTGCGCATAAGGGTCGGTAACGCCGCCCTCGTGCATCCATTCCATGGCGCTGGTCGCGTTCAGCAAGGTTTCGGTAGTAGTAAAGGTTTTGGACGCAACGGCGACAATCGTCTTGTGCGGATCCATGTCCTTCACCGCCTCGGTCAAGGCGGCACCGTCAATATTGGATACGACTTTGACGTCATAACGTGCGCCATCGCGGCCAAGCGCATCGATGATCAGCTTTGGGCCAAGTGCAGAGCCACCAATGCCGATATGCAATATATGGCGGATATCGCCCATCAGGCCTGCGTCAATGGCCTCAACCAACCCGCGCATCCGTTGCTGAAGCGCATGGGCATAAGCAACCGAATCTGCATCGCCCGTGCCACGCTCGGCGCTATGCTCTGCTGCCCGGCCTTCGGTGACATTGATGGCGGCACCTGAAAACAAAGCGGCCTTGGCGCTATCAAGCTGCATATCCTTAGCGAGCTTAACAAAATGCCCTAACGCCGCATCATCTAGATGGGTTTTCGACAGGTCAAACCGAAGGCCCATATGCTCTATGGTCATTTTGCCCACGCGATTTGAGTCAGACGCAAACAAGTCAACAAGCGATTGCGGCTTATGCTGTTCAAGCGCAGTCCATAGATTATCGGTCATTTTAATTCTCTTGATTAAGGGCGTTGCAACGCCGCGTGAATCTCGGCGCTGGCAAATAACGCGCCTTGACGGTAAAAGGCCAGCCAATCCGTCAGCCGACGTCATTATTTTGCGAGATTTTGTGACATCAACACCCGAAAAGCCAGTCGATTCATCTGCACCTGCGCCTGCGCCGTCTGAATGGCGCGAATATGGCGGCTTCTTGCTGAAGCTTGCATTGTTCGTTTTCATCCTGCGCAGCTTCATCGTCTCGCCGTTCAACATCCCATCGGAATCGATGCAACCGCGCTTGCTCATTGGCGATTATCTGCTCGTGGCGAAATGGCCTTATGGCTATTCCAAGAATAGCGTAGCTTTCTCGCTACCGATTATCCCCGGACGGGTTTTCGAGAGCCAACCAGCGCGCGGCGATGTTGTCGTGTTCAAGGCACCGATGTCGAACGGCGCGGATTATATAAAGCGCGTCATTGGCCTACCCGGTGATGTCGTTCAAATGCGTAATGGCATCCTCGAAATTAACGGCGTCGCGGTTAAGAAGGAACGGATTGCAGACCTTATCATTCCCGTCACCCAAAACATGCGGGATGCTGCGGAGGTTGACCGTAACCCATTCCCTTGCTGGCGTCCCGATATGGAGGAGCCTGCGGCTGACGGCGGCACGCAATGTCGCTACCCCCGTTTTCGCGAAACTTTACCCGAAGGCAGAAGCTATGAAATTCTCGATCTTGCGGACGGTCTAGAGGGCGACAACACGAAAGCTTTTGTTGTGGGTGAAGGCGATATTTTCTTGATGGGCGATAACCGCGACCGAAGCGCGGATAGCAGATGGTCACCTATCGAAAAACCCGGCGCTATTGGGATGGTACCGCAAGAGAATCTCGTGGGGCGTGCGTTGGTATCGGTCTTCTCCACGGATGGATCGTCGCATTGGTTGCTGCCCTGGACCTGGTTCACGGCCACGCGCGCCGAACGCATTGGACAAGGGTTTTGACCAGCGACGAACAAACGGCTTGGTTGACGGAGCTACTTCCGCAGCCGCCCAAGGATATGGCGCTGTATCAACGCGCACTTACGCACGGCAGTACGGGGCAACCGGACTATCAACGGCTTGAATTTCTCGGTGACCGCATCTTGGGGCTGATCATCGCCGATATGCTCTATCATCGGTATAAAGATGAAGCCGAAGGTCGCCTGTCACATCGCTTGAATGCACTTGTGTCCGGCGTAACCTGCGCTGACATCGCGCGACAAATTGGTCTTCCCCCATTTGTCCGGCTCGGTAAGCAAGCCCGTGATGATGGTGCGCAACAAAGCGATAATGTGTTGGGTGACGTCATGGAGGCCATTATTGGCGCTCTGTATCTCGAATATGGCCTACTCGACACCCGCGATCTTGTAGAACGGCTCTGGAGGCCACTTCTTGAATCCGCAAACGTCGCCCCCAAACATCCCAAATCCGAGCTCCAAGAATGGTGCGCCGCCCATGGACGCAAAGTTCCCGAATATGTCATCACCAAAAAAGAAGGCCCTCCCCACGCCATGAGATTTGAAATCACCGTCACCGTAAAAGGCTTTGCGCCAGTTTCCGCGACCGCCAACAGCAAACAGGCCGCTGAAACAGCCGCAGCGCTTGCGTTTTTGGAAGCCAACGCATGACCAAAAGATGCGGACATGTCGCCATTATCGGCGCGCCAAATGCGGGTAAGTCAACTTTAGTCAATGCTCTGGTCGGGCAGAAAGTTGCCATCGTTAGCCCCAAGGCACAAACCACGCGCACACGCATGTTGGGCGTGGCTTTGGCCGGTGAAACGCAGATCATCCTTGTCGACACACCTGGGATTTTTGCGGCGCAACGCCGTTTTGACCGCGCAATGGTGGCGGCAGCTTGGGACGGTGCCGGCGATGCCGACATGATTGCATTGATCGTCGATGGCCGCGCAGGCGCCGGACCAAAGGTTGAGAAAATACTCGATAGCCTAAAAGATCGCCCTGAACGCAAATGGCTTGTGCTCAACAAGGTTGATATTGCGGCGAAGGACAAATTGCTCGCCCTCACCACAAAACTGACCGACAAATGTGCGTTTGAGCAGATATACTATATCAGCGCCGCGACAGGCGACGGTTTGGAAGAGTTCAAAACTGCCCTTGCCGATAACATGCCTGAGGGCGAGTGGCACTTTCCGGAGGATCAGGTGTCTGACGCAACTGAACGCCTGATCGCGTCAGAAATAACACGCGAACAACTCTATCTGCAGCTGCATGAGGAGTTGCCTTATGCCAGTGCCGTTGAGACCGAAAAATATAGCGAACGCGAAGATGGATCGTTAGAAATCCACCAGCAAATTTTAGTCGCGCGCCCCACACAGCGCGCCATAGTACTGGGCAAAGGCGGCACGCGGATTAAGGCTATTGGAGAGGCTGCACGTCTCGAACTGGCCAAGCTCATGGGCGTTAAGGTTCATCTCTATCTGCATGTCAAAGTCCATGCCAAATGGGACGAGGACCGCAGCCTGTATCGCGATATTGGCCTGGAATGGGTCGAATAGCCGCGGTCTAGATTTTTTCCATCGCAACGACGCCCCAGCGCAGGCTGGGGCGTCGGTTAGCTTTATTTTGTTGTTTTCGTCTTGGCTTTCGCAGCTGGTTTAACCTTCACAGATACCTTTTTCGGCGCAGCCTTCTTCTTAGGTGCAGCTTTTTTCTTAACCTTGCCCTTGGGCGGCATCGCGGCGCGGGCATCAATTAACTGGGCGGCTTCTTCAAGCGTTAGCTCGTTAGGGGAGATGGACTTCGGTAAGGTCGCATTAGTCGTTCCGTCGGTCACATAGGGACCAAAGCGCCCTTCCATCAGTTTAATTTCTGCTTCCGTCCGTGGATGCTTGCCAAGCTCCTTTAAAGGCGCGCGCGCAGCACCTCTGCCACGGCCTGGGTTGGCCAATGCTTCTGCCAACTTCACAACCGCGCTGTTCATGCCGGTTTCGAAAACCTCGTTCGTTGACTGCAACCGGGCGTATTTGCCGTTATGCGCCAAATATGGTCCATAACGCCCAATGCTTGCCGTGACTGGTTCGCCGCTCTCGGGATGGATGCCTACGGTGCGCGGCAAGGAAAGCAATTTTATCGCCCATTCAAGGCCGATATCCTCAGCAGGGATATCCTTGGGAATAGAAGCGCGTTTAACGTCGGCGCCCTCGCCCATTTCGAAATAAGGGCCGAAGCGCCCCGACTTTCGGCTGACTTCTGATTGCGTTTCGGGATGTTGGCCAAGCACTTCTGGGCCGGTATCTTCCCCACTCTCGCCGCCGGGCTGCGCAAATTTGCGGGTATATTTGCAATCGGGATAGTTGGAACAGGCCACAAAGGCGCCGAACTTTCCGCCACGCAGGGCCAGCCTGCCTTCACCACATTTGGGGCAAAGGCGTGGGTCGGTGCCATCTTCGCGTTCTGGAAATAGATAAGGTGACAAGAATATATCAAGCTCGGCCGTTACCTCAGACGGTTTCTGCTCCATAACCTCAACGGTCTTTGGTTTGAAATCGCGCCAGAATGACTCAAGAAAGGACTGCCAATCGGCACGGCCACCGCTGATTTCATCCAATTGGTCTTCAAGCCCAGCGGTATAATCATAAGCGACATAACGTTCAAAAAAGCGTTCTAGAAATGCTGTCAGAAGTCGTCCGGATTCCTCTGCAAAGAAACGATTTTTTTCCACACGGACATAGGCGCGATCTTTCAAAACCTGAATAGTCGATGCATATGTCGATGGACGACCAATGCCTAACTCTTCCAAGCGCTTGACCAATGTCGCTTCCGAAAAACGCGGCGGTGGTTGTGTAAAGTGCTGGTTCTTTTCGGCAGCATGCTTAGCTGGCGTGTCACCAACGGCCAAAGCTGGTAAGATTGCGCCATCTTCGCCATCGCTATCATCCAGGCCTTCTTCGTATACCGCAAGAAAACCAGGGAATTTCATAACTTGCCCTGTTGCGCGCAGGCCAGTCTGTCCGGTGCCGTCGAGCAGATCGACAGTTGTGCGCTCCATGCGGGCAGATGCCATTTGGCTGGCCATCGCGCGCTTGAAAATCAGGTCATACAAGCGGCCATGGTCACCTGAACCTGCCTTGTCCCTGCTAAAATCGGTTGGGCGGATCGCCTCATGCGCCTCTTGCGCGTTCTTTGCCTTGCTCTGATAGACGCGCGGCTTCTCAGGCAAATAGCCATTGTCGAACCGATCCGATATGGATTTGCGCGCAGCAGCAATTGCGCTGTGGTCCATTTGCACACCATCAGTTCGCATATAAGTTATTGCGCCATCCTCATATAAGACCTGCGCAACACGCATTGTGTGGCTGGCGGAAAAGCCGAGTTTACGCGCAGCTTCTTGTTGCAAGGTTGAGGTTGTAAAAGGTGGCTGTGGGTTGCGCGTTACTGGCTTAGTCTCAACAGTTTCGACGGTGAATTTTCCTGTCTCAACCGCAAGGCGCGCTTGCTCAGATTCTGCCTCGGTTTTCAGGTCCATCTTGTCGAGTTTCTTGCCAAGATATTGGATCAAGCGGGCATCAAATTTTTGCCCCTTATGTTCCATTCCGGCCTTCACGGACCAATATTCTTGTGCGCGGAACGCTTCGATTTCGCGTTCGCGTTCAACAATCAAGCGCAGGGCAACGGATTGCACACGGCCAGCAGATTTTGCGCCTGGTAACTTCCGCCACAGCACGGGCGACAAGGTGAAACCGACCAGATAATCCAGCGCGCGCCGGGCGCGATACGCGTCAATCAGGTCGACATCCAAAGCGCGTGGCTGCTTCATCGCATCGGTTACGGCCTGTTTCGTAATAGCGTTGAATGTTACGCGCCCAACCTTGGCCGGCAGCGCCTTCTTCTTTGCCAGCACTTCTTGCACATGCCAGCTAATCGCTTCACCTTCCCGATCAGGGTCGGTCGCGAGGATCAAGCCATCGGCCTTTTTGGCTTCGTCAGTAATCGCTTTTAGCTGCTTTGCCTTATCGGCATAATTATCCCACAGCATTTCAAAGCCATTATCTGGATCAACCGAACCGTCCTTGGGCGGCAAATCCCGAATGTGTCCATATGATGCCAACACCTTGAAACCGGGGCCCAGATATTTCTCGATTGTCTTGGCTTTTGCAGGTGATTCTACGATAACTAATTGCATGATAATTTGTGCTTTTCTAATATCTCTCGCGTACGCGTATAGGCTGACGGGGTATAATCGTCCTCGTCAAGACGAAAAATGTGCGCGTTTTTTATGTCGCCAAACGGACCTTCCCACCTGCGCCGCGTTCCAGTTTACCAGCCAATTCGATTTCAAGTAACACCATCTGAACGGTGGCTTGACTGCTTCCAGACTGCCGCACCAATTCATCTACCGAAACATAAGTCATGCCCATCAGATTGGTGACGGCGTTGCGTTCGGTTTGGCTGCTGTCATCAGCCATTAGGGGAATAGACGGCTTGAGCTGAACCGGAGGCACAAGCATGCGGCTATCCAACGGAGAGATAAGCTCGGCAATCTCCGATGCGTTCTGGACCAACGTGGCACCTTCACGGATAAGCTGGTTGCAACCCCGCGACCGGGGATCTAGCGGTGAGCCGGGAATAGCCATAACCTCACGTCCCGCTTCCGCCGCAAGGCGCGCGGTAATGAGTGATCCTGACTTTGGCGCAGCTTCAATAACCACGGTACCTGCCGTAGCACCAGCGATGATACGGTTACGATATGGGAAATGCCTTGCGCGTGGTTCGGTGCCTGGTGGTTGTTCAGCAATCAAAAGCCCGCGCTCGGAAATAGCCTCCTGAAGTAAACGATTTTCGGGAGGGTAAACTACGTCGATACACCCAGCGATAACCGCGACTGTTCCGTTTTCGATGGAACCCGCATGCGCGGCCGTATCAATCCCGCGCGCCAGACCCGACACAACAGACAATCCCATTTGACCGAGTTCGAACGCCAACTGCCGTGCAAATTGACAGGCGCCCGCCGATGCATTTCGCGCGCCGACGAGGGCAATAGCGGGCCGCGCCAACAAACCAAGATTGCCCTTTACGCAGATAACGGGTGGGGCATTGTCCATATGCGACAGCAAATAAGGATAGTCCGCATCGTCGATGAAAACATGACGCGCACCAAAAGCTTGAACGAACTGAAACTCTCGCGCAATGCCTGCCTCATTGGCGAGCAACACCTGTTTTCCACCGCCGCGACTTATGAGATCAGGTAAAGCCTCAAGCGCGGCCCGTGCGCTGCCAAAACGCGCCATAAGTTGACGGTAGCTGACTGGGCCGATGTTGGGGGAACGGATCAGGCGAAGCTGATCAAATTGCGTTTGGCTGTTCCCCATTGGCAAGATCAACTTTTGCTTTTGCCAATTCGGGGTTCAGTGCCGTCTATGAGGTTTTCGATATTGGCTCTATGTTTCCAAAAGACGAGCAATGTGCATGCCGTAAGCAACGCGACAAGTTCATAATATCCGAAAATGGCGGCAGCTAAGGGCGCACTTAGGGCGGCGACCAAGCCGGACAGCGAAGATATTCGTGATATCAGCATTACCCCGATCCAAGCGGCCGCGTAAATCAAACCGCCCTGCCAAAACAGGCCAAACATGATAC
The DNA here is from genome assembly GCF_044239045.1 of Sphingorhabdus sp. Lineage (GTDB taxonomy): Bacteria > Pseudomonadota > Alphaproteobacteria > Sphingomonadales > Sphingomonadaceae > Sphingorhabdus_B. The sequence continues at coordinate 64,898 of NZ_JBIICD010000014.1, forward strand.
CTGCATAGGTTGCCACGCCCTTGCCGCCTTTGAATTGGAGCCAGGCTGGAAAAAGATGGCCTAAAAATGCTCCTGTTGCAGCAAGAATCTCACCGCCGGGAAGGTAACGTGCGGCCAGCCAGACGGCAAAAAAACCTTTCAGAAGGTCAAGCAGCAATGTCAGCGCAGCGAGACCTTTACGTCCTGTGCGTAACACATTCGTCGCGCCAATATTGCCGGATCCAATAGACCTTATATCGCCGCCGCCAGCGAAACGCGTGAGCAACAAGCCGAAGGGGACGGAGCCAAGCGCATAACCAAGCAACAACCCCGCAATCATGTTGAACCAAAGATCACTCACCACACGAATCCCCCCTAAATATCTGTATTGTGTAGCTGTTTTGTTCCGTACGCTCAAGCTAGTCTGCTTATCAGCTAAGCCGCTGACGTTATTTTCTTTAGGGCTCAATCACTGTAAGCGAAAATATCGCAATTGCGGAACCGGATTGACGCTTATTGCAAGTCGTTCGCGCTGGATTTTTGCCTTTTCCGCGATTATTGGGCGTCAACATATCGCATTGACGGTACCAAGTCGGGGTTAATATCCGTGAATTATAACGCTGTTTTTGAAAAGGCAATTGATCGGCTTCATGCTGAGGGCCGCTATCGCGTATTCATCGATATCCTTCGGAACAAGGGTAATTATCCCAGTGCACGCTGCTTTGCCGGACATAATGGCCCAAAGGACATCACAGTTTGGTGCTCTAACGACTATTTGTGCATGGGGCAGCATCCCGACGTCATCAGTGCGATGGAAAACGCGTTGCATGATGTGGGCGCCGGATCAGGCGGAACACGCAACATTGGTGGCAACACCCATTATCATGTCGAGCTTGAGCAGGAACTTGCGGACTTGCATGGCAAAGATGGCGCATTGCTGTTTACGTCAGGCTATGTCTCGAACGACGCGACTTTGTCGACGCTCGCGAAAGTGCTGCCCGGCTGCATCATTTATTCGGATGAATTGAACCACGCGTCGATGATAGCTGGCATTCGCAATGCAGGATGCGAAAAGCGCGTTTGGCGGCACAACGACCTTGCACATCTCGAAGAATTACTTGCGGCTGATGATCCAGAAGCACCGAAGTTGATTGCCTTTGAAAGCGTCTATTCAATGGATGGCGACGTCGCGCCCATTGGTGCGGTTTGCGATCTAGCCGACAAATATAACGCCCTCACTTATTGCGATGAAGTGCACGCCGTAGGCATGTATGGCGCACGTGGCGGTGGTATTTCGGAACGTGATGCCGTGGCGGACCGTGTAACCATAATCGAAGGCACACTTGGCAAGGCCTTCGGCGTCATGGGCGGTTATATTGCAGCGGACCAGAACATTATTGATGTAATCCGTTCTTATGCACCGGGCTTCATTTTCACGACATCCTTGTCGCCAGTTTTGGTTGCAGGCGTATTGGCTGCTGTGCGTCATTTGAAAGCATCCAGCGTGGAGCGTGATGCGCAGCAAGCGAATGCTGCGATGTTGAAAAAGCTGTTTGCCGAAGCTGGCCTGCCTGTAATGTTAAGCAACACGCATATCGTGCCGTTGATGGTGGGCGATCCTGTTAAGGCCAAAAAGATCAGCGATATATTGCTCGCCGAATATGGCGTATATGTGCAGCCGATCAATTATCCAACGGTGCCACGTGGCACTGAACGGTTGCGTTTTACGCCCGGCCCCCAACATGATGAGGGCATGATGCGGAATTTAACGTCGGCTTTGGTGGAAATCTGGGGCCGTATGGAAATGGCTGTCGCTCAGGCGGCCTGAGCAAGCAACTTCACGAACAGTTCTCGGTCCACGTTTCCGCCTGATAAGGTTACAGCGGTAACAGCTTTGGTTTGAACCTTACCGGCAAGCACAGCAGCCAGCGCAACAGCGCCGCCCGGTTCCGCCACGAGGTGCAACTTTTCAAACACTACGCGCATCGCGGCAGCCACTTCGTCGGTCGTCACAGAAACACCCTGAGACACGCGGCGGCGCAAAATATCAAAATTCACGGGATAAGTTTGCGGTGTCTGTAATGCATCGCAATAAGTCGGGTATGTGAGGTCTTTGACAGGCAAAATTTCACCTGCGTCGAGTGAGCGAATGATATCGTCCCAGCCTTCAGGCTCAACAATAGCGATTTCTGCATCCGGACATGCCAACGCTAGGCCAGATGCTAAGCCACCCCCGCCACAGCAGGAAACAATCATATCTGCCCCAGAAAAGCCGAGATCTTGAAGTTGCTGTTTGATTTCAATGCCAACGGTCCCCTGCCCTTCAATGACCCACGGATCACCAAAGGCGTGCACTAAGGTCGCGCCGCTTTGCGCGATTAACCCGGCGGCAACTTCTTCACGCGATTCCGTAGCGCGGTCGTAGAGAACTACTTCTGCCCCAAGTGCTTTTGTCGCCTCTAGTTTCATGCGCGGCGCATTGGATGGCATTACTATAGTAGCGGATATCCCAAGCCTCTTGGCCGCCCAAGCAACGCCTTGGGCATGGTTTCCACTAGAAACCCCAACAACACCGCGCGCGCGTTCCTCTTTGCTCAGGTCGGACAGGCGATGCCACGCACCGCGTATCTTAAAGGCACCGATGGGCTGAAGCATTTCAGCCTTGCACCAGATGGTTACGCCATCCACCTCAAGCGGCAGCAACGGTGTTTTTGGCAAAATTTCAGCAATTTTGGCCATCGCCCTTAGTACGCCCTCGTGCGTTGGTATTTGGTGGGCCGCAGCCAATTCTTGTCCTGTCATAAAACCCCCCTATATGCGTGCGCTGAACGAATCTCTGATAAGAGGAAACTGAAGATGAGCAAGATATTGGTAATTGGCGCAGGCGGCGTCGGTTCGGTTGCAGTCCACAAAATGGCCATGAATGCGGATATCTTTAGCCATATCAGCCTCGCAAGCCGCACAAAGTCAAAATGCGATGCGATTGCTACATCGGTCAAAGAACGGACAGGCGTCGATATCGACACATATGGTCTAGATGCGGATAATGTGCCTGCGACCACGGCTTTGCTTAACCAGATCAAGCCAAGTCTCGTGGTGAACCTTGCATTGCCTTACCAAGACCTCAACATCATGGACGCGTGTCTGGCGGCTGGTGTGCATTATATGGACACCGCAAATTATGAGCCATTGGATGTCGCGAAGTTTGAATATCATTGGCAGTGGGCTTATCAGGATCGCTACAAGGACGCGGGGCTTATAGCGTTGCTCGGTTCAGGTTTTGACCCCGGCGTCACCAGCGTGTTCACGACATACCTGAAGAAGCATTATTTCGACCGCATCGACACGCTCGACATATTGGATTGCAATGGCGGCGATCATGGCCAAGCCTTTGCCACCAACTTCAACCCCGAAATCAACATCCGTGAAGTCACCGCCGTCGCGCGGCATTGGGAAAATGGCGATTGGGTCGAAACGCCGGCGATGTCAGTCAAGCAAAGTTTCGACTTTGAAGCCGTTGGCCCCAAGAATATGTATCTGATGTATCATGAGGAAATCGAAAGCCTCAAAACCCATTTGCCTGAGATCAAACGCATCCGTTTCTGGATGACCTTTGGCGATGCGTATATCACGCATCTCAACGTGCTTCAGGCGGTCGGTATGACGCGGATTGACCCAGTGAACTATGAAGGCAAGGAAATCATCCCTCTTCAGTTCTTAAAGGCTGTATTGCCTGAGCCTGCCTCGCTTGGGCCCACGACTAAGGGAAAGACCAACATTGGATGCATCGCCACTGGCCTTGGCAAAGATGGCAAAGAAAAGACACTCTACATCTATAATATTTGCGATCATGAGGACGCCTATGCCGAAACCGGCAACCAAGCCGTCAGCTACACCACCGGCGTTCCGGCAATGATTGGCGCTGCTATGTTGGTCACTGGCCAATGGTCTGGCGCTGGCGTGTGGAATATTGAACAATTTGATCCCGACCCGTTCATGGATATGCTCAATGCGCATGGCCTCCCGTGGCAGGTCAAGGAACTGGACGGGCCTTTGTCGTTTTGATTTCCCTCGTCGCACCAGCGAAGGCTGGGACCCATTACGTCCTTAGGCGATGCTCAGCGCAGGATGGATAAGCGAAATAGGCACCAGCCTCCGCTGGTGCGACAAACCATTTGTTAGGTGAATGATAACATGGAAACCAGAGCTGGCGATCCCGGGGCATTTGCCCATTTTGACCTTCACCGCGTGCCATCGCCTGCCTTTGTGGTGGATGAGGTGGCGTTGCGTCGCAACCTAGCCATTTTGGCAGACATTAAACAGCGATCTGGTGCCAAGATTTTATGTGCGATGAAGGCTTTCTCGATGTGGAAAGTCGCGCCTGTCATTGGTGAGTATCTGGATGGCGTGTGCAGTTCGGGGCTGTGGGAATCGCGCCTTGCCCGCGATTATTACAAGGGTGAAATCGCAACCTATTGCGCTGGTTATAAAGAAGTCGACATGGCAGAGATCGTCGACATTTCTGACCATGTCATTTTCAACAGCCCATCACAACATCGCCGTTTTGCATCGTTCCTGAATGACAGCGTAGATGTAGGAATTCGTATCAATCCCGAACACGCCGAGGGCGAAGTTGCGAAGTACGATCCCTGCTCACCTGGATCGCGACTTGGGTTTCCAATTAGCCAGTTGAAAGCAGAGCATCTCGAGGGGGTTGCAGGTCTCCACTTCCACACGCTTTGTGAACAGGATTTCGAACCGCTCAAACGCACGTGGGAGGCTTTGAAACCTCACATTGCGCCCCATTTTGGGCATCTAAGTTGGCTGAACTTTGGTGGCGGGCACCATATCACCCGCGCGGATTACCAGCGCGATGACCTTGTGGCGTTCATTCAGCAAGTCCGCACTGAAACTGGCCTCGACGTCTATCTTGAACCCGGCGAAGCGATTGCGCTCGATGCAGGGATATTGATCGGCGAGTTACTTGACGTGTTTGAAAACGAGATTCAGGTAGGCATCACTGATATTAGCGCCACCTGTCACATGCCTGACGTTATTGAGGCACCCTATCGCCCAGCGATGCTCAATGAGCTCTCAGAAGGCGCTCCAGTGCGTCTAGGAGGGCCATCCTGTCTAGCCGGGGACATTATAGGCGATTATGTGTTGCCTGTTCCAGCAGAGCCCGGAGCGCGTTTTGCGTTCCTTGATCAAGCACATTATTCCATGGTGAAAACGAACACTTTCAACGGCGTGCCTTTGCCATCGCTATGGCTCTGGAATAGCGATACCGATGCGCTGGAATGCGTGCGTTCATTCGACTGGACCGAATTCCGGGATCGCCTGAGCTAAAAACCAAACGAATCACTTTACAACTTCCCCCGCTTTTCATATTCGGCTCGTCCGCTGCCCCAGGGGGACTTCCAATAACCGCAAGGCAGCCTTGTTGTTTCATGTTATCTTTTGGGGGTCCCTTGAATTGTACGAGAACACTGACGCACTTGCTGTAGTCCG
>NZ_JBIICD010000015.1:0-69242 GCF_044239045.1 Sphingorhabdus sp.
TCATGCCTTCTTCTTGGTCGAAATCCCAACTGCGGTTTTGTTGCGCCATCAAGCGGCGTTGCAGGCGGTTGGCGAGTTTTGTGACCACCGATTGCAAGTTCGATAATTGCTGATCAAGATACGCGCGCAGTCGGTTCAGTTCTTCTTCGTCAGCAAGTTCGGTCGCGGTGATCGTCTCGTCATATTTGGTCGACCAGATTTTATAGTCGCTCTGCGGCAGATGGTCCCAATTGCGGCGCTGCGGTGTGACAGGCTGCATCCCGTCATCGCCCATTTCGCCGTCGGCGCCATCTTGGTCGTCCATATCTTCGCCGTCATAATCGGCTTCAGTTTCTTCGCCTTCGCCCTGCTGCGGTTCGGCGCGGGCTTCGGCTTGGCCTGCTTCGCCGTCGCCGTCATCTTCGCTATCGCCGTCTTGGTCTTGCGCATCTTCTGCATCATCGCCGCCGTCATCGGCATCAGACGGATCGATATCACCTTCGGTGAGGTTCAGATGCTCCAGCATGGACTGCGTCAGCTTGGCAAATGCGCCTTGATCGTCCAACGCCAACGCCAGCGCGTCCAAGTCACTGCCAGCATTTTCCTCAATCCAACCGCGCAACATATCGACGCCAGCGGCGGCACCCTCAGGCACAGCTGCGCCGGTCAGGCGTTCGCGCACGATCAGCGATAAGGCTGTGGAGATCGGCACTTCGTCAGGGGCTTGTGCGCGGGCAATCGGATCGGTGCGCATTTTGAGTTCAAGTGCATGGCTAAGATTGGCGGCAATCCCGGCCATATTGCGCGAGCCCAGCGCCTCAACCCGCGCATTTTCCACGGCATCAAAAGCTGCGCCCGCAATCACTTCGGATGGGCGCAAAGCGGCATGCTGCGCCGGATTATGATGCTTCAACTTCAACGCAAAGCTGTCGGCGAAGCCGCGTGCCTCGGCCACTTGGTCGGGCGGAAGCAAGCGACCTGGCATGGGGACTTTGAAATTTTTGCCCGCCTGGCTTGGCGCATCGGCGGTGAAGGCCAATTCTACCTCCGGCTCATGCGCGAGAGCGCGCGCGGTACCGGTCAGGACCTGTTTAAATTGCTCAAGAGGGGTTTCGTTGGACATTAATCGGGCAACCTCTTGCACATAAAGGCAATGTCTTCTTTTGTCGGTTTCACAGGCGCGCGCAGGGTGAATACATGCGCGTCCTTGGTCGCCACACGATCCTCGGTCATGCGGGCACCGTTCACAACCGCCGCAAAATCCTTGCATACGGCAAAGCTACGCAAATAATCGCTATGGCCCGCGCCTCCGCCGGAAACATCGGTGGTATCGATAATAGTGAAGCCGGTTTTGGCAGGCTCGGTCTGATATGTCGTCTTCGTCGCAAAGCAGCGTTGCGGGAGGCCCTTTGCCTTTAATTCCTGCGCCTCAAATGGGTTGAAGCAATAAGGCGAACCCAAACGCGGATAGCCATGCACCGCGCGTGATACCGCCAGCGCCCGGTCGCTAAGTGACGCATAGACTGTCACCCGCCGGTCATTATTGACGCGCCGCGCGGCGAGGACTTCTTCCGCGATGTCGCGTTCAAAATCTTCACGATCCACATCGGGCGAAGCCAATATGATATTGGAAATATTGCTCGAATCTGCGTTGGTAGACGTGCGGTCAACATATTCAACCGCCGGAATAACAAGCCGTGCGCCAAGCGAATGGGAGACAAGAACGATTTCCTTGACCCACTCCGTCCGCGCCAATTTTGTCAGGAAATTGCTGAAATTGCGTTGGTCCCAATACATGTTGGTTTCATCAACGGCGTAGCTCAGCAAATTGCCTTGTGAGGGCCAGCTATAATGGATGATTGGTCCGTCAAAATTACTCATTGCGCCAATCTGCACCGCGTCGCGGGCAGTCGTTTGCAGCGTTTCGCGATAGCCATGGACATATATCAGTACGCGGCCCTTACGCAGGTTCGCCGCATCACGCAGACTATCCCACCATGCATCCTCCGGTTGGAATGCAAGTGGCACAGTCACCTGCGTATCGCCTTTTGCAGGCTTGATCTTTTGCGGCGGCGCAAAGCGGGCGTAGCGCACGCGATCAGCCCTGTGATTGGTCAGTAGGATAGTGTCGCTGCGGCAGTCGGGTAGGCGGCTGGTAACAATGAAATGGTCTTTTCCGGCTATCGCCGCGTCCTCATTCTGCGCGGGATTGCAGCGTGGGTTTTCCGCCAGCTTACTGTGCAGCACATCGCCATATTTGACGGCCACGGTGCAACCGGACAGCAATGAAAGCAAAAGCAGGACGACGATTTTACGCATTATTTCCGCTTGGGGTTCGCCGCATGCCATGCCTTGACCGCGTTCAGCGCGCCGGAAACATGGCCTTTCACACCCAACTGTGAATAAGCGAACAATATCTTGCCATCGGGCGCGATGACATAGGTCGTCCGGTTAGTGCCGCCCATCATCGGCAGACCGACCTTGTAATTTTTGATCATAGGCTTGGTCGCAATGCCGACCATGAATTTGTTGCGGCAGGCTTCGACCGAAAAGCGCTTCAATGTCTCCAGATTATCTGCTGACATGCCGACGATGGACGCGCCGTAGGCGGCAAAATCATCGGCGGCTTCGGAAAATTCATGCGCCTCAACGGTACAACCTGATGTGAACGCTTTGGGATAAAAATACAGCACCACGGGACCGTTTTTCAAAGCCTTGTTCAGGTTGAAGGTGTCCGCCTTGCCGGCCAACACGGCTTGCGTAGTGAAATCGGTTGCGCGTGTCCCGGGTTTCAACGCGGCAAATGCAGGTGATGCAGAAATCATCAGCGCGAGAGCTAGTGCGAAGCGTTTCATAATGCGTTCCTTCAACTGAAGTGGCGAAATAGCCCGTGCTTACTTTGCTTTGCCAACGACGCTTTCCGGCAAATCTTGGCCAAAAACGCGTTGATAATATTCGGCGACCAAGGCGCGTTCCGCGTCATCGCATTTGTTGAGGAATGACAGGCGGAAGGCAAAGCCGACATTTTTGAAAATCGCGGTGTTCTGGGCCCAGGTAATGACCGTGCGCGGGCTCATCACCGTTGAAATATCGCCATTGATGAAGCCCTGACGGGTCATTTCGGCGACCTTCACCATATTGGCAACGGTGGCGGCGTCGGTGCCTGAAGCCTTAGCCAAAACGATTTCGCTTTCAACCTGCGCCGGCAGATAGTTCAGGCCAACGACAATGTTCCAGCGGTCCATCTGGCCCTGGTTGATCGCTTGCGTGCCATGATACAGCCCGCTTGTGTCGCCAAGCCCAACGGTGTTGGCGGTGGCGAACAGGCGGAAATAGGGGTTCGGGCGAATGACGCGGTTTTGGTCGAGCAGGGTCAGCTTGCCTTCGGTTTCCAAAACGCGCTGGATCACGAACATGACGTCAGGGCGGCCAGCATCATATTCGTCGAACACCAAGGCTGTTGGCGTCTGCAACGCCCAAGGCAATAGGCCTTCCCGGAATTCGGTCACTTGCTGCCCATCGCGCAAAACAATGGCATCGCGTCCGATAAGGTCGATACGGCTGATATGTGCGTCCAAGTTGATGCGGATGCAGGGCCATTTTAGGCGCGCTGCAACCTGTTCAATGTGCGTGGACTTACCCGTGCCGTGATAACCTTGCACCATGACACGGCGGTTATGGGCAAAGCCCGCGAGGATTGCGAGGGTGGTATCGGGGTCAAAGACATAGCTTTCGTCGGTGTCAGGGACGCGCTCGTCCGCGATAGAGAAAGCGGGGCATTCCATATCCACATCAATGCCGAACAATTCCCGCACGCTGACCATTTTGTCAGGGGAGGCGAGGATAGTCGCGTCGCGGCTGTCGGGTTGGATATTTGGGATGTCAGTCATGTTATTCTCGTCAAATGAAAGCGGGCGAAGTTTTAAGGTGCGTATAGGCAGCAATCACGTCTTGCAAAGCCTTTTCATAAGAGCGGTTACCGCCATTTTTGTCCGGATGATAGGCACGCACCTTTGCCGAATAGGCGCTGCGCAAAGCGCGGCGGTCGGCATCCTCGCCAAGCCCTAGCGTCCGCAGGGCCTTGCGGTCCTCTGGCGACAGAAAATGGCCATCGGCACGCTCTTTGGGTAGACGCGACCGGAACCGTGTGGAGATAGCGTCCAGCGGGTCTTTAAAGTCCGCCCATTTTGGCGGCGAATCGACATTGCCATTGGCGCGAAAGGCGCGCGTTTCGCTTGGCCAGAATTGCACCGGGCTTTGCGCCATGGAAATTTCATCGGCGGTCATGCCGGCAAACCAGTTATAGCCCGCATTAAACTGCCGCACATGGTCAAGGCAGAGATATTGATAGTCGCCGGGACCGTTCGCCGATGGCGCCTGCCCCTGTGGATCAGGTGCGCGAAATTCCCCCGCTTCGCCGCAGCGCGGATAGGCGCATGGCCGCCCTGACGCGTGAACGCGGCCGTGAAATCGGTCAGTGGTGCGGTCGGAGGCCATGTTTTTCCTTGGCGAAAAACCCGCCATATGGGAAGAGCAGGCCATGAAAAAAGGTCCTGCACAACTTGAAATGGAAATGCTGCTTGAAACAGCATTTGCGCCAACCCGCCTTGCCGTCATCAACGACAGCGCAAAACATCACGGCCATAGCGGCGATGATGGGTCCGGCGAATCCCATTTCACCATAGAAATTGAAAGCGCAGCCTTTACCGGCGTTTCCCGCCTGATGCGGCAGCGTATGGTGAACAAGGCGCTGGGCGACATTCCCGGAACACGCGTCCATGCGCTGGCGATCAAAGTTAATGCACCCGGCGAGATCTAGATAAGACATAACAGAAAAGCGTGATGACATGATCGAACTTTCTTCGCACCGCCTGTCGCTGTCGACGGGTATAGAAATGGATGCGTTTACGGCGGGTGATCCCAAAAATCCGGCGATTATCTTCCTGCACGGTTTTCCCGAATCGCACCGCACATGGCGGCACCAGATTGCCCATTTTGCGGACCGTTTTTATTGCATTGCGCCGGATCAGCGAGGCTATCGCGGCACGTCAAAGCCACAGGAAGTGGAAGCCTATACGGCGGATAAGTTGACCGCCGATATCTTCGCGCTGGCCGATGCGTTGCATGTGCAGCAATTCATCATTGCGGGCCATGACTGGGGCGGCGCGATTGCGTGGAGCGTGGCGTTAAATGGGCAAGCCGGCGCGCTTAACCCCGCTTGGGCGGGGCGTGTGCCGCGCGCGATTATCGCTAACGCGCCGCATCCGTATATTTTCCAGCGGTTGTTAATCACCGACATGAACCAGCGCGAATCCAGCCAATATATTCGCGCCTTTCGTGATCCGGCGAACGACGCCTTGGTGCAAGAACAGGGGCTGACCGGTTTGTTGTTGAAGACGATTAAATGGGACAAGCCAAATGCGATGGAGCCGGAGGAGCGCGCTGCATTGCTGGACGATTGGAGCAAACGCGATACCTGTTTTGGCATGCTCAACTGGTACCGCGCTTCTGCGTTAGTTGTGCCGGCGATGGGCGAGGATGCCGAAATCCCGGCCTTTGCTGCTGGCGCATTTCCGCCGTTGATGATCCCGACCTTAGTAATTTGGGCGATGGATGACTTAGCTTTGCCGCCGAGCAATATCGACGGCATCGCACAATTGGTGCCAGACGTCACCATCGCGCCAGTCGAGAATTGCGGGCATTTCGTCATTTGGGAACAACACGATGCGGTGAACGCAGCGATGGATAGGTTTCTGAGTTAATCATAGTCGCCTATATTTTCTGCCATATTGCCCTTTCCGCCCGCGACCCGTAAAGCGCGGTCATTGTGACTGAACCAATCATCTTTGCTATCCCCAAGGGGCGGATACTCGACGAGGCTTTGCCGTTGATGCAGGCGGCGGGCATAGAGCCTGAAGCCGCCTTCTTTGACGAGGCAAGCCGTGCGCTTTTGTTCGCGACTAATGATCCTGCAATCAGCATCATTCGCGTCCGCGCTTTCGATGTGGCGACCTTTGTTGCCCATGGCGCGGCGCAGATTGGTATTGTCGGTTCGGATGTCATTGATGAATTTGATTATTCTGAACTTTATGCACCGGTTGACTTGGGCATTGGCCGTTGCCGCATATCGGTGGCGATGCCGATGGGCGTCCCCGATTATGTCACTGGTGGGCATATTCGTGTGGCTACCAAATATCCTGGCACAACCAGCCGTTATTATCATGCGCGCGGTATTCAGGCCGAATGTGTGAAGTTGAATGGCGCGATGGAACTTGCGCCTTCGCTTGGGCTTTCGGGACGAATTGTCGATCTGGTATCGTCGGGCAAAACGCTCGCCGAAAATGGCCTTGTTGAAACGGCGGTCATTTCCCAAGTATCGGCGCGGCTGATCGTCAATCGCGCGGCGTATAAAATGATGAGCGGGACTATTCCTGCGATGGTGCAACGTTTCAGGGAATTGACGGGCGCACGTGCAGCGGCTTGATTCCTCTAACATTGGTTTTGCGGATGCATTTGACGCGTTGGTCAATGGCCGGCGTGAGGCCGATGCCGATGTCTCAAGCACCGTTGCGCAAACCATAAAAGATGTCCGCACGCATGGCGATGTGACGTTAGCGGAAATGACACAGCGCTTTGACGGTTTCGATCTTAACAATGCTGGTTGGCAGATTGACGCGGCGCAGTGCAAGGCGGCCTATGACGCGCTGGAGCCTGATTTGCGCGATGCATTGACGCTCGCGGCGAAGCGCATTGAGGCCTATCACACCGCGCAATTGCCCGAAGACCGGGATTATCGGGACAGCGACAATGTACGTTTAGGCGCGCGCTGGTCGGCGGTCGATGCGGCGGGGGTATATGTTCCCGGTGGCCGTGCGGCCTATCCATCGTCGGTATTGATGAATGCTATTCCCGCTAAGGTGGCAGGCGTTGAACGGATCGTCATGGTCACGCCAACACCCGGCGGCGAAACAAACCAGACCGTCATGGCCGCCGCGCATTTGGCGGGCGTGGACGAAATCTGGCGTGTCGGCGGGGCGCAGGCGATTGCGGCATTGGCTTATGGAACCGAACGCATCCGTCCAGTCGACGTCATAACCGGCCCCGGCAACGCGTGGGTGGCCGAGGCAAAACGGCAGCTATACGGTGTGGTGGGCATCGACATGGTGGCTGGCCCATCGGAAATCGTCGTGGTGGCAGATGCCCAAAACGACCCCGAATGGATTGCGGCGGACCTTTTAAGTCAGGCCGAGCATGATCCAACGAGCCAGTCGATATTGTTCACGGACAATGCCGATTTTGCCACCCAAGTCGCGGCTGCCGTTGACACGCAAATTGCGATGCTTTCCACGGGCGCGGTTGCGCGGGCCAGTTGGACGGATTTTGGCGCGATTATCGTGGTCGATGATCTGGAAGGTGCAATGCCTTTGGTCAACCGGCTGGCAGCGGAGCATCTGGAGCTGGCCGTCGATGATGACCGCGCAGAAAAGTTGTTTGGCCTTGTCCGTCACGCAGGCTCGGTATTTTTGGGCCGCATGACGCCCGAGGCGATTGGTGATTATGTCGCCGGACCAAATCATGTATTGCCCACCGGGCGGCGCGCGCGTTTTGCGTCTGGCCTGTCGGTGCTCGATTTCATGAAGCGGACCAGCTTCATCGCACTTGATCAACATGCTATCAACAAAATTGGTCCGGCGGCGGCAACGCTCGCTGATGCCGAAGGTTTACCTGCCCATGCGGCGAGTGTCAGGAAAAGATTATGAGTGCCAATAACGCCAGTGCCAAATCCAAATCCCGTTCTGCGGCCCGTCTGGCGTCGGTGCAGGCGTTGTATCAAATGGATATGGAAGACATCGGCATTGCGCGGCTTTTGAATGAATTTCATTCGCACCGGCTGGGTCAGGAAATTGAAGACGCGCAATATGCCGATGCCGACCCCGATTTTTTCGATGATGTTGTCTCAGGCGTGGATGCGCGGCGTGCGGAAATCGACGGGCTTGTCGATGGAAAGCTGGGCGAGAAATGGAAGATGGATCGTTTGGACAAGACGATGCTCCAGATTTTGCGTTGTGGTACCTATGAATTGATCGCGCGGCCAGATGTGCCAACGGCGACTGTCATCGACGAATATCTCGACGTTGCCCATGCGTTTTTTGACACTAAGGACGCGAAGTTCGTCAATGGCTTGCTGGATGCCGTTGCGAAGGACGTTCGGGGGTAACGGTTCTATCGTCGTCCTGAACTTGTTTCAGGACACCATGCGGCGGTTGCTTGTTATCCCGGAATGAAATGACCAGAGGCCAAACAAGTTCGCGATGACAACATGGGGGAAGGGAGCGGAGATTTTATGACCACCGAATCCGGCTTCATCAACTTATTGCGTGGCTTTGCCACTGACCCTGCGGCGCGGGGATTGCTGGACGATGTAGCGGTCGTCGATATTGGCGATGCGTCGTTGATTATCACGCATGACATGATGGCGGAGGGCGTACATTTCCGGTCGAACGCCAATCCCGCCGATGTTGCGTGGAAGCTATTGGCGTCCAACTTGTCCGATTTGGCTGCAAAGGGTGCATCACCCATCGGTGTGTTGCTTGGCTTCATGCTGGGCGATGACGCGTGGGACAGGGCGTTTGCGGCTGGGCTGGAAAATGCGTTGGCGCATTATAACGTGGCTTTGCTTGGCGGAGATACCGTTGCCAACCGCGGGGATAAGCGTGCGCTTGGGCTGACGGCCTTGGGCATGGCTACGCATCGTCCGGTTCCTTCACGGTCGGGCGCGCAAATAGGCGACATTTTATATGTGACGGGAACGCTCGGCGATGCATTGGCGGGATTTGAGCTGATTGACGCTGGTTTTGACGAAGTTGGCCCGCTGGCGGATGCGTTCAATCGGCCCGTCGCGCGGGTGGCCGACGGCCAAAAGCTTGCGCCGATTGTCACCGCGATGATGGATGTGTCGGATGGTTTGCTGCTCGATGCAGAGCGATTGGCAACCGCCAGCCAGATTGGCATAGAAATCGACCTTGCGTGCGTGCCTTTATCGCCGCTTTACATCAGCTATCGCACAGACAGCCTTGAAAGCCGTATGCAGGCGGCAAGCTGGGGCGACGACTATCAATTGCTATTCACTGCAGCGCCGGAAGCCCCGACATCCGCGTGCGCAACAGCTATTGGCCGCGTGGTTTCCGGCGGTGGACTGACATTAAAACATGGCGAGGCGCCGGTAAAGCTACCGCCCACGCTTGGTTATCAACATCAATGATACAAACAGGGGCTCAGGCGGAGACGCTGGCGGCTTTTATGGGTTGCCATAGCTTATAAGCGCGCCTTATACCCTCTCTGCTTGCGCTTCTCGGGAGGAGAGTGGCATCAATTGTTGTTTATAAACAGGAGGGGAGAGATAATTTCATGTCTCTGACAATTATCGCAATATTATGCGGGTTACTGGCCGTCGTGTACGGTTTTGTAACCAGCCGTCAGGTGCTGAGTGCACCCGCCGGCAATGATAAAATGCAGGAAATCGCCGCGGCCATTCAAGAAGGTGCAAAAGCCTATCTTGGCCGTCAATATCGGACCATCGCTATCGTAGGCGTCGTGGTTGCGGTGTTGGTGGCGTTGTTCTTGGGCGTCATTCCAACCGTTGGTTTCGTCATTGGCGCGGTGCTTTCGGGCGTTGCGGGCTATATCGGAATGAACATTTCGGTGCGCGCAAATGTGCGGACGGCCGCTGCGGCGCAAACCGGGCTTCAGGCCGGTTTGACCATGGCGTTCCGCGCAGGCGCGATTACCGGCATGCTCGTCGCTGGTCTTGCCTTGCTCGCGATTGCCGTGTTCTTCTGGTATCTGACGGACGTAGCCATGATGGCCCCGAACAGCCGCCCAGTGATCGATGCGCTTGTTGCATTGGCATTTGGCGCGTCGCTGATCTCCATCTTCGCACGTTTGGGCGGTGGTATCTTTACCAAGGCCGCTGACGTCGGCGCTGACCTAGTCGGCAAGGTTGAGGCAGGTATTCCCGAAGACGATCCACGCAACCCCGCCGTTATCGCAGATAACGTTGGTGACAATGTCGGCGATTGCGCAGGTATGGCCGCTGACTTGTTCGAAACCTATGTTGTGACCGTTGGTGCAACGATGGTGTTGATCGCTTTGCTGGTGCAGGGCGTGACAGACACTGGGTTGTTCATGAACCTCATGAGCTTGCCATTGTTAATTGGCGGCGTATGCGTCATCACTTCGATCATCGGTACCTATTTCGTCCGTCTTGGCGGCGGAAAGAATATCATGGGCGCGATGTACAAGGGCTTTTTGGTTACGGCCATATTGTCGGTTCCGGCGATCTGGTTTGCCATCGACTTCGCACTTGGCGGCATGACAAATGATGTTGGCGGGTTCACCGGCCGGACATTATTCTATTGCTCGTTGCTTGGTCTTGTCATCACTGGCCTGATCATCTGGATCACCGAATATTATACCGGTACCAATTACCGTCCGGTCCGTTCGATTGCGAAGGCATCGGAAACGGGTCACGGCACCAACGTTATTCAAGGTCTGGCAATCAGCCTTGAATCCACCGCGATGCCAACGATTGTAATCTGCGCAGGTATCATCATTGCCTATCAATTGGCTGGCGTGATCGGCATTGCCTTTGCCGCAACGGCCATGTTGGCGTTGGCGGGTATGGTCGTGGCGCTTGACGCTTATGGCCCTGTTACCGACAATGCCGGTGGTATTGCTGAAATGGCTGGCCTCGACGATTCCGTCCGTGAAAAGACCGATGCGTTGGATGCCGTAGGTAACACGACAAAGGCTGTGACCAAGGGTTATGCCATTGGTTCGGCAGGCCTGGCAGCATTGGTGCTGTTCGCCTGTTACACCGCCGACCTTAGGGAATATTTCCCTGAGCTTGCGGTGAATTTCAGCCTTGAAAACCCCTATGTCATCGTTGGGCTTCTGCTCGGTGCGCTTCTGCCCTATTTGTTTGGGGCAATGGGTATGACGGCTGTGGGCCGTGCGGCTGGCGAAGTGGTGAAGGACGTGCGTGACCAGTTCGCGAACGACCCCGGCATCATGACCTACAAGTCAAAGCCAGATTATGCGCGTACCGTCGATTTGGTCACCAAGGCAGCAATTAAGGAAATGATTATTCCGTCCTTGCTGCCGGTACTGACGCCAATTGCTGTGTATTTCGTCATCACGGCCGTTGCAGGTCAGGCGGAGGGCTTTGCTGCTCTCGGCGCGCTCCTGCTGGGTGTGATTGTTGGCGGTCTTTTCGTTGCGATCTCGATGACATCGGGTGGCGGCGCATGGGACAATGCCAAGAAATATATCGAAGACGGCAACCATGGCGGTAAAGGTTCGGAGGCCCATAAGGCAGCCGTAACCGGCGACACCGTGGGTGATCCTTATAAGGACACCGCTGGACCTGCTGTGAACCCAATGATCAAGATCACGAATATCGTGGCCTTGCTCCTCTTGGCAGCACTGGCCCATGGCGGCATGTAACGCTTAAAGATTTTTAAGCTTAGAAACCCCGCTGGAAGCAATTCCGGCGGGGTTTTTTATGCGCTATTCCGATTGGTTAGAAACGCTTTCTGAAACTCAATTCAAATACCCGGCCACGCGGGTCGATATAGCCGGGCTGATAGCCCAGCGGCACATTGCCATTCTGGTCGCGGACATCGACAATATCATTCAGGATATTTTCAATCCTGAAGGAAATGCGGCTACCTTTCAGCAACGGCAGGGCTTTTGTGACGCTGGCTTGTTGGTCCAGGTTAACGAACAAGAACGCGCCAATGACGGCAACGTCGCTAAACCGCAGGTCATTGCTACCGGCAAGGCCAGTGCCGTCGGCGCTGGTGTCGCTCTTATACGTCCCTTGTAGCCGGAAGCCAAAACCTTTGTGGAACAGACCGCCCGAAAGCTCGACTTCATGACGGGACGCCCCGCCATTGCTGCTGGTGGCTGAACCATTGAGCAAATCGAGCACAGGCACGCCGGGACGGATAAGGATTTCGTCTTCTATGCGGTAGGTATGATAGAGGGCGATGTTCCAGCGGCTGGGCTGACCGCCGCCAGGTGCGCCAAAACGGGGGCCGCCACCACCAAAGCCGCGACCACCAAAGCCGCCGCCTGCAGCCCGTGGCGCGCTAGGAGCGCCTGCCGCAGCAGCAGGAGGGCCACCGGCAGGTCCACGCCAAGGCGCGGTCGTGCCGATATTGCCCGATATGTTAAAGCCCCAGCGGATACGCTGTGACGTTTCACGGTCGAAATTCACCGGACGTTGGTCGATGCTGACTAAGCGGCCATTAACATCGCGCACGACGCGGCTGGCAAAGGCTGCTTCAATCTCTGGCGTAAGCAAGGGGAATGCCGCCGTTGTGTTGCGGCTATTGTTTTTGAAATAGCTGAACTGAAGCGCGAAATCCTTGATGAAATCGGGGTTCCAATTGGCATTCAATATCAGATCGCGGCGCTTTTCTCCGATCAGGGCAGGGTTGCCACCGGTAATGACGTTGATGAAAAGGCTTTCGCCGCGGGTAAAATCATAGGTTGCCACATTGGGTGTGACTAAAGTGGGATTACCCAATTGGCCGATGCCCGGCGCGTTTTCATCGCCCGTGATTGATGCTTGGAAGGTCAGATTGCGCGCCGGCACCCAGCGCAGACCCGCGCCATACTCCATCAGCTTTCCGAAATCAGACAGGTCGCTATAGCCGATATTGCCATTGACCGACCATTCGCCAATCACGGCGCCAAGGCCGAAATCGCGGCCCGTCAGCGGCAATTCCGCATTGACCGAATGGTTCATGATATTCCGGCGCAAGGATATGTCGGTTGTGACGCCCGAACGCCATGTTTCGCTGTCGAGCATTTGGCGGGTAAAGCCCGATGCGAACGTTATTTGTACATCGCCCGTAGGCAATTTGAGCGCCGTTCCTGCAAGGGTGCTGCGCATGTCCATATTCTGGTTCAGGCTGCTGGCAAGATCAGGCGCGAGGAACAGAAGATTTGCGCCAAAGTCGGCGGCAAAGGGGTTCGTCGTTCCGGCCAAAACGCCAGCGCGTAAGGCGGTGAAATCTGCGTTACGCGTGGTGCGTGTGTCATTTGCAGAGCGTGCATAATTGCCCGTAACTGTCCAACGCCATCCGCCCAGCGCGTGGTTGAATGTGCTACCTGTCTGGAAAACATGCGTTTCGCTTTCCCGTTCAAGTGGGCGCGGGCTGTCGAAATAGCGGCTGAGCGTCACATCCTGGCCGAAGGGTGAAAACGGGCTGCTGCCGGGCAGAACAAAGCTTGTGCCGGGTAAGCCTAGCAAGGATTCGTTGCCTGTCAGCGCGTAATTTGCGTTCAGTGACAGGATTGTTTGCGGGCCAAGCGATTTGCTCCATGTGCCATTCACTTCAAGCCGTTCGGTGCGCGGCAGCAAAGTCCGTACATCGCCAATATCGCCGTCATTCAGGCGGTTTGCCGTGCTGGCAAATTGCGCCAAGCTCGGGTTAGATATACCCAATGGCACGCCAGCTTTGGTGACATTGCTTCCGGCAAGCGCGCTTAAGGCAGGTGAAATCGCGCCATTGACGCCAAGTCCGCTGATATTGCCGCCACGCGCCAATAATGAACCACCCGACGATATCAGGTCACGTTCGGATTCCGTCAGCGCCGTGGACTGTTCCAGTTCAATATCCAAATTAAAGCGCGTGTTTTTGCCAATGCGGGTTAGGGTCGTTTCAAATTCATTGCGCGCAAAGCCGCCATCCTGCGGCTGGGCACGTTCGAATTCAGAAGCGAAGGAGGCAAAATTGTCCTTCAAGATGAAGTTTATTACCCGTTGGTCGGGACGGAAACCATATTTTAGCGCGACTTCTTCCGGGAAAATCTGAACCTGACGGATCGCTTCTGGTGGTAAATCACGCAGTTCACGGAAACCCGAAACCCGCTGCCCGTTTAGCAAAATGATCGGCATGCCACCGCCGCGTCCACGCCCGGAATTGGCCTGCGGTGCGACCGCCGCGACGATATCCGTCAATGATGACGCGCCCAAAGAGGCAATGTCAGCCTCGTTCAGCTGCTCCACGGGCGGGACGTCCGTGTCCACCGACCCCCTAATGCGTTCAGCCGTGACAATGATTTCGCGTGAAGGTGCGTCCTGAACAGCATCTTCAATGTTTTCATTGGCGATCGCGACGGTACTGCCCGTGCTTTGGAGGTCATCCATTGCCATTGCGGGAACAGCGGTCGATGCCAGCAAAATTGCACTCAAACGGAATATTTTCATGGGGAGGAGCTCAGTTTACATCTTGCTTACGTCGGAAGCATAACGCGATTTTCAAGGCCGACCGTCTAAACTGTGCCGCATTTAGTCGCAATAGGGCGATTACACTGTAGCGCTTCCCTTTTTCAAACATTAGGTTTACAGGCGCAGCAACGTTCGATTTTTGAAGATATAAGGGGCCGAATGGCAAAAGAAGAATTACTCGAAATGCGTGGGACAGTCCGTGAATTGCTGCCCAATGCTATGTTCCGTGTCGAGCTTGAAAATGGCCATGAAGTTTTGGGCCATACTGCCGGAAAGATGCGCAAAAACCGTATCCGCGTTCTCGTGGGTGACGAAGTGCTGTGCGAACTGACCCCTTATGATCTGACCAAGGGCCGGATCACGTACCGCTTTAAATAAGGGCGCCAGACCTTGGGTCTGAACCCGTCGCTCATATTGGCCTCATCAAGCCCGCGCCGCCGTGACCTTCTTGCGCGCTTAGGCATTGCACCTGCGCGCATCGCGTCCCCAGATATTGACGAAACACCCCGCAAGGGAGAGGTTCCGCGTGTCTATGCGCTGCGTATGGCCGAGGAAAAGGCGGTTGCAGTTTCTAGGGGTGCTGGAGAGATTGTTGTCGCAGGCGACACCACCGTCGCCGTTGGCCGCAGGATATTGCCACAAGCTGCCGATGCCGACATGCAACGCGGGTTCCTGAACCTACTCAGCGGTCGCCGCCACCATGTCCTTAGCGCCGTTGCCGTGATTGACGGAGATGGCCGGATGCGTAGCCGGATTTGCGACAGTATCGTGCGTTTCAAACGTTTGTCGGCTGACGAAATTGAAAGTTATATCGATAGCGGCGAGGGGCTGGGCAAGGCCGGTGGCTATGCCATTCAGGGCAGGGCAGAGGCGTTGATCGATTGGATGGCGGGCAGCCATTCGGGCGTGATCGGTCTGCCCTTATATGAAACACGCGCTTTATTACGCGCTTCGGGCTATCCGCTTGACTGATATATGGCGCGATGATGCGCCGGGCGAGCGCCGCGCGGCTTTTGTCGAAAACGGAAACATCGTTGAAATCCATATTCAGCGCGATGCCTTATGGGCCTTGGGCGAATGTGGCGCGGGCCGCATTGACCGCAAAACCCCGTCGGGCGCTTATGTCATTGCCGACGACAATAGTGAACTTTTGCTGCGTAGCAAAATGGGTGCGCCGGAAGGCGCGCGGATAATGTTCGAGGTCACGCGTGAAGCCATCGCTGAGCCGGGCCGTAATAAGCCACCAGAGGTCATATTGCGGGAGGGTATCTACGAACCCCTGATGGGCAAAGACGCCCTCTGGGACGCTCGTATGGCGTCTCTGGGGCAATCTATCATCAAGGCGTCCATCGCCGAGGGCTTTGACATCGCCATTGCGGGCCAGTCACAGGTCGGCGATGTCACCATAAGCTTTCAGCGCACCAAGGCAGGGCTAGTGTTCGACATTGACGGTATCGGCGATGCCTTTGCTATCAATATGGTCGCCGCGACCGAAATTGCCCGCCTGCTGCGCCTGTATCAAGTTGGGGCGATGGTCTTGATCGATTTTGTATCGATGGAGTCCAAGGCACAGCGCGCCCAGATTGCCGAAGCCTTTGATGCCGCGTCCTTGGCTGACCCGCGTCCGTTCGAGCGCACGGCCATTAACGGCTATGGCATGATGCACGTCGTGCGTGCGCGGCCAAGGCCGTCTGTCCTCGATCAACTGTTCGGCACGCGCATCGCATCCTTATCGGACGAGACGCAGGCCTATTGGTTGTTGCGGACGGTTGCCGAGTCACGCGGTTTCGGTGTGCGCAGCGTCACGGCGCGTCCTGACGTTGCAATCTTACTGGATTCACCGAAATGGGCGGCATGGCGCGCGGCGGGTGTCCGCCTTGCGGGTGCCGATATGGTCGTGGTTGCGGATGAAAAAGCCACGGGCTATGGCCATGTCCATGTCGCGCAAAGCTAATCAATGTCCCTTATGTGGAAAGCCGGTAGCGGCGGAATCCAAACCTTTTTGTAGTCAGGGATGCAAGGATCGCGATCTGCTGAAATGGTTGGATGAAGGCTATAGTGTGCCAGGGCCGCTGGCGGATTATGAAGATAGTATCGGTTCCGACGGCGCGGACTGATTTTGCGCTTGCCAAGAGGCGTATCGCCTCTCTATAGGCTGCGCTCCCACGCGGTTTTCACCGCGTAGCCCGAGTAGCTCAGGGGTAGAGCAGCGGATTGAAAATCCGCGTGTCGGTGGTTCAAATCCGCCCTCGGGCACCATTTTCCCGGTAAAGATATCAGGCGACTTTGGTGCGTTATCCCGAAACGCGTTCGGGATAACGAAATCGTTATTTTTTGAATTGTTGTGAGCTTTATAGTTCCTCCGTCATCCTGAATTTATTTCAGGATAACAGGCAATGGCATTGCATCATTCCTGAGCCAAAAATGCGCAAGGACAAACGCGTTCGAGATAATGCGTGAGCATATACCGCCCCTAAAGAAAAAGCCGGAGCAGCGTTGGCTGCCCCGGCTCCTTTTTCCCTGAGAAATTCAGGAGATTAGAACTTATACTTCACCGATGCACCATAAGTGCGTGGCAGGCTTGGATAACCCGAAATACTTCCGGCCTGGGCAACCGACGGGAAGATGGTCGTCAGATACTTGTGATTCCCAAGGTTGCGGCCCCAGAGTGAGAATTGAACGCCGTTGCTCAATTCCACACTTGCCGACGCATCTATGGAATTCACCTCCCGCGAATATGTTGCCAGGAGGCCACCATCTTGTTGCGGCGTTGATGATTCATAATGATAGCTTCCGCTTAGGACAAATGTATTGCCGTCGCCAAAAGGCTGTTCGAATACAGCACCTAAGGTTGTAGCAAGCTCCGGAACACCTGAAACACGTTGACCAGAGATGTCGCCGAATGCGCTTTGTACAAAGCTATCATATTTGGCATCAAGATAGACCATAGAAACCGAGAATGACAAAGCTTCGGTTGGCCGAACCATACCATCAAACTCAATACCCTTTGTCGTTCTTTTACCAGCGTTTGACAGAACGAAACCTGTTCCGATGAATAGGTTCTCTTGGAAGTCATTAATCGCTTGGTTGAATGCGGTCAGGTTGAACGAGGCTTGATCCCAGTTGCCTTTGATACCGACTTCAAAAACTTTTGCTTTCTCTGGATTGGCTAAGCGCGTGCCGTAAGACTGGTTAGACAGCGTTAAACCAGCTGCAGTGAGTGCAGCCCGATCAGACAGCAATGGTCTGGAGTCTCGAGACAGGTTCACGGAAGATGCTTTGAACCCGGTTGCATAGCTTGCGTAAACATTGATGCTGTCGGTTGCCTTCCACGCAATGCGGGCCGTGTATGATAAATCATCATCGGCAGATTTGCCATCTTCAACCGAATTGGGCAAATTCAAATAAGGAGGCAAGAACTGAAGTGGCTTTAGAGTGTTCAGCGGGTTAAGTGCAGCGTTGTTGGCGTTAACCGTTGCATAGGTCAACGCCATAGGAGCCGGAAGCCCATTCGCCAAAGCACCTCCATATAAGAGTTGCTGCCGGAACAGAGCATACTGCGGCGCATCGAAGTTGACGCCTGACCAAATGTCCGTGCTTATAACGTCGGTCGTGAACTTCTTTTTGTCTTTGGTATAGTTAAAGCCG
This sequence comes from Sphingorhabdus sp., assembly GCF_044239045.1. GTDB lineage: Bacteria > Pseudomonadota > Alphaproteobacteria > Sphingomonadales > Sphingomonadaceae > Sphingorhabdus_B. The sequence goes on from NZ_JBIICD010000015.1 coordinate 17,930, forward strand.
CCCGTTAGTGTAACTCGGTCGGAAATCTCGAAATCAACCGTTCCGAAAATTGACCATGCTTCGTCTTTCAATGTGTAGTTTTCGTCCAATCCTTGGCCACTAGCCAAAAATTTATTAGTGTAACGTCCGGGTGCGCCTTCTAGCGCACCGAATGTTGCCTCTAGCAGTGGAATGCTAAGTGCGTTTGCGGTCGCAATTTTGACCGAAGTATCGACATAGCCGCGCGATTGGGCGCCCCAAGCGACCGAGGCTTGTTGTTCAATATCTTCATTGAAATAATAACCACCAAGCAGGAAGTTTAACGGCCCGTCAAAATCCGATGCCAAGCGCAACTCTTGCGTGAATGTGCGGATCTTCCGATCTTCGGTAACACTATCCAATAGTGCAGCGCTGGTGAAATCGGCGTCATTTACGTAGCTGGAGTCTGATCCGCGGTACGCCGTGATTGAGGTGAGGGACAATGATCCCAGTTCAAAATCACCCTGGACCGAGCCACCGTAATTATCCATTTCGTTGGTGGTCGCGAAGTTTGCGTTTACGCGATAGTCAAATGGTTTGTTCGAATTAACGGCTCCACCCAATAGCCGCACGATCCCACCAGTCGGTCCATCTAGAACGTTGCCAGCAACGCAGCAATTTTCATCAATACGATCAAAATCTCCGATAATACGGAATTTGACGGTATCTGAAGGTTCGAGCAATAACTGACCGCGGGTGAACCAGCGATCACGCTCGTTCGATTTTTCACCAGTGTTGATGATGGTCGCATAACCGTCACGCTTGTTGATGCCGCCAGCGAGGCTGAAAGCAACATTTTCAGCGAGTGGCCCAGTGACATCGGCTTTCAATACAATAGCATTGTAATTGCCGTAGCTTGCTTCAGCCGAGCCACCGAATTCATATTTCGGTTCTTGCGTAACGATTGAAATAACGCCCGCAGAGGCATTTTTGCCAAAGAGGGTCGACTGCGGACCGCGCAGAATTTCGACGCGTTTCAAATTTGGAAGATCGCTTATTCCCGATCCGGCGCGTGAACGGTAAACGCCATCGATAAAAATACCAACCGACGGTTCAACGCCTGTATTGTTTCCGCCGTTGCCGAAGCCACGAATACTGAAAGTGGCGTTTCCTGAGGTCTGGTTTTGCGACACGCGAAGTGTCGGAGCTACAGTCTGTAAATCGATGAGGTCGCGGACTTGTGCCCGCTCAATCGTTTCTGCGCTTGTTACCGTCACGGCGACTGGAATTTCTTGCAGCGTCTGCTCGCGCTTGGTCGCGGTTACGATGATGACGTTATCATCAGCTGCGTCGCTGGCTTGTGGTGTGTTGTCTTGTGCAAAGGCAGCTGAACCAACGCTCAGCGAAGCGATGCTAATCGTCGACAGCATGGCTGCCTTCAGCATATGATTTCCCAATTTCATATTCACTCTCCTGTTGTTCATTAGATCCCGGTTTTCCCGGCTTTTATTAGGGATGAGATTTAAAATTGCCCCCAGCATCCCCCTGAGCCGCCGTTAAGCATATTGCGATACTAGCGTGACAAATGTTGCGCAGCAATTGCTTAGTGTCATTCGCAAAAATATAGTCAAATATGCGATATATATGTAACGGACCTTTTCATAACCCTATCGCAATCGGGATAGCATATGCCTAAAATGGTCAAGAAGGGCGATTTGCCCTCAAAAATATGCGCCGCTTGCGCAAAACCGTTCGCTTGGCGCAAGAAATGGGCGAAGGATTGGGATGCGGTGCTATATTGTTCGGATCGCTGCCGCAGAGCGCGATAGCTGCGCACAGAAGTATGATTGCACCCCAGACATCATGCGCGTTGAATGGAAATGGTGCCGGCTACAAGGTTCGAACTCGTGACCCCCTGATTACAAATCAGGTGCTCTACCAACTGAGCTAAGCCGGCACTTGGCGGGTCCCATAGCGTCAAATGACGCCAAAGGTCCAGCCCTCAGTTGCAGCAATTTCAAAATTTAGTGCATCGGGTGCCCAAAATTGCGGATTTCCGGCAAGATTGCGCAGCCATGCGGCCGTAATTAGGGCATCTGTTGCGTGGTCCGTGTAGCGGTTTAACGGCATATGGGGTTTCGAACCGAGCGCTTGCAACGCCAAATCGAGACCGATCGCATCGCGTATCTTGCTGCGGCCTTTGGCCACGCCAGCCGCGCGGGCGGCGATTGTGGTGTAAATCTCCACTGCGACCTTGCCGCGCTTGGGAAGCGGATCGAAGGGCCAAATAGACACAGCATCGCGCAGTTGGTGCAGGAGGCGCATGCCGGCAAAACTGGCCTTGGCGACTTGCGACGCGCCAATCGCGTCGTAAACCGTGGACGCCTTGCCGCTGCTGCTTTTGTTCAACAACTCGCATTGTCGCCAAAACAGATAGTCCGATTTTGTCCCATCTGCCGCGCCGAAATAGAAATGGCGGCGGTGATGTTGCTCAAGGAAGGACGCTGCGCCCAAATCGGCATCGTCGCAGACATGGTCGACATAGGCCCAGAAAGCCCTCGCGGAGGTGGGCACGTCATCGCCCGGCAAGTAACTGCCGCGTTCCATAAAGGGCGGGACGAAGCTGAAGTCGAAACCTATGAGCAAATCATCATCCTGCGCCAAAAGCCAGTCTGCGACGCCTTGGCGGGACCAGGCTTTGCCGGGCGGGGATATCAGCCGCGGGGGGGCGTTACCTGCGTCACAGACCGCCAGCGCGATGCCGGGGTGTCGGCTACCTTTTGCGCCGGACCAATCAGCGCACGCAAAACGCGTAAAGCGCTGCATTATTGTGTGTCTGGACCTGCATTGCGCGCGCGCAGCCGATCCCAATATTGCAGCCGTTCGATGATCTTGCGTTCAAAGCCGCGTTCTACAGGCTGATAGAGTGACGTCGGCGTCACGGCTTCCGGCCAATAATTCGCGCCTGAAAATCCTTCTGCATTATCATGGTCATAGGCGTAGCCTGCGCCATAGCCAATGTCCTTCATCAGCTTCGTCGGCGCATTCAGGATGTGCGCCGGTGGCATCATCGACCCTGTATCTCGCGCCATTTTCCATGCGGATTTCTGGGCCTTGTACGCCGCATTCGATTTGGGTGCGGTCGCAAGATAGAGGCATGCCTGCACAATCGCGACTTCGCCCTCTGGACTGCCCAAAAATTCATAGGCCTGTTTGGCGGCAAGACATTGGACCAAAGCCTGCGGGTCAGCGAGGCCGATGTCCTCACTAGCAAAACGGACCAAGCGGCGCAGGACATAAAGCGGCTCTTCGCCCGCCACCAACATACGTGCCATCCAATATAAGGCGGCCTGTGGATCAGAACCGCGCAAGCTTTTATGCAGCGCGGATATCAGGTTATAATGCCCCTCCCGATCCTTGTCATAAACGGGCATCCGGCGCTGCAACAACGCGGCCATGGCTTGTGGATCAAGCGGATTTTCAAGGTGAATGGCGAACAAAGTTTCCGCCTGATTAAGCAAAAAGCGGCCATCGCCGTCGGCGCTGGAGATCAAGGCGGATCGGGCATCGTCGGTGACGGGCAAAGGACGCTCCATGACGGCTTCTGCACGGGTCAGTAGTGTTGCCAATGCCGCCTCATCCAAACGCTGCAGCACCATCACTTGCGTGCGCGAGAGTAAGGCTGCGTTCAACTCAAACGACGGGTTTTCGGTGGTTGCGCCGACGAGCGTTACCACGCCGCTTTCAACAAAGGGCAAAAATCCGTCTTGCTGCGCGCGGTTGAAGCGGTGGATTTCATCCACGAACAACAATGTCTGCTTGCCCGTTCTTGCGATTGTTTCTGCCTCGGCAAAGGCTTTTTTAAGATCCGCCACGCCTGAGAAGACCGCCGAAATCGGTTTATAATGCATGTCCACTGCGTCGGCCAGCAATCGTGCAATGCTGGTCTTGCCTGTACCCGGTGGCCCCCACAGGATCATGGAGGATAATTTACCCGCAGCGACCATACGGCCAATCGCGCCATCGGGGCCCGTCAGATGCTCCTGACCAATCACCTCATCCAATTTTGTCGGCCGAAGCTTGTCTGCAAGCGGGGCATTTTCGGGCGTAGATGCCGGAAAAGGTGCGGTGTCACCAAAAAGGTCGCTCATGGGAAACGCCTGTTCCGCCGTATGTTATCGCATAAGCATAAGCGCTTCAGACAGTTTCCGGAACGGCTTGCCACAGGTTTATCGTGCAGACGCCGCACGCGCAGCACGTTGGCGGATGAGGCGGATATAGGTGTCGGCGACGGTTTGGTTAATCGCATCCCAGCTAAAATCGAGTGACCGTTGCTCGCCAGCAACGCCATGCTGCGTGCGCAAATCGGCATCTGTGCAATAGATTTGTAAACTGTCAGCAAATTTCTGAATGGCGCCTGGCGTGATCAGCCGGCCGGATACATTGTCCTCTACTAAGCTTTGGCTGCCGGTGGCCTTGGCCGCAACAACGGGCAGACCGCAGGCCATAGCCTCTAACGTTACATTGCCAAAGGTTTCGGTAACGCTTGGGTTGAACAGCAGGTCCATGCAGGCCACTGCGCGGCCGAGATCCTGACCCCCTTGGAAACCGACAAAGCGGGCATGAGGCAGGCGGCTTTCAAACCAGCCACGTGCCGGACCTTCGCCAATGACCATGACCTGATGCGGCACATTGCGGCGGCGCAACTGGTCAATCGCGTCGGAAAAGACGTCGAGACCCTTTTCCATGACCAAGCGGCCTAGAAAGCCGATCACGACGGGTTCGTCAGTGACGCCCTGTGCGCGCCGCCATGCCAGATCCCGGCGGCCAGAGTTGAAAATCTCCCGGTCAACGCCGCGTGACCAAATGTCGATGTCATAATTCATCCGTTGCTCACGCAATACCTGCGCAAAGCTCTCCGATGGCGCGACCAACGCGTCGCATTTGCGGTACAATCGGCGCAGCCACGCCTCCACCAAGGGTTCAACGAAGGACATGTTGTAATAGCGGAAATAGGTTTCGAAGCGTGTGTGCACCGACGACAACACCGGCAGATTGCGGCGGCGCGCCCATTTGACCGCCTGACGCGCGACGCGGTCTGGGCTGGCGATATGGACGACATTGGGGGCAAATGCCTCCAGATCTCGCCGGACTTTTGCCGACAAGGATAAAGGCAGGCGATATTCCGGACGAAAGGGTATCGCGAATGAAGGGACGCTAACCAAGTCGCCTGTCGCGACAAAAGCAGGTTCAGCAACCGTTGGGGAATACACCCGCACCGATGCGCCTTGGCTCAAAAGATAGCCGACAAGCCGATTTAAAGCCTGATTTGCGCCATCACGGACATAATTATAATTGCCGCTGAATAGCGCAATGCGAAGGTCGCTGGTCTGCATCAATCGGCTTTTATCGGTGACAACGCAAAATGCCAATGGGAATGGTGTATTTGGTGCGTTATGTATCCGATATGATAATCAGTCAGATCGATGTTTTGCTGATAGGGCAGCCCAAAGCGTTTCACACCGACGGCACGATGAGCGCTATGGCACGCATGCCGGTGGACCGATCCGTCTTTTTGGGCAAGCATGGCTTTGCGGGCGACCAAGTCGCCGATCCGACTGTGCACGGCGGCGCGGATAAGGCAGTGCATTTCTACCCCGCGGAACATTATCCCAAATGGATTGCGCATTTTGCGACGGAAAATTTTGTGCATCCGCTGCTCGACCAAGCGGGCGCATTTGGCGAGAATATCGGCGCGTGCGGGCTACTGGAGGATAATTTGCGTATTGGCGACCAGTTTCGCCTTGGGCGCGCCGTAGTCGAGGTCGCGCAAGGCCGGCAACCCTGCTGGAAGCTCGATCATCATTTCGGTGTGCATGGCCTGTCAGGTGCCGTCATCAAAAGTGGCCGTTGCGGAGGCTATTTCCGCGTCATTGAAGAAGGCGAAGTGGCACCCGGCGACAGCATAGAACAAGTACACGCGGCAGGGCATGACTGGACCGTTGCGCGAGCCTTCAACCTTCTTATTGGCGGCGGGCATCGCGCGGAAGGCGCCAAGTCAGAATTACGCGCGCTTGCGGCACTGGAGACTTTGGCGGAAAGTTGGCGGAGCAGGGCGGCTAAATTGGCGGAGTGATTGTTCATAGACGGCGCTCGACGACGATCTTGACAAACGGCCTGGGAGGCTGTGATTTTGAAAAGTCACCTGCGGTCACCCTGAACTTGGTTCAGGGTCCATTTATCGATTCTAGCTCCGAATGTGCTGCACGATAGACCCTGAAACAAGTTCAGGGTGACGTTTTGAGGGGAGTTGGCGGGGTGACTCTGCCTGCTGCGACCAAATTTGGCGGGTTTATTCGCTGATGTCGTGTCTCTCGGACGCTGGGGCGTAGAGGCGTATGCGGGTTACGCGTTTTTCGTCGGCTTCCAATATTTCCAAAGTCCAGCCGCTCGCCTCATGCACCAGCATTTGGCCAATGTCGGGGACTTGGCCGGCAATGACGAAGGCGAGGCCGCCAAGCGTGTCCACGTCTTCATCCACTTCCGCTAGCTTTGGGTCAACCGCCTCTGCGAGATCGTCTAGCTGAGTGCGCGCGTCGGCTTCCCACAAATCGGGGGCCATTTGAACGAACGGCAGTTCAGGTTCGTCATCATGTTCGTCTTCGATTTCGCCGACGATTTCTTCGACCAAATCTTCAATTGTTACCAAGCCCTCGGTCCCCGAATATTCATCCAGCACGATGGCCAAATGCGTGCGCGTACGCCGCATTTCGTCTAAAAGCGCAAGCACGCTCATATTTTGCGGCACAAAACGTGGCTGGCGAATGAAGGATTCAAGGCTTTGCGGACGTTCCTGATCTAAGGCCAGTACTGCGAACACATCCTTGATGTGGATCATGCCGATAACGCTGTCGAGCGTCTCGCGGTACACCGGTAGGCGGCTATGGCCATGCTCGGCGAAGGCAGCGATGCAATCGGCAAAGCCAGCACTTTCTTCAATTGCAATAATCTCGCTGCGTGGCACCATGACGTCATCGACACGGTGTTCGCTAAAATGTAGCAAATTGCGCAACATCGTGCGCTCGACGGCCGTCAAGTCGCCATCGGCGTCTGATTGTCCGTTGTCGTCGCTATCTTCCTCATGCTCGGCAATTGCTTCTTCAAGCTGCTCGCGCAAAGTCGGCCCGTGATCGCGGCCAAAGAACATAGTCTTCAGCCGCTGCCATATTCGTCCGTCGTTATCGTCGTCGGTTGCGGTTTTCGAACCGCTAAAACTGTCACCCTCAGGCATAATGGAAGCGTACTGGCCTCTTAATGATCTATTTCATCCTTATATGGATTGTGAAGGCCCATAGATGCAAGCGCTTTTACCTCAAGCGCCTCCATAAATTCAGCTTCGTCATCCTCGATATGGTCATGGCCAAGCAAATGGAGCATCCCGTGGATGACCAGATGCGTGGCATGATGGGCGATCGGAACATCTTTTTCTTTCGCCTCCGCCGCGCAGGTTTCATGGGCCAAAATGATGTCACCGAGCATGATTTCAGGCGCATCATAGGTGCCGTTGAGCAAGGCGTCCAATTCCTCGTCATCGAGCATAGGAAAGGACAGCACATTCGTTGGCTTGTCCTTGTCGCGCCATTCTCGGTTCAGCGCATGGACTTCCGCATTGTCGGAAAGCTTGATGCTGACGCTGACCGGAACTACGGGGTCAGCTAGTTCAGCAATGGCCGCAAACCGCACAGCTGCGTCTACGGCCTTTTCAACTTCGCTCTGCCCGAAATCGCTATTGCCCCATACCACGCCCATGTCGAGTTCGACATCAATCATGCCCGCCCTCATAGGCGTCGACGATGCGGCCAACGAGTGGGTGACGGACAACATCGCTGCTGTTGAAGCGGATGGTCTGGATGCCGTCTACGCCTTCGAGGCGCTGTACCGCATCGTTCAGGCCCGACATGCGCTCGCCACCGGGAATATCGACCTGATGCGGGTCACCGCAAATGACCATGCGGCTGTTCATACCGAAGCGGGTTAGGAACATCTTCATCTGTGCCGCAGTGGTATTCTGCGCCTCATCCAAAATGATGAACGAATCGGCCAACGTACGCCCGCGCATAAAGGCGATGGGTGCGATTTCGATTTCGCCAGAGGCAATCCGCCGCTCCACCTGTTCGGCCGGTAAGCAGTCATATAATGCGTCGTATATCGGCCGCAGATAAGGATCGACCTTTTCCTTCATATCGCCGGGCAGGAAACCTAGTCTCTCACCTGCCTCAACCGCGGGACGCGAAAGAATAAGCCGCTGCACAGCGCCCGTAATCAACATGGCCACAGCCTGTGCCACCGCCAAATATGTTTTGCCCGTGCCTGCGGGGCCAAGCGCGAAGATAATTTCGTCGCGAGCCAATGCCTCCATATACGGAATTTGTGTGGCGGAGCGCGGTACGAGCGTTTTCTTGCGCGTGCGGATCATGATACCAGGCGCGTCGGTCGCGTCCTTGCGGACAATGCCTTCTAAAGTAGGTTCAGCAGTCATGGCGATAATTGATTGCACGGCTTCGCTGTCGATTTCCTGTCCGCGCGATAGGCGGGAATAAATGTCGTTGAGAACATCGCGCGCGCGACCAATGGCGCCAGCCTCGCCTTCAATCTGTACGCGGTTTCCGCGGGCCGAGATATAAACCCCAAGGCGGTTCTCAATCGTAACCAGATTGCGGTCAAATTCGCCAAAAACCGCGTTAATCAGATGCGGTTTGTCGAAGCTCATCTCCAGCCGGGACAAGTCACCGGCTTGCGCTTGGGCTTTTTTGGCCATTCAGGCGGCTGCTCTCATCGTTGGTTCACCCTTCAGGCTAAGCGGTCCAGAATCGGTAATCTGTACAGTAACGATATCGCCGATTGACAGGTCCGGCGCAAGCACATGTACCGATTGGAGCCAAGGTGATTTGCCAATTAACTGGCCATCAAATTTCCCAGGCCGTTCCAACAGGACATCGGTGGTGCGACCAACGGTGCGATCATTAAACGCCGTCTGGTCCGCCACGATCTGCGCCTGAAGCCTTTGGAGCCGTTCGTCCATGACTTCCATCGGTATCTGGTCGTCCATGTCGGCGGCGGGCGTGCCGGGGCGGGGGCTATATTTGAAGGAATAAGCTTGCGCATGGCCGACCTCACGCACCAGGCTTAACGTGTCTTCGAAATCGGCATCGCTTTCACCGGGAAAGCCGACGATGAAGTCACCGGAAAAGGCGATATCGGGCCGTACAGTTCGCACGCGGTCAAGAATACGCATATAGCTGTCGCGGCTGTGGCTGCGGTTCATGGCTTTTAAGATACGGTCTGAACCGGACTGAACGGGCAGATGGAGGAACGGCATCAGCTTTTCAACATCGCCATGCGCGGCAATCAAGCCTTCGGTCATGTCGTTCGGGTGGCTGGTCATGTAACGAATGCGGCGAAGCTCAGGTATCTTGTCGAGTGCGCGGATGAGGCCGTCTAAGCCTTGATGCTTGCCTGTGTCATCCTCACCATCCCATGCGTTGACATTTTGGCCAAGCAACGTGATTTCGCGCGCGCCAGCGTCGACTATTGCCTTTGCTTCATCGATCAAATCGGCCCAGCCGCGCGAAATTTCTGCGCCTCTGGTGTAAGGCACGACGCAATAAGTGCAGAATTTGTCGCAACCTTCCTGTACCGTCAGAAACGCCGATGGCGGCTGCTTGCGGCGGGCAGGCAGCTTACCAAATTTGTCGAGGCCGGGCAGGTCGAGGTCAACGACACGTTCGCCGCGTCCGACCGCAGCTACCATGTCGGGCAGGTTGTGATAAGCTTGCGGGCCAACAACGATGTCGACTTCAGGGGCGCGGCGGCTAATCTCACCGCCCTCGGCCTGTGCGACGCAGCCTGCGACGGCGATAACGGGGCTAGTACCATCCTTGCGGCGTAAGCGGCCAATCTCGGAATAGACCTTCTCCGCTGCCTTTTCGCGGATGTGACAGGTGTTGAGGACAACCAAGTCGGCATTAGACTTGTCATCCGCAGGTGACATTCCCTGGCTTTCAAACATCTCAGCCATGCGCTCGCCATCATAGACGTTCATCTGACAGCCGTAATTTTTGATTGAATAGGTTTTGGGGGAATCTGTGCTCATAATGCGTGCCTATACAAGGCGCACCGCATTGCCGCCACCCTCCATCGCAGCGCCGATACGCGCCCGCACTTCGGCAGAAATGGCCTTACGGTCCGGATAATGGAGCGGGTCAAATGGTTCCAGAAAATGCAGTGTTGCGGTAATTGGTTTGAGATAAGACAAAAGGCGCCAGAAATTCTCAGTTACCTTTTCCTCGCCTACCCAAGCTACACGTGGAGTGTGGTTGCCATAATTGAGATAGACAGGCTGCACGAGCATGCCCGCGGGCGGCGGAACTAATGCGGCGAACAAAGATGGTTTGAACGGCAACAGGCCCGATCCATCATGCGTCGTGCCCTCGGGAAAAATGGTTACCGGCTGGTCGCCCGCCATGGCCGCGCGCAAATCATCGACTTGATTGCTAACGCTGGTGCGGTTTTCGCGATTGACGAAGATGGTGTTATTGATTTTGCACAGCCAGCCAATCAGCGGCCAGCTTTCGATGCCATCATTTGCTACGAACGTGCAGCCAGTGACGCCTGACATTACGGGAATGTCGATCCAGCTATGGTGGTTTGCGGCATAGAATACATTGCTGCGCACGCGGGTGCCAGTGGTTGCGGTTGCGATGCCGCTGGTCCAGCTGATCGAGAGCAAAAACAAGCGCGGCCAAGGCGACGGTTTGCGAATAATCCGCCAGATATTATGCAATAACAGGCTTAAGGACAGGCTTGCAGCCATCAGCAACAGCCGTGTCAAAAACAATAGCTGCCCTGTTACAAACGCCACCGGGTTGCGTCGTTCAATCCTTGCGGTCGATGGCGACGCCATAAAGTTCCATACGATGGTCGACCAAACGATAACCCAGCCGTTCCGCAATGATTTTCTGCAATGCCTCAAGCTCTGGGTCGACAAATTCAACGACCTTGCCGGTTTCGACATCAATCAAATGGTCGTGATGCGCCTCGGGCGATGCCTCATAGCGCGCACGGCCATCGCCGAAATCATGCCGATCCAATATGCCTGCCTCTTCAAACAAGCGCACAGTGCGATATACGGTGGCGATCGAGATTTTGGGGTCAATGGCGGAGGAACGGCGGTATAGCTCCTCCACATCGGGGTGATCGGTCGCATCGGAAATGACACGCGCGATGACGCGTCGTTGATCGGTTATGCGCAGGCCCCGTTCGTTGCAGAGCGCCTCAATGTCAATTTTGATATCCATTGAATAAGACATTTAGTGTCGCTCCGCGATTCGTCAAAGAAAAAGGCCGGGGGTGTCCCGGCCTTCTATTCTTGCGGATAAGCGAGAAGCTTATTTTACTTTCTTTTTGCGACCCGAGCCCGGTGCGCGTCCAAGGCCAATGGCCTTGGCCAATTCGCGGCGCTGCTCCGCATAAGCGGGTGCGACCATTGGATAATCGGCAGGTAATCCCCACTTGGCGCGATAATCTTCCGGCGTCATGCCATAATGCGTCATAAGGTGACGCTTGAGCATTTTCAGCTTCTTACCGTCGTCCAGACAGACGATGAAGTCACGCTTTACAGAGTTACGGATAGGAACGGCTGGTTCCAAAGTTGTTTCTGGGACAACTGCGGGGCCGGAAATTCCAGACAGCGCTGCGTGCACGTTAGAGATTAAGGTGGATACGTCGGAGACGGCAACGCTGTTGTTGCTAACATGTGCTGCTACAATGTCCGCAGTTAACGTAATTAACAATTCCGTGACATCGTTACTTTCTTGTGACATTTTATGAACTCCAAACCCATCCACTATAGATTTTATAGTGTAGAATCATGTACATTATCAAAGAAAAATGGTCAACTATTGGTCTAAAATATATGTTACATTATAGTTCTAACAGCATAGTAATTGCATCGGGACTTATACCTTCGGCATTTTTATAGTAATTTTTTCGGCGTCCAATTGAAGTAAATCCAGATTTTAGGTAAAAACCATGCGCGTTGTTGCCATCGCGAACTTCGAGGAATATTTTGGTCCGCCCCGCCTGTCGCGCCCTGTGGATTGTCTCTGACAATAAAAGTTTGCCGATGTCTTGGCCCTGAAATCGCCGGGCTACGCCAATCATCAACAGTTCTTGATGATCAAGAACCCAGCGGCTCATGGCAAAGCCACAGATGGCATCACTATCTTTCGCCAGTAATAGCTCGCAATCGGGCATTACCAAGCTGGATAGACATTGTGCGGCGGTCCAAGCTTCCCCAAATCTGGGGTCAAAAGCGTCGTGCATGATGGTCATCATGGCCGCAATGTCTGCGGCGCCCCCTTCGACGACCCGGATCATTGGGGCAGGGTTGCGGGCTTTGCGTCCGGCGCCCTACCGTAGATTGGCGTCGCTGCAAGCGGGGGCATTGCTGACAGAAGCGGCCAATGGCGCGCATTGGGTAGCAGTTCCAGCCATTGCCGGTCGGCGCGTTGGGGATCAATATCGCCAGCTACCATATTGGCCGTGGCAAGGCGCGGAAGGTCATCGGGCAGGATGGAGCGTACAGGCGCACGCGAATGTCCATGTGCATCAAATGCCTCAAAGAAATACTCGCCATGGCCGCCAGTCATGACAACGTCTAAAGCAGTGGCTTCGGGCAGCTTTGAACGCGCCATGGCCGCCACCAAGGCAAGGCAACCATAGCCGTGCACATCAATGTGCCATGCCAAGCCCAAAGCTTTTGCGGCGGCGACGCCGACACGAATACCTGTAAAGCTACCCGGTCCGACATTGACCAACAGCTGGTCCGCCTTGCCGTTGCCGGGCAACGCGGCGATCAGGGGAAGCAAGCGTTCGGCATGACCGCGGCCAATGACTTCATGTTCAGCTGCTACAACATAGTCGTCATCAAGCAAAGCGACCGAGCACGCCCGCGTCGCTGTATCGATGACCAATGTCCGCATGACCGTTCGTTGGCCGCTTGATTAAAGAATGCTGTTAAAGCGGTCGAAAGCTGGCCTTGGGCTGCGTTCGAAAATGCTCGCTTTGTCGCCATAGCCCAAGGTGCAAATGAAGTTGGATTGCACTTTAGTGCCAGCAAAAAACGCCTCGTCCACCGCGGCATTGTTGAAGCCTGACATCGCGCCAGTGTCCAAACCGAGGGCGCGCGCTGCGAGCATGAAATAGGCGCCTTGCAAGCTGCTGTTGCGGAAAGCAGTTTTCTCGATCAGCGCATCATTGCCGACAAACCAGCTCCGCGCATCGGTATGCGGGAATAGTTCAGGCAGATTTTCATAAAATTCGAGGTCCATGCCTATAATCGCGGTCACCGGTGCCTGAAGAATTTTCTCGGCATTAGCTGGCATGGAACAGGCAGCCAGTTTTTGCTTTGCATCGTCGCTACGACACCAAATGATCCGTGCAGGTAGGCAATTGGCCGATGTTGGACCAAATTTCATCAAGTCCCAAATTTGCTCCAACTGCTCCTGCGTTACGGGCGTATCTAGATAGCCATTGTAGCTGCGCGCTTCACGAAAAAGCTGATCTAGGGCAGCATCATTCAGGGAATGTGACATGATATCTACTTTCAAAATAAGGGAATTTTAAGCTGCGCGTACTTCTATGACTTCAGGTACATAATGCTTCAGCAATTGTTCGATACCGTTTTTCAACGTGGCGGACGAAGATGGGCAACCGGCACAGGCACCCTGCATCTGCAAGAACACGACGCCTTTCTGGAAACCGCGATAGATGATGTCGCCGCCATCATTGGCAACAGCAGGGCGAACGCGGGTTTCGATCAGATCCTTAATCTGGTCCACAATATCGGCATCTTCAGGGTCATCCAACGGATAGTCAGCGTCACTCGATGGCACCGAGAAGCCGGCGGCAGCTGGCTTAAACAAAGGCATGTTGGCGCTGAAATGGTCCAACAATATGCCGAGCACATCGGGCTTTAGACTGGCCCATTCAACGCCGGGCGCTGCCGTCACGGATATAAAGGAATGCCCGAAAAACACGCCCGTTACATCGCCAAGCGCGAAAAGTGCCTCTGCTAAGGGCGAGGCCTCGGCCTCTTCCGGCGCAGCAAAGTCACGCGTTCCTGTGTCCATGACCACGCGGCCGGGCAGGAATTTGATGGTCGAAGGGTTGGGTGTCAGTTCAGTTTCTATCAGCATTTCTCGCATGTGGTGCGGTCGCTGCCAAAGTGCAAGCCAGAATGTCTTGACAGCGGCCAAACCTGCGTTGACGGAATGGAGGATAAGGAGAGCAAAATTGACAGATCAGCTAAACAAAACCGCGTGGATCACAGGGGCATCGTCGGGCATTGGCGAAGCTTTGGCCAAGGCGTTTGTTGCCAGCGGAGGATATGCGATATTGTCCGGGCGCAATGTCGCCGAACTGCAACGCGTCGCAACGGAAACGGGTGCGGCGGAACGCTGTCTGATTTTGCCATTTGATACAGTGAATTATGCCAGCTTGGCTCACAAAGTGGCCGAAGCCATTGCGTTTCAGGGTCATGTCGACGTGCTGGTGAATAATGCGGGCATCTCGCAGCGGTCGCCAGCAGTCGATACCGATTTGTCGGTCTATCAACGGATTGTCGATGTTGACTTGCTCGCGCCCATTGCGCTGACGCAAGCCTTGCTATCGCATATGATCTCGCGCGGTAGCGGGCAGATTGTGATGATCTCCAGCGTGGCGGGTAAAGCGGGTATACCGATGCGCACCGCTTATTGCGCGGCAAAACATGGCTTAATTGGTTATGCCGATGCGCTGCGCAGCGAAGTTGCGGGGCAGGGGGTGAAAGTCCTTGTCGTTGCCCCTGGGTCGGTCAAAACTAATGTCTCGCGCAACGCGCTCAACGCCGATGGCTCTGTGCGCGGGATAAGTGACGCAGCAATCGACAATGGTATTGATCCGGATAAGGTCGCCAGCCTCATTTGGGAGGCGGTCAGCACGGGTAAGCGCGAAATCGTTATCGCCGAAGGGATGGAGGCCAATATCCCCGTGCTACGCGCGCAGGATCCAGAAAAGCTGTTTGATATGGTCGAAGCGATGGTCGCGGCTGGCTATGCGCAGAAGATTTCCGCGCAATAACGGGACCGATTCTAAATTCTGCCTGCACGTAAAGCTGCACCCGCAGCAAAGGGGGACAGCGCCATTATCGCCAATGATGTCGCGGCCAGCAACTGCATCGCGTTGCCGGGATCTTCGGCCAAGGTGCCTGCGCCAAAGATGAGCAACGGGATGGTGATGGGCACAAGCAACAGCCCACCAAGTGCGCTTGCGCCGCTTAGGCCAGCGGTCAGGGCTGCGATCATCACGGACAGACCAGACAAAGCAGGCAAAGCCAAAGCAAGGCCAAGCAGCAGGGTGCCCAATTGCGACTCCGGCAAGCCGATCAGCGCGGAGCCGACTATTGTCGCCAAAAGCAGGGGGAGGGCAAAGGCGACAATCTGCCCTGCGATCTTGGCCGTCGCGACAAGCTCGTCGGACCAACCGCGCAAGGCAAGCTGATCGAGCACGCCGGACTGGCGGTCGGGCAGGATAAGGCGTTCGATGGGAAGAAGCGTCGCCAGCAGTGCCGCTATCCACAATATGCCCCCGCCTGTGCGTGCCAGTAAGGCCTTGTCGGGCCCTGTTACAAAGGGAAATAATGTGGCGACGGCGAGGTAAAACACCACCGGAAGCCATAGGCCGCCGCCGGTCCACGCCAGACGTACTTCGCGCGCTACCAGAGCAAGAAACGCCTTCATGCCGCTGCGCCTTGCGTGTCGAGCAATAAGCTATGCGCGACGTTAATGGAGGGCGGTTGATGTGCGGCGACAAGGACGATCCCGCCCAAGGCCGCATGGGCAAGCATCGCTTGGTCAAGCCGCGCACAGCTTGCACTGTCTAGGCCATTATAAGGTTCATCCATCAGCCAAATTTCGGCCTGCGAGGCAAGGACGCGCGCGATGCTGGCCCGCTTACGTTGCCCCGTGGAGAGAAAGCGGACGGGGATATGGGCCAAGTCTTGCAAATCCATATCCGTTAATGCAGCGTCACATGCATCGGCGCATGCGCCGTCCATGTCCGCCCAGAAGCGGAGCGCAGTCTCTAAGGTCATATTGGCGTCCAACGCCAAATTTTCGTCCGCAAGCGCGATGCGACCTTCGGAATGGATCGAGCCCGACGTTACGGTCAGCAATCCGGCGACAAGGCGCAATAATGTCGATTTGCCGCAGCCATTGGCGCCCCTGATCCAGATGATGTCGCCTGCGCGCACTGCCACCGATAGGCCGCGCAGCACAAGGCGATTGCCGCGCATGACTGCGACATTATCAAGACGAAGCGATGGCAGCGATGCTTGACGCGAGGACATATCGCGACTTAGGCAGATATTCATTCAATTGCAAAAGCAGGATTAGGATATGCACATTTCACGACTGGATGACGCCGCCCGCGATGCCGCCCTGCAACAATTGCCGCAATGGACATATGACGCAGACGCCAAGGGCATTCGCCGCAATTTGCGCTTTACCGACTTTGCCGAAGCGTTCGGTTTCATGGCGCGCGTGGCTATTCTCGCCGAAAAAGCCGACCATCACCCCGAATGGTTCAACGTCTATAATCGCGTCGACATTTTGTTGACTACGCATGATGCAGGGGGGCTGTCACAACGCGACGTTCAACTTGCCTCCGCAATCGATGCAATCACGGCTTAGTCTGCACCACGTCCCCAAGCCCGCCCAATAGTCCAAGCTGCTTCCGCAAGCGGTTCGGGAACCAGCGTGCAGAAAAGGCCAATTGCTTCGCCATTTTGTTGACGGGCGTATGCACCTTCTCGCCGTGAATAGCTTCCCATGCCGCAGGCCCAATGATCGAAACGGGGCTGACCTCAACGCCTGCCGATTGCAGCCTTTCCTTACCAGACATGTTGCTACCAGCGTCGACATTGCTGATGATGTTAGTGTCGATGAATCCAGGCATAAGGCTGCGGGATTTAATGCCATATGGACGCCATTCAATGTCATGCGCCTCGGCAAGCCCACGTACCGCAAATTTGGTGGCGCTATAGACGCTTAAGCCCGCCGATCCGTAAATGCCTGCAGCAGAACTGGTGTAGAGCACACATGCGTCATCGGTGTTCTTCAGTAAGTCGAAGCACGCCCGGGTACCACTAATCACACCCGTCAGGTTGATTGCGATCATGCGGTCAATATCTTCGTCGGTCATGTCTTGAATGGGGCCGCCAGCCCCGATCCCTGCATTGTTGAACAAAACGGTCATGTGGCCGTTGGTGTGCTTGGCAAATTCGGCAACGGCCTTTTTCCACTGTGCGCGGTCCGTCACATCCAATTTGTGACGCGAATATTCACCCTTGGGCAATAAGGCCGCGGTTGCGTCCAAACCTTTTTCATCAATGTCGGCCAGACCGACAAACCAGCCCACATTTGCAAAGTACCGCGCGACTTCGCGGCCAAGGCCGGATGCGGCGCCCGTGATGAAAATGCTTTTTTGTGCTGTCGACATGATGATGATTCCTCTCTTACTCACATGATTGTCAGCGACATCAATTTGCCCAAAACGTCAACTGATTATTGCAGGCCCTAAATTGCCTGAAATCCCTTAGCGTAGATATGCCAAGTGAAAATCGCTGCGGCGCCGCGATGCGGACGCCAGCGTTCGGCGATTACTCGGATCTCTTTTTCTGATGGCCGCGCGTCAAGCTTTAGCAAACGGCCAACGCCCTCTTGCACCGCTAGGTCGCCTGCGGGCCAAATATCTGGGCGGCCCTCGGCAAACAGCAAATAAATCTCTGCTGACCAGCGACCAATGCCCTTCACCTGCGTGAGATAGGCAATTGCCGCCTCATCATCTTCGGGCAGGGCGTCGAGCGGCAACGCGCCTGAAAGAACAAGTTCTGCCAGTGAACGTGCATAGCTCTGTTTCTGCCGGCTAAGGCCGCAGGCCCGCAACGCATCAAAATCTTGCGCCAGCAACTGTTCCGGCGGGCATTCCGTCCCCATCAGAGCCTCTAGCTTGTTCCAGACCGATGCTGCCGCTGCGACGCTAACCTGTTGCCCGACTATTGTTCGCAACAAGGTGGCATAGCCGGGCGCACGTATACGCGCGTCCGGATAGCCGGTGACGGAGAGGGCTGCCGCGATGCCCGGCTCAACCGCAGCCAATGCATCAAGAGCATTATGCAGCTGCTGTGTCGTTATGCCCATAGGAGTTACTTATGCGCCCCGGCGCACGGTGGCCGCGTATAAGGCGATTGCGGCCGCATTAGACACATTAAGCGACTCCATCTGTGCGCTGATCGGCAATTTCGCCAATTGGTCGCAATGCTCCTCAATATTGCGCCGCATGCCATCCCCTTCTGCGCCCAATACAAGCGCATTGCGCCCTGGTGTCAGCGCTTGATCGAGCGTGACCTCTGCATGGCCGGAAAGGCCGATTCGCCAATATCCCGCCTCGGCAATCTCCTCCAATGCGCGCGCCAGATTAACGACTCGTACCCATGGGGTGACTTCCAGCCCGCCAGACGCGGCCTTTGCCAATGCTCCCGATTCGGGGGGCGCGTGCCGGTCTTGCGTCACAACAGCCACCGCATCAAAGGCAGCCGCTGTGCGGAATATCGCGCCAACATTGTGCGGATCGGTCACTTGGTCGAGAATTAGCAACGGCCGGTTATCGTCACTAGCAAGCGCGAGTGCATCGGTCAGCCAGACATCTTCGAGCGGCGCAACCTCAAGTACAAGGCCCTGATGCGGCGCGTCTTTTGGTACAAAACGCGCCAGATCATTCACTTCGGCATATTGCACTGTCAGGCCGTCAGGTATGACAATCTTCCCGATTTCTTCCCGCGTGCCCCATAAATTGATGAGGCGGCGTTCGGGATTATCGAGCGCAGCATAGACGGCGTGCCGCCCGTAAAATTTTGGATTGCCGCTGGTAACGGCGGCGCCACGGCGTCGATGGCTCTTATGTGAAGACATTATAAGTACCTGTGCATGAAAAAGAGAAGGTTCTAGTGCCCTTTCCCACTTGAGGCATTGACAGGCAAGGGCCGTTTCGCCATTGGGCTGCTTCTTCTGCGGGACCGGCCCTCATGTAAACACATGATGCCCCGCACGAAGATGTGGACAGGTGGCCGAGTGGTTAAAGGCAGCAGACTGTAAATCTGCCCGGTTTTCCGTACGCTGGTTCGAATCCAGCCCTGTCCACCACATATACTACTAAGTATAAGATTTTATTACGATTTATTCGAAATTTGGCTATCCGATTTATCAAAGTTAGCCTTCGCATCTGATCGATTGAACACCCAATCGGTCTTGTGATCGGCGATGGCGGGGCATTTACTTAAGCGGCTAATGCTTCAGAATTGCTAGCTTTTGTAACACCATTCACAAATTGGTCAGTGCAGATATTCCAGCAGAATTGGGCGCCATATTCAGCAGCATGGGTACGGCTAAGCGACAACGCCCCTTTTATTGCTTCGGCAAGATCAGTCTTAAGGCACCCAATCGCTTGGTTTAAAGTGCCATGTGCTCCGCGACCTTCAGCCCCAATGATATCCAGCGGTCCCTGAACGGGATAGCCAGCCACCGGAACGCCGCATGCCAGCGCCTCCAGCATGACGAGTCCAAAGGTATCGGTCTTGCTTGGAAATACGAAAACATCGGCAGAGGCGTAAATGCTGGCAAGCTCAGCACCATGACGCGTCCCAAGAAAAACGGCGTCGGGATAGCGCGCCTCAAGATGCGCGCGGGCAGGGCCGTCGCCGACGATGACTTTCGTTCCTGTTACATCTGCGTCAAGAAACGCTTCCAAATTCTTTTCAACGGCTACTCTGCCGACCGATAGCAATATTGGCTTTGTAAGATGCTGTAAGCCTGGGTGGACCTGCTGGTCTGGATGGAACACGGCATGATCAATGCCGCGTGACCAAAGCTGTGTTGGATGAATGCCCCGACTTTCCAATTCATCACGAAGGCTTTGCGTAGCCGTCAAGATTGCTCGTGATCCCTTGTGGAATGTACGCATGATTGGCCAGATAAAGTCCGGCGACAGTCGAGTGCGTGCGGCAACATATTCGGGAAACCGGGTATGAAAAGCAGTGGTGAAGGGGACGTTGTGCTTTAAGCACCATGCGCGTGCGCTCCAGCCAATGGGGCCTTCGGTGGAAATGTGGACGATGTCGGGCCTGAACGTTCCCAGCGTCTTTCGCACGCCGTAACGCGGCGCCAATGCCAATCGAATTTCTGAATAGCCAGGGCAGGGAATGGTCATGAACCTGTCGGGTGCAACAACTTCAACCTCATGTCCCTGGGCTTTCAGGCGACTTATCGTTTCGGTTAAAGTGCGCACAACGCCGTTGACTTGTGGTGCCCACGCATCCGTTGCGATAGCGAGTTTCATGCTTCGACAGCCATTTGCTTTGAAGCGCGACTCCGCACATGCTCTGCCCAGTCGATGATGGACATTGCGCCATCCTTGGCTTCCGTCAACGCGGTGCAGCTCTCGACCCAATCTCCGTCATTATAATAAGTTATTGATCCAAATTGGCGGATTTCGGCGCAGTGGATATGGCCGCAGACAACCCCCTCAACGCCGCGCTGAGCTGCCTCGCGTGCCACGACCTCTTCATATTGGCCGATATATTGGACAGCATTTTTAACACGCATTTTTAAATAAGATGAAAGCGACCAATATGGCATGTTGAACCTGCGCCGGACGGCATTCAGGATTATATTGGCCTTCAATAGTAACGTGTAAGCCTGATCACCCAAAAAGGCGAGCCAGCGTGCATATAGAACAATGCCGTCAAACGCATCGCCATGCGTGACAAGCAAGTTACGCCCGTCAGCTGTGGTATGGATCGCCTCCAACTGCACCTCGACGCCGCCAAAGCTGAGGCCTGCATAGTCACGGAACATTTCGTCATGATTACCGGGAATGTAGATAACGCGGGTACCACGATGGGCCATTTTCAGTACACGGCGAATGACCTCATTATGCTGATCCGGCCAATACCAGCCCTTGCGCAAGCGCCAACCGTCAACGATGTCGCCGACCAGATACAGCGTGTCGCACTCAATCGAATGCAGAAAATCACTTAGCAGTCCTGCCTGACAACCCGCAGTTCCCAGATGCACGTCCGATATCCAAACCGTACGCAGCTTCATCTTCGGCTGAAAGCTTCGTGGCTCCGGTTTATCAAACCAAATTGGGAGCTTTGGTCCCTTGTTATCCCGCTCAAGACGTGGCGAATCAATCGTGTCCGTGTCGCTAAATGCAGTATGTGTCATCTGCTTTTACCCCCCATCAGATGTATTTTGGGTAGCTGTCCGATGGGTCAGGTGCGTTGCAAATCGATGACAGTTTTCTTGCCATCGATTTTATTCCAACATGTTCATTTGATTGCGGGAAGCTCTGCATCCGGCAGCGTCAATCCCAAGGATTTTAAACCAGCAACACGACCATTGGCCGGAAAACCGACGCAAATGCTCGACAGCGGTCGCCAGCTCGCAGTTCATTACAGTTTTATGACATTAATATTGCAGTGGTGTCATGAAAGTGTAATATTCAAGCGAGGATAAGGGGAGATGCTATGAAGATGTTGTTATTAGGCGCTTTGGTCGTTGGAACTATTTCAGGGGCAGCGCAGGCTAAGTCGGACGAAGCTGGCGAAATTTCATACCCGAAGGGTTCGATAGGATATGAGGCGCTGATGCGCGGGGATAATGAGCACGCTGTCACTCAAATCATGTCCAATGCGCAGGTCAGCAAGCATGACCCTGCTAAGCTGCTTAATCTTGGCCGTGCCTACGCGCGAATTGGACGCACCGAACAAGCGGCTGGATATTTCAAGGCGGCGATGCAGACCCGTGATAGCGTCGACTTGGTTTTGGCCGATGGTCGCGTGATGAATTCTAAGGTTGCAGCGCGCGAGGCATATGCCAATCTGCAAACGCGGATTGCGACGCGCTAACTTATAGTAGCTGCAGTTTAAAATTTTGTCCTTAAAGAGCGGGCCAGCTTGGCTCGCTTTTTTCATTTTGGTTGGCACAAGCCAGCAGTATAGCAGCCGATCTGCTAACTGTCATATTACTGACGCAAAATATTCTCTCAACTGCAATCTTAAGCGCACACTCGTGTCACAGGTGGTCCTTAATCGCTACCTCGTCAACGGGTGGGGCCTCATGTTGATTCGTCGCTGGTCCGTTGCAAATGCCTATAATCGGGCAAGCCATTTTTGTTGCGGAGATTAAGAATGTTTGACCCTAAATTGCGCGGGATCGTATATGCTACAGCAGCAGCAGTCCTAGTCACTGGTTGTGGCGCAGACGATATCGCGTCGCCAGGTACTGGTGGTAACATCACCATCAATAACCCAGCTCCTCCTCCTCCTCCGCCACCTCCGCCGCCAGTTGCAACAGTCACCGCGGCAGGTGCTTGCCCATCGATCGCAGACCCACAAGGCCTGACGAACGCTGGAACTATTTCTGGGCCAACTGGCTCGTATCGCGTTTGCCAATTGCCTAACCTAATAAAGGTATCGAGCACTTTGCCAAAGCTTCCTGGCGTGCTTTATTCCATGAACGGCCGCGTCAACGTGGGTTGCGACGGCGGGTTTACGGCGCCAACAGCTGGATCGCCTGTAACTTCGACTACCATTGGTTGCGCCACGGCACTGACATCCGATACAAACGTGAATTTGACAATTGAACCGGGTGTCATTTTGTTTGGAGCCACAGGTCAGTCATGGTTGGTGGTCAACCGCGGCAATAAATTAACGGCCGAGGGCACGGCAACTCGCCCAATTATCTTCACAAGCCAAGACAACGTCGCTGGCTTCACAACTGACTCGTCGCAGGGTCAGTGGGGTGGCGTTGTCCTTCTTGGTCGCGGCATTACCACTGACTGTACTGCAGGAGGTACGGTGGCTGCAAACACTTGTGAGCGTAAAACTGAGGGTGCTCCAGACCTTGCAAACTTCGGCGGCAGGGACAACACTTACAATGCAGGCAAAATGAAATATGTCCAAATTCGTTATTCGGGCTTTTCGCTTGCGACGGGTAGTGAGCTGCAGGCATTGACTACAGGCAGCATTGGCTCAAATACCGAGCTCAACTATATTCAATCGCACAACAGTTCGGACGATGGTGCAGAATTCTTTGGCGGTGCAGTCAACATGAAATATTATGTTGCGACCGGCGCTGATGACGACAGCATCGACATCGACACAGGTGCGCAAGCCAATATCCAATTCGCTTTGCTTATCCAACGCGCTGGCAAGGGCGATGCTTTGATGGAAATGGATAGCAATGATAACGGTAGTGATACGCCACGCACCACCATCCGGATTGCCAATTTCGTTGGTTTGCAGTCGCTGTCTTCGGCGGACAATGATTCTGCCGCTCTAGCGTCTACGTTGTTTCGCGGTAACTCCGACACGACACTAATCAATGGTGTTATAGCTACTCCAAACAATGAATGTATTCGTATGGATGGTCGTTCTGCCGCAACCTTGACTGCTCGTTCGGTAGTTCTGCAATGTAATGCGGCTAAGTTCCTTGGAAGCACGGGCGGGACAACTAACTACACAGCTCAGCAAGTTGCTACCTTCTTTGGGTCCGGCTCGAATAACAATAATGATGCGTTTACGACGAGCTTCTCATCATTGTTCATTAATGGCGCGAATGAAACTGGGGTTCGTGCAACGGATCCAACTACGTTCAGTTCGACCTTTACTCTCACCGACTATATCGGTGCTGTGAAGGACGGTAGCGCTGCTTCTAGTTGGTACGCCGGTTGGACTTGCAATAGTGCCACCGCCACTTTGGGCACGAGCGTGACCGGTCTCTGCACGTCGCTGCCTACATACTAAGCTGCGAGCCATGATATGGGTGGAGCGCGGCCTAACCGGTCACGCTCCACCCTTTTTCAATCGGAAATAGGGAAATCCAATGTCGTATTCACTTAAGCGTGCAAGCTTGCTGCTTCTCACAACTGCGTTCGTCGCACCAAACATGGCACTAGCGCAAACAGCAGAGCCTACACCGGCAGAGGTTGAGCAATCGGCCGCCGTAGAAGCTGAACCCGCGGCAACGGAAGCAACCCAGCCTGAAGAAGATCTCGAGATATCTGCACCAGGTGGCGAGATTGTCGTTCGTGGCTATCTTGACCGTAATGTCGCAAAATCTTCTCCCCAAGTTGTGTCGGTCCTGTCGAGCGCAGATATTGCGCGTACGGGCGAAGGCAATATTGCTGGCGCATTGGGACGCGTAACCGGACTTAGTGTCGTTGGAAGCGGCTATGTATATGTTCGTGGTCTGGGCGATCGCTATTCGCTCGCGCTTTTAAACGGCTCGTCGCTTCCGAGCCCCGAGCCGCTCAAGCGCGTTGTTCCTCTGGATCTATTTCCGACCGGGGTGATTGCATCATCCCTTGTCCAAAAAAGCTATTCAGCAAATTATCCCGGTGAATTTGGCGGTGGCGTAATAAATCTTACCACCAAAGCGACACCACGTGATCCATTTTTCACAATCGGTGGCAGCGTGTCGGGAGATAGCGAGACCTCGGGGCGTTTAGGGTATACCTATTATGGTAGTTCTACCGATTGGTCTGGTTATACCAATGCAAACCGCGATTTGACCCCTGCACTGAATAGTTTCATTGCGAGTGGCGAACGGCTCAGCTCCGGCAATGTTAATGTGCAGGATGTGGGTAAAGGCGTTGTCACTGGCCGGAACGCTATTTTGCAAAGCGACACGAAGCTTCCTGTTAACGCATCATTGTCTTTTTCCGGCGGAAGAACATTTGATGTAGGTGCGTCACAACTAGGCTTCATCGCAGGTGGTGGCTTCAGCAACAAATGGTCGACGCGTGACACCATTCAGCAACGTTCGGTGAGTGCAGATATTTCGTCCGTTGACTCAGATTTCCACCAAGTCAGCACGGACCAACGCATCGTTGCCAATGGCCTGCTCGGTCTCGGATTTGAATTTGGCGAGAACAAGGTCCGTTGGACCAACCTTTATATCCACGATACCGTCAAGCAAGGCCGACTTAGCATTGGCAAGATAGACGAACGTCCGGCCGACATCATGCGCCAAAAAACGGCTTGGTATGAAAGGCAATTGTTCAATTCGCAGGTGGTTGGCGAATTTGAGCCGATGGCTGATTTGGACATCGACGTGCGTGCCGCATATGCAAAGTCGCAACGTGATGCACCTTATGAGCTTTCGACTGAATATGTCCGAACCAATTCGGCTTCTGACCCGACTGGTGCTTATTTCGTAAACGTGTTGAACCGTAACCGTGGCGATGCACGCGTAGTTTTCTCAAAATTGACTGAGGAGCTTCTCTCGGGCGGTGTCGACGTCAGCTACAAGCTGACGCCCGATGTAAGTTTTACAGTAGGCAGCAATTATACTGACACAGATCGCGTGAGTTCACGTCGTGAATTTTTCTATGACGCAAGTAATCTGCCCGCTGGCGTAGGAATGCTGCGCGCTGATCTCTTATTGCAGCCAGAAATTATCGATTTTTATGATATTGCTTTTCTCGAGGGCGATGAAGGTAATCCTGCGTTTTCCGCCATATTGCAGACATGGGCTGCCTATGGCAAAATGAACGCGCAATTGGGCGATAAGTTCAATATCGACGCAGGCGTTCGATGGGAAAAGGCGGAGCAGTCCGTCGTACCTATCCAGGTTTTTAAGATACCGGGTGCATCTGGTGCGGCGACAGAACTAATGCGGGAATATTGGTTGCCAGCGGCTACTATCACTGCTGATTTGACCGACCAGATAAAATTGCGGCTTAGCGGTTCCAAAACGATTGCCCGGCCTCAGTTCCGTGAATTGATTAACCAGCCTTTCTTCGATCCGGATACGAACCGCGGATATCGCGGAAACCCACTTTTGGTCGACAGCCAATTGTATAATGGTGAAGCACGGTTTGAGTATTATTTTGCGCCCGAGCAGCGCTTTTCCTTCTCTGGCTTTTACAAAAAGATAAAAAATCCGATTGAAGCTTTTGTTTCGAGCGATTCCATAACATCTTTTGCTAATGCACCAGAGGCTTCGCTTTATGGGGCTGAGATCGATGTACAGAAATATTTCGATTTAAGTAATTATAGCGGAAGCGATTTCTTTGCTACACGGCGGTTGGTGGTGGTTGCAAACTACACCTACACCAAGTCAAACATTAAAGTTAACGCGGACGATAAAACCGCGGTGTTTGGTGCTTTCTCCTCTATAGCTTCAGATTATTTCAAGGATGGTTCGCCGCTTACGGGACAATCGGATCATATAGTTAACTTCCAGGTCGGCATTGAGGACATGGATAAGCTCTCGCAGATGACGTTTTTGCTGACATATTCGAGTGATCGTGTCACCAGCCGAGGGATTAATGGCACTCCTGCGCAGCCAGATGTGATCGAGCGCCCAGGCTTCCGCCTTGATTTTGTAGCACGTCAGGGTTTGAAGCTGGCGGGACAAGAAGCAGATTTAAAGTTTGAATTGCGTAACTTGACCAAGACCAAATATAGCGAGTTCCAACAGTCAGGTGATAACCGGATTATTTATAACCAATACGACCCAGGTGTAAGCGCATCGATAGGTCTAAGCTTTAACTTTTAAGGTATTCACAGCCCCCTAACTCTCGGCGGCGCGTTGTCATCAACGTGCCGCTGTTGTTTTGTGCTAAATCCATGTGACAGGAATTGATGGTCACGAAACTGTCATTTTAACTTCACTTTTAGGTCACAACGGGGTCTTACTTCTCAGATCAACGGTAGAGTCGCCAAGGGGGGTATTGTGGTTGGATCATTGGCAGAAAGGGTTAGGGTGCAATTTCGCACGATAACTTCGTTGCCTATTGGCAATATCCTAATCGTTTTGATTGTTATCCTTCTGGCTGTTCAAGTGACGCGGCTTTTTTGGGTCGTTGTAACACCTGTTGGTCCGCTGGCTGGGTGGCGCGCGCCTTCGGTCAATCTTCTATCGCCATCGGCTCGGCTTACGCTTTTCAGCAGCTTTGATCCTTTTTATCGCACCGAAGCGTCCGTTGATACCACTCAAAATGTCACATCTTTAAGCCTGGTGTTGTTTGGCGTGCGTTCCAATGAAAGCTCGGGCGGTGGTTCCGCCATCATTGCCGGTGAAGATGGTATCCAGAATAGCTTTGCCGTGGGGGAAGAAGTTGCGCCGGGCGTAACGTTGGACGCCGTTGCTTTTGATCATGTGATTTTATCGCGCGGCGGGGTGAAAGAATCGCTGTATCTGGACCAGTCGGTGCCGGCTGAAACCGTTAGCCCATCCGGCGCTGCGTCGCAGGCCGCACCTGCTGCACCTGCCTCGGGCGGACTGAACGCTCAAACGCTGCAAAAGGCCATTGGCTTTGCCCCGCGTAATGAAGGCGGCAGGGTAACCGGCCTTGTCTTGAAAGCCCAAGACGACGGGACGATGCTTAAGCTCGCTGGATTTCAAGCAGGTGATGTCGTTGTTGCCGTCAATGGACGCCCCGTTTCATCAGCCACAGATGTCATTGCCCAATTTCGCCCTGGAGCCCGTATTAGCGTCGAAGTCGAACGCGGCGGCTCAAAGGTCCCCATCGCTCTAATTCTGGAACAATAGTGATCCGTAAATTCTCCTTATGGTTGGCGTGCAGCACGCTTGTTTTGACAACGCCAGTGACGGCGCAGCAGACATTAAACGTCCGCGACGCCGACATCCGCGCCTTTGTGCAGGACGCTGCGCGCGTGACGGGGCAAACGTTCATCGTCGATGGCCGCGTCAACGGTAAGGTGTCGGTTGTGACGGACAGGCCCTTGTCGCGTTCGGAATTTTTTGAAGTATTTTTGTCCACACTGCGCGCCAATGGCCTTGTTGCCATTCCCATGCGCGGCGGGGGATATCGCATTCAGCCTTCCGATGGTGCGGCAACGCAGCCAACGCGCGTCGGCAGCCGGGCCGAGTCTGCCAGCCAGTTTGTAACCGAAGTGTTCCGTTTACGCTCGATTGACGCAACAACGGCGGTGGAAACGCTTCGTCCCTTAATCAGCCGCGAAGGCTCTCTCACGGCGAACCGCAGCGCAAATAGCCTTGTAGTGGCGGATTATGCCGACAATATCCGCCGGATCCGCGATCTGATCCGCCAGATTGACCGTGATAGCGCCGCTACGCAGATTGTGACGCTGGACAATGCGGGTGCGCGTGAAATTGCGACGGCATTGCAAGGATTGGCCGGCCAAGGTGGCGGCGAAGGCGCGCGACCACCGGTGTCGATTGCTGCCATCGACAGCAGTAACGCAATTGCCTTGCGCGGCGAACCCAATTCGGTCGCGCGCTTTGCCGAAATGGCGAAACAATTAGATGCCCGTGCACAATCTGGCGCGGAAATCCGCGTCTATCGGCTTGAGCATGCGAACGCCGAAACTTTGTTGGAAACGGTCCAGTCGCTGATTGGCGGACAAAGCGGTGGCTCCCGAGGCAGTGACATGCCGTCCGTGGCTCCTGCTGCAAATGGCGCGACGCAGGCTGCTTCGTCCGCGCCAATCGTTGCGACAACTGGCGGAGGCACGAACAGCATTGGCGGACGCGGGCCTATTGTTGTGACGCGTTATGAAGGCACAAATGCCCTCATCGTCGCGGCCAATCCGGACGTGCAGCGCAGCTTGGGCGAATTGATCCGGCAATTGGATACTCGGCCTGAGCAAGTTCTGGTGGAAGCCATTGTGGTGGAAATCGGAAATGACGCCGCCAAAAAGCTTGGCGTGCAATTCCTCGTGGGGGGCAAAGATGCGCCGTTTGCTGCGACCAATTACTCCAACGCTTCGCCCAACATACTGACCATAGCAGGGGCCGTTGGGGCTGAGGAGCTGACACGCACGACGACCACGGTGAATGGTAACACCACTACTACCGCCACCAACAGCGCCTTGGGTGACAGCCTGCAAGAAGCCGCTGCGGCATCTATTTTGAGCGCGACGGGCGGATTTGGCGGCTTTGCGCTTGATATTGGTAACAATGCGATTTTTGGCACCATCATCAACGCAATTGCAGCGGACACGGAGTCCAACCTTTTGGCAACGCCGCACATTGTAACGCTTAACAACCAAAAGGCGAAGTTTCTGGTTGGCCAGGAAGTACCGGTCAGCACGGGTGAGCAATTGTCCGCAAACTTTGAAAACGCATTTCGTACCGTGCAGAGGCAGGAAGTCGGCATCAAGCTTGAGGTCACGCCGCAGGTGAACGCGCAAGGCGATGTGAAGCTTTTCCTCAAGCAAGAAGTATCGAGCGTTGCGGGCCCTGTGTCTTCGCGGTCGAACGATCTTGTCCTCAACAAACGTGAATTCGAGACAACGTTGACGGTCGGCGACGGGCAATTGTTGGCGATAGGTGGGCTGCTTAATGATGACGAACGCCGCACTATTGAGCGTATTCCATTACTGAGCGACATTCCCCTGATTGGTGAGCTGTTTAAGTCGCGCAGCCGCAGCCGCAGCAAAACCAACCTGATGGTGTTCATCCGGCCTACAATCTTGCGCAGCCGCGAAGATGGCGATCGTTTAACCGCGCGTCGTTATGATTATGTGCGCGATATGCAGAAGGTGCGTAACCCCGATATGGAGCCAAGCATCGATGAATTGTTGCGCGACTATATGGGCGCTAAGCCGCCAAGTGAACCAAAGGCGCAGGCGAACGACATTATGATCGGCGCAGACGGCAATCTGACGCGACAACCAGCAGCTGGTCCGCTCAAATCTGCGGATGTGCCTGCGAGCGCCATATCAACGCCCAGCGGGGATGGACAATAATGACCGATCCGCAGGGCGCGTTAGGACCACAAGGTGCAACTGGCGTCGAAGCAGGCGCTCCTCTCACCGGTGCCCAAATCACGCCAATGCTGGATTTGCCTTATGCCTTTGCCAAGGCGCACGGCCTGGTGTTGCGTCATGAGAGCAACGCGCGTTTAATTGTCGCGATGCGCGAAGGCGCGGATCCTCTGATGCTGCTCGAAGTGCGGCGCTATTTGGCGATGCCATTTGATGTAGAGATAGCTGATAACCAGACTTTCGACCGGTATCTGTCTGACCATTATGCCATGGACGGAAGTGCTGCCGCAATGGCAGGCTCAATCGGCAGTAACGACGGCGATTTGCTGTCCGATATGTTACCAAGCGCCGATGATTTGCTCGACAGCGCCGATGACGCGCCCGTTATCCGGTTGATTAACGGCATCATCGCAGAGGCTGTTCGGCAAGGTGTTTCGGATATTCATATCGAGCCTTATGAAACAGGCCTTGTGATCCGTATGCGCGCCGATGGCGTATTGCAGGAACGGCTTCGGCTCCCCGCCAACGTCGCGCCTGTTGTCGTTAGCCGTATTAAGGTCATGGCGCGTCTAGACATTGCGGAACGCCGCATTCCGCAAGATGGCCGCATTGGCCTGACGCTTGGCGGCAAGATGGTCGATGTTCGTGTGTCGACCTTACCCAGCCGAGCAGGGGAGCGCGTCGTCATGCGTATCCTCGACAACGAAAACGCTGGAATTTCGCTTGATCTGCTGGGCATGTCTGAAGAGACCCTTAAAATCTTGCGCGAAGCGTTGGCCGAACCCAATGGTATCATTCTGGTCACTGGCCCGACGGGTTCAGGTAAGACCACCACATTATATGCAGGCTTGAAGCGTCTGAATGATGGTTCCCGCAACATATTGACGGTGGAAGATCCTGTCGAATATGCCGTTGAAGGCATTGGCCAGACGCAGGTTAATGCGAAAGTAGGCATGACCTTCGCCGCGGGTTTGCGCGCGATTTTACGGCAGGATCCTGACGTCGTAATGGTCGGCGAAATCCGGGACCGTGAAACCGCTGATATTGCCGTGCAAGCGGCACTTACCGGCCATTTGGTGCTGACCACGGTGCACACCAATGATGCGCTGGGTGCCATTACCCGTATGCGCGATATGAAGGTTGAGCCTTTCTTGCTGGCATCGACCTTGCGCGCGGTCATCGCGCAGCGGCTTGTGCGCCGCCTGTGTCCGCATTGCCGCCAAACAGTTCAGGCCGATGGCAATGCCGCGTCGTTGCTTGGCTTTGACAAGGGCACGGCGGTTTATAAAGCCGTCGGCTGCCCTGAATGTAACAATAGCGGCTTTTTAGGCCGCATCGGTGTGTTTGAGGCTGTCCGTGTGGACGACACCATCCGCCGTTTGATCAATGATGGTGGCGATGAAGCCATATTGGCGCGCCATGCGTTTGTGAACCAACCCAATTTAAGCGCCGCAGCGCGTAAATTGGTGCGGAGCGGAGAGACCACGCCAGAGGAAGCTATTCGCATTTCACGCCGTGAAGACATCGTTGATGCCTGAATTTGCGTATCACGCGATCGACCCTGACGGGCGCGAGCGGCGCGGGCGGATATCTGCGGCCAATGATGAACTGGCACGCGAAGAATTGGTATCGAAAAAGCTCTATATTGTGAGCGTACAGCCAGCCGAAGCGAGCGTATCGGTCCTTGCCAATCTACCACTGAAACGGCAGCCACGGTTAAACGCCAAGCAGCTGACATTGTTCACGCGGCAATTGTCTTCCTTGGCGCAAGTATCACCCTTGGAAGAAGCTCTGCGGACAATTAGCAGGCAAAGCGAACAACCCCATGTACGCCAGATCTTGACGGGTGTTCACGCGGGCGTTGTTGAAGGCCAGCGATTGTCCGACGCTATGCGCCGCGAAAGCAACAGCTTCCCCCCCCTGTATCGCGCAATGATTGCTGCAGGGGAAGGCGCAGGCACGTTGCCGCTCATCACCGAACGGCTTGCTGTGCTGCTCGAACGGCAGGCGGAAATGCGGGGAAAGTTGATTGGCGCGCTCGCTTATCCGGCAATCTTGTCGCTTGTGGCGTTATTGGTCGTGATGGGTCTTATGGTGTCCGTCGTGCCGCGCGTCGTTGAACAATTCGACAATGTGGATCAACAATTACCGCTGATAACACGTATAGTGATTGGCATTTCGGCATTTTTGGCGAGTTATTATTGGGTGCTCATTATCCTCGCGGTGCTGGGCGCGTTGGTTTTTACGCAAGCGTTAAAACAGCCTGCTTTCCGTTTGGCGGTGGACCGCAATATCTTGCGAATTCCGGTACTTGGAAAGCTGTTGCGCAATCTGCATGCCGCACGAATGGCGCGGACACTAGCCACTATGGTTGCAAGCCGCTTGCCGTTGCTTGAGGGCTTGCGTCTGACGGGCGGCACCATTCGTAACAAGATTCTGTCGGCAGCTAATGACGAGATAGTGGAGACTGTGCGGAGTGGCGGCAGTCTGTCCGGTGCGATGCGTGCCAGCGGCGTTTTCCCGCCTTTGCTGGTGTATTTGACGGCAAGTGGCGAGAGCGCGGGGCAGTTGGATATTATGCTGGAGCGTGCTGCAGAATATCTGGAACGCGAATTTGATACCTTCACCAGCACCGCTTTGTCGCTGCTGGAACCCTTGATCATTGTCGCCATGGGCGGCGTGGTTGCGGTCATTATATTGGCAATATTGCTGCCTATTCTTCAACTTCAGAATCTTACGGGACTATAGAATATGCTCCGCTTATTTTTTAATCTTTTCACCGATACCAGCCGGGCACCAGCGAAGTTCCGCCGCAAGGCAGTGAAGGCGCAGCGCAACGGTTTTACCTTAGTTGAAATGATGGTGACTTTGTTTATTTTGGCGCTGCTGACGACGGTAGTGGCTATTAACGTGCTACCCAATCAGGACAAAGCCATGGTGCAAAAGGCACGGGCAGACATAGCCGTATTGGGACAGGCGATGGAAACCTATCGCCTTGATAATCTAACCTACCCGGACGCAGGTGCGGGTCTGCAGGCATTGGTTACGCCCCCGACAACGGGAATGCGCAGCGAAGGCTATATCAAGAAACTGCCTATGGACCCCTGGAACCGCCCTTATCAGTATAGCATGCCTGGAAAGAACGGCGCCTTTGATATCTATTCACTGGGTGCCGATGGCGCGCCTGGTGGTGAGAATGACAATGCCGACATCTACGGCGACTAAGCCGTCAGTCCCTAAAATCGTTCAGGATAATGCGCGCGGCTTCAGCTTAGTCGAGTTGATGGTCGTGTTGTTCATCATCGGCATAGCGAGCACAGCCGTTATTATGTCCGTTGGCTCGACCGAACGTGGCGTACGTGATGAGGCAGAGCAATTTGCCGCCCGCGTTGCTGCCTTGCGCGATAACGCCATATTGCAATCGCGCACCATGGCCGTCACGGTGCGTCCTTCGGGCTATGGTTTTGAAACGCGCAACAATGGGAACTGGGTTGCGTTGTCCGAGGCGCCATTTTCAACCACCGACTGGAAAAGTGGCACAACGGTTCAGATGCCCGGCGCGCGGCAATTGCGGGTCGCCTTCGACAGTACTGGCCTGCCGTCAAGCGCCGCCAATATTGCCATTAAGCGTGACAATGTAACGGTCACGCTAAAGCTCGCTGCAACTGGGGACATCCGCGTTGTCCGTTAAATCTGCATTGCCGCGCAATGGCTTCACGCTGTTGGAAATCATGGTTGCGCTGGCGATTTTCAGCCTCGCGGCCTTAGCTATGGTACGCCTGCAGGGATATTCTGTGCGTTCAACATCCAATTTGGGTGATAGCAATATGGCGTGGCAAGTGGCCCGAAACGTGGCCGTGGAAATATTGTCCAACCCAACGCCGCCAACGCTCGGCGAAACACGCGGCGAAGAATTAAACGGCGGTCAAAATTGGAAATGGACGGCTACAGCAAATTCCACCGATGACAGCCGCCTGGTAACTGTCGAAATTGATGTGGTCGGGACGGGTAATGCCGCACTGCGTAAGGCGCGCCTGACGGTTGCAAGGCCAGTTGAACAGTGACCCAGACGCGTCATTCTGAAGCAGGATTTACCCTGATTGAGTTGCTTGTTGCGCTTGCGATTTTTGCGCTCATTTCGGTAGCTGGCGTGATGCTCCTCCGTTCCGGTAGTGACACCCAAATTGCCGTGAAAAATCGGCTTGAAGAAATGGCATTGTCCAATCGCCTGACCAATAGCTTGGAAGGCGACCTAGCGCAGGCGATCGCGCGGCCTGTGCGAGATCAATCCGGTCAACCCGTCCCAGCCTTCACCCAAAATGAGGCAAGCGTCCCCGGGGCTCTATTTGGCTTTGTGCGGGCAGGGTGGTCCAACTTTGATGGGGCACCAAGGGCAGGGCTACAACGCGTGGCTTATGTATTGGATGGCGGCGGGCTCAAGCGTTTAAGTTGGCCGATGCTGGACGGAACAGCGCCTGCAGATGCGGCGGTCTTGTTAGAGAATGTAACGTCTGCAACGGTCGAATTTCGTGATGATACGGGAGCTTGGCGCGATGATTGGACTGCGGCCGATGCGGACGCTTTGCCGCGCGCCATCGCCTTAAACGTCAATATGGCGGGTAAGCCCGAGCAACGCATGCTTTTCCTGGTTGGACCACAAACACGCGTTCCACCGCCGAGCGTTGAAACAGGCGCCGCAGAATGAAGCCGCAAAAACCTTCAGAGCGCGGCGCGGCCTTGCTGTCTGTACTGCTGATGGTGGCGGTGCTGGCGGTGATTGCGGCAACGACGCTTGATCGCCTTAGTTTATCGAACAGATTGTCCGGCAATGGCAACGCGCTGGCGCAGGCGCGGATGTTTACATACGCGACGGAGGCGATTGCGTCTGCGCGTATTGAGGATCTGGTGGCACGCGATGCCGCGCAAACGACATTAGCGGGGGATTGGTTGGGCAAGCCGCAGACTATTCCCATTCCGATAGGGTCTGCCACCGCTTCGGTGCGCGATGCTGGTAACTGCTTCAATCTGAACAGTTTGGTAACTGAAACGGGTGGCCAATATGTTGCGAGTGCAGCTGGGCAAGAACAGATGATATCGTTAATGGTCGGGTTGGGCATCAACGAAAACACCGCGCGCATTATTGCAGCGGCGAGCGCCGATTGGGCGGATAGCAATGTCATGCCTTTGCCAAATGGCGTGGAGGATGATGGCTATCGCTCTCTCGCAACGCCGTATCTTGCGGCGAACGGGCTGTATGCGCATCCAAGCGAGTTGCGCGCGGTGAACGGGGTGACCCCTGCCATCTATGCGAAGTTGCAGGATTGGATCTGCGCGCTGCCCGATCCCGTTTTATCGCCGTTGAATGTTAACACCTTGCTACCCGAACAAGCACCATTGCTGGCGATGCTTTTTCCGCCAGGAAAAATGAATTTGACCTTAGCGCGCAGCTATCTCGCCAAGAGGCCGTCGAGCGGCTATGGAAGCCTCATTCGATTCTGGGCGGCACCTGAAATTGCCGCGCTGCAACCGTCTTCTCTGGTTCAAGGGCAGGTAAAACTGACAAGCAATTACTTCCTTTTGAGCACAATAGTATCATTTGGCGAACTCAAGCTTGCCGGACAGTCGATGATTGTCGCGTCCCCTGCGCCTGCGCGCGTTGTCTGGCGCAGTTGGGGGGAAGAGGAATGACATTGGTCATTACACGTTTCCCGACGTCTGAGCTGGATGATCCAATTGTTTTTCGGGTCATCGAGGGCGTTTGGCAGGATGCAGGTGCGCTTTCCCATTTCGAGCCGGCGGTTGACGACCGGACTGTGATGGCAGTTGTCGCGCCGGAGGACGTGCGGTGTCATTGGTTCACTCTACCCGATGTGCAAGGGCGTCAGGCCGAAAGCATTGCGAAGCTGCGTGCAACCGAACAATCGCTGGGCCTCGTGCATTGCAGCGCCGGTGCAGATTATGACGACATGGTGGCAACAGCAACAATCGCGCCTGAGGTTATGCAGCGCGGGTTAGATAGGCTTGCCGTGCAGGGGTTAAACCCTGACATCGTTCTGCCCTTTGCTTTGTCGCTGGCTATCCAATCAGATGGCGTATTCCTGGCAGAAATGGACAGCCTGTCCGTCGTGCGCGGTGCACAATTTGCGATCCCGGATGACGCCGTGTTGCGCGATCTATTCATTGGCGACGCGCCTATCGAAACGATTGATGCCGACACGCTTCAGTCCATGCTACTTTCCGCGAGCGCCGCGCCATTGCTGAACTTGCGTGAAGGCGTGTTCGCAAAACGGGAACGGGCAGCTTGGATAACCCCAGAGCAAAAGTTTTGGGTGCGGCGGCTTTTGACTGCGCTTGTTGTCGTGACAATGCTGCTCGCCCTTGCGACTTTAACGAAATACTGGATTGCAACTGCATCTGAAAACAACACCGCCTTGGCTGCGGCACAAAAAATTGATCCAGCCATT
Organism: Sphingorhabdus sp.; assembly: GCF_044239045.1. Classification (GTDB taxonomy): domain Bacteria; phylum Pseudomonadota; class Alphaproteobacteria; order Sphingomonadales; family Sphingomonadaceae; genus Sphingorhabdus_B. Next base: position 54,272 of record NZ_JBIICD010000015.1, read on the forward strand.
CAAGATATTGATCAGGCCGAGAGCATGCTGACCGCGTCGCTTAATCGTCAGGGTAAAACGCAAGGTAGCTTTGCGTCCCTATCTGCCGCCTTGTGGCGCAGTGTAAAGGCTTCGCCGAATGTGTCCGTGCGGGAATTACGATACACGCCGGACGGCATTTTGACTGTGGTTTTGGCCGCTCCCACGGCGGATAACATCAACAAAGCACTTGTCACTATTCAGCAGGACGGATTCCGCATTACGGCAACACCCCGTCAAGACACGACTGGCGCGACTTTGGTCGACATGACAGTGAGGATGCCATGATAGCGGCAATTGGCATATGGTTTGCGGCCCTAACCCGGCGCGAGCAATGGCTTCTCGGAACGGCGGGCGTGCTCACCGCTCTTGTGGTGGCCATTTTTGGAATTTTAATGCCCATATTGTCGACCATTGATCAGGCAAGACTTGATCATGAAGAGGCGGTCCAGCGGCGCGGGCGGATAATCGCTTCGGTGGATGCAGCGCAGCAGCAGACGGGACCGCGTTCCACAGCAACGGCGGATATTGACATGTTGATAACGCAAAGTGCAGCAGAAAAGGGATTTGATCTCGTTAAATCGGGCAATGGCGCCCCAGGTCAAATAAGTTTCCGCATTGATCAAGCGCGGGCGCCCGCATTGCTTTCGTGGTTGACTGAGCTTGAGGGTCAGAATGTTGCGGTGCGCGCCGTAACATTGCGTCCGGGCGCAAACAGCACCGTAACGGTGGATGCGCAGTTGCAGATGAGCGCTCCATGAAACGGCGCTTTGCGATTGCTTCGGTCGCAGCATTGGCTGTTGCTGTGATAATATTCATGCCCTTGCGGACAATAGTCGCGGGTGACGGGGTAACGGCCCGTAAAGTTGATGGCATAATTTGGGACGGGTCTATCCGCGACTTGCGCCTTGGCAAATTGCCCGTGGGCGACGTGAATGCACGTTTATTGTTCGTCCCGCTGTTTATGGGCCGTGCAGAAATATTGTTGTCACGGGGCAATGCACAATTTGTGCCCGGCATAAGCGGGTCTGTATCTCGTGGCTTAAATGGTGTGTCGGTTAACAACCTTTCCGCAACCTTGCCAGTGGGCACGCTGTTTGCGCCGTTTCCGGCTGAGAATATCCAATTTGAAGGCGTTTCCGCGCGTTTTGCCGCTGGCCGCTGCATGGAAGCAAGCGGGCAAGTCCGACTGACTTTGTCGGACACTATGCCAGGATTAAATTTACAGAATGGTATGCTGGGCCAACCCCGTTGCGATGGGGCACAGTTATTGCTGCCATTGGTCAGCCAATCCGCGATGGAACGCGCGGACATAAGGTTGTCGGCAGATGGCTCCTACACCGTGACCGCTATGCTTAACGGCGACAGAGGTGACCAAGCGGCTGCGTTGAACCTCGCTGGATTTCGTTCCGTCGCGGGCGGTTACCGCCTGGTCCAAAAGGGTCGGTTCTGAGCGACGTTCTGTTACATTTTCGCGATGCCATTACGGCAATGCCGTCCTGGTTTTTGCCTTTAAATCTTGCGCTATTGGGCGCCGTTTGGGGCAGTTTTATCGCTGCATTATGCAGCCGATGGCCCAATGGCGAAAGCATCAGTACGGGTCGTTCGCGGTGCGGCGAATGCGCCAGCAATATTGCCGTCTATGATTTGATTCCTATTATCTCTTTCGTCCTTCTCAAAGGAAAATGCAGGGCTTGCGGAGAGAAAATCGGAGCTATGCCTCTAATTGTTGAAGTTGTGGCTATATTAGTTGGCACCTTTCCTATCCTGTTTTTGCAGCCAACTCAGGCGATTGGGGCGGCTGTTTTTGGTTGGTTATTGCTCCCGCTTGTTGTCCTGGATTGGCGACATTTCTGGCTACCTGATCGCTTACTTATCCTGCTGGCAATCGCTGGACCTTTGGCGGGATTGCTGCTGAATCCATCAGTCACTTGGTTCGATCGAGGCGTGGGGATGGTCGCAGGGTTTGCTTCATTGGAAGCTATTCGTGTCGGCTTTAAACGATGGCGCGGATATGAAGGCATGGGCGGCGGGGACCCGAAGCTCTTTGGCGCTTTAGGAATATGGGTCGGATGGCAGGCGCTGCCGATGATATTGCTGGGCGCTAGTGCTATTGGTTTGTGCCTCATTTTAGTGACACGGACAACGCTCACCCAGTCTCGTAATTTATTGCCATTTGGGAGCTATCTTTGTGGCGCGGCATATCTATTTGCCATGTTGGCGTGATTATTGGGATAGTCTACGCACATTACAAGGAACTATGGAGAGCTAAATGTCTGACGTTTATCCCGTACCCGCGGACTGGGCGAAAAAAGCATTTGTGACTGCATCAGGCTATGAAGATGCTTATGCGCAATCCATACGCGATCCGGATGCATTCTGGCGCGAAGAGGCAAAGCGGCTCGACTGGATGACGCCCTTTACCAAAGTGAAAAATACGAGTTTTCACGAAGCCGATTTTGGCATCAAATGGTTTGAGGATGGGGCGTTGAACGTTTCCGCCAACTGCATCGATCGCCATTTGCCGGAACGCAAAGATGATATTGCGATCATCTGGGAAGGTGACGATCCGTCGCAGCAACGGCGGATCACTTTTGGCGAGCTGCATGCCGAGGTGTGCCTCATGGCCAACGCTTTGAAAGCATTAGGCGCACAAAAGGGCGACCGCATCACCATCTATATGCCGATGATACCCGAAGCGGCGATGGCTATGCTCGCCTGCACGCGTATTGGGGCCATCCATTCCATAGTCTTTGGTGGCTTTTCACCTGAAGCCTTGGCAGGACGCATTCAGGATTGCGATTCCAACATTGTCATCACCGCCGATGCCGGCATGCGCGGTGGGAAGCTGGTGCCGTTGAAACAGAATGTCGACGCCGCGCTGATGCATTGCGCGTCGGTCAAGGCCTGCCTTGTGGTGCGTCATGTCGGAAACGACATTGATATGCTGGGCGCGCGGGATGTCTGGTACCATGATGTCCGTGCAACAGTCCCAAGTGATTGCGCGCCTGAAATCATGGGCGCAGAAGACCCGCTTTTCATTTTATACACGTCGGGCTCCACCGGAAAACCAAAGGGCGTATTGCATACGACTGGCGGCTATCTGGTATGGGCAACGATGACGCATCATTATGTGTTCAACTACACGCCTGGCGAAATATATTGGTGCGCTGCCGACATTGGCTGGGTTACCGGCCATAGCTATGTCGTTTATGGCCCGCTCGCTAATGGTGCGACGACCGTTATGTTTGAAGGGGTTCCCAATTATCCCGACCACAGCCGGTTCTGGCAAATCGTTGATCGCCATAAGGTTAATATTTTCTACGGCGCGCCTACGGCCTTGCGATCGTTGATGCGTGAAGGCGATGATTGGGTGAAAAAAACCTCACGCAGTTCATTGCGTTTGTTGGGCTCGGTCGGGGAACCGATCAATCCAGAAGCATGGGAATGGTATTATCATGTCGTGGGCGAGGGCCGCTGCCCCATTGTCGACACCTATTGGCAGACCGAAACGGGCGCGACGATGATGACGCCTTTACCGGGCGCGCATGCGTTGAAACCGGGTGCGGCATCAAAACCGATGTTTGGTGTGCAACCGGTGCTTGTCGACGGCGAAGGTAAGCTGTTGGAAGGCGCGACGGACGGCAATTTGTGCATGATCGACAGCTGGCCGGGGCAGATGCGCACGGTGTGGGGCGATCATGATAGGTTTTTCCAAACTTATTTTACCACCTATCCCGGCAAATATTTCACGGGCGATGGATGTCGGCGCGATGTCGACGGTGATTATTGGATTACGGGGCGGGTTGACGACGTGATCAATGTGTCGGGTCACCGTATGGGCACGGCCGAAGTCGAAAGCGCGCTCGTCGCCCATGCCAAAGTCGCCGAAGCGGCGGTGGTGGGTTTTCCACACGACATTAAAGGGCAGGGCATTTACGCCTATGTTACGCTCAATGCGAATGAGGAGGAGTCTGCGGACATACGGGCTGATCTCATCAAATGGGTGCGCCATGAAATCGGACCGATCGCAACGCCAGATGTCATTCATTTTGCGCCGGGTTTACCGAAAACACGATCGGGAAAAATCATGCGCCGGATATTGCGCAAAATTGCCGAAGGGGATGTGTCCAATTTAGGCGATATCTCGACCTTGGCTGATCCATCGGTCGTGGACAATTTGGTGCAGTCACGGTCAACCGCGTTATAAAGGGCAACATCCAGATCGCGGGTGACCATCCGCTGTTCTGTCGGGCCTTGCCTATGGCGATAATATGCGTAGGCAAAGCTCCGTCACTGCTTGATACGCATGTCATTATATGACACGCGTGGTCGCAAGATTTGTTTCAGGGGGAATGGCTATGAAAGTCTTGCGCACGCCAGAGGCTGCATTTGAGGGCGTAACTGATTATCCGTTTGCGCCACATTATCTCGACGTCACTGATGCACTGTCAAGCGCGAACTTACGTGTACATTATATTGACGAAGGGCCGCGTGACGCACCTGTGGTGTTGATGATGCATGGGGAACCGAGCTGGTCCTATCTGTATCGTAAGATGGTTGCGCCCGTGGTCGCCGCCGGTTTTCGTGTCGTTGCGCCGGACTTGATTGGCTTTGGTAAATCGGACAAGCCAGCGGCGCAAAGCGATTATAGCTATGCCCGCCATGTGGCGTGGATGCGCAGCTGGGTTGAGCAGTTGGACCTGCAGAATGTCACCTTGGCATGTCAGGATTGGGGGTCGTTGGTTGGCCTTCGATTGGTGGCAGAAATGCCCGACCGTTTTGCGGGTGTCGCTTTGTCCAATGGTGGCTTGCCTGAGGGCGGCGACGCCCCGCGCGCATTTGCGATTTGGCGAGCCTTTTCGAAATGGAGCCCGGTGTTTCCGATTGGTAAAATTGTGAGTGCAGGAACCAAGCGCGGGCTCTCACCAGAAGAGATTGCGGCTTATGACGCGCCGTTCCCGAATTCTTCCTTCAAGGCAGGCGCGCGGATTTTTCCAAGCTTTGTACCTTTTGAAAACAATGTTGCGGTACCGGACCAGAAACGGGCTTGGCAAGTTTTCGACACATGGGAAAAGCCGTTCCTCTGCTGCTTTTCTGATCAAGACCGCATTACTCGTGGCGGGGAAAGTCGTTTTATAGGCCGCGTACCCGGCACATCTGGTCAAAATCACCGCAGCTTGCATGGCGGGCATTTTATTCAGGAGGATGATCCTGAGGGCTTTGTTGCCTGTATCTTGGAGGTAGCCCGCGCCTAGTAATTCGACCGGGCTTCAGGCTGTTCCGCGTGTGAGCAGCCTGACCGGTACAGGGGAAATGCTGGGCGTTTCGCCTTTGAGCACGGCGATCAACGCTTCGACCAGCATTTCGCCAGCTTGCACATAATCCTGCTCAATCGTTGTCAGTGGCGGCTGCGCATAAGCGCCCATCGCGATACCATCAAACCCGATGACGCGCACATCCTGACCAATATTGATATTATATTCCTCGAGCGCGCGCATGGCGCCTAGCGCAATAAAATCATTCGCACAGAACAAACCGTCGAAAGCAATTTCGTCGCGGATAAGGTCCTGAACTGCGGCGTAGCCTTGGTCTTCACGCACCGCGTTTTCGGGGAGCGGCGGACAAATGGGCGGCATCCCCTTATCGGCCATCTGCGCCATATAGGTAGTCAGCCGGTCCTGAAATTGCGGCTGCTCGCTATTGGTGGGGCCAATATAGGCAATATTTTTACAACCCTTTTGCAACAAATGATCAATCGCCAGTTGCGCGCCTTGCACATTGTCGCTTTTGATCGAAATCAGATCTTCTTTGCTGGCGCCCCAGCAGATCATCGGCGTTTTGTGCCGGGCATATTCACCAAAAAACTGCCAACCTGCGATATTCTGACCGCTGCCAATGACTATCAGACCATCGGACTGTCGGCTGCCGGTGTAATTGGCGAAGAAATTTGCTGGGGAGTCCTGAAATGAGATGATCAGATTATAGCCGCGTTCAGAAGCTGAGGCCGCAATGCAGCCCAATAAGGACAGATAAAACGGGTTTATATTGGCTTTATTCTCACCCTGCCGACACAGGATAACAAGGGCGATGGAATATGTCTGCTGCGTGCGCAGTCGAAGGGCGTTATGGTCAACCGAATAATTGAGCTCGTTTGCAAGCGCGACGATGCGCGCGCGCGTGGCTTCGTTGACTTTCTTATCCCCCCGCAAGGCACGCGATACCGTGGGCTGCGATACCCCAAGCATCGCCGCAATCTGATGTGCTGTAATGCGCCCCTCTTTACCCATGCAATGCTGTTAGCACTGCCATGCGGTCAAGTCACGCAGCGAGGGCCGTTTCGGGTGCAACAAATGCAAGGCTGAGGCTTTCGGCAACCGCTTGGCTTGTAACTTTACCCTGATGCACGTTCAAGCCCGCGAGCAAGCCGCGTCCCGTTTCTGTGCTGCTTTCCAGCGCTGCTATGCCCTTATTCGCAAGCGCCAAGCCATAAGGCAATGTCGCATTGTTGAGCGCGGCCGCGCTGGTCTGCGGGACCGCACCTGGCATGTTTGCGACGCAATAATGAATGATGCCATCAACAACATAAGTGGGCTCGGCATGCGTAGTGGCGTGCGATGTTTCAAAGCAACCACCTTGGTCAATAGCGACATCGACCAAGACCGCGCCGGGCTTCATCCGCTTCAACATTTCGCGAGTCACAAGGCGCGGCGCGCTTGCACCTGGAATAAGCACGGCGCCAATGACCGCGTCGGCAATGCTGATTTCGTGGTCGATAGCTTCAAGCGTCGAATAGCGCGTGCGCACCCGTCCGTTGAACATGTCGTCGAGTTGGCGCAGGCGGGGGATCGAGCGGTCAACGATAGTAACCTCCGCGCCAAGGCCAACAGCCATCCGTGCGGCATGTGTGCCAACTACGCCGCCGCCAAGCACAGCCACTCGGCCAGCGGCCACACCCGGCACCCCGCCAAGCAAAATGCCTGCACCACCTTCGCTGCGGCGCATGGCTTGGCCAGCGGCTTCAATGGCAAGGCGACCTGCAACTTCGCTCATGGGTGCCAACAGGGGTAGGGCGCCACGATCATCGGTCACGGTCTCATAGGCAATGGCGGTGCACCCGCTGGCGATCAGGCCCTTTGCTTGTTCGGGGTCGGGCGCAAGATGCAAATAAGTGAAAAGCAATTGGCCCGGGCGAAGCTGCACCCATTCGCTAGGCTGGGGTTCTTTGACCTTAACGATCATGTCGCAGCCAGCGAAAATCTCTTGTGCTGTCGTGACGATTTCTGCCCCGGCGGCGCGATATGCGTCGTCATTTGCCATGATGCCAGCGCCGGCACCTGATTGCACCACCACCTGATGACCAGCGGCCACATATTCGCGGACGGCGCCGGGCGTTAGGCCAACGCGATATTCATGAACCTTGATTTCGCTCGGGACGCCAACACGCATGCTTTTCTACTCCTCATAATTATATGGGAAAGATTAGCATCGTCGTGACGCCGAAACTGTGCAAAGATTCGACTTAATTGAACAATTGATGCATATATTCGTCGCGTTTCTTTAAATGGATGAAAATAATATGCAGCTTGATCGGACAGATCGTAAATTATTGGGTGCGTTAGTGACGAATGGCCGCGCGACTCAGATGGAACTGGGGGAGGCGGCAGGATTGTCCCCAAGCGCGGCGGCGCGGCGGCAAAAAGCCTTGGAAGATGAAGGCATATTGCGCGGCTATCGCGCCGATGTAAACTTGCGTAAATTGGGTTTGGGGGCGACGGTGATGGTCACAATCACCCTAGACAGCCAAAGCGAGGAGGCGATGGCTGCGTTTGAGGCGGCGGTCGTCAACAGCCCGTCTACTATTCGGTGTCATCTTATGAGTGGGCGGAATGACTATCTCCTGGTCGTGCGCGCAGCATCGATCGAGGATTATGAAATCATTCACCGGCAGGAGATCGCCCGCTTGCCGCGGGTCGCACGGATCGAAACAGCATTTGCGTTGCGCGAAGTGGTAAACCGAGCAGTGCCTCCTCGTCTTTTTGACACATAAAGCGGCTTCAACGGCAAGATCATGCGCGGGTAGAATTGCGACGACTAACGCGCCGCATATGGTGCTTAGAGCAGGTCAGGACTGTGACTGTTTTGTCACATGCCAAAAAAAGGACAAGGATGTTGCGACAAAATTGCTTGCTTGGGGCATGCTTTGATGTTTTTGTGCACCTGCACAATGATAAGCATAGGTAAAGGCAAAGCCAGCCATTGCTTGAGCAGACAGATTTAGCGGGTTGAGAACGGCAACTGTCGATACTGGCGCAATGCGCGGCTATCAGACGAGTATCTATTGTACCTAAGAAGGGGTAAAATTATGCGTAATTCCATTTTGAAGTTGGCAAGCTTAAGCGTCGCGGTCAGCGCGATCGCAATGTCGGCGCCTGCCTTCGCGCAAGATGAAGCCACTGAAGCGGCTGGCCCGATCAATGTAACTGGCGGCGTCGCTTTGATGTCCGACTATCGCTTTCGGGGCGTATCGCTCTCCGATAAGGATTTTGCGGTTCAGCCCTATCTGGCCGTAAGTCATGAGTCCGGCCTATATGTAGGCGCTTGGGGTTCTAATCTCTCCGAGAATGACGGGGACGATGTTGAGCTTGACCTTTACGCTGGGTTTAGCGGCGGCGACGCGTTAACCTACGACATTGGTGCAACTTATTATGTGTATCCAGGCGTTTCGAACGTCAATTATGTCGAGTTCACTGGGAAACTTGGTTCAACCTTTGGCCCTGCAACGGTGGGTGTGCAATTGAGCTATGTCCCTAGCCAAGACAATACCGGCAATGATGACAATATCTATTTTGGTACAAATGCTACCATCGCAGTGCCAAATTCGCCGTATTCGATCGTAGGTACGATGGGCATAGAAGATGGCGCGTTCACGGCGGGCAGTGAGAAGGTAGATTGGTCGCTTGGCCTGAACGCCGCTGTTGCTGGTTTCACATTGGGTGTCTCTTATGTCGACACCAACCGCAGGACTATCTTTGCACCCAAGGATAGCTCGGCTGGCGTGGTGTTCTCGATAAGCTACGGCTTCTGATACCGCCTCAAGCGTTTTAGGCCTCGCGAAAACGCAGGCCAATACGGAATAGATTCATGCCGGGCTTGACCTTTCAAGTCCGGCATGCGCTTATCAGTCTTCCAAAAAACTGGTGAAAAACAATGTCCGTCAATCTTGCGAATTGGATCGCTGAGCACAAAATCGATGAGGTCGAGTGCATCGTCCCCGACATTAACGGCGTACAGCGCGGCAAAGTTTTGCCTGCAAAGAAATTCCTTTCATCGGTCCGTGACAAATCGCTGCGTATACCGGGCAGTGTTTTCATCTGCACCATTGATGGCCATTATCCTGAAGACATTGCGGATATTTGGGACAAGGATCCGGACAAAATCCTGATTGCCGATCCCGACACAATCTGCGTCGCCCCCGGCTTCAAATCACCGACCGCTTTCGTGATTGCCGATGTCCTGAATAGTGACGGCACTGAGGTCGAAATCGCCCCGCGTGCGATATTGAAAAAAGTGCTGAAGATGTATGCCGATCGCGGATGGAAGCCAATTATGGCGCCTGAGGTCGAATTTTACCTTGTCAGCCAAAATGTAGACCCGGACTTTCCATTAGTGCCGCCTACCGGCTCCAGCGGACGTGCGGAAACCGCAAGCCAGCCTTATGGGTTGGAGGCGATGAACGAATATGAGGACATTATCGACCACATCTATGATGATTGTGAGTTGATGGGCCTCGATATCGACACGATGATCCACGAAATGGGTGCGGCGCAGCTTGAGGTCAACTTCATCCATGGCGACCCGTTAAAGCTGGCGGATCAAGTGTTCCTGTTTAAACGCACTGTCCGCGCGGTCGCAAAACAGCATGGGGTCTACGCCACCTTCATGGCGAACCCGATGGCGGAACAACCTGGCAGCGCCATGCATATTCACCAATCGGTCGTAGATGCCGAAACTGGCCGCAACCTTTTTTCCAACGCCAATGGCCGCGATAGCGCATTGTTCCGCAGCTACATTGCTGGTCTTGTAAAATTCATGCCGCAAGTGTCGCCATTATGGGCACCCAATGTGAACAGCTTCCGACGGATGCGCCCGGACAGCGCCGCGCCGATTAATGTCCAATGGGGTGAAGATAATCGAAGCTGCGGTTTCCGCGTGCCTATTTCGGATAAGGCTAACCGCCGCGTCGAAAACCGCCTACCTGGTGCAGATTCCAACCCTTATCTCGCCATGGCGGCGTCTTTGGTCTGCGGCTATATCGGCATGGTGGAGCGAATGGTGCCTGCCAAAGCAATCACGGGCAGCGCCTATAACCGCGCCCGTACCTTGCCCCGCACCTTGGAAGCGGCCTTGGATCGCTTCAGCGCCTGCAAACCGGTGCGCAATCTACTTGGCGAAGAGTTTTTCGACATCTTCTATGCGGTCAAGGACTATGAATTGTTCAATTACCAGTCAGTTGTTTCAAGCTGGGAGCGCGAGCATTTGTTGTTGAGGGTGTGATGCGGAGCGTTACGTCAGTTTCGTGCAGATCTCGTCATGCTGAGCTTGTTTCAGCATCCATTCCGCAAAACGAAGCGTCGCTATTTAGGCATAAATGGACCCTGAACCAAGTTCAGGGTGACGAAAGAAAATGAGAGCTTCGAGTGACCTAGCCAACAGCTATTACGCGGCGACAGCACAGGCTTGGGAAACGCAAGCTTCCTTGGCTTCTGCAGAAGACTGCGACATAGCCGTTATCGGCGGCGGATTTTCCGGCCTGTCTGCTGCTTTGGCCTGCGCCGAAAAAGGCCTTTCGGTTATATTGCTTGAGGCCAATAGCATTGGCTTTGGCGCTTCGGGGCGCAATGGTGGGCAACTCATCCCCGGCCTACGCTGGTCGATGCGCGAGATCGACGTCGAGTTTGGCCGCGCGCGCGCGAAAGCTATATTCGATTTGGCATATAGCGCGGTCGGCCGGGTCAAGAGCCGTATCGCCGAGCATCATATTCCGTGTGATGCAAAAGTAGGGCATTTGGAAGCGGCGTATAAGGCAGCGCATTTCGATACTATGCGGCGCGATGCTGCGTATTTGGCAAAGCATTTTAGTTGGGAAGCGGAGATCGTCCTGCCCAAGGATATCGGGCAGCATATTAACGGTGGTGGGTATCACGGCGGCATTTACGACGCCCAAGGCGGGCATTTCCATCCGTTGAATTACGCACTTGGCCTAGCAAAGGCGGCGCAAAAGGCTGGCGTGCGGATATATGAAAATACGGCAGCCCAAGCGCCTGTCGATAGAGGAACGCATGTCGAGATACGGGCAGGGGCAGGAGCTTTGACCGCCAAGCATGTCATCATGGCCGCGGACACTTGGACGGGGGGTATCGCGCCCGAGTTGAGCGGCTACACCGTCCCTATTATGAATTATAACATCGCGACTGCGCCGCTGCCTGATGCTGATCAGTTACTCCCCAGCGATGCGGCGATTGCCGACAGCAGGTTCGTTCTGAACTATTTCCGCTTAAGCGCAGACAAGCGCCTGATTTTCGGCGGTGGCGAGAAATATGTGCAGCAACCGCCCAAAGACATAGCGGCATTTGTGCGCAAACATATGGTGCAGGTGTTTCCGTCGCTAGCCCAAATACCCATTGATTATGCGTGGGGCGGTGCCGTTGGCGTCACCATGAACCGGCTTCCGCATATGGGGCGAACAGGAAATGTGTTTTACGCGCATGGTTTTTCTGGCCATGGTGCGCTTGTGACAACGCTGGCAGGGGAATTGATGGCAGAGGCGGTGGTTGGCACAATGTCACGCTTTGATTTATTCGCGAACTTGCCGCACAGCCGCTTCCCCGGTGGAAAATGGCTGTCACGACCATTGGCAACGCTTGGGTTGCTCTATTACGCGATGCGGGACCGTTTATGATCGATCGCCAAGCCATTAGCGACATGCGCGACCGCGAAGTAGCGCATTTCATCGCCGCGAACCCGAAATCAAAGGCGCAGGCGGAAAAGGCACAGGGATGGTTTCAGGGCGTTCCCTTTCATTGGATGCTGGATTGGTCCACGCCGTTCCCGATCGTCGCTCAGACGGCTTCTGGCGCGACGCTGACGAGTATTGACGGGCAGGTCTTTGATGACTTTTGCCTGGGCGACACCGCCAGCATGTTTGGCCATTCACCTGCACCGCTCGCTAAGGCGATAGCCGAACAAGCGGGGCAGGGATTAAGCTATATGTTGCCTACCGCAAAGGGCGCGGAGCTTGGGGCGATGCTCACCGAGATGTTTGGCCTGCCGCAATGGCAAGTCACCACCACAGCCAGCGAAGCGAACCGCGCGGTCATCCGCTGGTGTCGCGGGATTACAGGACGCGACAAGATTTTGATATTCAACGGCTGCTATCATGGCGCGGTCGATGATGTTTTTGTCGATTTGCGCGATGGGCAAGCCGTGAACCGGCCAAGCTTGATTGGCCAAGTGCAGGACTTGCTGCCCACGACAGTGGTCATCGAATTTAACGATGTGGATGCGTTGGCCGCTGCTTTGCGTGGCGGTGATATTGCATGCGTCTTGGCGGAACCGTTGATGACCAATATCGGCATGGTACGTGATGCGCCGGAGTTCCTGACGGAATTGCGAGCGCTTTGCGATGAAACCGGCACGATTTTGGTGTTGGACGAAACGCACACGATTTCATCCGGCTATGGCGGACATAGCAACACCCATGGACCAATGCCCGACATATTGGTCGTGGGCAAATCCATTGGCGGCGGCGTGCCGTGCGCGGTTTACGGCTTTACGGCCGACATTGCGGAACGGATGGCGGCGCTCAACGCATCACGTCCACCGGGGCATAGCGGGATAGGCACGACCTTATCAGCCAATGCGTTGGCCATTAGCGCGATGCACGCGATGTTGGGGCAGGTGATTACGCGGGATGCTTATGCCCATATGCTGTCAATCACGGAGCGACTGGTATCGCAGCTGCATTCAGTGATTGCAGCGCATAGGCTGGATTGGCATGTCAGCCATGTCGGCGCGCGCGTTGAATGGGGCTGTTCGGCCGTCCCGCCGCGCAATGGCAGCGAAGCGCGCGCAATGATGGATCATACATTGGAGAGTAGCATCCACCTCTATCTCGCCAATCGGGGCATCTTGCTCGCACCCTTCCACAATATGATGCTGGTCAGCCCGGTGACGCAAGCAGCGCAGGTTGATCGTCTCGCTGCGGAGTTGAACAATGCGCTGACTGAGCTATTAGTATTCGAACATTCGGGCGGACGGAAATGACATCATGACAATCAAACGCGCAATATCATCCGCGACCATCGCGCCACGCAGCGAGGCTGAGGCATTTTTCGCCGCGCATCCTGATATCGACTCGATAGAGATGATCTACACCGACTTTGGCGGTGTCCCGCGTGGCAAGCGCTTGCGCCAACATGAGGTGTTGTCCGTTTACGAAATCGGCCGCTTTTTCCCGGGCTCCATCGCTGTGGTCGATATCACGGGGCAGGATACGGTCGAAACGGGCCTTGTGTGGGAAGATGGTGACGCAGACCGTTCGATGAAGCCCATTCCCGGCACCTTGGTCCGGACCCCTTGGGCGGGTGAAAATGCCGCGCAATTCATGGTCGATTTTTATGAACTGGATGGCCAGCCGCATGATCTTGACCCGCGCCATGTGCTTGGCCTTGTCGTAGACCGTTTTGCCGAGATGGGCTTGACGCCCGCTTTGGCAGTGGAGCTGGAATTTTACTTGCTGGACCCAAAGCGCGCACGCGACGGCTCCATCCGTCCAGCGCGGCCAGAATATAGCGGCGAAACCCCGCAAATGGTTGAAGTCTATGGCCTGCGTGAGCTTGATGATTTCCGTCCTTTCTTCGATGAATTATATGAAACATGCGATATTCAAGGGCTTCCGTTGGAATCGGCAATCTCCGAATTTGCGCCCGGACAATGTGAGCTGACTTTGCGCTATAAGCCCGACGTATTGCGCGCCTGTGATGATGCGATCATGTACAAGCGCGTCGTCAAGGCCGTGGCGCAGGCGCATGGCCTTGAGGCGACGTTCATGGCCAAACCATTTGCCGAACAGGCAGGCTCCGGCATGCATATCCACGTGTCGATGAACGACAAAGACGGCAAAAACCTGTTCGCCGCAGATGACCCCGAAGGCACGCCGATGTTGCGCCATGCCATTGGCGGGATGATTGCCAGCGTTGGGGATTGCTTTGCGCTGTTTGCACCGCATGCCAACAGTTATCGTCGGTTCAAGGCGAACAGCTATGCGCCGGTTGCGCCAACCTGGGGCGTCAACAACCGCACCGTATCCTTCCGCATTCCGGCTGGCCCACCCTCAAGCCGCCATGTTGAGCACCGCGCCTGCGGTGCCGATGCCAACCCCTATCTTGCGGTGGCGGGTGTATTGTCGGGTATGCATCATGGGATCGCGAACCAGATTGACCCCGGCCCAGCGGTTGTTGGCAATGGCTATGACCGTGATGGGTCTGGCGATGATAAACCACCAAGCAATTGGTTTGCCGCGGTAGACCGCTTCCACGGCTCCAAATTGTTGCGGGACTATCTCGGCGATCGTTTCGTCGACATGTTCACAATTGTGAAGCGCGTAGAACAGGATCGCTATTTCGGACAAGTGCCGAGCATCGATTATGATTGGTATTTGCGCAACGCTTAGGGTCGCGGCCAGTTAAATCCAACGTTGCGGCGGCATTTGTCAAAACCCACAACCGGTCTTGCAATTCGATAAGGTCACGGCCATATGCGGCGTGGGAGTCGGATGGACGTGGCACTCGCCAACCTGGTCAGATCCTGACGGAAGCAGCCACAACGAATTCGCTGCGGGTCATTCGGCTCCTACTTTTCCCCGTGTTTCGGTGGAGAAGACTTCGACAAA